>NZ_BAAGYU010000006.1:0-999545 GCF_054779135.1 Bordetella tumulicola | reverse complement strand
ACCTGGATGACAAGACCACGTTGCGGGCCTATGCGGCCTTCGGGCTGCGTTATACGCCGGACAACACGCATCGCATTGACGCCAGTTTTGCGAATGCGACGGCGGATAACGGCACGTTCACCGACCGGGTGCGTTCGCCGGAGCTGCTGGGCAAGGTGGACTTGGGCTTGCAGATGTTCCGCGCGGGCGGGTTGGAGATCAAGGCGGGCTATAGCGCTGACTTCAGCAGCTCGTTCCTGAGTCAGTCGGCGAACATCCGACTGGGTTATTACTTCTGACTTCAAGGCAGGCCAATTCATGATGACGCATTCACTTCGCCACGCCGTCAATATCAGCGCGGATCACGCCAGGGTTCGGGAAGCGTTGACCACCGCCCGCGGCCTGGAGCACTGGACCGCGGCAAAGGTTTCCGATCAGGGTGCGGCAGGCGAGTGGTCCTTTAAACACCTTGATGGTCCGAGCTTCGTATGGAGGATCACATTGCCTGATGCCGATACGGTGGTCTGGACCTGCATCGCTGGTCCTGGCGATGCCGCGGGTACGACGGCGACCTTCCAACTGGCCAGCGCAGCCGATGGCCGGCTCCATCTGACGCTGGATCATGGCGGCTGGCCCCATCAAGAAGGCAACTTCGTCAAGTGCAACAGCCTGTGGGGCATGATGCTGCACAGGCTCCGCGATTATGCGGAGCAGCGGTAGGTTGACTGCTCCCTTCCCTAAAGGGAAAGGGATTCCCACTTCACAGAACCGAGCCATTGCGCATCAACACTCATGCACTCAGGTCTTACCGTTTCTCCATGGGCTAACACCGCCAGCCCGGCGGCTAATACGTTATGTGCTGCGTTGAGGTCGCGGTCGCGGTCGTGGTCTGTGCGGCAAGCCGAACAAGTCCAACGTCGCACTCTCAACGGCAGCTTCGGTGACACATATCCGCAAACGTGGCAACGCTTGCTCGGGCGTGGGATAGAACCGGAATCGGTAGACACGTTTGGTTTGGATGCCCAAGATACTATCCGCGCCAAACCAAATAACTGGATATTCATCCAGATAATCGCTCAAATCAGACCAATCCTGCAGCCTTACGGCTGCGCCCCTTTCCTCCCCGGCATGAATGCCGAGGTTTCTCGGAGTAATGGATGAATGGAATGTGCTATCAGGATTTCCGCGCGTTTCTTGCTGTTCTACGCGATCAAGGTGAGCTGGTCGATATCGACCGGCCGATCGCGTTGAAGTACGACGTTGCCAAGGCGCTTGCGAAAAGTAGTTCGGTCGACGGGCCGGCGCTGATGTTCCGGAACAACGGCACGGCCTTTCCGCTGGTTGCGGGTTTATTCGGCACGCGTCGGCGTGCCTTGATCGCGTTCGGCGCGGACGACCTGACGATTCATGACAGGGTGCGCAAAGGCATCGAACAACCCATCGGGCCGGTCGACTTCGAAGGCATACCGCCCTGCCAGGATGTCGTGCTTACCGGTGAGCAGATCGACTTGGCCAGACTACCCGTGCCCATCTACAGCCCCAAGGACGGCGGCCCGTATATTACGGCGGGGATCGTCATTTCCGAAAACCCGGAAACCGGCATTCCAGATATCGGGAATTACCGGTTTCAAATTCATGGACGCGACAGGATGGGCGTATTTTCGGCGCCCAATCACCGGTTCGGCAAGAATATGGCCAAGGCGACGCAGATGGGTGTGCCCCTGCATGGCGCGCTCGTCGTTGGCCTTGACCCAATGACGGCCCTGTCGTGCCAAGTGCAATCCAGCGACAAGACCAACGACTGGTTTGTCGCGGGCGGCCTACGGGGCGCGCCGGTCGCGTTGGCCAATGCCGTCACCAGCAGCCTGAAAGTGCCTGCCTATTCAGAGTTCGTCTTGGAATTTACAGTGGATACGGTGGACCAGCAGATGGAAGGCCCCCTTGGCGAATACACGGGTTATTACACCCCCGCCACCCTTAAACCTACCGCCAAGGTCACCGCGATTACGCATCGCAAGGATGCGATCTTCCAAGGACTGTTGACCGGCAAGCCGGTTACCGAGAACCATGTCCTGAAGCAGATACCGTTCGAGGCGTCGATCTTGCGCCAGCTCCAAACCCAGTTCCCGACCATACGGGACGTGGCGATTACGAGTTCCGGCGGCGTTCAAGTGTATGTGGTCATCGCGATCAGCCCCCGCTATGCGGGCGAGGCGCGGCAAGCGATTCTGGCCGCCATGGCGTCCAACCTGCATCCCAAATGGATTGTGGCCGTGGATCCCGATATCGACATCCGTAAGTCCGCCGAGGTGGAGTGGGCGATGTCATTTCGGGTCAAGCCCCGCCAGGACGTGTTTATTGTCGATGGCACGGCAGCCGCGCCGCTGGACCCCTATACCGACGGCGGCTATTCATCCGCAGTAGGTATCGACGCGACCCGCCCCTTTGGGGTCGAGTTTCCGGAAGTTTCCGAAGTACCCGGCTGGCGTGACTTTGACTTGCCGGAGATCGGAAGGCGGTAGTTCCCGGGCGCGTTTGCGCTTTGCGCTGTTTGTTAGTATCCCGCAATGCGCAACAATCGTACATTTTCAATTGAACATCAGGTGGCTCAGGCGCGCGTCATACTTGAACGGCATCTGGGGCCGAGCATCGTGGCAATTCACTTGTTCGGCTCGGCTGTTGATGGTGGGCTTCAGCCTTATAGCGATATTGACTTGCTTGTTACCGTGGACAAGCCTCCCGGCGCAACGGCGCGACATGAGCTCATGCGGGAACTGCTGACCGCCTCGTCCCCTCCAGGCGTATCCACTTCACTACGCGCACTTGAGGTCACTGTGCTGGTGCTTGCGAGCATCGTGCCTTGGCACTATCCCGCGAGGCGAGAGGTTCAATTTGGCGAGTGGCTGCGTGAAGATATTCTCGCGGGTGTTTTTGAGGCGCCGACCATAGACCATGACTTGGCTATTCTTATTGCGAAAGCCCGGGCACACAGTACCGCCATCGTCGGCCCTGCGGCCCACATTCTATTTCACCCGATACCACGAGCCGATCTTGAACGCGCGCTTCTGGATACCGTGGCGCAATGGAGCAAGCCTGAGGATTGGGCAGGCGATGAACGAAATATCGTGCTCGCCCTTGCCCGCGGTTGGTACACCGCCGTTACTGGCGACATCACGTCGAAGGACGCGGCTGCGACTTGGCTAATGGAGAAAATTGCACCTCGACATCAGCCTGTGTTGAGCAGGGCGCGCGCAAGTTACTTGGGGCAAGAGCAGGACAGCCTGAGCAATTATCCGGCTGACGTCGCAGGATTTATTGCCTACGCCAGAAGATCAATCGAGCAAATCTGCTCTGCGTGAAATGTCGCGTTGGGACAGGCTGCTGGCCCTCTCGCGTTAACGGCTGCTGGCCAATCGAATCCCCAATCCCACGAGTGCTGCGCCCATCAAGGCATCGACGACTCGGCTCACGCGTGCATAGACGGATCGCACGCGCCCCACGGAAAAAAATGCAGCAAGAGTCCCCAGCCACCCTGCCGTTATCAGGCCGACCATTGCGACCAGGCTGACATACACCCAGGTGGGTGCGTCGACCGGCAGTACGGTCACGAATAAGGTGGCAAAGAAGGTCGCTGTTTTCGGATTGGTGATGCCGACCATGAACCCTTGGCGCCACGCTTGCAGTGCTCCGACTCGCGGAGCGCCGTCCACGCGTGGTTCGCTGTTCCTGGCCCTGAAAGAGGCAATCAGCATCCGCGAGCCGAGGTAGATCAGGTAAGCCGCGCCGGCCAGACGGATGGTTTCATAGAGCCAGAACAATTCCTTGATCAGCAATCCAAATCCGAGGACAGCCAAGGTTGCCCAGATGACGACCGCGCAAGCGATGCCCAGGCCGACGAACATGCCGGATCGGCGGTCATTCAAGGCATTGGACGTGACGGCAACGAAGTCCGGCCCGGGACTGATGCAGGCCAGGAGAACGATGCCCGAGAGCGTGAGCAATTGAGGCAGGTATTCCATGAATCCAACTCGAGACGTGATTGATCGGAGCTCAGCGAATGCGCCAGCTGGGTATATGGAACCTTACCATTGCCTTAGCACCGATTGCGCATGGCGTCGGCCGTTGGATTGCACAACACACCGCGTACGGTCGAGCTAAAGCCGCAGGCCATTACGGACGTTGGCCTTTCAGCGACTGATTGGGCGTTCGTTTATCCTTGGCGCCTTAGGACGACATGCGTGGCCTTTTCCGATGCGGCGAATTCAACGCATTCGTATCCCAGAGCCCGCAAGTCAAGTCCATCGAACAGCGATTCCCCCCGGCCGAGCAGAACCGGCGCGATAGCGATATGCAGTTCGTCAATGAGGCCCTCACGAAGATACTGTCGGATGGTGTCCGGCCCACCACCGATCCGTACGTCTTTTCCGGCAGCGGTTTCGCGTGCGCGGTCGAGCGCCTCGCGAATGCCGCCTGTGATGAAGTGGAACGTCGTGCCACCTTCCATCTCGATGGAAGGGCGCGCATGATGGGTCAAGATGAAGGCTGGAACATGATACGGTGGGTTGTCTCCCCACCAGCCTTTCCAGGTAGTGTCCGGCCAGTCCCCGCGAATGGGGCCGAACATGTTCCTGCCAAGAATCCAGGCTCCGACATTCCGAAAGCCACGGGCCGCGAAATCGTCGTCAAGCCCAGTCGTACCGTCGTCCTTGCCGAACAAGGCCCGCTGGAACGTGCGTGTTGGGAATGCCCACGGGTGCAGTTCCGTTCCGCCAACGCCTAGCGGATTGTTGATGTCTTGATCCGGACCGGCTCCGTATCCGTCGAGCGAGATGGTGAAGCCCTCAACGCGAACTCGTGTCATCTTTGTCTCCGTGTAGAAAAAACTCGAACACGACCTGCTGCAAGAACAAACGACCTTTCAGGCCTCTTTAGGACCCGCGAGCTCACTCGCGAGAAGGGGTGAAGTACCCTCGAAAGCACGGTCACGGAGTTTTTTAACAGATTTTGCCCGAAGCGGACGCTCCACGACAGACAACATCCCGCCACTCACTCGGGAGTGCGTTTGTATGGCGAGAACGAGTTTAGTAATCTGAGCTGCCGGCTATCAGGGGTTTATATGTCAAGCACACTACCTACGTTACATCGGGAATTCGTGGAGCGGGTTCGCAGCGAAGTGCAGCGCGACCGGCGGTTAACGGCGTTGTTGGCTGGCGGTTCGTATATCCACGGGGGATTTGATGAACACTCAGACCTTGATTTCGTTGTCGTTGTAGAGGAAGAGTATTACAGCGAGGTCATGGCCTCGCGGCAAGAGATAGCGACGAGGGTCGGAGGGCTGTTGGCCGCGCTCAGTGGCGAGCATGTCGGAGAGCCGAGGCTGCTGATCTGCCTTTACGGGCCATCGCTGATACACGTCGATCTGAAGTTCGTGACGCCATCAAATCTGGACTGTCTAGTCGAGCGTCCCGCCGTGCTGTTCGCGCGTGATCGAGATCGACTCGAAGGTTATCTCAATGCAGCTGTTATCGCGTGGCCCAATGCATCGCCAGACTGGTTCGAACAGAGGGCGTGGATATGGCTCCATTACGGGGCGACAAAGCTGGCCCGCGGCGAGCTCTTTGAGGCGATCGGAATGTTGGGCTTTTTTCGAGATCAGGTGCTTGGCCCGATGCTACATCGCCGTGCAGGACACCCACAGCGTGGCGTGCGCAGAATCGAGATGATCGGGGGACTCTGCATCGAGCCGTTGGCAAACACGATCCCGACGTTTGATGCGGTATCGGTGCGCAACGCATACATGGCCGCAGTGGATTTGTACGTCGAACTTCGCGCTGATCAGCCCCCGAGTCAAACCGTCAAGTACATGCCGCAAGCGATTAGAAGCTATCTTGGGGCGAGTGCGTAAGCGGTTCCTTTGTTGGATCAGAGGGCACCACCTCGGTGGCCCATCCGCAATAGAGGCTGGTTCTGGCCGATGGCTGGCCCTGGTATTTGATGATACTTCCATCTCCGTACGGAACCCGCACTGAGCGATCGGCATGCGGGTTCACGTGCATGCCGATATCGAATAGGCAGTGGCCGCAAAAGCATTATGCGGCTCAGACCTTTCTCCACATAACTCTTCAAACAATAAGTCCGGTTCGCGTGACCGGCCATGCCACGTACTCAATCTGGCATCCCGTTATGGTCCCCTAGTGGTCTGGCAGGCCAGTCCACCCAGCGGTCCGCGAGGGTAGGTTCGTACGCTTCGTTGAGCGGGAAACGGACACGGTTGTCATCGCGTGGACGTTCCCCGATCACCATCAGCCGCACTTCGTTTTTCGTATTGTTAATGAAGGTGTGGCAGATTCCGGTGCCAGCCGGAAACGCGACGGAATCGCCTTCAGTAATGGGATGCAGTATGCCGTCGATCCACACCTCGGGCTCGCCCTCGAGCACGTACACAAACTCCTGCTCGGTACTTTCGGCATGCGGATATGACGTCCGTCGGCCGGGCAGAAGCCTGACATGATGAATGCCTATACGCGTGACGCCGAGTGCTGCGGAAAGCGGCGCGTCTAGCGCCATTGGCTCGGTATCGCCGGGATAGGTCTGCGCATCCGGTTCTTCGAGTTCAGTCCAGTGTTTGATGAAATCTGGCCGGCGCATTGGCTGTCCTCCTTTAGGTCAAGTATCGATAGTAGCGGTTGTGGATCGGACGTCAGCCCGCCGGTGTTTTCCGTGGGCTAGCGTCGCTGCGTACGACCCATTATTCGTTTCATGCATACTGGGAATGATGGCCTTCTATTGGACAGGTTCCAACGGCAAGGCCTATCTTTCGTCTCCAAGAGGTGGCCGATGTCACCCACAACAGGCTCCATCCAAAGGGGCAGGAGACGGTATGAACCAAACACGCCAGCCTATCCGCAGTGGCATGGGCCGTAGCACGCCCGACCAAATTTTCGTTCGAGGCCACGATCTGGTCCAGGATGTCATCGGCAAGCTCAATCTTGGCGATATGGCCTATCTGGAGATGACGGGGCGGCTGCCCGATGAGCATCAATCCCGCGTATTCAACGCCATTTTGGTCACGCTCGTGGAACACGGCATGACACCCATGGCGATTGCGACCCGACTTGTCTACCTGGGTGCACCGGAATCCCTGCAATCGGCGGTGGCGGCGGGTCTGTGCGGTATGGGGACGACCTTTGCCGGAACTGCCGAAGGCGCCGCCCGCATGCTGCAGGCGGGATGGGCGGATAACAGCAGCGAGGACGCCGACGCACTGGCCCGGAACATCGTGGCTGACTTTCGCAAGCGGGGCCTGTCCATCCCCGGCATAGGGCATAACCTGCACAAGCCGCACGACCCTCGCACAGCTCGTCTGTTTGAAGTCGCCACGGAAGAAGGCTACGCCGGGCGCTACGTGGCACTGATGACGGCCATTGGCCAACACGCGCAAGTCGCGTACGGCAAGCCGTTGCCGGTCAATGCGACGGGTGCCATCGGTGCCTTGTGTTGTGAACTCGGTTTTTCGTGGAAGGCAGCGCGCGGGGTCGCGGTGATCGGGCGGGCTGTCGGACTGGTGGGGCACTTGGTGGAAGAACAAGCCAATCCCATTGCGCGCGAGATCTGGCTGCGTACCGAAGAAGAAGCAAGCCGCCAGGATGAGACTGCGGTCGACACCGGCCGATAAGGAGGCCCCATGTTTATCAAAGCAAGGTGGTGCAAAGCTGTGGTGGCCCTGTGCCTGGTACTGACTGCACAGGCCGCGGAAGCAGAATGGCCGGATAAGCCTATTAGGTTCATTGTTCCCTACCCCGCCGGCGGGGGAACCGATATCGTGGCGCGTGCTGTCGGCAAGAAGATGGCCGATAGTCTTGGGCAACCCATCATCATCGAGAACCGGCCGGGTGCAAGCACCATCATCGGCACCGAGGTGGTGGCTAGGGCGGCGGGCGATGGTTACACCATTGGCCTGATCACCGATTCGCATGTGCTGAATCCCATTTTCTTTGGGAAAAAACTGCCTTACGACTCGAGCAAAGACTTCGCGCCGGTCAGCCAATTGGTATCCGTGCCGTTCATTCTGGTGGCAAATCCGAAGACCGGCGTGTCTACCGTCGGAGAGCTGATCGAGGCGGCCAAGACGCACCCTGGCAAGATTACTTACGCATCGATCGGCAATGGCACGCCGCACTACCTGGCCATGGAATGGGCCAGGGCGCTGGCCGATATCGACCTTGTGCATGTTCCCTACAAGGGCGTGGCGCCAGCGCTGGCCGACGTGGTGGGCGGACAGGTGGACGTGATGTTTACCGGCATGTCCTCGGGCTTGCCGCACGTGCGCGGTGGCCGCTTAAAAGGATTGGCCGTGTCCGGCCCGCAGCGCTCACCTATTGCGCCCGACTTGCCGACCGTGGCTGAGTCGGGGTTGGACGAGTTCGCATTCATGACGTGGTACGGCGTGGTGGCGCCGGCCTCGACGCCGCCAGAACTGGTGTCGCGGCTAAGCGCCGAGCTGCGCAAGGCGCTCGAAAGCCCAGAGATACAGGATCGGTTTCTTCAACTGGGTGTCGAGGCGGCGCCGTCCAGTCCTGCGGACTTTGCCAGCTTTATGGACAAGGAGTCGGTCAACTATGGCCGCATCATCAAACTGACCGGCGCGAAAGGTGAATAGTGGAATTGACTGATGAGCAGCGGCTTATCCGCGATACCGTACGCGCGCTAGCGCAGAAACAGTTTGCGCCGGTGGCGGCTCGTGCCGATAAAGAGTACCGGCCGCCGGTCGAGAATCTGAAGGTCCTGGCCGAGCATGGGTACACGGGAATTTTTTTGCCCGAGCGCTATGGCGGTGCGGGATTAGGGTTGCTGGAAACAGTCTTGGTCGTGGAGCAACTGGCGCGATCGTGCGCCAATACGGCCATGCTGTTTTCCTGCACAGATGGTGCCACGCCGCGCGCCATTTTGCAGATCGGATCGGAGGAGATCAAGCGCCGCTATCTTCCCGCTTTCGCGAAGGCGGAACTGTACGCCGCGTGGAGCATGTCCGAAGCGAATGCGGGTTCGGATGTGGGTAACGTGCAGACGCGGGCCGTCAGGCAGGGCGACCATTACGTGCTGAACGGCAGCAAGCTGTGGTGCAGCGCCGCCCAGGTGGCCGATGTGTTCCTGGTGCTGGTACGCCTGTCTGACGAGCCTGGCATGAAGGGTGTCGGTGCGGTACTAGTAGAGCGCGGCGCGGCGGGTTTCTCGGTGGGGCGTCATCTGGACTTGCTGGGCCTGCGCGGCACGGGCATGGCTGAACTGGTGTTTCAGGACTGCCGGGTACCAGCGGAAAGCCTATTGCTGCCCTCCGGCAGGATGAAGGATCTGCTGCAGGTGCTTGATGCCGATCGCATTACCGGGAATCCGCCTATTTGCCTGGGGCTGGCACAGGCCGCCCTGGCGCAGGCCGTGCAGCACCTGAAAGACCGGATCCAGTTCGGCCGACCCCTGGCCGACAACCAGGGGTTGCAATGGAAGCTGGCAGACATGGCGATGGATATCGAGGCGGCGCGTGCGCTGGTTTATGGGGCGGCCGTTGGCCTGGACCAGGGGCGACATTCGGTTGCGCAGGTGTCCATCGCCAAGACCTACGCCAACGAAATGGCGGTAAGAGTCACGAATCAGGCCATGCAACTGGCCGGTGCCTATGGGCTGTCTGAAGAGTACCCCTTCGAGCGGTATTTCCGCGATGCGCGCGGCATGTCCATCGGCTACGGAACGACAGAGATTCATCGCAATTCGATTGCGCGCGAAATACTGAAAGGCAATTACCTGACCTGACCCGGACGAGGATTCCATGCATTCCAATATCGAACTGATCGAAGCGGCGGATGGCCGCTCATTCCAGGCCTACATCAGCAAGCCGGCGCGTCCCAACGGACATGCGGTAATCGTTTTGCAGGAGATCTTCGGCGTGACGGCCACGATCCGCCAGGTGGCCGATCATTATGCGGAGGAGGGCTACCTGGCGCTGGCTCCGGACCTGTTCTGGCGTATCGAACCAGGTGTTGAGTTGGGCCACGACAAGGCCGGCGTGGCGCGTGCCTTTGAATACCTGCAACGTTTCGACGAACTGGCGGGCATTGAGGACATCGGCCGCACGGTGGAGCATGTTCGCACTATGGAGGGCTTTCATGGCCGAGTGGCGGTGATTGGGCTGTGCATGGGCGGGAAGCTGGCTTATCGGGCGGCCGCAAAGCTTCCGATTGATGCCGCCGTGGCTTTCTATGGCGTTGGAATAGAAAAGAATCTGGACGAAGCGGCTGCGTTGCAGTGCCCATTGATGTTGCACTATGGCGACCTCGACCGCTATGCGCCGCCGGAAGCCGTCGATCTGATCGAGGCGGCGTTGCCCGCGGCGCCGCGCGCAGTGTTGCATCGCTATCCGCAGGCCGATCACGGTTTCTATACCCGCGGTGCGGCGCAGGATGCCGACTTGGCGCATGCACGCACGCAGCGATTCCTGGTGTCGGTGCTGGGGGTGGATCAATGAAGGTCCTGCAGGGCGTCCGGATATTGGATCTGGGAAATTTCATTACCGCACCACTGGCCGGCATGCTGCTGGGTGAGTTGGGCGCCGACGTGATCAAGGTCGAGCGGCCCATTACCGGCGATCCGTTCCGTGCGTTCAAGGGCGGGTTGTACAGCCCGCAATTCCAGGCGCACAACCGGAACAAGCGTAGCCTGTCATTGGACTATGCGCGGCCTGAAGGGCTGGCGGTACTGGATCGGCTTGTCGCTGGGGCCGATGCCATCATCCTGAATATGCGTCCTGGCGTGGAAGAAAAGTTGGGGCTGGGCGCACAACGGCTGCAGACGCTCAATCCGCGTCTGGTGTATTGCGCGATCACGGGGTTCGGGGCAACCGGCCCTTATGCGACCCGGCCTGCCTACGACAACGTGGGGCAGGCCGCCTCGGGCTGGTTGTCCATGTTTCACGATGGGCCGGATCCCAAGGTGGCAGGTCCGGCGGTGTCGGACGCGGCCGCCGGTATCTATGCCGGGTTGGGCATACTGGGCGCGCTGGTCGAGCGTGCGCGTACCGGCCGGGGACGCAAGGTCGAGGTCAGCATGCTGGAAGCGATGATCGCGATGGCATGCGAACCGCTGGGGTCGATGCTGGCTACTGGTCAAGTCCCTTCCTTGTACAGCCGAGCGGCAATGTCTCAGTCTTATGTGGTGACCTGCCGCGACCAGCGCCGGATCGGGCTGCACTTGTCTTCACCCGAGAAGTTCTGGCGTGGCTTGGTGGCGGGCATCGATCGCCCCGATCTATTGATCGCTTACCCGACGCGCACCGAACGCGTCGACCGCTACGTCGAACTGGCCGCGACACTGGCGGCGGTGTTTGCGGAGCAGGATCGCGAGTATTGGGTTCCTCGCCTCGAACAGCATGACGTTCCGTTCACGCCCGAACGCCGGTTAGACGAACTGGCGGACGATCCGCAGGTTCGTCACCAGGGCGTGTTCTATGACCAGGTTCATCCGCGTCATGGCACCTTGCGTGCCGCGCACCGGCCCATCCGGTTCGACGGCGACAACCGTAGTGATTTTCTGCCTCCGCCCGATTTGGGCGAGCACACCGACGATGTGCTGCACGAGGCAGGCCTGTCAGATGAAGAGTTGTGGGATCTGCGCCAAACCGGCGTTGTCTGAACAGCTTTGAAAGGGGAGCGTCACATGAGCACACTGATGCAATGCGCACGCGCCGCCGCCGCGATGCTGCTGGGCCTGGTTTGTGGAGCGGCTCATGGCGCCTGGCCCGAGCGGCCCGTGCGCCTGGTGGTGTCGTCGGGAGCGGGCGGAACCGCGGATATTCTGGCCAGATCTCTGGCCGAGAAATTGACGGCGGCGCTGGGTCAGCCGTTCATCGTGGAAAACAAGCCGGGCGCGGGCGGTCACCTGGGTGCGGCTCAGGTGGCTCGCGCGCCGGCCGACGGCTATGTGTTCCTGGTAAGCGGCAGCCCGACGCATTCGGTCGGCCCGCACCTGTACAAGAATCTGACTTACGACCCCATGCACGATGTGCCGCCGGTGGCCATGGTGGCAGTGGCGCCTAATTTGTTGGTGGTGGATACCGAGTTGCCGGTCCAGTCTGTGGCGCAACTAGTGGCTCTGGCAAAGCAGCGCCCCGGCGAACTCACGTACTCGTCGGCTGGCAGCGGAACGTCGGGCCATCTGGCGGGCGCCATGCTGCAGAGCATGGCGAACATCCGCATCAAGCACGTTCCGTATAAGACCGGGCCCGAGGCGGTGACCGCCGTGTTGGCTGGAAATGTCTCGATGACCTTTTTTACGATGCCATCAGTGCTGCCCCAGGTGCAGGCCGGAAAACTGCGGGCCCTGGCGGTGACATCCAGTACGCGTACTGCGCTGGCACCCTCAGTGCCCACGATCGCCGAAGCGGGTTATCCCGGTTTCGAGGCGTTGGCCTGGTATGGACTGTTCGCGCCCAGAAATACGCCGCGGGAGGCCACGGACCGGTTGAGCGCTGAGATCAAGCGCATCGTGCAGCATCCGGACATGAAAGAAAAACTGATCCGATTAGGGGCAGAGCCGCATTACTTGAACGCCGAGCAACTGGAGGCGTATGTGCGAGTGGAGTCCCCCAAGTGGAAGGCGTTGATAGATGCCTCCGGCGCGGAGTCGGATTGATGGACACCTCTATGCCGAACGCCGAGCGGATCACGGGCTGGAAGGTATATGTGCGTCAACTGGCCTACGCTCGGCCGGTTCAATGGAGCGATCTGACCGAATCGGCGGCGAGCTTCGTGGTGTTGCGCATCGAGACGGAATCCGGCTGCGCGGGTGCTGCCGAATTGGCCGTCAAGCCCACTTGGGTCGGTGCCACGGCCGCCAGCCTGCGCTGCGTGTTGGCGGAGGTATTCGAGCCATTGGTCCGCAGACAAGGCCTGTCTGACCCGCACCATTTGCGCGTCGCCCTGGAAGCCATTCCTGGTAACCAGCCTGCCAAGACACTGATCGATAACGCATGCTGGGATTGGCTGGCCGCGCGTTCTGGCGTGCCGCTGTGGCGTCGACTGAACGGCACACAAAAGGTGTCCATGTCGTGGGCTGTTACGCGCCAAGCGCCCGAGACGATGGCGCGCGAGGCCCAGGACATGGTGCAACGCTTCGGATTCCGGACCCTGAAGATAAAAGGTGGGCAGGGGCAGACCACGGATCTGGCTTGCATGGCCGCGGTCAGGCGGGCTGTGGGGGACGGCGTCACGCTATATGTGGATGCCAATGGCGCCTATCCGGCCAGCGACGCGCCGACCTATGCCCGGGCCATGGTCCAGGCAGGCGCGGTGCTGGTCGAGGATCCTTGTCCGTTTCATCCGGACCGCGCTTTTGCGACGCTACGGCAGGAAGCGGGCGTGCCGCTGCTGGTGGATTTCGGTATGACGAGCCTGCGCGACGCGCGCCTGTTCCTGGAGCGTGGCGCAAAAGGGCTGAGCCTCAAGCCCGGCCGTTTCGGCCTATCGGATGTATTGGCAATGCAGGAATTGGCTATCGCTTCCGGTTGCAGCATGGTGGCAGGCCTGATGGGCGAGAGCGCGCTGGGAACATGGTCCGGCCTGCAGTTCGCCGCCGCTATGCCTGACCCGGTATTGCCGGCCGAGCTCAGTTGGTTTCTGGCAATGCGCGAGCAATTCATCGCCGACGTGCCATGTGTCATCGATGGAGAGGTTGCCATGCCCGAGTGGCCGTCGGTGTGCGAACGGGTCGACTGGACGGCGATGGCCGATTTCCAGGTGGCGCCATGAACCCCGTGCGCTATCGCGATCTTGCCGTGGGGGCAAGCTACGTTGGTACCGCCCGCACTTTGACTCAATCCGACCTGTCGCTGTCGTGCATGCTGACGGGAGACTGGCATCCCATCCACGCGGATGAGGTCTTCTGTCGCGCCGAAGGCATGCCAGGGCCCATGTTTCATGGGCCCTACGGAATCCTATTGGCCATGGGCATGTCGACCCGCCTGCCCGAGTTCGCCGAGCCGGTGATCGGAGCATTGGGCCTGAGAGAGTGGTGCTACCGGCGTCCCCTGGTGGTAGGCGATACCGTGCACGTTCGCACCTCGATTTGCGAGAAGCGTATCGCGTCGAGCGGCGGGCGTGCCGTGGTCGAGCGGCGTTTCGAACTACTGGACACCCAGTCACGGATCATCCAGGAAGGCTACGGCAGCACATTGCTGCGCTTGGTTTCGGAAGAGGAAGAAACATGATTCTTGGAGATGTCATCGAGCGCAACGCGCGCTGTTATCGCGACCACCCGGCCTTTGTATTCGAGGGGTGCAGCATCAGCCATGGCGAGTTCGCCGAGCGCGTACGGCGATTATGCAACGCTTTGATCGACCTGGGCCTGGAGCGAGGCAGCCGGATCGCCATCCTGGCCCAGAACTGCCCAGAGTACCTGGAACTCTACGCCGCCGCGGGCACCTGCGGATTCATCGCCGTCGGGCTCAATTACCGACTGGCGCAGGCGGATCAGGCGGGTATTCTGCGCGACTGCGAACCCAGTCTGTTGGTGTACGAGCCAGAATATGCCGAGCGAGTTGCCGCATTGCGAGCGGTATTGCCCGAGCATGCACAGGTACTGCGTCTGGGGCCCGGGCCGGATCCAGAGAGTTATGAGCACGCCGTGGCCCGCGCTGACGCGAGCATGCCAGCCTGGCGAGCGCAGGCGGGCGACACCTTGTTCCTCATTTATACCAGCGGTACGACGGGCACACCCAAAGGCGTCATGCTGGGCAACGCGGCGCAGGTGGAGCAGGCACGTATGCTGGCCCTGACCCATGGGGCCAGGCAGGACGACAGGATGCTCATAGTGATGCCCGCCTATCACATCGGTGGGCCCACCGAGTTGCTGAGCTACCTGATATGCGGTGCGACCATCGTCCTGCATCGGAAGTTCGACCCCCGCGAGATACTGACCAGCATCGAAAAGCATCGGGTCACCGCGGCGCATTTCGCACCGATCATGATTCAGGCCATGATTGATGTGCAGACCCGGACGCCTTTCGATGTGTCCAGTTTGCAGATGGTGTGCTACGCCTCTGCGCCTATGTCGGTGGCATTGTCTCGCTTGGCACGCGCGACATTCGGGCCTATTTTTATGCAGGTCTACGGGATGACAGAGCACGGGCCGGGAACGGCCTTGCTCAAGCACCAGCATCTGCCAGACGGTTCGATCTCCGAAGCGTCGCGCATGGCCTCGGCCGGGCAACCCATTCTAGGCGTGGATATCCGTATCGTCGACGAGCACGGCGCTGTGCTGTCCGATGGCCAGATCGGTGAAATCCACATGCGCTCCGCCGCCATCATGCAAGGGTACTGGGGCAAGCCGGACGAGACCGCCGTCGCGTTACAGGATGGCTGGATGAGGACGGGTGACCTTGGCTACTTCGACGAGGACGGCTATCTGTTCATTGTGGATCGCAAGAAAGACATGATTATCTCCGGCGGCGAGAATATCTATTCGCGCGAGGTCGAAGAGGCCTTGCTACTGCATCCGGCGGTGAACGAGGCCGCCGTTATCGGCGTGCCCGACGAGAAATGGGGCGAAGCGGTCAAGGCCTTCGTGGCCCTCAAGCCGCATGCGAGCGTGGATGAGGCAACGCTGATTCAGCATTGCCGCGATCTCATCGCCAGCTACAAGAAGCCGCGCAGCATTGAGATCATGGATGCGCTGCCCCGCCTGCCCAGTACTAACAAGATAGACAAGAAGGCGTTGCGAGCGCCGTACTGGCGCAAGGGTGCCAGACAAGTTGCTTGATATCCAATAACCGGAGACAACAATGAGCGTGATCAGGAAATTGGCAATAGGGGTTGCCGCACTGGTCCTGGGAGCGGGCCAGGCGGCTGCTCAGGACGAGGCATTTCCCACGAAGATGGTGCGCATCGTGGTTCCCTTTACCGCCGGCGGGTTGGCCGATACTGTCGCCCGCGGGCTGGCTCACGAGCTGGCCAGTCGATGGTCGCAATCGGTCGTGGTCGAGAACCGGCCAGGTGCCAATACCATCATCGCGGCCGAATATGTGGCACGGTCCGAGCCGGACGGCTATACCTTGCTGATGGCTAATGATCCCACGGTGTCATCCAATCAGTATCTGTATAGCAAGTTGCCCTATGACCCGGTCAAGGATTTCACGCCAGTCGTCAATGTAGTGCAGACCCGGGAAATCCTGTTGGTGAGTAATGATTTTCCGGCCGGAGACGTGCAGGAACTGATTGCGTTGGCCAAGGCCCAGCCCGGCCACCTTACCTACGGATCCTACGGACAGGGGAGCAAGGCGCACCTGGATGCCGAGACGTTTTCCGCGCTGGCGGGAATCAAAATGAATCACGTGCCTTACAAGGGTGTTACCGACGTCATGACGGCGCTGGTGGGAGGGCAAATCAACATGGCCATGGTGGGCGTGCCGCCGTCCATCCCCATGGTCAAGGCGGGCAAGGTGCGTTTGTTGGCCGTGGCCGCACCGCAGCGGATCGCGGCCTTTCCCGATACGCCCACGTTCGCTGAACTGGGCTTCGAAACAATGGTATCGCAGGCCTGGTTTGGACTGATTGCCCCCGCAGGGACGCCGCCCGCCGTCGTCGCGAAGATCGCGGCCGATGTCCAACAGGTAATGAGACAACCCGCGTTCCAACACAGATATGTCACGAGCGTAGGGTTGGAGCCCCTAGACCAGGGACCTGAAGAATTCGCCCGTTTCCTGGCGCAAGACCGCCGGGAATACGAGCGCAGCATACGTGCCGTGAACGTGAAGCTGGACTGAGAGGCAGGAGAGTTACTCATGAATTTCGAGCTTGCGCCTGAGCTGCGCATGTTGCGCGACTCGGCCCGGCGTTTCGTGGCAGAAGAACTCGCGCCGCTGGAAGCCCGCTACGCCAATGAGCCAGACATTCCGGACGATGTGCGCCGGGTGTTGCAGGACAAGGCGAAAACGCTCGGCTTCTGGGCCTTCGACTTGCCTGAAGAGGTGGGCGGAGGCGGCGTCGGGGTGACCGGCATGTGTGTCGTTTTCGAAGAGCTGGCGCGTTGCAACGTGCCGTCGTTCCGTGCTCCTACGGTGTTCACCCCTTATCTGGGGCCGGTACTGTTCCATGGCGACGAACGCCAGAAGGCACAATACCTGATGCCCGTCGTGCAGGGTTCGAAACGAACTTGCTTTGCTTTGACCGAAGCGGGCGCGGGCTCGGATCCGGCAGGCATGAGAACCACCGCCGTGGCCGACGGTGTGGATTTTGTTATTAATGGCGCCAAGATTTTCATCACTGGCGCCGACAAGGCAGACTTTGTGCAGTTGTTTGCCAGAACGATGCGAGACGGGCAAGACCTGGGCGTTTCATGCTTTCTGGTTGATCGCGCCACACCAGGCCTTCGACTGGGGCAATGCTTTGATCTGATGTCGCCAGACAAGCCCTGGGAACTACTGTTCGATAACGTCAGGGTGCCGGCCGAGCAGATTGTGGGCGGAATCGGCAGGGGATGGGAACTGGCCCGCGAGTTCCTGGACATGGGGCGCCTGATTCACGGACCCAAGTCGATCGGCCGGGCGCAGCGGGCGCTGGAACTCGCCATCGATTACGCGAATACTCGCCATACCTTTGGGCAACCGCTGGCCAAGCGACAGGCCATTCAGTGGATGATCGCTGATTCTACGGTGGAGCTGCACGCGGCGCGTGCCATGGTCTACCATGCCGCATGGAAGGCCGACCAGGGGCTGGATTATCATCTCGAGGCGTCTGCCGTGAAGCTGTATGCGGACGAGATGTTGATTCGGGTCGTCGACAGGGCGATCCAGATACACGGCGGCCTGGGGCTATCGCGCGAATTGCCACTGGAACTGATGTATCGTGACGCCCGTAGCCGAACCATTACCGAGGGGTCATCCGAGATGCAACGGATGATCATCTCGACAGGCGTGCTGTCCGGCCGGCATGGAGTGAATCGCTTCGACACCTGAACCTGCCGCGCCGTCACCAGCGAACAAGATCGCTCTACGGACAAGGACGATGAATATCGAGACTATCGATCTGAATCTGCTGGTGGCATTCGATGCAATGATGCAAGAGCGCAATGTGACCCGCGCGGGCTTGCGGATAGGCTTGTCGCAGCCCTCGATGAGTCATGCCCTGGTCCGCCTCAGGCAGTTGTGCGGCGACCCATTGTTCGTCAGGGTCAAGAGCGGCATGGAGCCCACCCCGTTCGCCCACCGCATGGCCACAAGTGTCAGGGCGGGGCTGTCCATCTTGCAGGCTGGACTGGAAAGTGCAGTGGCTTTCGATCCGACACAGTCTGAACGTATCTTCCAGGTGTTGCTGAGCGACCTGGGAGAGGTCGTCTACCTGCCGCGCCTGATGCGGCATCTGAAGTCGGCCGCGCCCGGCGTCAGCCTGCGAATTTTGCAGTTGCCGCGCGAAGGCTATCGCGACGCCCTGGAGACCGGGGATGCCGACCTGGCGATAGGTTTTCTGCCGGCATTATCGGCGGGGTTCTACCAGCAGCGACTGTTCAGCGATCAACACGTTTGCCTCATGCGGGCCGGCCATCCCCGCATTGGCCGCCGGCTGAACATCAGCCAGTTCACGGCGGAATCCCACATCATGATCGAGCCAGCGGGTTCGCGCTATAGCCGCGTTTCTCCGCATTCATCGACCACTACGCTGATCGAGCAGTACCTCGAAAAACAGGGACTGCGCCGCCATGTGGCATTGCGGGTGCCGCACTTCACGGTGGTGCCCGAGATTCTCGAAGCGACCGATCTGCTGGCTGTCATCCCCAGCACTGTGGCCCGGGTCATGGCGCCGCTGCGGCGCATCAAGATTCTGCCACTGCCGCTGACGGCGCCCGACTTTGAAGTCAAGCAATTCTGGCACGAGCGCAGCCACCAGGACGAAGGGACGCGTTGGCTGCGAGGTGTGATCGCCAGCCTGTTCATGGAGAGCCGGCCCGTACCAACGGCACCATGAAAGTCTCCACGTTTTGCATATACCAATATTTGTACCAATATAAAAATAGGTTTTCAATTTGGTCTGGTACTGGTACGCTTTGCTGCCATCCAGATGGCGTGATGGCCCACTAAAAATGTCAGAACAAGGAGGAGCACGGTGAATAAAAAAATATTGGTACCGCTAGCTTTTGCGGCAAGTATGGCGTTCTGCGCCGCATTGTCGAACGCGGCGGAGCCGGCCGACTCCTACCCTCAGCGACCTATTGTCATAGTTGTACCATTTGGTGCTGGTGGTTCTGCGGACGTTTACGCGCGTTATCTGGGTGAGCAGCTACAGAAGCAGTTCGGTCAGTCCGTCGTCGTCGAAAACAAACCCGGCGCCGGCGGCGTCATCGGCACGGCTGCCGTGGCGCGCGCTCAGCCTGACGGCTACACCCTGCTGGTCATGTCCAATACGCAGACCGTTAACGAGACCCTGCTCAAGGATAAGCCCTACGACTTGATGAAGGATTTCGAACCTGTTGCGCCGATCAACGAGGCGAGCCTTGTTTTGGTCGGCAAGAAAGGCCTCGACGTCTCCAGCGTGCAGGAGCTGATTGCGCTCGAGAAGAAAAAGCCAGGCGAACTTAACTATGCAAGTTCCGGTATCGGCACGCCGTACCACATCGCCGGCGCCTTGTTCGGGTCGATGGCGGGGACCGACGCGCAGCATGTGCCCTACAAAAGCAGTGGCCAGGCGCGAACGGGCGTGGCGGCAGGGGAGGTGGACTACATGTTCGATGCGATCGCCACGATGCAGGCGTTCGTGAACGACGGCCGCGTCAAGGCGCTGGCCACGACAGGTAAGAAACGTTCGCCCGTGTTTCCGGATATCCCCACTGTCAGCGAAGCCGGCCTGCCTGGCTATGAGGCCAATATCTGGCTGGGTCTGCTGGCCCCTAAGGGTACGCCGCCTGGCATTGTCGCCAAGCTGAATCAGGCCGTCAGCGCGATCGCCAACAATCCGGCTGTCCAACAACAATGGGCCAAGGACGGGGTCGCCCCGATGGCGATGACCCCCCAGGCCTTCCGGGAATACCTGCAGCAGGACATCGCGCGCTTGCGCAAGATCGCGTTGGACGCCAACATGGTTCAGCACTGAAATCAGATGATGCCAGTGAACATTCATGTAAACGGCACGCGTCACGAGATCGTTGCACAAGATCAGCGTTTTCTGCTGGACATCCTGCGCAACGAGCTCGGCTTGAAAGGGTCGCATTTTGGCTGCGGCGAGGGCAATTGCGGCGCGTGCATGGTTTTGGTCGATGACGTGCCGGTCTATGCTTGCAATACCCCTCTATGGTCGGTGGCCGGCAAGCAGGTGGTTACGGTAGAGGGGCTGGGCCGGCATGGCGCCGGCGCTGCCGTGCAGTGCGCCTTTATCAAGCACGGTGCGGCACAATGCGGCTACTGTACGTCCGGCATGGTGGTGGCGGCCACCGGACTGCTGATCAACTGTTCGTCTCCGGACGGCAACGCAATCCGCGAGCACATGGCCCGCAATTTGTGCCGCTGCGGCAGCCATCTGCGGGTGATCCGGGCTATTAACGAGGCGGCGGCCGATATCGGTGCAGACCAACCATGAAAGCCGCATTTTCCCCGCTTGCCTCTGATGATGGTGTACCGGTCAGCCTGAAGAGCAACCCGATGCTATCCACCTGGATCAGCATCGCCACCGAAGACGCTGGATACGTGTGCATACGCTCCGGTAAGGTCGAACTAGGGCAGCACATTCTTACCGCGCTCGCGCAGATCGCGGCGCAGGCGCTGGCCGTGCCCATCGCGCGCATCAAAATGGCGCCGGCCTGCACGGATAGCAGTCCCGATGAATCCTTCACGTCGGGGAGTCTGTCCATCCAGCATTCGGGAATGGCACTGCGTGTGGCATGCACTCAGGTACGGCAGCTGTTCTTGCAGCACGCGGCATCTGTGGCCGGTGTGGATGCAAGCGTGATCAGCGTGCGCGATGGAGTTTTTTTGGCAGTGGACCGGGAACTGGGCACTTACTGGAGTCTGGCTCGCGATGTGGATCTGGCGGTGCCGGTCGAACCGAATTCTGATCTGGTCGCGGCCCGATTCGAGGCCGGGTCGAGCGAACCGGCGTTCGGTCTGGCTGACAAGGTGCATGGCCGGTATGGTTTCATTCATGACATGCCGCTGCCGGATGGTTTGCATGGCCGCATGTTGCGGCCGCCCGCTATCGGCGCTCAGCTCTTGCACTTGGATCTGGCTGCTGTGCAGGGTCTGGAATGCGCCGTGCAGGTAATACGGGACGGTTCGCTCGTGGGTGTGTTGGCCGAACAGGAACACGTGGCCGATTTGGCCGTGACCAGGCTGGCGTCATCCGCTCAATGGCGCGAGCAAGCCTGCCTGCCGACCCAGGACGAACTGCCGGCGTGGTTGCGTCGCCAGCCGTGCGATACCCTGGTCTATCGGCAAGCCGGGCAAGCTGACCTGGACGGCGTGGCCGTCGCGGCGACATATACAGGCGATTACTTCAAACCCTTCATCAAGCATGCTTCGATTGGGCCGTCTTGTGCGTATGCCTGCCTGCGCGACGACGGCACACTGAAAGTGTGGACGCACGGCCAGGGCATCTACAACCTCAGGGCCGACCTTGCTGTTTCGTTCGGTATGGATCCAGAGCAGATCGTCGTCGAGCATGTGCCGGGGTCGGGCTGCTATGGCCACAACGGCGCCGACGATGCCGCCTTTGACGCAGCCTGGTTCTCATTACATGCGCCAGGGCGCCATGTGCGAGTGCAGTGGTCCCGCGCCGATGAATTGTGCTGGGCGCCGCAAGGACCGCCGATGTCCGTGCGGCTGCAGGTTGATGTCGATGCACAAGGCCGGATACTCGACTGGCGCACTGACGCGTGGGGACCAGGCCACAGCCTGCGGCCCGGCCGGGCGCAAACGCCGACGCTGCTGGGCAGCTGGTATCGAGAATCTCCCAGCCCGTGGCTATCGGCGATCAACGCACCGATAGCGGCGGGTGGAGGTACCGAGCGCAATATCATTCCTTGCTATGACATCCCGTGCAGCGCGCTGTCGTCGCACCGTGTCATCGATATGCCGGTACGCACCTCTTCGCTGCGCTCTCTGGGGGCGTTCGCCAATGTGTACGCCATAGAGGCCATGGTCGACGATATCGCGCGGGCCCATGACATCGATCCGGCGCAATATCGCTTGAGCATGCTGTCTGATGCGCGTGCCATCGCCGTCATCAACGCCGTGCGTGACATGAGCGGCTGGGACACCAGGCAGGGCGGCGGCCAGGATATCGGGTGGGGAATGGGTTTTGCCCGCTACAAGAACAAGGGCGCGTACTGTGCCGTTGTTGCCCGAGTGTCGGTGGCCCAAAAAGTGTCTGTGCATGATCTGTTCATCGCGGTGGATGTGGGCGAAGTCATCAACCCGGATGGGGTGATGCAGCAGATCGAGGGC
Source organism: Bordetella tumulicola (assembly GCF_054779135.1). Classification (NCBI taxonomy): domain Bacteria; kingdom Pseudomonadati; phylum Pseudomonadota; class Betaproteobacteria; order Burkholderiales; family Alcaligenaceae; genus Bordetella; species Bordetella tumulicola. The sequence goes on along the minus strand of NZ_BAAGYU010000006.1, from coordinate 977,095 downwards.
GGTGCCATCCAGGCTTGCTCTTGGGCCATTATGGAACAGGCGCGCTTCAGTGACAGGATGCTGATCGACGACACATGGGACAAGTATCCGATCATCCGGTTTACCGATGTTCCTGATGTGCAGGTACGGATACTGGCCCGGCCGGACGAGCCTGCGGCCGGCGCCGGAGAACCCTCGTTGGGGCCTGTGGCAGGGGCAATCGGGAACGCAGTGCGTGACGCGCTGGGGGTGCGGGTGTCGACTTTGCCCCTGGATTTTGACAATATCGTGCGGGCCATCGAGGCTGCCGCATGACGTGTGCAATAAAAGGAGCATAAATGAAGCTGTCCATCTTGAGCGGGGGCGCTGCCTTGGGCCTGGTCGACACGGTGCGTGCCGGATTCGAAGCCGAAACCGGTTGCCGAATTGAGGGTGAGTTCGGCGCCGTGGGTGCCATGAAAGAAAAATTGCTGGCCGGGGCCGATTGCGATGTCGCGATCCTGTCGCGCAAGCTGGTCGATGATCTCGTCAGCGCCGGCCAGTTGCAGGCGCAGAGCGTGCGCGACCTGGGCGTCGTGAGCACCGGCGTGAGCGTCAAAGCAGGCAATCCGTCGGTGTCCGTGGATTCGCCAGCGGCATTCGGGCAGGCCTTGCAGGATGCAGACGCGATCTATGTGCCAGACATGCAACAGTCCACGGCGGGAATACACATGAAGAAAGTATTCCAGCAATTGGGTGTCCTGCAAGACATTGCCGCGAAGATCAAGGAATTTCCCAACGGTGCTACCGCCATGAAAGCAATGGCGACGGCACCTGGCCGGCCTTTGGGCTGCACGCAGATCACCGAAATCCTATATAGCCCGGGCGTGCAAGCGGTGGGCCTGCTGCCCAAGGGTTGCGAACTGGACACGGTGTACGCCGCTGCCGTGTCCACCGACACTCGCCAGGCTGAGCTGGCACGCCAGCTTATCGATGTGCTGACCGACAGCGGCCTGGACGCATACAAGAACGCGCATGGATTCCGAGTGTGATCCCGGGTATCGGCGTTTGCGCAGACGGCAACTAGACGGCAACCATTTTTAACGAAAAAGGAATCAACGTGAGGCTAGCAGCATACGAAGAACAGGGCATTGCCCGTATCGGCATCGTCTCGGATGACGGTCAGTCGATCCAACCCCTGGATCTGGACGGTGTGGATGCCAGGTTAGGGATCCTACCCCTGATTACCGCGCAGTTGCCTCTTGCCGATCTCGCCCGCCAAGCGGGTCCGGCCCGCTCGTTGAGCGGCGTGCGCTTGCGCGCGCCCGTACCGCGACCCGCACGCAATGTTTTTTGTGTGGGCCGCAACTACCATGAGCACGCCAACGAGCTATCTGGCTCCATCTTCAAAGACAGCAAAGACGGCGAGGATTGGCCCATTATTTTCTCGAAGGTGCCCGAATCGGTCGTGGGCCCCACCGACGATGTGCGCTTGCCCCAGGGGATATCTGCAGATATCGATTACGAGGCCGAACTGTGCGTGGTGATCGGCAAGCAGGGTAAGAATATCACCCGCGCTGATGCGCTAGACCACATCTACGGCTACACCATTGTGAACGACGTGACTGCACGCGATGTACAGCAGCGGCATCGTCAATGGCACCTGGGCAAATCGTTCGACACGTTCTGCCCCATGGGCCCCTGGATCGTCACCGCCGACGAACTGCAAGCCGGTAGCCTCGACATTCGCTGCCTGGTCAACGGCGAAGTCCGGCAGTCAGCCAATACGCGCGACCTGATTTTCGATATCGGCACCATCATCGAAAACTGCTCGCGCGGTATCACGCTGTATCCTGGAGACGTCATCGCGACGGGTACGCCGGCGGGTGTCGGGATGGGCATGAACCCGCCGTGTTTCCTGAAAAACGGTGATGTCGTGCGCGTCGAAATTCAGGGCATCGGTCACATCGAGAACGTGTTCAAGGTATAGTGTGCGCTCTTCCTGAGCCACACCATGCAAAACTTCCCAGCCGATGATCATGCTCATCCGGGCAGCCTGGCGGTGCCGCTGGCATCCGCCGTAGGCTCGAAGGCGGCCAGGCTGTTCTGGCAGCATCTCGACGCGCAATTGTCCAGCGGCAAGCTGCCGCCTGGTTCTCGGCTGCCGCCCGAGCGGCAGTTGGCCGAGCAATTCCGCATATCCCGAGGAACCGTGCGCCGGGTGCTCAAGCACCTCGAGGCTGAAGGCCGCATCGTCGGTATTCGCGGCAGCGGCACCTTCGTCCAGTCCGCCCCCGATGGCCAGGCCGAACCGCCGCATGTTCCCGAACTTGCCAGCCCGGCTGAACTGATCGAAGCGCGCATCTATATCGAGCCCCTATTACCGGAATTGGTGGTGCGCAATGCGCACGCCGATGATTTCAATGCCATGGAGCAGTGCCTGCGCCGCGCGGAGCAGGCGCAGACTCTGGCTGAATTCGAAACACTGGATCACGAGTTGCACCGGCTCTTTGCTGTGGCTACGCACAATTCTTTCTTTATCCACATCATGGATATGGTTGGCAAGGCGCGCACAGAGGGGGGCTGGGGCGTCCTGAAACAGCGCAGCTACACACCTGAACGGCATCGGCAGTACATGCAGCAGCATCGCGCCATCGTCGAGGCGCTCAAGAACCGCGATCTGGACGAGTCGCGCCGACTTATGACCGAACACCTGGTGCTGATCCGCAAGAATCTGTTTGGCGATTGAAGCGTTGCGGCTGGGCGCGACTGTCCCGGGCGACCTGGTCGGTGCTTGGAGCCAACAAGCATATTGGCAGCTACCATTAGTACTCCAACGTACAGCCCAAGATCCGCTAGGGAGATAGCTGATGGACAAATCCTCATCGATAGAAGACCCGGACACGCGTCTGCTCGTCTTGGAACGCAATTGCTGGCGTATCGAACAAGCGGATCGGTTTGCTTTCATTGTCGATGCTGATGATTACTTCAGGGCGGTGCGGGTCGCCATGCTCAATGCGCGTCAAAGCATCTTCCTGATTGGTTGGGATTTTGACTCACGCATCCAATTGGAGGCTGGCGAGGGCGACACGGGGCCGTTGACCTTAGGCGATTTTTTCCTCTGGCTGGTGCGGCGGACGCCCGCCCTGGAAATCAGGCTGCTACGCTGGGACACCGGCGCCTTCAAAGCGATCTTCCGCGGCAATACCTTGGCTACCGTCCTGCGCTGGAAGGCCCACCCCCGCATTACGCTGAAGCTCGATGGTGCGCATCCGATTGCCGCCTCTCATCACCAGAAAATCGTTGTGATAGACGACAAACTGGCTTTCTGTGGCGGTATCGACATTACCAGCGAGCGCTGGGATCGGCGCGAACATGCCGATGCGGATCCGAGCAGGCTACGGCCCAATGGCACGCCGTACGGCCCCTGGTATGATGCCACCAGCGCTCTGGACGGCCCCGCCGCGCTGGCGATGGGCGATCTTGCGCGCCATAGATGGCAATTGGCGACGGGAGAACAGCTCAAGCCCGTTTCTTGCGAGTCCGATCCCTGGCCGTCGGGTCTGGCGCCCACTTTCGAGGATGTCTCGCTAGGCATAGCACGGACCATTCCGCAAATGGATGACGAGCCAGGTGTTTATGAGATTGAGCAGATGTACCTGGACCTGATCACCAGCGCCAAACGAGTCATCTATGCGGAAAGCCAGTATTTCGCGTCACGCAAGATTGCTCGTGCAATAGCCCAGCGCCTGTGCGAGCCGGACGGGCCGGAGATCGTCATCATTAATCCGAAAACCGCTGAAGGTTGGCTCGAACCACTGGCGATGGATAGCGCGCGTGCGCGGTTGGTAGAGGCGTTGCGGCGAATTGATAAGTATGGGCGGTTTCAGATCTATCATCCGCAGACGGCGAGCGGCGAGTCCATCTATGTCCACGCCAAAGTCCTTATCGTGGACGATCGTTGGCTGCGAGTCGGATCGTCCAATTTCAACAACAGGTCCCTGCGGCTGGACACCGAGTGCGACGTGACGGTGTCGGTCGATCAGTCCGACGCGGTGCCCGCTCGCGCAAAGATCGCTGCCTTGCGCGATGATCTGCTTGCCGAGCACTTGAACACCGAGCCAGCGCACGTCGCCGAGACACTGAGCCAGACGCGATCCCTCATCGCCACGATAGAACGCCTACGTCAGCCCGGCCGTACGCTCGTGCCGTATGTCATTCCCGAATTGAGCGATACAGAGCAATGGCTGGCAGACAACCAGATCCTCGACCCGGAGGGGCCTGAGAAAATCTTCGAACCCCTGAGCCGACGGGGTCTATTCAGGAAATGGCGACGACCGACCAAGCGCCCTTGACGCTGCGGACGACGCGCGTAAAGCCACAACTGCATTGCGCGTAGGCACGGTACTTGCTGCGTCTCCTTCCAAATCACGCATGTGACCTGGCGACTAAGGAGGCGATCAAAAGTGACCCAACTCATTGACCATCGATATGCCCTGGTTGTGCACCCAGTGCAAGCGGTATTTCTGGCGGGGGCTTTTCCCTTGTTTCTCGGGGCTGCCCTCAGCGATGCAGTCTATGCGCAATCTTTTCACATCCAGTGGAATAACTTCGCATCGTGGCTTCTGGTGGGCGGTCTGGTGTTTAGTGGTGTCGCGCTGATCTTTGCGATTATCGATCTCTTTCGGCCTCATCAACGCGCACGGGGAATCATTCCCTATGTCTTGGTGCTGCTGGCGGTGTGGGTCGTGGGTTTCTTCAATGCGCTCGTGCATGCCCGCGATGCATGGGCGAGTATGCCTACCGGTCTGGGCCTGTCGATAATCGTCGTGGTGCTTGCCTGCGCGGCGATATGGCTGGGCTTTCGTACCCCGCACATCAGAGGCGCGACATGAAATACCTTAGCTTGCTTGCCGTGGTCCCGCTGTCTGCGGCGTTGGGCGTATGCAGCGGCCAAGCCGGACCTGCGCAGATCGGCCCGGACCCTGAATTGCCCCAGCCCGAACGGGGACTGCTGCCCGACATGGTGATTGCAGAACCGGCAGAATGGGGGGACAAGGTACCGACGGTGCCAGACGGCTATACGATTACCGCCATCGCGACCGATCTCAAAATACCGCGACAGACGCTGGTATTGCCCAATGGTGACATCCTGGTGGCTGAGGGCCGTGGCGGCAACGCCCCGCCACTCAAGCCTAAAGACGTGATCGCCGGCGTGATCAAGGCCAAGGGCACCAGCCCGATAAAGGGCGGTAATCGCTTGACGTTGCTGCGCGACGCCGACGGCGATGGCACCTATGAAACGTCGACTTTCGCGGAAAACCTGAATGCGCCGTACGGCCTTGCATTGGTGGATAACAATCTCTATGTCGCCAACCAGGACGCCGTGGTGCGATTCGACTACCAGCCAGGACAAACCAAGGCGAGCGGTCCACCTGAAACGGTGACGCCCTTGCCATCGGAAATCAACCACCACTGGACCAAAGCCATGGCCGCCAGTGCCGATGGGCAATATCTGTATGTAGGCATCGGCTCCAATAGCAACATCACGGAACGCGGCATGACGGCGGAGGTCGACCGCGCTCTTATCTGGCGAATAAATGCCCGCACCGGCGAACACAAGGCGTACGCCACGGGGCTGCGCAACCCCACCGCACTGACTATCCAGCCCGATACGGGTCAATTGTGGGCAGTCGTGAACGAACGCGATGAGCTCGGTCCGAACTTGGTCCCCGACTATCTGACAGCTGTCCAGGAAGGTGCCTTTTATGGCTGGCCGTACAGTTATTGGGGCCAACACGTCGACGAGCGTGTGCGACCGCAAGACCCGGAGAAGGTCGCCGCTGCGATCAAGCCGGACTACAGCTTGGGGTCGCATGTCGCGGCACTGGGCGTCGACTTTTCGGCCGACGCGATGGGTGGACAGTTCGCCAACGGGGTTTTCGTCGGAGAACACGGCAGTTGGAACCGCAGCGAACCCGCGGGCTACAAAGTGGTCTTCGTGCCATTTCGCGATGGGCGGCCGTCCGGTGCGCCCGTAGATTTCGTCGCGGGGTTTCGCGATAGCGATGGCAAGACCCGTGGCCGTCCGGTGGGTGTGACAGTCGACCCACGCGGCGCACTTATCGTTGCGGATGATCTTTCGAATACGATTTGGCGCATAACGCCGACGCAGACTACACAGGCGCCACAGCCGGTCGTGACGGCGCCGAAGAACTAGGCAGTCTCAAACGGAGCATGCCTCGACGCGTAGTACTCGCAGTCTATTTTCATTCACGTGCTCGTGCGGACACATCAGCCTCCTACCAGGACCGGCGTCTCCCGGTAGCGGTCGGGATATTCCTTAGCCAGGTTCTCTACCTTGGGCTGATCGTTGATGACAATGTATAGACTGTCGGGATGATGCACCAGGTAGTCCTGGTGATATTGCTCGGCTGGATAAAAACCCTGCAGATTCTCGATCGTGGTTGCCACTGGACGGGGATAGACGCCCGAGCGGTCTAATTGGGCGATGTAGGCTTGGGCAACCTGCCGCTGCGCTTCGCTGGAAGGAAAAACTGTCGATCGATACTGGGTGCCTGTATCGGGGCCTTGCCGATTGCGCTGGGTGGGATCGTGGGCCACTGAAAAATAGATCTGCAATAGTTGCCCGTAGCTGATGCGACTGGGGTCGTAGGTAATCTGCACGGCTTCGGCGTGGCCGGTGCTGCCGCCGCTGACGGTGTTGTAGTCGGCCGTGTTGGCGTTGCCACCGGCATAGCCCGATAGGGCCTGGGTGACCCCCTCGACGTGCTGAAACACAGCTTGTACGCCCCAGAAACATCCACCAGCGAGCACGGCGGTGGCCGTTTTGGCGCCGCCTGCGGACAAGTCGGCCGCGGGCGGCGGGATATGAAAGACGGTTTCGGCGGCGCGGCTCGGCGCGAGGAAGGCGAACCAGGCACTGCCGGCCAGTAGGGCTGCGCCAGCCAACCTGAAGTAGGTGCGGCGGGCATAGTCGCTAGGATTTGCGGCTGATGTGGCGCGTGTGGGGCTCATGGTGAACTCCTGTAGGATCGTTTTTCAAGAGGCCGTCGCGGTGAAGGCCAGAGCCACACCATTCATGCAGTAGCGTAATCCGGTGGGCTTGGGGCCGTCGTCGAAAACATGGCCTAGATGGCCGCCACAGCGACCGCAATGCACGGCGGTGCGCACCATGCCAAAGCTACGGTCGCTCGTGGTACCGATCGCGTGCGGCAGCGGCTGCCAGAAACTAGGCCAGCCGGTACCACTGTCGAACTTGGTATCTGATGAGAACAACGCCTGTTCGCAGCCAGCGCAGGCATAGGTGCCATCGCGGTGTTCATGGTCCAGGGGGCTGGAATAAGGCCGTTCAGTATCGGCCTGGCGCAATATGGCATATTGCGTCGGGGTCAGCAGGACACGCCATTCGGCGTCGCTGTGCATGACGGCAAAGGTTTGCGCCGCACGCGCTTGCGCGCTCGGGCCGGCCAGCGCGCCCAGCATCGCGGCCAGGGTGGCGCCGCCGCTGGCGGCCAGAAATAGCCTGCGAGTCGATTTCATGATTTGCTCCTATGGGCCGGTAGCGTTTGCGAGCGGGCGCCACCGGCTACGCCGCGACGGGCGATTATTTTTTCATGCCATCGTGGGACATTCCGTCTTTCGTCATGCCGTCTTTGGACATCGAGCTCTTGGACATACCGTCTTTGGCCATGCCATCCTTGGACATCGAGTCTTTCGACATCCCGCCCTTCTTCATACCGTCCTTGGACATCGAGTCTTTCGACATTCCATCCTTCTTCATGCCATCCTTGGACATCGAACTCTTGGACATGCCGTCCTTGGACATGCCATCCTTGCTCATGTTGTCGGCGGCATAGGCGCCGCCGGCCGCCAGGGCCAGGCACATCGAGACAGCGTAGATCGCGCTTTTTTTCATGGTGAAAGCTCCAGTTTGTTGCGGCGTCGCCGCGGGAAAAAATCGTTAGCTGCCGCCGAACCAGTTGTATCCCTGGTCTTCCCAGTAACCGCCAGGAAACGTGTTCGTCACGTAGATGGCCTGGATATGCTTGGGATTTTTGTAGCCAAGCTTGGTCGGCATGCGCAGCTTCATGGGAAATCCGTATTCGGGCGGCAGCGGTTGGCCGTCGTAGGTCAAGGCCAGCAAGGTTTGCGGGTGCAGCGCGGTGGGCATGTCAATGCTCGTGTAGTAGTCATCGGCGCACTTGAAACCCACATACTTGGCCTGCAGATCGGCGCCCACATGCCTCAGAAAATCCGCAAAGCGTACGCCACCCCATTTGCCGATGGCGCTCCAACCCTCTACACAGATGTGACGCGTGACCTGATCCTCCTGGGCCATCGCGCGCAACTGATCGAGACGCCAGGCACGCTTGTCGTTCACCAAGCCAGCCAGCTCGAGCCGGTAGTCGGTCTCGTCGACCTGCGGCACGTCTTCGATGCCGTAATAGGCATTGAAAGGAAACGGTCGCGTGATCATCGATTCAGGGTAGGTGGGTGCCAATTGGCCGGGATCGAATATCCATCCCTGCACTCCATCATTGAAGCGGGACACAGCGGTCAGGGCTTGTTCGACGCTTTCGTCGTCGCTGAGGCTGCAACCCGACAATAGTGCCAGCCCGCCCAGGCTCAGTGTGCGCTGCAGGAACGCGCGGCGTGTCGGCTGTTCAATACGCGGGGCAAGTAGCTTGCGTGCCTCTCGCAGGATGGCCGGGCCATCCAGACCGGGCAGGGTAGGGCGTTTGCGCGGAGTCATTCCGTATCCTTTATTTGCCGCGAATCATGGTCAGCAGGGTGCGCGGCACCAGCGCTACCATCAACACATGCACCATCACGAATGCGGCCAGCAGCGCCATCGCGATGAAATGCACATAGCGGGCCGCCTCATAACCGCCCATCAGCGCGCGCAGCGTTTCGAACTGCACGGATTTCCAGAGCACCAGGCCGGACAGCACCAATACCGCGATGTCGAGCATGATGAACAGATACGCCAGCCGCTGTACGGCGTTGTAATCTCGTGGATCGGCATGCGACAGGCGGCCGCGTAGCGCGGCGCCCAGGTCGGCGGCAATAGTGCGAGGCGACAGCGGGAAAAAGCGGCGTAGCAGGCGGCCACTGCCCAGGTTCATGCCCAGGTACAGCAATCCGTTGCCGGCCAGCAGCCACATGCCGGCAAAATGCCACTGCAGTGCGCCGCCCAGCCAACCCCCCAGGGTGATACCCGCCGGAAAAATGAAGTCGAACAGAGGCGATGCGTTATAAATACGCCATCCGCTGGTGATCATGATCAGCACAGCCAGCGCGTTCACCCAATGGGTTATGCGCAGCCAGACGGGGTGAACGACCCGGGTATCGACCGCGGTGCCAGCCTGCGGATAAGGATGCAATGGAGTAGCCATGTAGGCATTCTTGCCTGCCCCCCATGGCGAAGTCCTCACGAAAACTTAAATTAAATGTGATAACTAGCACGCCGCAATTGGCGACAATAGGGGGTAACCGGCACGTACTGCCCTCCCATATTTCCCACCCGCATTTCCCTCTATCGTCATATGTCCAAGCGCATCCTGATAGTCGAAGACGACGTCCATATCGCAGACCTGCTGAACTTGCACCTGCGCGACGAGGGCTATGCGGTGACCCACGCGGCAGATGGCGAAGCGGGCTTGCGCCATCTGGAATCCGGACGTTGGGACGCGCTGGTGCTGGATTTGATGCTACCGGGCGTCGATGGCCTGGAAATCTGCAAGCGCGCCCGCGCCATGACGCGCTATACGCCTATCATCATTACCAGTGCACGTTCCAGCGAAGTACACCGCATTCTGGGCCTGGAGTTGGGCGCCGACGACTATCTGGCCAAGCCGTTCTCGATGCTGGAGCTAGTGGCTCGCATCAAGGCGTTGCTGCGCCGTGCCGACGCGCTGGAGCGCAACGCCCGGCTGGATGCGGGGCGGCTTGACGTATCGGGCCTTTCCATCGATCCCGTCGCGCGCGACGCCACGGTCGATGACCGGCCGCTGGATCTGACGCCGCGCGAATTCGATTTGCTGTATTTTTTTGCGCGCCATCCAGGCAAGGTATTCTCGCGCATGGACTTGCTGAACCAGGTGTGGGGCTATCAGCATGAAGGCTACGAACACACGGTCAATACCCACATCAACCGGCTGCGTACCAAGATCGAAGCCGATCCGTCCGAGCCCAACCGCATCCTGACCGTGTGGGGCCGAGGCTATAAATTTGCCGCGGCGGCCGCCGGAGAGCCGACATGAAGCGCCTCACCCTCACCCAGCGCCTCTCGGTAGTGTTCGCGCTGCTGCTGCTGACCTGCTGCGGGGCATCTGCCTTGTTGCACATGGCTGCCAATGAACGCTATCAACAAGAAGTCGTGCAGCGACTGTCCAGCGGCCTGGCCGCGCACATCGCCGGCAGCCGCCCACTGATGGATGCCGATGGCTGGAAGCCAGAGTCGGTGCGCGTGCTGTTCGATCAATTGATGGCCGTGAACCCGGCGGTAGAGGTTTACCTGCTGGGTAACGACGGCCGCATCGAGGCCGATGCGGCGCCAGCCGGCCATGTCAAACTGGACCGGGTAGACATGGGACCCGTACGCCGTTTCTTGGCCGGCGATGCCTTGCCTATCCTGGGTGTTGATCCGCGAAATACCGGCGTACGCAAGGCGTTTAGCGCGGCGCCGATTCGGATCGGTGGGCAAGATCGCGGCTACGTTTATGTGGTGCTGCAGGGCGAGGCGCACGATGCCCTGGCCTCCATGGTATCGGCCAGCGCGGTCCTGCGCACCACGCTGTGGTCGATTGCTCTGGTCACGCTGCTAGGGCTGGTGGCTGGGCTGGCGGCGTTTGCGCTTATCACGCGGCCGCTGCGCGCACTGACGCAAGCGGTGCGCAATTTCGACGGCGATGGCGCCGCCGCAGCGGCACTCTATCGAGCCGACGACACCGACGGGCATGGCGACGAGATCGCCGTGCTGCGGCGCGCGTTCGGGCAGATGGGGCAGCGGATTGCTGAGCAGTGGCGCGAACTGACGAGGCAAGACCAGCAGCGGCGCGACCTGGTCGCCAATATCTCGCACGACTTGCGCACGCCGCTGACGTCGCTGCATGGTTACCTGGAAACCTTGCGCTTCAAGGACCAAGCGCTGCAGCCCGATGAGCGGCGCCGCTATCTGGATATTGCCCTGGGCCAAAGTGGCAAAGTCGGTCGGCTGGCTCAGGAACTGTTCGAACTGGCCCGGCTCGAATCCGGGCTGGTGCACCCCGAGCTCGACACGTTCGCATTGCCGGAGCTGGTGCAGGACGTGATCCAAAAATTTGAGCTGGCAGCCGAAGCCCGGCGTCAGCGCCTGAGCACTGATTTCCCCAGTGCGTTGCCGCCCGTGCGTGCCGACCTGGGCATGATCGAGCGAGTGCTGACCAACCTGCTCGACAATGCCATCCGTCACAGTCCCCCGGGTACTGACATTCAGGTGCGGCTGGGCAGCGCGGGCCAGGAGGTGGAGGTGCAGGTCAGCGATACGGGTCCGGGGATCCCGGCCGAGCTGCGCGCGGGGCTGTTCACGCGCGCTTCGGCGCTCAGCCAGCACCGGCGTGACGGCGGAGGGCTGGGACTGGTGATCGTGCAGCGCATTCTGCAACTGCACCGCAGCGAAATTCGTCTGCTTGACGAACCCGGACAAGGTGCGGTGTTTCGGTTCGATTTACCAACGGGACGATAAGCGAAACCTTCGGGTACCAAGAGAGCGTCGAAATGGAAGCTAGGTTCGCATCTGCCACGCATTGTTGGTCGTCATCGCGCCTTTGAACTGCTGTTCACGGGGCGTGTCTTCGATGCCAAGGAGGCGGCAGAGATGGGATTGGTGTCGCGGGTGGCGTCATCTGGGCAGGCAATGACGGTGGCTAGAGAGCTTGCCAACACGCTGTGCACCAAGTCGCCCGAGGTTGTGCGCAATGGCCGTCAGGCGTTCATGCACGCCAACGACAATGGCTATCGTGCCGCGGTTCGGGCGGCTGCGGACAGCTTCTGCGTAGCCGCCGGACGGCCCAGTGCCCGGGAAGGCATTGCCGCTTTTGTTGAAAAGCGCAAGCCCGTCTGGCCGGCCGATGGTTGATGTTTATCTCTAGTGGTTTCCCGCGTGTAAGTGCATCACCTAAGATCGATAGGGGGACGACTTGAATTACTTGCGTGTGGGTCTTGCCTTTCTGCCAATTCCATCATCAGATGCCCGGTTGACCCATTCCCTCAGGAGCCTTAACTGAATTGACCGGGCTTCGATGAGGATTCTCGAAAATATCTTCGACAGACCGCTTGAAAAGCGTGCTGATCCGAAATGCCAAGTCTAAGGATGGGTCGTGCTTTTCCGTTTCGATGGCATTGACGGCTTGGCGAGAGACACCCAATCGCTGCGCCAGATCCGCTTGCGTCCAGGCAGCCTCGGCGCGCAGTACTCGTAATCTATTTTTCATTCACTTGCTCGTGCGGACAAAGGGCGAAGCCAGCGCGTACATTGCCCAGAAGAATGGATAGATGAGCCAACCGGGAATATGGGGCGCAGCCGCGTAAGTCTCGCCAAATCCCCATGCTGTCCAGAGCGTCATCGCAGCGCCCGCGGCCAGGATGAAGCACTTGGCGACAATCACGCGCACGTATTCATCGCTCTCAGCCATGAGCCGCAGGGTGGCCCAGATCTGACCCGCCACAGGCAGGGCGACCGCCGCGGCAATCACCCATCCTTCGGGCTGTCCCAGGACGCTGTCGAACAGCCCCAGGATGGCGGCGACGTTGATCAGTATGTAGATCCCCATGAAGGAAAAAGTGCGAACGATGTAAGTACGAACAGTCGAAGGGGGGTGCAGACGATTGATGCCAGTATGCATACTGAAGGTTCCTTGTAAAGTAAACATGACTTTAATGATGTCAAGAAAACCTGTCAATAAGTAATTAACTCATTACATTGTTGTGAGTCTGTGATCTGTCCTCTGGACCCGGAGCACCCACCACATGGCCTGTCAGCGGTTCAGGCCATAAAGGCCCGCACCATGTCGCGGAGGTGGTGCTGTAGCGCGCCCGCCTTGTCCTCGTCGTAGGCGTAAGGCGGCCTCTCTTCCATGTAGGTCATCTGCGACAGTTCAAGCTGGATGGCGTCGATGCCGTGGTCCGGGTTGCCGTACCGGCGCGTGATGTAGCCGCCCTTGAATCGGCCGTTGAGTACTGCGTTGTATTCCTGTGCTTGGCGCGTCAGTGCCATGATGCGGTCGGCAAGTTCAGGCCGGCAACTGGCGCCGTCGGCGGTACCGAAGTTGAGGTCTGGCAAGCGACCCTCGAACAGGCGGGGTATTGTGGATCGGATTGAGTGGGCGTCCCACAGCCGGGCGTATCCATGCAAGCTATGCAGACGCTGCAGTTCTGTCGCCAGCGCGTCATGATACGGGCGCCAGTACTGCTCTACGCGCTGCGCGATTTCAGTATCGTTCGGTTCTTGGCCGGGCTGGTAGAGCGCCAGCTTGTCGAAAGTATCGAGGGGACACAGGGCCGTGGTGTCGCGCCCGGGATATAGGTTGGAGTTGTCGGGTGGACGATTCAGGTCGATGATGTAGCGAGAGTGAGTCGCCACGATCAACGAGGCATCCAACTCAGTGGCAAAGGCATAGAGTTTTTCAAGATGCCAGTCGGTGTCGTCCAGCGGCGCCGCATATTGTGTCATGCGGCGCGCGTAGGCATCGGGCAGTTCGGTGCCGACATGCGGCATCGAGATCAGCAGGGGCGATTTTCCTTGTCGCAGTGCAAAAGCGGGCAAGATGCGGTCGATCATAATGTGTGGCTCGTTGATGAAATATCGTTCAGTGGTGTGGCCGTTCGAGAACTCGGCCACGATGTGCCGCCCGCTGACATGCGCCGTGTCCGTCCAGACCGAGCCGTGCGCGGTCATCAAGTTGAGTACACGGCAGGGGCCTGCATGCAGGTGGGCCGTTACCGCGGCGTGTCCATCGAAAGTGCAGGCGTCACCGCGAACGCGTAACAGGACGTCGCCCTCATCCGCGATCTGCAGGGTCAGTCCGCCACCGTCCAACAGCACCAAGGTGCGCCGCACGCCGGGAAAGGACGAGAAGGCGCCTGTCTGTTTGATATCGGCAAGGCTAAGGCGCCACACAAGCGGGGCGTTGACATCGCTGGGGCAGCGAGCGATCTCGCGGGTGGTGCCGCCGCCGTTGCGCCAGCATTGCACGGGCAGGTCTTGTAGGAACAGGGTGCGAGGCGTGCCGGGCATCAGCGGATCTCCGGGTAGCCGCGCGCGAGGGCCTCGCGCTCCATGTCGATCAATCGTACGTAGCGGGCCGCTTCGGGCAACACGAAGCGCGCCACCCTAGCATCGCGCAATAGCTGTGCGTGCTGCGGATCTTCGTGCATCGTGAGCAAGACCCGCGACAGGCGTGCCGCGGTGGCACTGTCCACATCGGGACCGGCCACTAGCAACGGGTTGGGCGTCCAGGGGGTATAGGCCAGCGTGCGCAACCCAGCCAGTGCATCGGCGTCGTGTACGCGCAGCAGGTCCAAGTACCAGCCGTCCACGGCGGTCAGGTCAATCTCGTTACCGGCCAGTGCGCGCAGCAGGCCGCGCGGATTGCCGTACGGCCCCTTGGACTCGCTGAACAATGCCCCGCCGTGGATTGCCAACTTGGCCAGTACCGCGCGTGGCGCATTCCAGCCGGATTGCGAATCGCGCACCATCCAGCCGTAGCGGCTACCGGCCGCGTCGGCAAGTGTGCACCATGGACTGTCCGCACGCACCAGGAACTCGCTGCGGTAGCGTGGCTGGCCTTGGTAGGCCGGCCAGTCCGGCACGACGCTGGCAACGGCGGTGTAGGCGCGCCCTGCTTGCAAGGCCAGTGCGTAGGGCCAGCCGCACATGAATGCGCCGTACAGCCCGGGCAGACCCCATAGTTCGCCAATGGGTGTCGGCCAGCGGTACTCGACGAATCGCGCGTCCAGGCCGGCACGTGCTTGCGCGGCGCCCAGCAGCGCATGCCAGGCGGCCTGTGCGGCGGGGGCCACGTCGTACATGCGAGTCGAGGCGATGAGTTCCATCATGCGCCTAGGCGAATTTCAGCGTTTGGCCCAAGCCCATTTTTCGCGCCTTCTGAAGCATGGCGTAGCCCAGTGCGATGTCGGTCGTGGATAGGCCGCGATGCCAGAAGAGGATGGTTTCGTCATCGCGCTCGCGACCGGGCTTTGCGCCGGCTACGATCTGGCCGATCTCGGCGTGCAGATTCTCTTCGGTGATACGGTCGCTGTCGACGTGCGCGCGCAGCGAGCCATAGGGCAGACCCTTGCGGCACTGGCCCCAGTCGTCGACCACGACCTTGCTCATGATGTCGGTTAGGCTCAGTTCTACCGCGCTCATGGTGCCGTAGGGCATGACTAACGCACCCGGCTTGATCCATTCTGTCTTGAGCAGCGGCGTGGGTTCTGGCAGGCGCGAGGCCTCGACGATGATGTCGGCGCCGCGTACGCAAGACTCCCAATCGTTGACCACTTTGACCGGCTTGTTTAGGTCCCTGGATAGGCGCTCACCGAAGGCCCTCTGACTTTCGGGACGGCGGGAATGCACCCGGATCTCATCGAAGTCGTACAGGCTATCGAGCAGCCGCACGTTCCAGTACGAAGTGCCGCGCGAGCCGATGTGGCCCAGCACCTTGCTGTTCTTGCGCGCCAGGTGCTTGGCGCCCAAGGCGGTGACCGCGCCGGTTCGCATGTCGGTGATGGCGGTGGCGTCGATGACGGCCAACGGCTTGCCGTTGACGGGATCAAACAGGTTGAGCAGCGCCATCTCTGAAGGCAGGTCGATCTTGTAGTTGTCCACGAAGTCGCTGACAACCTTTACCCCTGCGATATGCAACGGTTCGACGTAGCCGCGCAGCACGTTGAAATGTCCCTTGGCCGAGGACTCGGGCACCAGGTGCATGCGCGGCTCGATGACGGTCTTGCCGCGGCCTTGTGCGTCCAGCGCGCTTTCCACGGCATCCAGGATCTCCGCGTCGGTCAGGTCCAGCGCATGCACGTCGGGCCCGTTAATGTAGGTGATGTCGATGGACTGCATGGTGTCTCCTCGGTTATTGAATGGGTTGAATGCCGGCTTTCTTGACGATGGCGGACCACTTGCGAGTCTCGTCCTGGATCGTACGGGTGAAGTCCGCGCGGTTGGAGCCGGCCGGATCCACGCCCAGACCGGCGAATTTCTGGCGCACTGATTCTTGTTGTACGGCAGCTGCGATATCGGCCTGCAACTTGTCAAGTATGTCTGCCGGGACCTCGGCGGGGGCGACAATGCCATACCAGGAGGTCACGTCGAAACCTGGGTAGCCGCTTTCGGCGACGGTAGGCACGTCTTTCAGTTGTGGCAGACGCTCGGGGCTGGCGACCGCCAAGGCCCGCAATTTGCCGGCCTGAATTTGCGGCAGCACGGTGGACACGCCCGCGAACATCATGTCGACGTTGCCGGCCACTACATCATTGACGGCGGCCGCCATGGCGTTGTACGGAATGTGCCGGATGACTATGCCGGCGGACTGATTGAGCAGTTCCCCGGCCAGGTGCGCGCCGCTGCCAGGCCCGGGTGACGAGTAGTTGAGCTTGTCGGGGTTCTGGCGGGCGTAGTCCACCACTTCTTTGAGGGTCTTGGCAGGTACGCCGTCATTGACCACCAGCACGTTTGGCGAGGTGGCCAGCAATGTCACGGGGGCGAAGTCCTTGGCCGTATCGAAGGGCAGTTTTGTGTAGAGCAGCGGGTTGACGGTCATGTTGCCCGCTGGCGCCAGGGCCAGCGTGTAGCCGTCGGGCTTGGCGCGGGCCACGTAGTCCATACCGATGTTGCCCGAGGCACCCACCTTGTTCTCGATGATGACGGGCACGCCCCATTGTTTGCTGAGTTCTTGTCCGACGATGCGCGGCAGGGCGTCGGCGATGCCACCCGCGCCAAAGGGCACGATGATGGTGACGGGTTGATCGGGATACTTTTCATTGGCGCCAAGCGCCGGCGCCGTGGATAAGACGCTGGCCAAGATGACACCGGTTATGCGGATGGCGAGAGACGTGTTCATGATTTCCCCTATGCAGATCTCACTGCTGTATTGACCCGATACTCACTGTGCGGCGTCGCGGGTCTCTTCAAGAAAGCGGCCAGCACGCGCGATGTCGTCGGCCAACCGCCGGTCTTCCGAAAGAAATGCCACCTGTGCGCGGAACGCCTGGAGCAGGGCACTGGTGCCTTGGCCCAGTGAGCGTTGCGGATCAGCGCGGGTGCGCAGGTCTACGGCCTGCGCCGCGTGCATCAGTTCGATGCCCAGCAGGGTGCGGAGCAGCCGCACTTGCTGTCGGACGCGTTGTGCGGCCAGCGGCGCATTGGTAGCCACGTCTTCGATGTGCCCGGCGACGACCAGCGCATCCGATGACACCGGGTGGGATAGCGCACGTATTTCGGTGGCCAGTGCCGAGACCGGCTTTTGGATAGTGGTGTACGCCAGTGTCTTGCTGTCGGGGGACAAAAAGCGCGACAGTTGCGTAAAGGAAGGGTCGCCCAGGCGCAGTACGCGTTGCGCTGATGATTGCGCGACATGCGAAAGCGCCACGCCAACCGATTCTAGTGGCACGACCCAGACCGTGGGGTCAAAGCCGGCGCTGGGCAGGATGGCTCCGCGTACATTGCCCTGGGTAACGTAGTAACGCGCCTCTTGCGGCGTGACGCCGACGGGCGGCACGGCGTCTAGCGCCACAGTGGGGTTGTCATCTGAGCTATTGATTTGGATGGTCAACTGCGCGTTTAGCGTCCGAAGGGCCTCGCGGGCCGCGCCGTTGACCTGGCTGACAGTGCGAAAGCTCAAGGGATCTTGCAGCCGTCGCTTGTCGTCCACTTGCCAGAGTGCGCTGCCCTTCAACAAGTCGAGGATGCGTCGAGCGGTCTGCTGTTGCCCCGCGTACGGACGCTGGGCTTGCGTGGCCGGCAGCAGGGGCGCGATGTTGCCGTTCAGACCCTCGAGCGACAGGGCCGCGACTTCGTCGGCGCGATCCAGTATCTGCTCGGCATCGTGCGCCCCCAAGATGGCCAGCGCGGCGCCGTACGCATTCGAACTAAGCAGCGATAGCGCGTCTTTGGCGTAAGGCTTGACTGGCTCAATAGCGGCATCGCGCATGGCGCGCGCCGCTGGCATGATCTTGCCGTCGACTTCGACTTGTCCTTCGCCCATCATCGCTAGCCCGATCTGCGGCAGAATGCCGATGTCGGCCTCGCCCACAGATCCCTGACCCAGCACCACCGGCGTCAGGCCCTTGTTCAGGAACGCCACATACTGGCGTACCAGCGCAGGACTCATACCGGTGCCGCCGAACAGCGCCGTGTTCAAACGCACCACCATCGCGGCGCGAACCACGTCGGCAGAGGCCGGTTCGCCGTAGGCCACAGTATGCGACAGCAGCATGCGGTGGTTGAAGGCTTCGGACAGCGCGCGAGCCTGGTCCGATACCGTGTCGCCCGAGAAAATCGTCTGGTCTTTGTTTTGTCCCACGCCGCGGTTCAGACCGTAGACGGGTTGGCCCAGGCGCGCATACTCCAGCAGCAACTCGTGCGAGCGGGCCACACGCCGCCAGGCGGCATCGGTGGGCGCCACGGCCTGGCCGTGACGCGCCACGTCGATCACTTGAGCGGCCGTCAACGACTCGCCGTCCAATGCCAGCGCTGTTTGCCGAACGGAGATATTGGTAGTGGTCTCGTGGTGTTCGGCCACCACGCTGGCGGCGTGGGCGCCAGGTGCCAACAGGGTGCTGGTAATACATGCCAGGGCTATGAACGCTGTGCCGGCTTTAAGCCGCAATGACAGGGGTAGAGTCGGTAAAGCTCGGTCCGCGGACCGTAGGGGGTAGTGCATTACAACTCCTTGGGCGCGAAGGGGGGTAGGGCACTTCTAGGTTTTGAGCATTGGCAGGTCGAGCCCGACGGCTTGGGCGCAGTCGATCGCGATGTCGTAACCGGCGTCGGCGTGGCGCATCACGCCGGTAGCCGGATCGTTGTGCAATACGCGCGCCAGGCGCTGATCGGCTTCGGCCGTACCGTCGCAGACGATGACCACGCCCGCGTGCTGCGAGAAACCCATGCCCACGCCGCCGCCGTGATGCAGCGACACCCAGGTGGCGCCGCCGGCAGTGTTGAGCAACGCGTTGAGCAGCGGCCAGTCGGATACGGCGTCCGAGCCGTCGCGCATGGATTCGGTTTCACGGTTGGGGCTGGCTACCGAACCCGAGTCGAGATGGTCGCGGCCGATCACGATGGGCGCGCTCAGTTCACCCGTTCGCACCATTTCGTTGAAGGCCAGAGCCAGTCGCGCGCGGTCGCGCACGCCTACCCAGCAGATGCGCGCCGGCAGTCCCTGGAAGGCAATGCGCTCGCGCGCCATGTCGAGCCAGTTGTGCAAATGCTTGTCGTCCGGGATCAATTCCTTGACCTTGGCGTCGGTCTTGTAGATATCTTCGGGGTCGCCCGACAGCGCTACCCAGCGGAACGGTCCGATGCCTTCGCAGAACAGCGGTCGGATATAGGCGGGGACGAAGCCGGGGAAGTCGAAGGCGTTGGTCACGCCCTGTTCCAACGCGACTTGCCGGATGTTGTTGCCGTAGTCCAGCGTGGCGGCGCCGCGCGCTTTCAGTTCGAGCATGGCGCGTACGTGTACGGCCATGGATTGCTTCGCCGCGGTCACTACGGCTTCGGGATCGCTTTGGCGTTTGTCGCGCCAGGTATCCATGGTCCAGCCTTGTGGCAGGTAGCCGTTCAAAGGGTCGTGAGCCGATGTCTGGTCGGTCAGGCAGTCAGGCGTAATGTTGCGGCGGACCATTTCCGAGACGACATCGGCGGCGTTGCCCAGCAGACCCACCGAGACCGCGCGATTCTCGGCCCGCGCTTTTTCGACGATCGTCAGCGCATCGTCCAGCGAGGTAGCCTTGACGTCGATATAGCGAGTACGGAGTCGGAAATCGATGCGCGACTCGTCGCATTCCACGGCGATCATGCTAAAGCCCGCCATGGTAGCTGCGAGCGGCTGCGCGCCACCCATGCCGCCTAGCCCCGCAGTGAGAATCCAGCGTCCCTTTGGGTCACCGTCGAAATGCTGATTGGCGACCGCGTAGAACGTTTCGTAGGTCCCTTGCACGATCCCCTGCGAACCGATATAGATCCAGCTGCCGGCCGTCATCTGGCCATACATCATGAGGCCCTTACGGTCGAGCTCATGGAAGTGTTCCCAGGTGGCCCAGTGTGGCACCAGGTTCGAATTCGCCAATAGGACGCGGGGCGCATCGGCGTGGGTCTTGAAGACGCCTACCGGCTTGCCCGACTGGATCAGCAGGGTCTCGTCGGCCTCAAGCCGGCGCAGCACTTCCAGGATCTTGTCGTAGGCAGGCCAGTTGCGGGCAGCGCGACCGATGCCGCCGTACACCACTAATTCGTGCGGGTGTTCTGCGACCTCAGGGTCCAGGTTGTTCTGGACCATGCGATAGGCGGCCTCGATCAACCAGTTCTTGCAGCTCAGGGTGTTGCCCCGGGGCGCGCGGATTTCGCGCGAGGCATCGTGGCGGGTGGGGGTGTTCTCGCTCATGGCTTGTCTCCGTCAGGTTTCTATTGGCTTTGGGCGCCTTGGCCAGGCTGCGCAGGTACGGTGGCGTAGCCGCTCAAGCGGTACGAGTCGCCCGGATGGATCAGGCGGGCGAACGTCGCGATATGAGGGGACGTCCAGGTGCGCCGCAATACCTGCAGGCAGGCCTGTGGGTCTGCGAGGCCCAGCCAGGCGGCGATCTCGGCGTTAGGCAGGATGGCTTCGATGGTGTGCTCCACCGCCGACAGGGGCGCCACGCGGCTCAGATACGCATTGGGCGTTTCGCGGCTGAAGTCCTGCTCGAGGTATCTCGGGGCGGTTTGGGGATTGACGTAGCGGTCTTCCAGTTGCACCGGCACGTCGTTGTCCAAGTGCAAGATGACTGAATGGAAGACGGGGTTGCCGGGTGCGATACCCAGCGCAATGGCGATGCCGTCGGTGGCCGTGTCTTGTTCGAGCGTGATGATGCGATTGCTGTAGCGGTGGCCTCGTTCGGCGATCTCGTCCGCAATGTTGCGTACTTCCAGCACGGGCAACATGGGCCGGCGTTCAGCCACGAAAGTGCCCACGCCCTGGCTGCGCACGAGCATGCCGTCCTGGGTGAGTTCGAGGATGGCGCGGCGCGCTGTCATGCGTGACACGTCGAACTGGGCGGCAAGCTGGTTCTCGGAGGGCACCTGTTCATTGACGGCCCACTGGCCCGACTCGATGTGCTCAATGATGTGCCGCTTGATGCGAGCGTAGGGGGCGAGGGGCAGGTCGCGGAGTGCGGCATTCATAGAGGGCTTCCAACAGGGTCATCGATGGAATGATTTAACTTGGATATACAAGTATAGTCAAGTAAACTTTCGTCCTATGCTTATTCAGAATAAGGAGCCGTTCCATGGCGCATCCAGGGACCGACAGGATTTGGGATACGTTGATTGTCAACGCCCGGCTGGCGACCTTCGCACCGGAGCGCGAAGGCGACTACGGCGTGGTCAACGATGCCGATGCACTGGCGATTGACCAAGGCCGCATCGTCTGGATCGGCGCTGCGGCCGACCGGTCAGCCCGGCATCAGGCAGCGGTCACGATCGACGCTGGTGGTCAGTGGGTCACACCGGGCCTGATCGACTGCCATACGCATCTGGTCTACGCCGGCTCACGTGCGCGTGAATTCGCGTTGCGCTTGAATGGCGCCAGCTACGAAGAAATATCGCGTGCGGGCGGCGGCATCGCCTCTACCGTACGCGCCACTCGCCACGCCAGCGAGTCCGCACTTATTGAGCAAGCTCGGCCGCGGCTGCGGGCGTTGATGCGCGAGGGGGTCACTACAATCGAGATCAAGTCAGGCTATGGTCTGAATCGCGACACCGAGCTGGCAATGCTGCGCGCCGCGCGTCACTTGGGCGAAACTGAGGCAGTCACGGTGCGCACGACCTTTCTGGGTGCGCACGCTTTGCCGCCCGACTATGCGGGCAGAGCGGATGCTTATATCGACATTGTTTGCGACGAGATGCTGCCTGCGGCAGCCGAGGCCGGGCTGGTCGATGCCGTGGACGTCTTCTGCGAAAACATTGGCTTCGATGTCGCCCAGACTGAACGCGTGTTCAAGACCGCCGCTGCACTCGGACTGCCGGTAAAACTGCATGCCGAACAACTGAGCAACCTGGGCGGCAGCGAACTGGTGGCGCGGTACGGCGGCCTGTCATCGGATCACCTGGAGCACCTGGACGAGGCGGGCGCGCGTAGCCTGGCCGCTGCCGGTACGGTGGCGGTGCTGCTGCCGGGCGCCTATTATTTCCTGCGTGATACCCATACGCCGCCCATCGCTTTGCTGCGCAAGCACGGTGTGGCGATGGCGGTGGCCTCCGACTGCAATCCCGGCACCTCTCCCTACGCGTCGCTGCTGCTGATGCTGAACATGGCGTGTACGTCGTTCCTGATGACGCCAGCCGAAGCCCTTAACGGCGTGACACATGTGGCGGCGCGGGCTCTGGGCATGGACAAGGACATTGGTAGTCTGGCCGTGGGCAAGCAGGCCGATCTGCTGTTCTGGCAGGTGGCCGATCTGGCCGAACTCTGCTACAGCTACGGCACGCACCTGCCCACTCGCGTGTTGCGCGCGGGCGTTGCACGTAGCGCCTAAACCTTATCAACCCTGCACCGCTGGACATTCCAATGCGCTATTTCGCAAGCTCTGCATTATTGCCCGATGGCTGGGCCGACAATGTCGTCCTGGATGTGGACGAGGGCGGCACGTTGCGGGGCGTCGCGCTCGGGCAGGACTGCCCGGCCGATGCCGAGCGCTTGGGCGGCTTCGTGGTGCCGGGTCTGGCCAACGTACATTCGCACGCCTTCCAGCGCGCCATGGCTGGCCTGACCGAATTCAGGGGGCATTCGCAGGACAGCTTCTGGACGTGGCGCGACCTGATGTATCGCTATGCCTCGCGCATCACGCCCATGCAGATGGGTGACGTAGCGCGCTGGCTCTATATCGAGATGCTTAAGGCCGGCTATACCGGTGTGGCCGAGTTTCACTACTTGCATCACGACGTCGGCGGTGTGCCCTATGCGCCGGCAGGCGAAATGTCGCACTGCCTGCTACGCGCGGCAGAAGATACCGGTATCGCCATTACTCTGCTGCCCGTGCTGTATGCCTATAGCGGCTTCGGTGGCCGGCCGGCCACCGACGGACAGCGTCGCTTCCTGCACGATCTGGATGGCTACGCGGTCCTGCTTGCCGACTTGCATACCGAGTTGCGCGGCACGTCGCGGGCACGTCTGGGCATGGCCTTTCATTCATTGCGTGCGGTGGACGCCACGCAGATCGCCGGCGGACTCCAGGCGCTGAACGCGCTCGACCCACAGGCGCCCGTGCATATTCATATCGCGGAGCAGACGGCCGAAGTGCAAGACTGCGTGCGTTGGTCGGGTCTGCGGCCGGTGCAATGGCTGTTCGCGCACGCCCCGGTCGATGCGCGTTGGTGCCTGGTGCACGCCACGCACCTGGACGATGCCGAAATTGGTCAAATCGCGGCCAGCGGTGCGGTGGTAGCTATCTGCCCCAGTACCGAGGCCAACTTGGGCGATGGTTTTTTTCCCGCGCGACCGTACCTGGATGCGCCGGGACCATCGAACTGGGCCATCGGGTCGGATAGCCACATCACGGTGGATGCGGCCGACGAGTTGCGGCTTCTGGAGTATGGCCAGCGTCTGCTCTATCGGCAACGCGCCGTGCTGGCCAGCGCGACCTGCCCCTCTGTCGGTCGCAGCCTGTACACAGGCGCCGCGATCGGCGGCGGGCAGGCGCTGGGCCGCGATTGCGGTCGTCTGGTCGTTGGCGCACAGGCCGACTGGGTTGTACTTGATCCCGTTCATCCGGCCCTGGCGGGCCGGCGTGGCGATGCCGTGCTGGACAGCTGGATCTTCGTAGGCCAGCGCGCTTGTGTGCGAGACGTGATGGTGGGAGGGCAGTGGCAGGTGCGCGAAGGACGGCACACGCAAGAGGAGCAGGCTTACCAGGCGTTCCGTCGCGTAATCGACAGCCTGCGAGCGAATTCAGGCTAGCATTTTTGTCACATGCTCTCCGAGCTCGCGGTTGACTGCCCGATCACGCGCATCCCAGTCAGGTGGCGGATTTCCCCTGCCCGACTTGCTCTAAACACGCGATAAGCACCGTCGTCGCTTTCATAGGCGCGCTTGCAGGGACAAACCTACTCGAGCTTGATACCCGCTTCGTCGACCACCTTCTTCCATTTGTCGATCTCTGTCTCCAGCGCGCGCTGAAAGTCCGCGGGTTGACTGCCGACGGTCTCGATGCCATCCTGCGCCAGCCGTGCTTTGAGTTGCGGATCGGACAGCACTTTCACAATCGCGGCGTGCAGGGTCTGGATCACCGGTTGGGGTGTGCCGCTCGGCGCCAGCACCGCATGCCAGGCCGATGCTTCGTATCCGGGCAGGCCGGCTTCCTGTACCGTGGGCACGTTGGGCAGCAAGGGAGAGCGGCGCGAGCCGGTAACGGCCAGCGCCTTGACGTTGCCGGCTTCGGCTTGCTTGGAGGCGGACGCCGCGTCGCCGAAAGTCATGTCGACTACCCCACCGACCACGTCCAGCAAAGCTGGTCCCGCACCCTTGTACGGGACGGGAATGACCGAGATGCCGGCTTGCCGCGTGAAGAGTTCAACCGCCAGGTGTGATGAGCTTCCCTGTCCGGCTGTCGACAGCGTGAGCGTGCCGGGCTCGCGCTTGGCAAGCTCGATCAACTCGCGCAGATTGGCGACCGGTAGTTTGTTCTTGACGGCCACCACATAGGGATAGCTGGTCAATTGGGTGATGGGGGCAAAATCCTTGCGCGCATCGTAGGGCAGTTTGCTGTAGACGGCGGGATTGATGGCGTTCGGGCCGCTTTGGCCCAGCAGCAGCGTATAGCCGTCGGGGTCGGCCTTGGCCACGGCGTCGGTGCCGATGATGCCGCCCGCCCCTCCGCGATTGTCGATGATGAATGATTGGCCGAGTTGTTCGCCTACGCCCTTGAATACCAGGCGAGCCACGATGTCAGCGCCGCCGCCGGCGGCAAACGGCACGATGACGCGCACGGGTCGTTCTGGATAGGCCGCCTGGGCCGCCGTTGCGCCCAGCAAGGCAGCAGCGCCCATGAGCAGTCGCGGGAAGAGGCCGTGTGCCGCCACTTTTAGTAAATCAAACATGAGGAAATCTCCGTGTGCGGTTAGTTTTTTTGATTAATGTCTGGCAGACTGCGTCAATGCTGCTCGCGCTCATGCTTTGCCGGCGGCCTGGCCGCGCACTTGCACACCCGCTGCTTCTTCGACGTAGCGAATGATCTCGGTCAGGTCGGCGTCGTTGCCGAACTTGTCTCGTGTATCGTCGACCAAGCGGCGAGCCGCATCGCCGACCCGCAGGGGCACGCCCAACTGTTCGCTTTCTTCCAGGCATAGGCGCACATCTTTGGCCGACAAGCCGATCGCAAAGCCAAAATCGAAACTGCGCGTCAACACGAAGCGCGGAATCTTGTCTTCCGATGCATTGGTGCGGCCCGATCCGGAGTTGATGACCTGCAGCATGACGTCCGGATCCAGGCCAGCCTTTACGCCCATGACCATTAATTCTGAGGTAACACTCAATGCCGTTACGGAGATGAGGTTGTTGATGACTTTCATGGTTTGCGCCATGCCGGCTTGCTCGCCGACGTAGACTGACTTGCCCAGTGCGGCAAACACTTCTTGCAGGGCGTCATAACGGGCACGTGGACCGGAAATCATCAGAGCCAGCGTGCCGCGTTTGGCGCCCGTTACACCGCCGCTGACTGGGCAGTCGATGCTGTCTATCTTCAATGCCCCCAGGCCGTCGGCCAGCATGCGCGCCGCTTGTGAACCACTGGTGGACAGGTCGACCACGGTGCGCACGACGCTGCCGCGGGCCAGGCCTTCTTCGCCCAGCGCTACCTTCAACACGATATCGGGTGTTGGCAAAGACACTAGCACAGTGGCCGCGGCATCAGCCACGGCCTTCGGGGATGAGGCGATCTGGGCCCCTTTGGCGGCCAGCGCCTGTAGTGCGTCGGGCTGGGTGTCGTAGATCGTCAAGGTGTAGCCGGCGTCGAGCAGGCGTTCGGCCATGGGGTGGCCCATGCGGCCGATGCCCACGAAGCCTAGATGTTTTTCCGTCGTCATGATGCGTCTCGCTGTCGTAAAGGTGATGTAGGGTCGATCGCCACCCGGAACCGCTATGCGGCCGTCCAGCCACCGTCGATAGGCAGTGTCGCGCCGGTAATGTCGCGGCCGGCCTCGCTGCACAGGAAGATGACCAGGGCGGCTACGTTTTCCATCGAGACAAACCGGCCTGTGGGCTGGCGCGTCGCCAGGTAGTCGCGTTCGGCCTGTTGCGGCGACACACCGGTGCGCTGCGCAATCTCGGCGATACGGTTGACGATGGCGGGTGTGGGCGCGGTGCCAGGCGCGACGGCATTGCAGGTAATCCCGCTGGCCGCGGTTTCGACGGCCAACGCGCGGGTCATCCCCAGCAAGGCCGTCTTGGTGGTGACGTAGCCAATCCGGTTAGGGGTTGCGCCAGCGCCATACACCGAAGATAAATTGATGATGCGGCCCCACTGCTGGGCCAGCATGCCGGGCAGCGCCAGGCGCGCCAGATGAAAGGGCGCCGAGAGATTGACCGCCAATGACTCGTCCCAATGCTGGCGGGGCAGTTCGTGTGCGGGCTCAAAGTGACGGATGACCGCATTGTTGACCAGGATATCAACACGGGGAATATCGTCGAGCGCCTGACGCATCATGGCCTCGACTTCGTCGACGTTGCGCAGGTCCGCATGCAGCAGCCGCACCTGGGTGCCATGAGCGCTGGATAGCGTCGCTTGTGCGTGACGGGCGGCCTCATCGACGTGCAGGCAGTGCATGATGATGGACGCGCCCGCAGCGGCAAGGGCGTCGGCAATGGCATAGCCCAACCCGGCCTCTGCGCCCGTGATCAGGGCATGTCGCCCTGCAAGCGGGGTGCTCATCCGAGCGCTCCGCCGCCGGTCGTGGGGGCGACATCCAGGCGGACGATCTTTCCTTGCAAGGCGGGTTCCGGGGCAGGGTAGCGCAGCATGACCTGGGGATCATGCCCGGGCACGATATGGTCTTCCGATTCTGCCAACTCACGCACGATTCGGTAGCCCTCCAGCATGTCGCCGACGTTATAGACAACCGGGAAGGGGGCGCTATTACCTATGTTGCCGTAAAGGTGGCTGGCATCGGACGCCAGCACGACCCAGCCACGCTGCGTCCAGACCCGGACGATCTGCAAGCCTCGGGTGTGGCCACCGACCAGGTGCAGCGTCAGGCCAGGCGCCACTTGCGCCGTCCCGTTGTGAAATGTGACGCGGCCCGCATAGAGCTTGCGCACATATTGCACGATGTCTTCGACGTCGTAGGGATGGCGCAGTGGCGCGTGGCACATGCAGCGCCCGGTGACGTAGGTGGGTTCGGCGTCCTGCACATGGAAGGTCGCGGCCGGAAAATCGGCCAGCGTACCCGCGTGATCGTAGTGCAGGTGTGTAAGAATGACGTTTTGGACCTGGGCCGCATCGATGCCCAGCAAGGCCAGGCCGGCGGAGGGCCGCATGAACAGCTCGCGACCGCGCTGGCGCGCCGCCTCTTCGCCAAACCCGGTATCGACCAGATAAATCTCGTCGCCGCGGCGCAGTACCCATACGTAGTAATCAAGGTCGGATTCAGCGTCGTGGAAATCGACCTTGCCCAGATAGTTGTCCGCCGCTATGCGTCCGGCATGGCGGGCATAGCGGATCGCAAACACGTCGAAAGGTGCGCAATTCACAGTGTCTCCTCGTTGAGAGTGCGTTTTTATAAATACAATAGGATTGTATTATAGTAATACGTAATGTGGTGGCAAGTGGATGTTCCGCTGCCCCGCTTTACTCAACGGAGACACCATCATGGCATTGCGGCCTGAATTTCAAAGCGAGCAGTTTCAAAAGGGCCTGGAAGTCCGCCGATCCGTCGTGGGCGACGTCTATGTGGACAAGTCGCTCAACGGGGCCGACGATCTGACCGCTCCGTTGCAAAAGCTGGTTACAGAGTACTGTTGGGGAGAAGTCTGGACCCGCCCCGGGCTTGAGCGCAAGACGCGCAGTTTCTTGAACCTGGCCATGCTGATTGCGCTGAATCGGCCGAACGAACTGCGCTTGCATATGCGCGGCGCGATCAATAACGGTGTAACCAAAGACGAGATCGTCGAGGTGGTGCTGCAGGCGGCCATCTATTGCGGCGTCCCCGCCGCACTGGACGCCATGAAAGCGGCACGCGAAGTGATTACCGACATGGAAAAAGAGGGCGCCTTTGGCTAACCGGCCTGAGCGTGGCGCTTGCGTTGCCGGTAATGCGTGGCCGCATTGTCGGCCGCGGGCCAGGGCACATTAACCTTGCATCGGGCCGTGGCGTCAGTCGACCGCGGCCGCGTGTTCCATCGAACGCTGCAGGATAGCGATGGCAACGCTGGCGGCATTGCGCACGTGCAGGCTGCCTGCCTTGCGGGCGGCCCTGGCATTCCGTGCCTCTAGGGCCTGCAGCAGGTCGGAAATCTCGGCCACGCTGTGCTTGGCGCGGCCCGGCGCTTGCATCGACGTCGAGCGCAGCAGCATGACACGCGAATTGAGTAGGCGCAGGGTGGAGGTCAGGGCTTCGTTGCCTGCACCATCAAGCAACTGCTGATAGAAGGCGTTCTTGGCGGCGATCTGTTCCAGCGCGGTGCCTCGTGTCAGCGCGCGCTTGAGCAATTGGAAAGCCTCGCGCAGGGCATCCAATTGGGCGTCGGTGGCTTCTTGCGCAAACAGTTGGCAGGCCAGGCCTTCGAGTTCTTCGCGGACCTGATAGATACCGCGGGCCTGCTCCGGCGAGAGCCGCTCAACCACCGGACCGCGATGCGGGATGACGATGATCAGCCCTTCGGATTCCAGTTGGCGCAGCGCCTCTCGCACCAGGGTGCGACTGACGCCGGTCATTTCGCAAAGTTCGCGTTCGGGCAGGCGTTCACCCGGGCGAAAGCGGCCGACCAGGATGGCATTGCGAATGCTCTCGGTCACGCTATGCCGCAGCACGGATGCAACGCGCTGGACTTTGAAATTGTCTTGGGGCTCTACGGAGGAAGTCATGCGTTCGTGATGCCGAATGAAAAAGGTGTCCGTCGCGCGCCAAGCGCCCCGGACACCGGTGAAAGGGTAGCCCTGATCAATTGTTTGCAGTCTTGCCCAGCACCTTGCGGATACGCTCAAGGTAGGCAGGGCCATCGAATCCTACTTGCTGGGCACGCTTGTTCCATGCGTCATAGGAGGGGCCGATGTATTGCTTTTGCATTAGTTTAGCCCGTTCTGCCTCGGGGGCGACCCAGAACGTCACGCCCTTCTTTTCCATTTCCTGTTTGGCATTGTCGACAAAGACGTCGTAGTTGCCAAAAGCCTCTTGTTGCAGTGCCTCCATCGCGCCCTGTACTTGTTCCTGCACGTCTGGCGGCAATTTCTGCCAGCTGTCGGGATTGACGAGGATGGCCCAGCCGTTCACCGGACCCAGACTCCAGTTCTGCACGTTCTTGGCAATGCGCCAGAATTCCAACGCGCCGCCTACGCAGGTCGAGATGAACAGGCCGTCGATCACGCCGCGTTCCAGCGCGGGAAATATCTCGGTGGTGGGCATGGCGACCGGCTTGCCGCCCAGAGCATTGACCACTTCGGCGGTCTGCGGGTTGTGCACGCGCAGGCGCTTGCCCTTGAAATCCTCGAGCTTGTGGATAGGATCTTTGGAGAACAACTGCTGGGTGCACCAGGCGCCTTCCGCCAGTACGATGGCGTTCCATTTGTCCTTCCAGATCTTGCGCGTGTCTTCGCACCAAAAGGCGTCGCAGACCTGCTTGTATTCCTTGATGTCGTTGATCAGCCCGGGCAGGTTAAAGATGCCCATGCGCGGCTCGTCGGCGGCAAGATAGGTGTGCAATGCCGCGCTCATATCGACGCGACCCTCTCGTACAGCCGTCGCTATCTGAGCGGGCGGCACCAGGGAATCGCTGACGGTGACTTTGACCTTGCCGTCGGTCGCCTTGGCAACCCGTTCGGGCACCGAGGCGGTAAGGATGGAATAGCCGTCTCCCGGGGCGGTGATGACGGACATGGTCAGGTCGTAGGTCTGAGCGGCCGCGACGCCACTCCAGCTTGTGGCGCAGAGCGCCGCCGCCATGAGCGCGGCACAAAGGCCGGCAGGTTGCCGGATGTCTCGGGTCATAGTGCTCCTCCTGGTAGTAATGCGCAGTGCGCTGTAAGAAATTCGAGCATGCAATAATACAATATGCATATAATATCGTCATAACATAATTCCAGATGGCTCGCTCCGTCAGGGAAAACCACCAGCACGCAGGGCGTGCCAAGTAGAGGAGACCCCAATGAGCAGCATCGAGATATCAGCGCCGATGGCGCCGATGGAGGTGGAGGTGTTTTCCGGCGCCTCGCCTTATCCCTTGGCGACGACGCATGACTTCAGTCTGATTCGCGCAATGGCTGCCCTATCGCGGGCGTCTGGTACGGTGGCCACGGTGGCACTGATACTGATGGCATTTTCGATGTGCTACGAGATTTTCTCTCGCTATGTCTTGAACTCGCCGACCGCTTGGGCAACGGAAATTTCCGGCTATTTGCTGGTCGCCACCGTGTTCTTCGGGCTGGCGGCGGCGCAGGCATCCAATTCGCATGTCCAGGTAGAGCTCTGGGTCGATCGGTTGTCGGCGACCGCGCGACTGCAGGTCGAGCTGCTGTGCCAGTGGCTGGCCTTGCTGTTTTGCGTGGTGCTGGCCTGGCAGATGGCGAGCTTCAATGCGCGCGAGTACGTCAACGACACCCGTGATTGGGGGTTGTTGTCCACGCCGCAATGGATACCGGAGTTGGCCGTTTCATTGGGCCTGTTGACCTTTTGCATGTCCATCCTGGTCGACCTTTATCGTCTTAGCCCGCCGGCAGCGGTCTGGCGTCGCTGGCTGGCACCGGCGGCGCTGGCGCTGATGGTGATGCTGCTGGCGGGCCTGGGTGCCAATGCGGTGCCATTGGCCGGCACACGCCTGGATTGGGGCATGGCGCTGATCGCACTGGCGTTTACGGTCAGTGTATGGGCATGGAGCGGTGGCCGCTGCCTGCTCCGCGTTCTGGCTATCGTGGGCGGCTGTGCCGTGCTGTATGCGTTGGCGCGCGGCCAATCGCTGGGCTGGTTGGCGGCTCTGTTAGTGGCCAGCATGATGTTGCTGCTGTTTCTCGGCGTGCGTATTGGCGTCGCACTGGGTCTGGTGGGGCTGTTCGGTGTGTACTTCCTGTTGTCGCGCCCGCAATTGTCTCTGCTGGCCGAGCGCGCATGGAGCAGCACCAATACTTTTACGTTGACCGCCGTGCCAATGTTCATTTTTATGGGCGGGCTGTTGCTGCGCAGCGGTATCACCTCTGGGATGTTCGATTCCCTGGTGCGCTGGTTTGGCCGTGCGCCCGGTGGCTTGGCGCATGCCTCGGCCGGTGCGTCGGCGGTGTTTGCCGCCGTTTCCGGTTCCAGCCTGGCCACGGCCGCGACGCTGGGCAAGGCGGCCTGCCCCGACATGATCGCGCGCGGTTACAGCCCCAGGCTGACCTATGGCGTGGCGGCTGGCGGCGCCACTCTGGGGATCCTGATTCCCCCCAGCATACCCATGATTATCTATGGGACCACCGTTGGTGCGTCCGTGACGCACCTGTTCCTGGCGGGCATCATCCCTGGCCTAGTGTTGATGGGATGCTTCATGCTGGGCGTGCTGGTCTGGGCATTGATGGTGCCGGGCGCGGCGCCGGTAGCCCGGTCGTACACCTTGCGCGAAAAAATGGGAGCATCGCGCAGCATGATCCCATTCGTGGTCATTATCGGCGCGGTGCTGGGGTCCATGTACGCCGGTGTGGCCACGCCCACCGAGGCGGCGGCTATCGGCGCGGTCAGCGCATTCGTGCTGTGTCTGTTGCGGCGTCAGCTGACGTGGAAAGCGCTGATCGAAATAGCGCAGGATTCGGCCAAGGTGACGGCGCTCTTGCTACTTATTGTGGTGGGCGCAAGTATTTTCAGTTGGGTGTTTGACTATTTGAGGCTGCCTCGCGAGGTGGTCAACCTGATCGAGGGCGCGGACGTTCCGCCGGTGTTGGTGATGGGCGCGATGGTGCTTATCTATCTGGTGTTGGGGATGTTCGTCGAGTCGATCGCTATGATGCTGATGACCTTGCCCGTTACCTATCCGATCGCGATGGCGCTAGGCTTGGATCCGATCTGGTTCGGCGTGTTCCTGGTATTGATGATCGAGGTCGGGCTGATCACCCCGCCTGTCGGCATGGTGCTGTTCGTGCTTCGCAGCATGAACGAGAAGGCGCGCTTTACCGATATCATGCGTGGGGCCTTGCCGTTCGTGCTGATCATCCTGCTGTTCCTGGGGCTAATCTATGTGTTTCCGCAGATCGTGATGTGGCTTCCTCAACAAGTGAGTTGACATTGAAACAAGCAGTCGTACCGTGGACCGATGCACCGACAGTCAGCGCCGCGCTGGCAGACTTTGTTGCCACCAACCGCTGGGAGGACGTGCCGGCGAAGGTGCGCCATGAGGCGCGCCGGTCGTTGTTGAACTTCTTTGCCGTGGCGTTGGCGGCTGCCCGCGATCCCGCGCTGGACATCGCCAGCCGTGTCTACGGGCGCTTTTCCGCCGGCCCGCTGGCGACGCTGGTCGGACGGGCTCAGCGCGTGGACATGCTCAATGCCGCCGCCCTGAATGCCATGATGGCCAACGTCTATGACTTTGACGATACGCATCATCCGACCATCATCCATCCTACTTCGCCTATTGCGCCGGCCCTGTTCGCCTTGGCTGAGAGCCGCCCGGTGACGGGCGCCGAATTGCTGCATGCCTTTATCTTGGGCGCGGAGGCGACCTGCCGGATTGGCAACGCGATATCGCCGGAGCACTATGCTCGCGGCTGGCATATCACGTCGACCTGCGGCGTGTTTGGATCGGCCATGGGCGTGGCCCGCTGCCTGAACCTGACGTCGCGCCAGAATTTGCATGCGCTGGGTGCGGCGGCGGTTCAGTCCGGCGGCTTGGTCGAGGCATTGGGTACCTCGGCCAAGAGCATCAGCGTGGGTAATGCCGCGCGCAATGGGCTCGTGGGCGCCTTGCTGGCAGCCGAGGGTTTCGATGGCCCGGCGCGGCCATTGGAAGGCGAGCGCGGGTTTCTGCGCGTGGTGGCCGACGCGCCGGTATTCGGCGCTATTTCGCAGGGGCTGGGCGAGACGTGGGAACTGCTCAACAACGCCTATAAACCGTATCCCTGCGGTGTTGTGTTGAATCCTGTGATTGACGCCTGCCTGGCACTGGCTGCCGATGCGCGTATTGCCGGCGGCGGCTGGAACCGTATCACGCGCATCGCACTGACGGGACATCCCCTGTTGCGCCAGCGCACGGACCGGCCGGGTGTTACCACGGGACGCCAGTCCCAGGTAAGCGCGCAGCATGCCGTGGCGGTCGCGTTGGTACGGGGGAGCGCCGGCTTGCCGGAGTTCTCGGACGAGGCGGTCGCCGATCCGGGACTGCAAGCCCTGGGCGCACGATTGACGTTCCATGACGACGACACCATGTCCGTCGATGCCGTGAAGCTGCGTATCGAATTCGATGACGGCACCATGTTGCACCGCGACGTCGACGCCGCGCGTGGCTCACTCGCCCGTCCGCTCGAAGATCGTGAATTGGAAGAGAAGCTGCGCGAGCTGCATCGCCACGGTGGGGCGACGGTGGATGTCGAGCGGTTGATCGAGGCCGTCTGGTCGCTGGACAAAGCGCCGGATGCCGGCTTTGTCATTCGCGTGGCCGGTGGTGGGTTCGATGGCTGGAAGTAATCCAGGCAGCAGGAAAGGATGAAAAAGTCTTGTCTGTTGGCCCTCGCCGGGTAGGGCCCGGGCAACAAGTCAACCTCGCGTGGCATATAGCTAAGCACCTCGCGAGCGCATCGCGCAATTAGATCCATCTGCGGACCTTGGCGCAGTAGGCTTCGTAGTCGGCGCCAAAGTTTTGTTTAAGAAAACGTTCTTCGGGCTCGATCTGATAGCGGTTCATGTAAACGATGAAGGCGGCGATGCCCAATAATGAAGATATGTTCGCCAGGTAGACCGCCCAGCCTATCAGTACGATAAGCCCGCCCAGATACATGGGGTTGCGGGTGTACTGATAAACACCCGCGGCAACCAGCGCGGATGCTCCGCCCGGGTTCTTCGGGTCGGCGGTGGTTCTCGCGCGGCTCAGGGCGATAGCCCCTGCAGCGCCGGCGGCCAGCCCAATCAGGCCGATGATGATGGCCACGGTCGAGTTGCTGATAGCCGCCACTGTCAGTGTGGGAAAGAGGGCAGCCAACAGCCTCATGAGCGCGCCTGCCCCGAGCATGACAAAGGGTGGGTAAATAAGCATTTCGAGCGACTTCATGGGTGGCTCCGGGATGGGTAGAAAAATGGGTCATGCCGGTGTCTGGGATGCTATTGCCGTCTGCTTGCCAACACGTGGTCGTATAGATAGCGGTTTTCCCAGACCTGAGATGGTTATTGTGAGCGATTGAGGTTGCTAAATTAATGCGCCGTCGATTCGTTGAGAAGCGTCTCAGGTTGGCTTGCGCTGAGACATCACCACAGATCTAAATTTCGTCAGTCATGAATTATTCACATGGTTATTTTTAATAATAAGATCAATAAGATAAATTGATTGCGGCTGACATCGCCTGTATTTTTATTGATACTGGCGGGAACTTTTTCGAAGTTGTTTTTTATCTGTCACGATGAACTCGTAAGATCGCTCCCTTTAAAACTCGATGTGCTTTGGTCGACGTTTTTGTTTGTTTCCGGTAATGATGGAGCGTTTCAGAAATGAGCGAGTTCTGTTCCAGCTCGTGGCTGGTGTTGCGCACGAAGAGCCGACATGAAGGCGTGGTGGAACGCGCTTTGCAACTGAAGCAAATTACTTCGTACCTTCCCACGCAGAGATTGATGCGGCAACGCCAAGGGCGCAAGAGAGAGGTTGAACTACCGCTTTTCCCTGGGTACGTGTTTGTCCGTCCGCGTGACGATCAGTACGAAGGCATGCGCTACATCAGGGGGTCATGCGGGTTGATTCTTTCATCCAATAGCACTCCTGCAACAATCCCGGAGCAAGATCTCGAGGCTGTGCGTGTGTTGGTCAATCGTTGTTCTAGTGTGTCGGTTGACGATGGGTTGGTGGAAGGCCAGCGTGTGCGCGTCATAGACGGGCCACTTGCGGGAATCGAAGGTGAGTTGGTCCAGATAAAGCAACAACATCTGCTGGTGCTCAACGTAGAGTTGATCAACCGCAGCGTGCGTGTAGAAGTGGATAGGGATCTGATAGCGGCGCTTTAAGCCGCATCAATGGCAGGCTGAAGGCGGTGAGGCCGCCTGAGTACATGTAGTGCAACAGGCTGTTTGTGGCTCCCGGATGGGACGTCACACGGCGGAGCTTTTGTCCAGTGAATGATGAAGCGCCACTCCTGGTTTGTTTGTGAGAACCGGGGGGCTGAGCAAATGGGCACCGTGGTCAATGACCCGTCAATCAATACGATGACGGCGAACACTGCACCTCTCGAGTTTCCTCTTTTTGTCCCGATACCTTTTCGTTATCCGAAGCGCCCTGGCTAGTTGCCTCGGTCTGCCCGGGTTCGTTGGTATGTCCGATGATGGATATGGATGCGTCGCAGCGTCCGGAACAACATGCTCAATCACGAAATGCTGCTCGAATACGCTGAGTCGTATTTAAAGTCCCTGATTGCCGAGGTTTCTCCCGACCTGGGCACGGATTTCGATTCGTCTGCGCCATTTGGCGAATTGGGTATCGACTCATTCCATGTGCTGAAGGTGGTGAAAGCCATGGAAGTGGATTTTGGGACCTTGCCCAAGACCTTGCTGTTCGAGAATTTCAACGTTGATGCGTTGGCGCAGTATTTTGTCGATAAGCATGCGCAGACACTGCAGGCCAAGCATGCCGGTGCCAACGGTGCAGTACGCGATACGAGTGCCGCCCGTCCGATGAAGACAGCTGGTCTCACGACTGCCAGCCCCAAGACAGCCAGCTCTAAGACCACCAGCCCCACTACGGTCCTCCCCATACGTATGCTGGAGACGGATCTTGCGCGGTATCCATCGCTGCAGGCCGACATCCAGGCGTTGTACGAGCGTTACAAGAACGAGGGCGGCGTGTCGCGCGGTACGCGCAACATTGCGCCCAATCTGTTCATCGGCAGCTCACGCAAGGGTTACTTCAATTACAGCCGTGGCAAGGACGTGGTGCTGGTCTATGCCTATACGGGACCGGAAGACTATTTTTCCGAGATTGCTGCGGAGATGCATCGCTATTGCAACGAGCGCAAGCTGCAATTGAGCATTTTCATCGACCGGGAGTTGGGGGAGATAGACGGCGTCGCCTATTCTTCAACGCCTTTCGGCGCTTTGCAGCGAGTGCGCGATGTCCCGTCGTTCTCGCTGGAAGGCGGCGCGATGCGGCGGCTGCGCTATCAGGTTTCCAAATTCGAAAAAGCGGGTACGTGCAGGACGGTGGAGTACCGCTGCGGTACAGACCAGTCGATCGACCAGGATATCGCCAGCGTCATGGAGCGCTGGTGCGAAACCAAAACGATGGTGAATCCGCTGATTCATATCGTGAAAAAAGAGATCCTGGCCGGGACGCTGCACGATCAGCACAGGATTTTTCTGACGTATCTGGATGACGTACTGCAAAACGTCATTTTGATTACCGGCTTGTGCGGGGAGCTCAATGGCTATTTGATGGATCTGGAGTTCTACCCGCCGGATATGCCGCAGGGCGGGCTGGAATATGCCATCGTCAACATTGTTCGATTGCTGGCCACCGAAGGCTGCGACCTGTTCAGCCTGGGCGGCACCTATGGCTGCCGACTGACGAAGTCGGAGACTGCCGATCCGGAATTGGATCGCATTCTGGACGAACTGCATCGACAGAATATTTTCAACGACGAAAGCAATCTGCAGTTCAAGAACAAGTTTCGTCCCGAGAACCGGACCATATATATTTGCCGCCCTGCCGATTGCGGCAATGCGGACAATATTGTCGACATCATCATGATGATTGCCGATCCGGGGAAAGCGCAAGCCGCGGAGATCGAGGATTTCAACGTGGCCGAGGTGATGGGTGGCAAGGGCAGCCACCCCGCCGTCCCGAATCCGTCACCGGCACCAATGGCGGGTTTGATCGAGGGTGAGGCGGGTGTGCGTGCGGCCATGCTGGCAGACTATGGATTCAATCCGCTGAATTTACCGTCTCAGCACGTTGAGTTCGATCTGAAGACGGATTCCTGGGCTCAGCTGGATACCCCGTATGTTGCCAGCCACGGGCGGTTTCTGCGTTCGCAACTACAACAACCCGCGAGCCTGGGCAACGCGTTGCGAGAGATGTTTCCGTTCAAGCATTTCGTGCTGACCGACGCCGGGCGCACGGCCGAGTATTTGTTGTGCAAGGCTTGGCCAAGCAAGGGCATCGTCCTGCAGAACCTGCTGTTTCCCACCGGATTGTTCCATCAGGTCGACCAGGGTTTCACGCCTGTCGAGATTCCTGATCCGTCGGTGTTCGATCTGTCGTCTTCCGAGGTGTACAAGGGGGGATTGTCGTGGCAGGATCTGCAGGAACAGGTGGAGCGCCGCGCCGGCGAGATTGCGTATGTATGTGTCGAGTTGGCCGATAACGCCAGTGGTGGGCATGGCGTTAGGGCAGAGCATCTGGCGCAGGTAAAGGCGCTGCTGGGCCCCCGTCATATTCCGCTGGTGGTGGATGCAACTCGCGTGCTGGACAACGCGCTACTGCTGACGCGCGACGCGGCTCACGCCGGCAGGAATATATGGGATGTGGCGCGAGACCTGCTCTCGTATGCCGATGTGGTCGTTGGCAGCCTGGCGAAAAATTTTGGTGTCGCCAAGGGCGGCATTGTATGCACCAATGACGATGCCCTGATGCACCGTTTGCAATCTGTCCTGCAGAATGATGGTGGGGGATTGAGCGCGCTGGACAAGAAGCTGATCGCCGTCGCATTCGGCCAACGCAAGCGTCTGGAAACCTTCATACAGCGACGTGGCGCGGCGGTGCAGACCGTGTGGCAGGCGCTTGCGTCGCAACAGATTCCCGTGGTTCATCCGGCGGGCGGCCATTGCGTGCTGATTGACGTCAAGAGAATTGCCGAGTTCGCGGGTTTCGCACACCCGGTCGCGGCGTTCGTCGCCTGGGTATATCTCAGGACGGGAATACGCGTGGGCGCCCACAGCGTGGGTATGCAAAAGAGGACGCCTCTGAATGGGCTGGTGCGCGTGGCCATCCCAGTCGGTCTGAAGCCTGAGCAGGCGGATGAGATTGCCCGCCGATTGGTGCGCCTGTTCCAGGACATGTCGGATATTCCGGAACTGGCGTTACCCGGCTCGGCGAACGCGGCCGTCGGCAATATCAATGCCGAGTATGTGTTGGTGAAATATCACAACGCCAGCCTGGCGACACACATAGAAGGCACGGTAGTGAACCGTGATCAGACGGATCTCGGCGCAGCGCCGTTGGCGCGGGTGGCGCCGGCGCATGCCGTCTCGCAACAGACGTCGCCGCAGCCGCAGGCACGGAGCGTAGTCAGTCCGCGGACTGCGGACACCGTGATCGCCGTCGTTGGGATGGCGGGCCGCTATCCTCGTGCCAATAATCTGGTTGATTTTTGGGACAACCTGCGCAACGGACGTGACTGCATAACGGAGATATCCGACGAACGCATGGCTCGCCGAGCCAATCATGTATCCACCCGACGTTATCGCGGCGGGTTCATTGATGGCATCGACAAGTTTGATTCCCTGTTCTTCAATATTTCGCCTCGTGAAGCGGAGGCCCTCGATCCGCAGGAGCGCCTCTTCCTGGAGGTGGCGTGGGAAACCCTGGAAGATGCGGGCTATTACCCGGAAATCGTTGGCGGCGGGCAGGGCAGTCGCGACGTGGGCGTGTTCGTGGGCGCTGTGTGGACGATGTACCAGATCGTGGGCGTGGAAGAAAAACTCGCCGGTAATCATGTCAATCCAAACTCCTTTCTCTGGAGCATCGCCAACCGAGTCTCGTACTGGATGAACCTGACGGGTCCCAGCCTGACGGTCGATACCGCCTGTTCGTCCAGCTTGACGGCGTTGTACCTGGCTTGCGAGGCGATATCGCGCGGCGATTGCTCGAGCGCCATCGTGGGCGGGGTGAACCTGGATCTGCATCAACACAAGTTCGATATCAACTGGGCTGGCGGCGCGCTGTCGCTCGATGGCGTGTGCCGCAGTTTCGGCGACGGCGCCAACGGTTATGTCGCCGGTGAAGGCGTGGGTGCCATCTTGATCAAGCCGCTGGAGCGGGCGTTGGCGGAAGGCGACCACGTTTATGGCGTGATACGCAGTGCCACGGCGAACCATGGCGGGCGCACCAGCGGCTACACCGTGCCGAACCCCAAGGCCCAGGCAGAATTGATCTCGCTGGCGTTGCAACGCGCGCAGGTGGATGCGCGCAGCATCGGATATATCGAGGCCCACGGCACGGGTACCGAACTGGGCGATCCTATTGAGATTGCCGGCCTGGCCAGCGCCTTTGAGAGGGATGGTGCCCCTGCGCAAAGCTGCGCGATCGGTTCCGTGAAGTCCAACATAGGCCACCTGGAGGCGGCTGCCGGCGTGGTGAGCGTCAGCAAAGTGCTGTTGCAGATGCGGCACCAGCAGATCGTGCCTTCGCTGCACGCGACGCCGGCAAATCCGCACATCGACTTCGATCCGTCACCGTTCTATGTGCAGAAAGAGCTTGCGCCGTGGCCTGAGCGCACTGTCGATGGACAAGCGGTACCCCGCCGCGCCGGGGTGAGTTCATTCGGCGCCGGCGGTGCCAACGCCCACATCGTGCTCGAACATTATGTCGTGCCCCGGCATGCCGAAGTCGTGCCGAAGGGCGGCTACGTCTTTCCGCTGTCGGCGCGCACCGAGGATCAGTTACGCGATGTGGCACGACGCCTGCACGACCATCTGGCAAGGGATAGTGTCGAACACAGGCTCGACGATATTGCCTATACATTGCAGAATGGCCGGAAATCGTTCGAATACCGGACTGCCATTATTGCTGGCTCCTGGCGCGAGTTGAGCGACAAGCTCGCGGCTTTTGTTGCGGGGCGGGCGGATACCGATGTCCTGAGCGGACGTGCCGGTAATTCGGAAAGCATCCTCAAGATGCTGAGCCGCAAGGAAAGGCAGCAGTTTGTCGACATGTTGGCACAAACGCGTGAGCCGCATCGGCTGGCCCAACTCTGGATAGACGGTCTGCTGGCTGATTGCCCGGGGTTTTCGCAGCAAGGCAGACGAACGTCGCTACCGACCTACCCATTTGCCGACAAGCGCCATTGGATCGACAGCGGACCCGCCCGACCTGCCGCTTCGGCGCCCAGGATGGCGATGGCGGCGGCAGCGTTGCATCCAATGCTGGACAGCAACGAGTCGACCTTTCAGCGCCAACTGTTCAAAAAGCGTTTCCACGCGCAGGAAATGCTGCTGCGGGATCACGTGGTGGCCGGCCGGCCCACCCTGTCGGGAACGTCATATCTGGATATGGCGCGCAAGGCCGGCGAGCTGGCCGCTGGCCGGAAGATCGATCGTGTCAGAAACATTATCTGGGTCAATCCGCTGGCGGTGGAAGGCGATGCGGCGACCGATGTGGTGATCGAGCTCAAGCCCGGCGCCGACTCGGCCTTGTTCGAAGTCTTCAGTCTGACGGGCGACGGCAAGCGCACGCTTTTTGCACAGGGTCGGCTGGTCTATGCGAATGACGACGCCAGTGCGTCAACCGTTCCGCAAGTCATCGATATCGAAGCGATACGTGCAAAGGCGACCAGGACGATAACCGGCAGCGACGCCTATGCGTCGTTCCGTTCAGCCGGGCTGGAGTATGGCCCGAGCTTTCAATTGCTGCAGTCCGTGCACATCCATGGCGATGAGATTCTCGGGCGACTTGAGCTGCCCCAAGCCAGTATGCAAAGCTTCGGTCAGTTCGTGTTGCATCCCTGCATTCTCGATGCGTCCATGCAGGCAGGCGTGGTCGGACAACTGGGCGACGCATCGGGCGTGATGAAGATCCCGTACTCCATTGGTGAAGTGGAGATTCTTCACCCCTTGACGCCGGTCTGCTACAGCTATGTCACCAAGGCACAGGGCGATGCCTCCGCAAGCGGCATGTCGCGCGAGAACGTTGCCATCGTTGACGAAAGCGGTAAGGTCCTGGCACGCATACATGAATCGGTTGGAGTGGCGCTGTCGGGCGCTCGTGCCGAACCGCCTCGCACGGCGGTGCCTCAGTCGGTGATCGCCCAGCCGTTGGCGGCTGATGGCGAGGAAACGTTCGAGCGGCTGTACTACGTGCCGACATGGGAGATATCGCCGCCGCTAGAAATGAATGGCGATGTCGAAACGCTAGTGCTGTTCGATGTCGACACGACGTTGCGCGATGCTTGCCGGGCCAGAAACCGCAAAGTCGTGTTGGTCATGCCTGGAGACGGTTTCGCCGAGTTGGGTGCCGATACCTATGTCGTCAATCCTCTGAATCGCGACGATTACGAGCGGCTGTTCCGCGCGCTGGAATCCGACCGTGTCGCGCTGGCCAAACTCTG
Organism: Bordetella tumulicola; assembly: GCF_054779135.1. Lineage (NCBI taxonomy): Bacteria > Pseudomonadati > Pseudomonadota > Betaproteobacteria > Burkholderiales > Alcaligenaceae > Bordetella > Bordetella tumulicola. The sequence continues at coordinate 935,194 of NZ_BAAGYU010000006.1, read as the reverse complement.
CTACGCCTGGACAGAATCCATCGTGCCGGAAGACGCCCGGGCGTTGGCGGCGGGAATGAAGCGCGGCGTCCAGGCTTTCTTTGTGCTGTGCCAGGCCTTGTTCCAAGCGCGTCGGCTGTGGAAGAAGTTGCAGTTGCTGTATGTCTACTTCACCGACCTGGGTGCGTCGCAACCGCACAACGCGGCGATGGCCGGATTCGCGAGTAGTCTGCGGCTGGAGGCACCGCAGCTCGATTGCAAGGTACTGGAGATCCAGAGATCGGGCAGTGTCGAAGATACGGCCATCCAACCTGCAGACCGTGTCCTTGCCGAGTTGCACGCCGATGCCCAGCATCAGAACGTGGTCCGCTACGTGGGTGGCGCTCGCTATACGCGCTCGCGCAAAGCCGTGCGCCCCGCCGAACTGCTGATGGCCATGCCGGCCGTGGCCACCCCCGAGATGGCGCTCAAGCATCACGGCGTCTACCTGATTACCGGCGGGGCGGGTGGACTGGGTCTGGTTTTTGGCCAGTATCTTGCGCAAGCCTGTCAGGCCCGCCTGGTGCTGACCGGCAGGTCGAGCCTGAATGAGGAACGCCAGCGGGATCTTGACACGTTGCGCGATCTGGGTGCGGAGGTGGTTTATATCTCTGCCGATGTGGCCCGGCGTGATGATGTCGAAACCCTGTTACAGCAGATTCACAGCCGCTTTGGCAGTCTGAATGGCATTGTGCACAGCGCCGGTGTGCTGCGCGACTCCCTGCTGGTCAAGAAATCGCTCCAGGATCTGGACGAGGTGTGCGGGCCCAAGGTGTTTGGCGCATTCCATCTTGACGAGCTAACGCGCGACGAGCCGCTGGATTTCTTTGCGCTGTTTTCATCGCTGGCGGCATTCGGCAATATCGGCCAGGTCGATTATGCATTTGCCAATCACTACATGGACGCGTTTGCGTTCGAACGCGAGCAGCGCCGCACCCGGGGTGAACGCTACGGCAAGACGCTGAGTCTGAACTGGTCGTTGTGGGCCGAAGGCGGTATGACGCTGGATGCGGCAACCGAGGCCTTTTTCCGTCGGCAGTTGGGGATCCGGCCGTTGAGCACCGAATTCGGTCTGGCGGCGTTCACCCAGGGCTTGCTGGCGGAGGCGCCACAACTGGCGGTCCTTGATGTCATCCAGGGGCGCATAGAGCGCGCCTGGGGGCTGGCGGTCGATGAGATATCCGCGCCGTCCCCGGCGGCCGATACGTCGTCGCCAGATCTGACGGGCGCGGTCACCAAGGCATTGTCGGCGTCGGTGATCGAACTGTTGAAGCTCGATCCCACCGATTTTTCAGTCGATGGTGTCTTGACCGACTTGGGCTTTGACTCCATGGGTCTGATGGATTTTGCCAATGCCATCAACGAGCGCTACGGTCTGGATGTCAACCCCACGATGTTCTTCGAGTTCCCCTCGGTGCGGACAATCGCCGGCGCCCTGGTCGACAAGCATTATCAGGAGGTCAACCGGCGTCACGCCACGAGCGGTTTCGCAGCGCCGACACAGGCAGCGCCGCAGGCGCTGTCCTCGGATAGCGGTGCATTCTCGGGCGGCCACTTGCCGATCGACAAGAGCGACGGCGCCGGTGTCCTTGCCGCTCGCGGCGCCGTGGCGGCATCCGGTGATGGGGTCTCGCGTACCCGCCGCTTTGCCGATATGCCGATCGCAATCGTCGGCATCGGTGGCGTCATGCCTCAGGCCGAGAATCTCGAGGTGTTCTGGGAGTCGCTCAAGAACGCGCGCAACCTGGTGACGGAAATTCCGCGCGACCGCTGGATCTGGGAAGAATACGACGGTAATCCGGTGAAAGAGGTGAACAAGTCGAATTCGCGCTGGGGCGGGTTCATGAACGAGGTCGACAAGTTCGATCCGTTGTTCTTCGGCATCACGCCGCGCGAAGCTGAAATGATGGATCCGCAGCAGCGCATCTTCCTGCAGACGGTATGGAGCGCAATCGAGGATTCGGGTCAGAAGGTGTCCGACCTGGCCGGCAGCAGAACCGGCTTGTTCGTCGGCGTATCGGCCAGCGATTACGTGGATGTCCTGGATGCGAGCGACGCCGCGCTGGACGGCTTCTCGGCGTCGGGCAACTCGCATTCTATCCTGGCCAACCGGGTGTCCTTCTTGCTCAATCTGCGTGGTCCCAGCGCGCCCATCGACACCGCCTGCTCGAGTTCGTTGATTGCGCTGCACCGGGCGGTGGAGTCCATCCATACCGGCAGTAGCGATATGGCCATCGTCGGCGGGGTGCAGGTCATGCTGACGCCGGTGGGACATATTTCGTTGAGCTCGGCGGGCATGCTGAGCGTGGACGGCAAGTGCAAGACCTTTGACAAGGACGCCAACGGCTATGTGCGCGGGGAGGGCTCGGGGGCGGTGTTCCTCAAGCCGCTGGCGCAGGCCGAACGCGATGGCAACCCTATCTATGCTGTCATCCGGGGTACGGCGGAAAATCATGGCGGTCGCGTCACCATGCTGACCGCGCCCAACCCCAAGGCGCAGGCCGAGCTGTTGGTGGAGGCCTACGAAAAGGCGGACGTCGATCCGGCCACGGTGGGGTACATCGAATGCCATGGCACGGGCACCGGCCTGGGCGATCCGATCGAGATCCAGGCCTTGAAGTCGGCATTTGGTGATTTGTACCAGCGTTGGAACAGACCGGCGCCGACGGCTCCGCATTGCGGTCTGAGTTCGGTCAAGACCAACATTGGCCACTTGGAGCCCGCCGCCGGCATCGCTGGGCTGCTCAAGGTGTTGCTGTCGATCAAGCACAAGCAGATCCCCGCGTCGCTGCACTTCGAGACACCCAATCCCTATATCGATCTGGCGGGCACGCCGTTTTATATCGCCAGTCAAACCAGGATTTGGGATGCCGTCTTGGCCGCGGATGGCGTGCCCCTGCCGCGCCGAGCGGGTGTCAGCGCTTTCGGCTGGGGTGGTGCGAATGCGCACATCGTGTTGGAAGAATATGTGCCGGCTGCGCCAGCGCAGCCACGGTCTGTCAGCGGACCACAACTGGTTGTGCTGTCCGCGCGCAACGACGCTTGCCTCAAGACTTATGCGCGGAACCTGGCAGAGTATCTGAGCCGGCATCCCGAGAGCCTGGCGGACGTGGCATACACCACGCAGATTGGGCGGGACGCGATGCAAGAGCGGTTGGGGGCGGTGGTCGATTCCGTCGAGCAATTGGTGACGGGGCTTGTCGCCGTTGCCGATGGCGCGGAACTGCCTGATAACTTTCACCATGCACAAGTGAGCCGCTATCGTCGCAATGAACGCGGCCTGACCAGCGTCGCGACGGTGGACGCGGATAGCGCCAAAGACATCGCCGGTTGGATTGCGTCGCGCGATTATGCACGCTTGGCCCGCGCCTGGGTCAAGGGCGCGACGATTGACTGGGCTGCATTGCACACCACGGCCAGGCCGCGCCGTCTGAGCCTGCCGACATATCCGTTCGCCCGCGAACGGCACTGGATTACACCGCGCAAGCGAGACGTTGCAAAGGAGCGCACGCAAGCCGCCGCATTGCATCCGTTGCTACACGCGAACGATTCGACGATGCATCGCCAGTATTACCGCTCGGTTTTCACGGGTCGGGAGTTCGCCTTGTTCTCCGACTCGCGCCGCATGCCGGCCGCGGTCCAGCTGGAAATGGCGCGTGCCGCGTTTGTTCATGCCAAGACCGCTGCCGATCTCACCGCCGTCATGGTGCTGCGCAATGTCCACTGGGCGTCGCCGGCGTCGGGGACCGGCAGTCAGCAAGTGGTTCTGGATCTGTTTGAGCGTGGCAATGGCCAGGTTTTGTACGAAATCCACAGCGACGAACAAGGGGCCTCGGGGCAGGTATCGCGTTGTCTGCATGGATCTGGCATTGCCGCCTACGAACCGCGGGCCGAACAGGTACGCCTCGATCCGGCACATATACGTGCGCTGATGCGTGCAGGCGAGCTAGATGCTCCCGCATTGGCGAGGTTCAGGGCTGCGCTGCGACAAGGCGACGATGCGGCGCTATCAGTGGTGCGAAGGGTCTTTCATGGCCATCGCGAGGCGTTGCTGGAGTTGGCTTTGCCGACGATCCTTGAGCAGGATCGCGAGGCCTACGGCCTGCATCCCGCATTGCTCGATGCGGTACTGGGCGGTGCGCAATGGTTGGCCCACGACATGAAGCCGGACACGGAACTCATCTCTGCGCCGAAAAACATGGCCCGGCTCGAGATGCTGGTGCCATGCCAGGGCGACCTGACCGCATGGCTGCGCTATGCACCGGGTAGCAAACCTTCCGACGAAGTCATCCATGTCGATATTGATGTCATGGACAGCGCAGGGTCGATTTGCAGCAAGCTGCGGTCGGTGGCTATCGAGAACCCCCACGCCCGCTCGGTCGCGCCGGTCGAGCATGAGGAAATTTCACAACTGCTGGACGCGGTCTATCGGTCCCGTGCGGACACGCCTGTAAGACCTGATGCCGACAATGTGGCGAATGACGAGTTCAGGAAACCTCTGGAAGAGATCCTGTAAAGGGAGAAGACATGGATACTTCGGCTGACGATGTGTTGGGACACATACTCGGAAAACAGATCGACAAGCAGGACGCGTTGCAACGCGTCAATCTGCTGGCTCCGGACGAGCGTAGCCGCGTGGTAGCTACGCTCAAGGCGACACTGAACACCGACGTTGAGGCAGACGCACCGCCTGACGCGCACCCGAAGCGTTTGGCCGTGACGCGCAAGCCGGTGCACGAGGGCGAGCTGAGCGAACAGAACAAGCAGTTCATCGAGACACTGATCGAACTGTTCGTCGAGCGCACGGCGACGTCCAAGCGCAATGCGTTGATGCACCAGGCGTACTTTGTCGATCAGCGCAAGGTGGCGGGGCTGAAGCGGGCGCTCAAGCCCATGCAATACCAGCTTACCTACGAGAAGGCCGAGGGCGCTTATCTCTACGATGTCGATGGCAATAAATATGTGGACATTACGGGTGACCAGGGCGTCAACTTCTTTGGTCACCAGGCAGGATTCATCACGCAAGCCCTGAAGACGCGTCTGGGCCAAGGCTACCCCTTGGTGGGCTATAGCGAGGACTTGTTCGAGGCCGCCAGACTATTTTGCGAACTGACCGGACACGAGCGCATGGTGTACACGCAAAGCGGCACCGAAGCCGTGATGTGGGCGGTGCGCATGGCGCGCGCGGCGACGGGAAGAAAGAAAGTGGTGATTTTCGATGGCTCATATCATGGGCTGTCCGATACTGTGCTGGCCATGCGTGGCCGCGACGGTTCGACCTTGTCGGCCGGCCTGGGCATGCTGCAGGAGTTTGCCGATCAACTGATCATCGTCGATTACGGCGATATGGACCATTTGTCCCTGATCGAAAAAAACGCAGCCGACATCGCCTGCGTACTGACCGAGCCCATTCAGTCCCGCTTCCCGTCGCGCCAGCCGCATGAGTTCGTCAAGGCCTTGCGCACGTTGACGCTGGAGAAGGGTATCGTCCTGATCTTCGACGAAATGATCACCGGCTTTCGTGCCGGCCGGAAGGGGGCCGAGGCTTTCTATCAGGTCAAGCCCGATCTTGCCACGTACGGCAAGGTGGCTGGCGGCGGTATGCCGACGGGCATCATTGCGGGATTGTCGAAGTACATGGACTATATCGATGGCGGGGTGTGGGAGCTGGATGACGCCTCTATGCCCAGCCTGCGACGGGCGGTCATGGCGGGCACCCATACGCAGAATTCGCTGAAAGTGTCGGCCAGCCTGGCGGTGATGCAGGAGATGCAGCGTCTATGCATTGCCGACGAATGCAGTCCTCTGACATGCGCTTGCCCGATAGGCCAGTTGAATCGCCGGACCAAGGCGATGTGTGACGACATCAACGCCTATTGTCATGACAAGCGAGTGCCTTTGAGCATTGAATACTTCACTTCGCTGTTCCGCGTGTCGCTGGGACACGATCCCTACGGGATCGTGCGCGAACTGCTGATGATTTTGCTGAAGACAAACGGCGTCGAGACGTCGTTGTCGGGTAACAATTTTCTTAATCTGGCGCATACCGATGAGGACGCTCGCGGGGTAGTCGACGGCTTCAGGCGCAGTGTCGATACCCTGCTTGAGCATGGCTTTTTTGTCGAAAGCGAGATGACGGAAAAGGCCAGCACCGCGACAGCCGAAAAGTACGCCGCGATACGGATTTCCGGCGCAGCAGCGTCCGGCGAGAAGTCGATCTCCGGTGGTTCCGATACTGAATTCCCGCTTCACCGTTTGATGGAAATGGTGCTGGCGGATCTGCGCAGCGTCAACACGCAAGGGTGATCCAAAATGGTTAAGACCGCTGAAATCGATGTCCTGAGCGAGATCTTGCGAGTGATCGAGTCGACCTTGAAGGTGCCGGCCGAAGAGATCGATATCGACGCCAACATGGAGACCTTCGGCATTAATTCGCTGATCGTGATGGAGTTGATGGAGAACGTCGAGAAGGAATTCGACGTCACCCTGTCCCCCACGCAATTTTCGGATGTCGAGACTGTGCGCGATCTGTCGAGTTTGATAGAGAGCCTGCTGGAAGAAAAACTCAGTGCATCCGCCGCACCCACGGCGGCTGCGACGGCGGCCACGCCAGTGTTGACGTCAGAGCAGAGCACCCAAGGGCTACCGCCACATGTCATGGAGTACGTCAGGCAGCGTTACGGCATCGATCTATCGGGCCGTCGCTTTGCTTCGGTAGAGGAACTGGCGAACGCGCTGGTGTCTCAGCATAGCGGTGAGCTGATGAGGCACTACGGGCTGGGCGAAAATCCCGTCGAGACGAAGAAGTCCCGGGTTGCCATCGTCGGCCTGGGCTGCCGCCTGCCTGACGCGGAGAATCCGACGCAGTATTGGGCCAATTTGCTGGCACGCAGGAATAGCGTGCGGGAAATCCCCCAGGCGCGCTGGAACTGGGAGGACTATTACGCCGAGGAAGTCGCGCCGGGCAAGACGGTGTCAAAATGGGGCGCGCTCCTTGATCAGGTGGATTGCTTCGACGCGGAGTTCTTCGGCATTCCTGCCGAAGAGGCGGCTTCCATCGATCCCCAACTACGCCTGTTACTGGAAGAGGCCTATCACGCGGTCGAAGACGCCGGCATCAACATGAAAAGCCTGTCTGGCTCTCGCACGGGTGTCTTTATCGGCTACGAGTATGGTGAATACGAGCACCATCTGCGCCGATTGAACAACCAGGACTTCACTAAAGGGCCGCTGTTCAGTTCGTCCAGTCCCTCCTATTACCTGGCCAATCGCATATCGCACACTTTTGATCTGTGTGGGCCGAGCGAGTCGTACAACGTCAATTGCGCGTCGTCCGCTGTCGCCATCAACCAGGCCTATTCCTCGTTGTTGAATGGGGAAAGCGACGTGGCGATCGCCGGCGGCGCATCGCTCAACCTGTTCGCCGGAGACTACGTCGCCGCGTCGCAGTACGGCATTCTTTCGCCGGATGGCACCAGTGGCGTGTTCGACGATGATGCCAAGGGATTCACGCGTGGCGAGGGTGTGGGCCTGGTGGTCCTCAAGCGCCTGGCCGATGCCGAACGCGATGGCGACCGCATTTATGCCGTGATCCGGGCGGTACACGAGAACCATCGTGGCGCCGCGCGCAATATTTCCGAGGTGAAGCACGAAGCGATTACGGCCGCGCTGCGGGATTGCTATGAGCGCGCCAAGGTCGATCTCGAGAGCATCGATTACGTCGAGGTGGATGGCTACGCCAGCAAGTGGGCGGACTCGTTCGAGTATGAAGGCGTCAAGGCTGCCTTCGCAGGTAGTTCGGCCGGCAAAAAGCATGTGGCGCTGGGCAGCGTCAAGGGCAACATCGGCAACACCGAGCCCGTCAGCGGCGTGGCCAATGTCATCAAGCTGGCGTTGGCGCTGCATCACAAGCGTTTCCCCGCGACGATATCCGTGAAGAAGGTCAATACCTTTCTGGACGTGCATCAGGCGTCGCACCCACTGTACATTGCCGACACCGAGATCGCGTTCGACGAGATCCGTGGCGAGCAGGACCGCCCGATCCGCGCCGGTGTCAATTCGTTTGCCGATAGCGGCACCAACCTCCACATTCTGCTTGAAGAGCACATGGCGGCGTTATCCAGCCCGGGCGCATCTACGGGCGAGCGTCAGTTGTTCGTGTTATCGGCGAAGAACGCCGCCAGACTGGGCGTTTATGTTGGCAAATACATTGAATACCTAGCCGACGAAACGGTGACAGATGCCTTCGACGACCTGATCTATACGGCCCAGACCGGCAGAGAGCCCCTGGCACAACGTTTGGCTGTGGTGGCAACGTCGCGCACCGAGCTGCTGGACAAGCTCAGGCAGGTGATGAAGGCTGGCATCAAGGACGGACTCGGCCTGGAACGCAAGGGCATCTACGATGGCAGGCTGGACGCGGCCGCGCGCAACCCTCTGGCCGGGCTGATTACGCCGGACATGGTACGCATGCAGCTGACGCACAGCCAGCAATCAGGGCAGTGGGCGCAGATGGCGCAATTGTGGGTGAATGGCGTGGACGTTCCATGGGCGACGATCTGGTCGCGGCCGGCCCGTCGGCGCGTCAACTTGCCGACGTATCCCTTTGCGCGCATCCGGCACTGGGTGGATATCGAGATGGCCGCTACCCTCGAAAGCGACGTAAAAAGGGTGGTGCACCAGGCACCGGCCGCCGCGGAACCCGACATGGCCACCGAGCTGTCTTCCGCCGTGCCCACGCAGTGGTATTTCTACTTTCCTTCTGAGCAGGCCGACGTGCAGACCGATGAAAGCGGACTGAGCGGTGAAGAGAAGATGACGTTGTTCCTGCGCCAGGAGATCGCCCTTCGGCTGCATCAACCGATAGATGATGTGTCGCTGGACATCGACTTTATCGAGCTGGGCATGAGTTCAATCGGCATCGCCGAGATGATCATCAAGGTCGATCAGATGCTGCAGACGAATCTTTCGCCTAGCGTGATTTTCCAGAATCCCGACATCAGCTCGTTGGCGACGTATCTGGCGCGCACCCACGCCGACATGATGGACGCCATGCTGGTGAGCGCCGACGAGCCGGATCCCGCCCATGTGCGGGCCGCGGCGAGCGCACTGCCGGCCACAACGGTGGCGTCTCCGGCCGAGATACTCATCGGGTTGCAGCTCAAGGGTGACCGGACGCCGCTGTTTGCGGTGCCGGGTGCCGGCGGCAATGCGCTGTCGCTGCAACAGATCAGCCATGCGCTGGGAACTCGCCAGCCGTTTTATTGCTTTGACCCCGTAGGGCTGGATGGTGCGGCGCCGCTGACGTCGGTTGAGGAAATGGCCGGCCTGAACGTCCAGATCCTGCGTACGGCCCATCCGTCGGGGCCTTATCGCCTGTTGGGCTATTCCAACGGCGGTATCGTCGCGTTCGATATGGCCAGGCAGTTGATGGCTGCCGGCGAAACCGTGGAGAAGCTGGTGCTGCTCGATTCGCTGGCCCCGCCATTGCTGAGTAGGGAACCAATGGAATCGATGACGATTGCGGTGTTCAATCACTTCATCGCTTCGTTGGGTGCGACTTCCAGCATGGACGTGGCGACCTTGCAGGCCGTGCCGCTGGAGGGTCGGGCCGAGTACTTGTACGACTATGCCGTCGGATTGGGGCTGGATCTTCCCAAGCGGCAGTTTGTCGCGACATTTGAGGTGGCCACCGCCAGTGAAGTCGCGTGTCGCAGTTACGAGCCGGTGCCCTTGTCCGGCGAAGTGGAGGTTGTCCTGTATCGCGCCAATCAGGGTTTTGGTGATGTGCCGGACGATTATGGCTGGAATGCCTTGATTTCCGCCCGGTTGCAGGTGTGCGAAATCGCCGCGGACCACTTCAACCTCTTGGAAAAAGATCCCATCGGTGTGGTGGCACGGCATCTGAATCCCATCCTCGCCAAATCCTCGCGCAAAGGCAAGGATCGCACGGCAGCCGTCGCATAGGACCGGCTCACGCTACTGAGCCACGACCGGGCCTAGGGTGGGCCGGTCGCCACGGCGAAACACGCTCGCATTAATTGGAATACGGCAGCAGCCCGGCGCGTTCTCGCGAGGCGCCGACGCAGCTGGTGCGTTCTGGAATCTCTCTCTCCCTCTGGAATAGTCGATGAAACGCCTTATGAATTGGTTGGCGCAATATTTCTCGCAGGTTCCTGACAAGGTGCTGCGACGCAAGCGTCTGGTCTGGATTCTGTTCATTGCCGCGACGGTGTTCTTGGTCGCAGGAATGGGTAAGGTGAAGTTCGACACTTCCATCGAAGGCTGGTTCGACAAGAATGATCCGCTCATTGTTGCGTTCGACTGGTTCCACCATGACTTCGGCAGTGATGATCATTTGTACGTCGTCTATGAACCCAAGGATGGCGACGTATTCTCGGACCAGTCGCTTGCCACCCTGTTGAAACTGCAGCAGGAGATTGAACAGCGCGTGACCGAGGCGCAGGCAGTAGAGGGGTCCGCGTTGCAGCACGTGGTCAAGGTCAATTCGTTGATCAACGCCCGGGTGACGTATGCCGAGGACGGCTCGCTGCGTTCCAGGCGCCTGGTTGGGGACAAGGTGCCGGACACCGAGGCGGGGCGGAAGCGGGTACGCGAGGTAGCGGAATCCCAGCGTAGTTTTCCCCTGCAGTATTTCTCCAAGGACTACAAATACGGCGGCATGATCATAGAAACCGACTTCGGCGCGATTCCGCTGGAGGCGGCGCAGGCGTCCGGACCGGTTTCCGTGGAAAGCTTGTCGTTCGACGCGCCTGCCGAGGGAGGCTATGCGCAGCAACGGCCGCAGTTCAAATCAACCGACCTGGCGGACTACGTCGCGTTGATGGATGAGGTCGAGCTTATTCTGAACAAGCCCGAATACGCAGATCATTTCGAGTACTACCCTGTGGGTAGTACCGCCGCCGCCGAGTACAACGTGGCGATGATCTCGGAGATGGGCGTGCTCAATATGGTGGCCCTGATCATCATCATGGTCCTGCTATGGGTGTTGTTCCGTTCTTTCAGCGCGGTGGTCTGGCCGATCTCTATCGTTGTGTTGAGTACGGTCTGGATGGTGGGCATTACCGCGTGGCTGGGTTTACCCATTACCGGATTTGTGATGGTGGCGGTGATGTTGGCACTGGCGCTAGGCGTGGCCGACACGGTTCATGTCATGTCGGCTTACCTGACTTCGCGACGTAACGGTCTGGACCACAGGGAAGCCTTGCGTCACGGTTTTCGACACGTGGGCGTGGCGTGTTTGCTGACGACCGTCGCCAATGCGGTGGCGGTGGCTGCATTGAGTATCACCCCCATCGTACCCATACAGGTTTTCGCCTTCATGTGTGTGCTGGGCGTCAGCTTGCCGTTCTTTTTTTCGGTGTATCTGCTGCCGCTGATGCTGGACCTGTGGACGCCCAAAACATCGACGACCGCAGATAAGGCGGGCAAGCGCGGCAGTTGGCTGCCGAATATCTCCGAATGGCTGTCGCGCAAATTGGAAGGCGTGTTACCGGCAGTCGAGAAACGTCCAAAATCCATCATTGCCGTGTTCATGGCGATATTTGCGCTGTGCATTTATGGCGCTTCTCAAACCGTGGTGGATACGGACCCCGTAGGGACATTTCCCCAGGATTCAAAGATACGGCAGAGCGTGCGCCTGGTCGACGCCAACATGATGGGCGCGCAGAGCATGGAGATCTATATCGATCTGGATGAGATCAATGGCTTTCACGATCCTTTCGTGCTCAAGACGATAGAGAAACTTCAGGCGACGCTGGAACAGCAGCACCCTGACCTGATCGTGAGAACGACCTCGGTCGTCAACACCGTCAAGGAGTCGTATCAGGTGTTGCACCTGGGGCAGGAAGACAAATACAGGGTGCCTGACACTGTCAACGAGGTGTCGCAGACGCTATTCCTGTTCAATCAGTCGAATCCGGAAGACCGCCGCCGCATGGTCGCGGACAATTATGACCGTGCGCGGATCAGTGTGCGCCTTTACAACCGGGGTTCGCATCAGTACACCGAAGCATGGGAGGCCATGCAGGTGGAGATCGATCAGGCGGCCGCGCAGATCCAGCAAAAATATCCCAACGCCATGGTGGCTATCACCGGCATGTTGCCCCTGATGATGCAGGGCTCCGACATGCTGACCACGGGCGAGTTGCAAAGCTTCGGCCTTGCCCTGGTGTTGGTCAGCATTATGTTGCTGCTGATTTTCGGCACCGTGAAGGCGGGGATTATCGCGCTGGTACCCAACCTGATTCCGGCGTTGCTTGCCTACGGGGCACTGGGCTTGTTGGGCATACCGCTGGACATTACCACCATGATGATCGCGCCCATCATCATCGGTATCGCCATCGATGACACCGTCCACTTCATCACCCGCTATCGCAGCGAGTACGAGTTGCTAGGCGATATCCGCAAGGCTCTGGACGTCACCATCCGGGAGACCGGCCATTCGGTGGCGTTCACCACCGCCGTGCTGGGCCTGGGCTTTGGCGTCATGGCGTTTGCCGCCGATGCCGGTGCGTCGAATCTGGGGACATTTGGTTTTGCGGCCATTCTGATGGGCCTATTGAATGATTTGTTCCTGCTTCCCGCGTTGATCCTGGTTTTCCATTTGACCTTTCCCCGCGAAAGGACAAGTGCCTCCCAGTCCGCCAACGCCAATCTTTCCGCGTCCGGCGTGGAACCCTGAACGGGCGCGTCGAGGCATGCCTTGCCCCGACGCGAGGGAGTCCGTTTTTGATCTCTTGAGGAAATTATGGCTTTTATCTCGACGAAACTGCGTGCCTTTGCGTTCTCCATGGCATTGGTCCCCGTTCTTGGCGTTGCGGCCGAAGAGTCTGCCCAGGCCATCATGGAAAAGGTCGACCATGCGACGCGTAAAAGTTTCGACACCCAGCTCGCGTTTGTAAAGATCACGACCTGCAAGTACACCGTGGTCAAGGGCAGCGTCCAATGTACCGAGAGACCGCGCGAGGTGGTGGCGGAAAACACCAAGAAGGTCAGAATCGAAAATGGCCTGTTCTACGACAATTCGCTGTCCATCCAGCGCGATCCCATCAGTGATCGCGGCACCAGCCTGCTGGTTTACGAATACGGTGAACGAGGCCGCGCCAACGACAATTGGATTTACCTGCCGGCGCTGGGAAAGATCAATCGCGTCATTGCCAACGACGACGAGGCGGGGAGTGTGTTCGGCTCGGAATTTTCGGTGGAAAGCACAGAGAACCCCGAAGCCCGCAAGGTATATGAATACACCTACAAGATTCTCGATGAAGTCAAACAGGACGGCCGGGACGCCTGGGTGATCGAGTTGTTGCCGACACCGGAAAAAGCCAGGACCACGTCCTACACCAAGGTCGTTGCCTGGATCGACAAGAAAACCTATCTGACCCTCAAGGAAGATCTGTATCGCGGCGCCAAGGTGCACAAGCAGCGCACGCAATCCGGTATCAAGGAAGTCGATGGCGTGTATGTCACGACAATCGCCATCATGAACAATCTGACCACGTCCCGCATCAGCCAGATGGCAAAGCTGTCGATGCGCCACAACATTCCGGTCAACGACGAGTTTCTCACGCAGCGCGCGCTCACGGATTTCTCGTTCCGAGAGCGTAATCTTGCCCAGTTCCGTGCGGCTTTGAACGTCGAGCCGGCCAGCCAATGAAGGGACGCTGTACGGCGCTGCTATTTGGCGTCCTGCTGAGTGCACAGGGATTGGCGCAGGAATCCGATTCGGCGACGGATACCTCGCCTAGTCTGGATATGACGCAACCGCTGGACTTGTCGAACCTGAATTTGAGCGCGCCTGGCGGGCTGGGGTTGGAGGCTCCGGAAACCAGCGATATCGCGCCCAATGCCTACCGTTTCACGCTGGGGTATGAGTTGTCGGCGCTCACCAACGATTGGTCGGAACTGGTGAACAACCGAAGCTGGATCCGCTTTGAGTACTCGAAATTTTTCAGCAACAACCTCTATGTGCGGCTGGACACCAAGCAAAACGTGTATTGGAGTCAAGATCATCGAGCTGAGGCGCTTGACCGGACGGTCTACTTTGAGAACAGTACACCGGAAGCTTTTGTGCAGTACAGCCGGCCAGATGGCCAGACGGCCTTCCGGCTGGGCGTACAGCGCATGATCTGGGGTGAGTCTCAGGCTGGCGCGATTACCGATGAGGTCAGCCCAAGAAATTTGTCTGAGCTATTCCTGGTTCCCCTAGAGGAATCGCGCCTGGGACAGTTCATGCTGAGCGTGGATCATTTTTCATCGTTGGGTGACTTTACGGCTTTTTATGTGCCGCGGCCGCGGTTCAACAAGTATGCCGATGAAGATACGGCGTACTACCTGGATCCGTTCGATGGACAGGCCTATGTTCATGATGTCGTGGGCAGTGATCGCAATGAGTACGGCATGCGCTGGCGCAAGGCATACAGCGGAAGCGATGTCAGCTTAATGGCGGCCAGCCTGATCGACAACGACTATGCCATGCGCTACGACGGCGTGGATGCCGATGGCCGTCTCCATATGACGCGTCTGGCAAATCGCATCGGCATGGTAGGCGGTGCATTTAACTATGCCAGCGGAAAGTTTCTATACCGCGGCGAGTTGGCATACAAGTCGGGCCGGCTGTTCAGCGATGCCAACTATCAACTTGTTGAAAAGGACGTAATCGACGCGGCGCTAGGTTTTACGTATTCGCTGGGCGGCTCTAACACGATAGGCATGGAGGTGGTCAACAGCCATGTTGTGGATTGGGATAGCAGCATAACGGGCATCCCGCGCGATACCACCTCGCTGGTGCTGGACGCCAATTTGTTCTTCTTGAATGACATGTTGTCGGTGAGTTGGTTGACGGTGTTCACCCAACCGTACACCAGTATCCAGACATCGATCCGCACCGCATACAAGTGGAGCGACAACCTGACCTACAGCCTGGATTTGCACGCGTTGGCGGTACCCGACGAAAACAACGCCCTGTATCCGTTCCGTGATATGCACCAGGTGGTGTTGCGGGCGGAGTACAGGTTCTGAACGCCCCTCAATCGAGATCTCACGCATGAACAGCAACGACCGACATGATGAGTACGACGCCATCATTGTTGGCTCAGGTACGGCAGGCGCCACCATCGCCAGCGAACTCAGCCGGAGCAAAAAGAAGGTCTTGATCCTGGAGAAGGGGGAGACGGTGGTCTTGCGCGAAACCCTTGCCGGCATTCTCGCCATCGCGCAGGAGGTCAAGCTGGGCAAGGGTCGACTCTCCACGGTGCGCGCGATCACCACAGGTGGCTCTACCGGCATGTATTTTGGCGTCGTTGGCTACCCCGATCTGGACATTTTTTCTGCCCTGGGCATTGATCTTTCGTGGGCCCTGGCCGAGGTCAAGGCCCAGTTGCCGATCGCGCCCATACCGGACGAATTGCTCACGCCGCAGGCAAGCCGCTTGCGCGACAGCGCCAATACGCTGGGACACGTCTGGGGGAAGTACGACATGCTGGTTGATTGGTCGCGTTGCCACGGCGGCTATAGCTACGATGCCAAATGGAAGGCGCGTAGCCTGGTGGAGTCGGCTCTCGACGATGGGGCGGTGTTGACGACGCGTGCCACGGTGGACCGCATCCTGGTCGAGGACGGCATCGCTGTTGGCGTTGAATATCACGAGAAAAATGGCCTGTGGCGGTCGAGGCAGAGAAGGGCCTTCGGCAAGAAAATCGTGCTGGCGGCCGGCGAGCTTGCCACGCCGGGGATTTTGCGCGACAGCGGGTTGCGTGACGTGGGCGATCGCGGCTTCGTGTGCAATCCGGGCTATGCGATCTATGGCCTGGTTCCCGATATGCAGGGCATCAGCGGCTTTGTCGGCAGTATGGGCTGCATGGACGACGACGGTATTGAACTGGGCGACGCCAATATTCCGCGTCCCATCCATGGTCCGATGATGTTGGGCGGTTTGAATTTTCGTCATCTTTTTTCGTTTCCGAAAACCCTGGGCATCGGCGTCAAGGTCAAAGATGAGTTTGGCGGCGAACTCACCGACGATGGCCGATTTCGCAAGCAGATCAGCGTCGCAGACCAGGCAAAACTGGACAAGGGCCGGCGTCGTGCCGTCGAGATTCTCAAGCATGCAGGCGCTCGCCACATCGTTGACTTTGGCGTGACCGCAGCGGGTCGCGTGGGCGGCATGGTTCGCATCAACGAACACATCGACAGCCAGTTGGAGACTCCTTATCGCAATCTGCACGTTTGCGACGGGTCGATCATTCCGGAAGCATTGCGGGTCCCGCCTACGCTCACCCTCGTCTGCCTGGGCAAATATTTATCTCGACATTTGTCCACGCAAATTTAAGCGGGCTTGCCGGCTCGCTTGTCTCCCTATTTTTTTTACCCCATCTCTATCACGGAGTCACCATGGAACAAGCTCTGAACTCTCCCGAGGATACGCGCGTCGCCGCGACATCGGCGCCGCCCCGAAAAAGAAGGCGCATCCTGCGAGTCCTGGGATACATCGTGCTGGCGCTTGCTGTCATTGCCTTGGTTGCTCATTTTGTCTGGCGCGCTTCGGGTTCGAACGAGTGGGAGCTGGCAAAGGACGAAAACGGCGTCAAACTGTGGACGCTCAAGACGCCGGGATCCGGCCTGGTACGGGTACGTGGCCTGGTCGAAGTCGATTCCAGGTTGGCCGGCATGATGACGCTGATCGAAGACCTCGATAGCTGCGTCGACGCGTTTTGCTACGACGAAAAGCGTCTGGACCAGATCCCTAGCGTGAAGGGGCGCGCCGCGACCTATGTCCGGTACAAGTTCGATATTCCTGGGCTGAAGACGCGGGATTATGTGTTGTTTGCCGAGCGCAATCAGCAGCCCGGAAACAACCAGGTCGACGTTAACGTCATCGCCGCGCCCAACAGACTGCCGCGTGATGAGTGCTGCGTGCGCGTTACGCACTTGCACAATCACTGGAAGTTGACGCCATTGCCCAACGGCAAGCTCGAGATCGACTTCATGCAGGACACCGACCTGGGCGGGCTGCCTTATTTTTTCACGAATTTCGCGTTGACCGAGGGTACGTTCCAGGTGTTGCGCGATATGCAGAGCATTCTCGACAAGGACCGCTACAAGAACGCGGTGGTCGAGGATATCCGTGAGTACGGCGAGAACTGAAAAAGACGAGGGTGGCAGCAATGGAATGGATGACGGAGCGGCTTCATCAGTTCGATGGCCGGGCCATAGCCGAGGGGGATGCGGCTACGTTGACCTACGCCGGCTTTGTTGAGCGCATCGCGCATTGGCGCGATGTCCTGGATCAATGGAGAATCGCGCCAGGTGAGCGGATCGGTCTTGTCGCTGATTATCACATTGAGGTGGTGGCACTGATCGTGGCCCTGATCGGTAACGGTTGCGTCGTCGTTCCGTTGCCTGATGACGAAGCCAGCGTATTGGACGAAAGATTGGACATCGTTTGTGCCACCCGCCTGATCCGTGTGGTTGGGGGCGCAACGCAGGCCACGTGCCACGATCTGGCGTTCAGCGGCGAGGTGTCGCCGCTGTTGAATCAGCTGGTAGCACACCACAAGCCCGGGTTTGTGATTTTCACGTCTGGTAGCACGGGCAAAAGCAAGGCGGTATTGCTCGATTTCGAGCGCATGGTAGAGAAGTTTCGGAGCAAGGCGCGCAACGGGTTTCGCACGTTGCTGTTCCTGAAGCTGGATCACATCGGCGGGCTGAATACCCTGTTTTCCGTGATTCTGAATGGCGGCACTGTTGTGACCTGTGGGGGACGTCAGGCTGCCGAGATTTGTGCCTGCGTGGAAACGAACGCGGTAGAGCTACTGCCGACGACACCGTCATTTTTGACGATGTTGCTGATGTCCGGTGTTTATCGCGACTACGATTTGTCCTCGCTCAAGGTGATTACCTACGGCACCGAGGCGATGCCGGAATCCACGCTGGTTGGCCTGCATCGGGCGTTTCCCGGCGTTGTGCTCAAGCAGACCTATGGCTTGTCGGAGCTGGGCATCCTCGCTACTCAATCCAAGGATTCTTCTTCCCGGTGGATGAAGATAGGCGGCGCCGGCTATGAAGTAAAGGTACAGAATGGCACCCTGTGGATCAAGAGCGCAAGCGCCATGCTGGGCTATCTCAACGCGCCCAGCCCGTTCGATGCCGACGGCTGGTATGACACCGGCGACAAAGTGGCGGTGGACGGCGAGTACGTCCAGATACTGGGACGTGAGTCTGAAATCATCAACGTCGGCGGCGAGAAGGTGTTTCCGATAGAGGTCGAGAGCTTTCTGCTGACGCTGGACAATGTGCGCGATGTCATCGTGCGCAACAAGCCCAGTCCCGTTCTTGGCCAGATCGTGTGGGCCGAGTTCGTGCTCGCACAGCCCGAGGACGCCGCTGCGTTTCGCAAGCGGGTGGTAGACGCTTGTCGCGGACGGTTGGCGCCGTTCAAGATCCCCGGGCTAATTACGCTTGCCAGGGCAGACACTCTGGTGGGAGACCGGTTCAAAAAGATTCGCAAGAGCAAAGCCGCAACGCCGGCCGTGCCCTGATTCATCTGGAGTTTTCATGGCAAAAAACAAACAAAAAGTGGCTGTCGTCAGCGGCGGCAGTAGGGGGCTCGGTCTGGGCATTTGCAGCATGTTGGTGCAAGAGGGCTATGCCGTCGCGACATTCAGCCGCAAGCGTACGACGGAACTGGACGACTTGATGGCCAGCGTGCCGGGGCGCATGTATTGGCAATCGGTGGACGTCGCTGATCAGAGCCAAATCGTGAATTTTCTGCGCAACGTCAAGAAAGAGCTGGGACGTTGCGGCTATCTGGTCAATAGCGCGGGCATGGCCAACGAAGGCCTGCTGACTATGATGAAGAACAGCGAAATCTCGCGCATGATCCAGGTCAACCTGGATGGCTCCATTCGTCTGGCTCAGGCTTGCGTCAAGCACATGCTGGTGGGCGGCGGCGGGGCGATCGTCAACGTGTCATCGGTGGTGGGTGTACGCGGCTTCAAAGGGGTCGCGGCCTATGGCGCGACCAAGGCGGCGCTGGATGGGTTCACCCGCGGACTGGCCAAGGAAGTCGGCTCGATCGGCATCCGCGTCAACTCCGTGGCGCCGGGTTTCATGGAGACCGAGATGACGGCTGAGCTTACTGAAAAACAGAAAAGACGCATCGTACGCCAGACGCCCTTGAATCGGCTTGGCACGGTGGGAGATGTGGCATCGGCAATCCGGTTTCTGTTGTCCGATGAATCGCGGTTTATCACAGGCCAGACCATTGTGGTCGACGGCGGCCTGACAGTTTGAACAGGGGAGTGTCTGGAAATGGATATCAACACTAGAGAGCAGGTCGAGCGCGTGGTGAGAATGGTTGCGCAGGAGCATGGTCTGGAAGTCACGCTTATTTCGGATGACACGGCCATCGTCGACGAACTGGGGTTTACCTCCATGATGGTGGCGACCTTGATCGCCAATTTGGAAGAGGAATTGGGCGTCGATCCTTTTGCCGATGAGGACGTCATGATCACCGACGTGCGAACGTTTGGCGATCTGCACTCCGTGTATGGACGCTGTCTGGAGAGCGCGCGCTAGCCGTGGATTGTCTGCGGGCCGGGCACGGGTGCCCGCCACTGATTTTTATGAGATAGAGAAGCATGGGTATCAAAGCTGACGATGTTGCGGTGATCGGTATGGCGGGCCGGTTTCCGGGGGCGAACAGTGTTTCCGGGTTCTGGAGCAATCTGTGCGCTGGGCAACAGAGTATTCGTCAACTCTCTGACGAGGAGCTGCGGCTCGCGGGGGTAGGCGACGAGGACATCGCGGATGCGTCGTACGTGAAGGCGGCCGCGCCGCTAGATGATGTCGACAAGTTCGATCCCGGCTTCTTCAAGATATCGCCGCGTGATGCGGAACTGATGGATCCACAGTTGCGGCTGCTGTTGCAGTGTGCGTGGGAAGCCCTGGAAGATGCGGGCTACGCCACACATAGTGCGCAAAATGTGGGCGTTTTTACGGGCGGTGGCGGGGTGACGACGGGTTATCTGTCGCACTTCATGAATCGCAATCCTGATTTTGACCACTTCACCGTCAGCCCTACCCACCTCGGCAACGACAAGGATTTTCTTTCCACCTATATTTCCTACAAGCTGAACCTGACCGGGCCCAGCATGACGGTGCAAACCGCATGCTCGACTTCGCTAGTGGCTTTGCACCAGGCGCGTTCGAGCTTGCTGTCTGGCGAATGCGACATGGCGCTGGCCGGTGGCGTCACCATACGCGTGCCTCATGCTCAGGGGTATTACTACAAGCCTGGGCACATTTTCTCGAAATCCGGCCGACTCAGCGCTTTTGACGCCGAGGCGGATGGCGTCGTGTTCGGTAGCGGTCTTGGCCTGGTGCTCGTCAAGCGGCTGGCCGACGCCGTGCGCGACGGCGATCATATTTATGCAGTGCTCAAGGGCTCGGCCATCGTCAACGATGGCAAGGGCAAGATGAGCTACGCGGCCAGCAGTGCCCGCGGGCAGATAGCTTGCGTCCGAGCCGCCCTCAAGACCGCCGGTATCGCCGCAGACGCCGTCGGGTTTGTGGAGTCGCACGGCACGGGTACCGCAATGGGCGATCCGGAAGAGGTCAAAGCGTTGTCGGCCGCCTTCAGGGAAGACACCGACAAGAAGTCCTACTGCGCGTTGGGCGCGGTTAAATCCAATATTGGTCACTTGGAAGCGGCCGCCGGCATTACCGGCTTTATCAAGGCGGTGCTGGCAGTCGAGACCGGGGTGATTCCGCCTACGGTGAACTATTCGACACCGAACCCGCGTATCCACTTCGAGAACACGCCGTTCTACATGAATCGCGAAGCCCAGACCTGGGGAGAGCGGCGTAAGCCGCGCGTGGCCTTGGTCAATAGCCTGGGCGTGGGCGGCACTAATGCCTTCGTGGTGCTGGCGTCCTATCGCCCGGCTCGGGTGGTGGCTCGCAAGGCCGCTAAGGGACCTTTTGTGGTTCCGCTCTCGGCGAGAGACGATAGTAGTTTGCGCGCTTATGCGCAGCGTTTGGCGGTATTCGTGTCGGCGTGGGATGACAGCCGCACCAGCGTCGATCTGCAGGACCTGGCGTATACCCTGCAAGTAGGCCGTGTGGCGATGCCTCGCCGCGTTGCCTTCGTGGTGGCCTCCATCGACGAACTGAATGGCGCGCTGGAGGCGTTCATCAACGGCACAGCGGTGGCTATGCCGGAGCATCCCGCCGGCCAGTTGGCGGCGCAATGGAGCGCGGGAGAGCAGGTGGATTGGTCTTCTATGCATGGGGGAACAAAGCCCAGGCGGATCAGCCTGCCCACCTATGTATTCGCTCGCGAGCGCTATTGGGCGGAGCTGGGGGCTGTGGCCACGCTGTCGACGACGCGGCCGCTGTCGCTTGAAAATACCTCGGACCTTCGGGAGCAGCGCTACAGCACGACCTTGACTGGAGACGAGTTTTTCCTCAAGGATCATTGTGTCTCGTTGCTACAGGGAGCCGACAGGGCGGTGGTGAAAGTCCTGCCCGGCGTCGCCTACCTGGAAGTGGCGCGTGCCGCCCTGCAGTTGGCGGCACCGGAGGACTATCAGGCCGGCATCGAACTACGCGACGTGGTGTGGCCGCAGCCGCTGAGCGTGGTTCAAGCCACGCCGCTGCATATTGCACTTGCTGAGCATGAGGTGGGCGAGGGTGCCCCGGCTGTTATCGACTTTGAGATTTATACCCAGGATGATACGGTGCACGGTCAGGGTCGTTGCCGTATCGGTGACGGCGCGCCAGTCGAGTCTATCGACATCGCGGCGCTGACCGCCTCCATGCGGGACGGTATCTGGACTGCCGACGCCATTTATGATGCATTCTCGCGCATGGGGCTGCACTATGGCCCCGGTCACCGTTCGCTGGCTTGCATTATGCGTGGCGAAGGGCAAGTGTTGGCGCGACTGGACCTGCCATCGGCCCTCGCCGGCAGTCTGGCCGATTACGGCCTGCATCCGGCCTTGATGGATGGTGCGTTCCAGGCGGCAACCACGTTGTTGTTCGATCTGGACGAACTGCCGTTGGCGCCGATCGTTCCGTTTGCGCTGCAAAGCTTGCGCACGCTCGCGCCATGCCAGGCGCAAATGCAGGTGTGGGCAAGGTTTGCGCCAGGTGGTCAGGTTGAGGGCGCGCATAGCCTGGATATCGATCTGTGCGATGTTGACGGCAATGTGTGCGTACAAATGCGTGGCTTCGTGCCACGGTCAACGGGGCACGATCGGCCCGGCGTCTTGTTCGCGACCCAGGTCTGGAACGATCGTCCGATAGCCCTGCAGGACCGAGCTCCCGGCGAGCCGCACGTGATGCTATGTGGGCTGCCCGGCATTCGCGCGCAAAGCCTGGCGACCGACGGCGTGACGCTGCAAGACGCCGAGACGCCGAGCAATAGCGCGGATCAGTATCGATTGTTGGCGCAGGCCTGCTTCGCGCGGGCTGCAGCGCTGATTCGCCAGCGGCCGCGGGCCTTGTGCGTGATCCAGCTGGTGTTGCCCAATACCGAAGAATACTTGGTGCATGCGGGTTTGGCCGGATTGTTCAAGAGCATTCATCTCGAGCATCCGCAGGTGACGGGGCAGGTGGTGTTTGTCGACCCCGCCATCGGCGAGGAAGCGCTGGCCGCGCTGTTGCTGCGTGAGCGCAGTCATGCGCACGATACCGTGGTCAGGTATGCGCAAGGTATGCGAACTGTCCAGGGGTGGCACATGCTCGACCCCACGTTGGGCACATCGGTGGCGCCGGCAGGGCTTTTCAAAGAGCACGGTATTTACCTACTGACTGGCGGGTTGGGCGGCCTGGGTGTGTTGTTCGCCAGGGAAATCCTGGCCCATGTGCCCAGCGCGCGGCTCGTTCTGACGGGCAGATCTGCGCCAGACGAAGTGGCCGCATCGCCGGAGAAGTCGGCATTGTTGGCTGGGTTGCAGGCGGCGGGTGCCGTCGAGTATCGCCAGCTGGATCTGGCCTCGCCCGAGCAGATCGATAGCCAATTCACGGCGATCCGAGAAGAATACCGGCAGATCAACGGCATCATCCATAGCGCGGGCATGACTGCCGATAGCTTTGTCTTGAAGAAATCCGACGAGGAGTTTGGCCGCGTGCTGGCGCCAAAAGTCCACGGTACACATTATCTGGACCAGGCAACGCAAGCGCTCGAACTGGATTTCTTTGTTCTGTTCTCATCGCTGAGCGCGGCGGTAGGCAATCTGGGCCAAGCCGATTATGCCGCGGCCAATGGCTTTCTGGATACGTTCGCGGCACAGCGCAACCGATTGGTCGCGCAAGGGCTGCGTCACGGTTTGACTCAGGCTATTCGCTGGCCCCTGTGGCGCGATGGCGGCATGCAGGTCGATGCAGCCGGGCGTGATGGCCTGTACGAAACCACCGGTATCCGGGCGATGGCGACGGCCACTGGCATGCAGATGTTTTACCGCAGCCTGGCGTCCGGTCTGGATCAGACGTTGGTCATGTCCGGCAATGTGACGATGATGCGGCAGACGTTGGGATGGTTTGGAACGGTAGCGAATGTCGTGGCGGGGGAAGGCACGTCCACTGTTGCCGCGCCCATGGAGGCGAGCCAGTCGCAGAGGGACGCCGTCGAAGATTTCTTGTGCGAGCAATTGGCATCCGTGCTGAAACTGCCGATCGACAAAGTGGATCCCGCGGCGCCGCTAGAGGACTATGGCGTCGACTCCATTCCGG
Organism: Bordetella tumulicola; assembly: GCF_054779135.1. Classification (NCBI taxonomy): domain Bacteria; kingdom Pseudomonadati; phylum Pseudomonadota; class Betaproteobacteria; order Burkholderiales; family Alcaligenaceae; genus Bordetella; species Bordetella tumulicola. The sequence goes on along the minus strand of NZ_BAAGYU010000006.1, from coordinate 911,419 downwards.
CGCTGGATTTGACGCGCCAGTTGGAAAAAACCTTTGGTATTTTGCCCAAAACCCTGTTCTTCGAGTATCTGACAATACGCGATCTGGCGTCCTATTTTGTCAGGGAACATGGACAGGCGGTGGCGACGCTATCGCAAAAAGTCGATGGGCTTCGAGCTGACGTAGCCTTGCCGGCAGCGGGCACCGTCCAGATACAGGATGCTTCGGTGGTGCGCAGGGGCAATGCCAGCCTGCGACGCGGCCGCCGTGCGGCGGTTTCGGCCGTTCGTACCGAGACACGAGATAGCGCGCGGGTGGGCGAGCCCATCGCCATCGTGGGCTTGTCGGGACGGTATCCGGAATCCCGCGATCTGCAGGCGTTTTGGCGCAATTTGCGCGATGGTAAAGATTGCATCACCGAGGTACCCGCAACGCGTTGGGATTGGAGGGAATACTACAGCGCTGATCGCACGGCAGCGGGTAGTCACTACAGCAAGTGGGGCGGATTCATTGAGGGCGTGGACGAATTCGACGCGCGTTTTTTTAATATCTCGCCGGTCGAAGCGGAAATCCTGGATCCGCAGGAGCGCTTGTTCCTGCAATACGCCTGGATGGCGATAGAGGATGCCGGCTACACCCGGGCCGCGTTGCAGGGCGTGAACTGCAACAACACGCCGGGGGCGGTGGGCGTTTACGCCGGTGTCATGTACGGCGAATACCAGTTGCTGGGCGCCGAGGCCAGCCTGCAGGGACGGCGCACGGGTTTTGCCAGCAACCCCGCTAGCATCGCGAATCGGGTGTCCTACTTTTTGAACTTGCATGGGCCCAGCATGGTGGTCGACACCATGTGCTCGTCGTCGCTGACGGCGATCCACCTGGCTTGCCAGGATCTGCGGTTGGGCAACACCGCCCTGGGCATTGCTGGCGGCGTCAACGTAACGATACATCCCAACAAATACCTGATGCTCAGCGCTGGCCAGTTTTTGTCCGGTACCGGGCAGTGCCAGAGCTTTGGCGACGGGGGCGATGGATATATTCCCGGCGAAGGCGTGGGCGTTGTTCTGCTCAAGCGGCTGGCGGATGCCGAGCGTGACGGGAACCTGATCTATGGCGTCATCCGCGGCACCGCGCTGAGCCATGGTGGCAAAACCAATGGCTACACCGTGCCCAATCCGCAAGCCCAGGCTTTGGCGATCCGTCATGCGCTGGCCGACGCTGACGTGGATGCGCGGCATGTCAGTTATCTTGAAGCCCACGGCACCGGAACCAAGCTGGGTGATCCGATAGAAATCGCCGCACTCACCAAGGTGTTTCGTGAAAGCACGGCGGACCGCAGTTTCTGTCTGATTGGCTCGGCCAAGTCGAATATCGGACACGCCGAGGCGGCAGCGGGGATTGCCGGGCTGACCAAGGTGTTATTGCAGATGAAGCACGGAAAGATCGTGCCGTCGCTGCATTCCCGTCGCCTGAACCCGCACATCGATTTCGAGCAAACGCCTTTTACGGTGAACCAGACCCTGCGTCCTTGGGAACGACCGGTAGTTGACGGGCGAGAACTGCCGCGTATCGCAGGGATTTCGTCGTTTGGCGCGGGCGGCTCCAATGCGCATTTGGTCGTCCAGGAATATGTGGCCGCCGCCGATGCCGATGCCGATGCCGGTGTGGTCGGTCAGCATTTATTCCCGCTCTCGGCGCGCAGCGACGAACAACTGCGCCTGAAGGCACGCGATCTCATCGTCTTCCTGAATGACGCGCAGGCGGACGGCCCAGCCGACTTGGCGGCGATTGCCTACACATTGCAGGTCGGACGTGAAGCAATGGATGCGCGCTTGGTGGTGGTTGCCGATTCGGTATACATTCTGGTGGAAAAACTGCAGGCCTTTGTCGACGGCACATCTGTGGATGGCGTGGTGCAGGGCCAAGCGGTTCGTAAAAAAGATGCCTTGTCGCTGGTGACGCAGAATCTCGAGCTGCCGGCGATGCTGGACCGATGGATTGCCGGCGGGCAGTCTGTGCCGTTGGCCGAGCTGTGGGTGAAGGGTATCGAACTCGATTGGCAGCGTCTTCATGTCAGCCGGCCACGGTTTGTCAGCCTGCCAACCTATCCTTTTTTGCGCCAGCGTCATTGGATAGAGGTGGCGCGCACGCCTCTGGCCACCGATGCCGGGGCTCGCCTGCACCCGCTGGTGCATCACAACCAATCCGATCTCGAACAGCAATGCTACACCTCGCGCTTCGACGGCAACGAATTCTTTCTGGTGGGAGCGCCCGGCGAGCGGCGGCTGGGTGAGGCCGCTTGTCTGGAAATGGCGAGGGTCGCAGGCGAATTGGCCATGCCGGGGCGTGCCAAAGCGCACACCGTCGTGTTGCGCGACCTGGCGTGGGGGCAACCGGGCAAAGCCTTGGGCAGCGCGCCGTTGACGCTGGCTTTGTTCGATCACAAGGGCGACCAGGCGAGTGTCGAGTTGACCTGCGGTGCTGGTGACGCGCTAACGGTGCTGTGCCAAGGGCATATCCAGTTTCAGGCGCCGGCCGAGCCGGTGCGGCATGATCTGGCGGTGATTCGCTCGCGTGCTGGCGAGACCGTAGTGGAATTGGCGTTGCCAATCGCGCTGCAGGCGGGACACGAAGCCTATGTGTTGCATCCCGCCATATTGCAGCAGGCGTTGGAGGCCGCGGTAGGTGGGGATATTGATTTGCGGGTTTATGGGATGCGTTCGGTGCGCATTCTGCAGGCGACCGTCACGGCGAAATGCGCTTGGGTGCGGCGATCCATAGGCATGCCGGGGACGGTTGATATTGATATTTGTACGGCCCAGGGCGTGGTTTGTGTCGAACTGCGGGGTGTGCGGATGCGCGCGTCGACGGTGGGGAATGCGTTGCTGGCCCGGGAAGCTGCTGCGCCTGCGTCCACGGGGGCCCGAGGTTCGGCGCCCGATGTGACGGATGGGCCGATACCGGCGCAAGAGGCCAGTCAGCCGCTGGGAAAGGAGGTGCCCATCAGCCTGCGGCGTGTTATTGCCCTGGATGCGGCGATGAGTGTGGATGCGTCATCGTCTAGTGCGTTACTCAAGCCCCATCGCATCGCCCTGCAAGAGCCGGCGGCGGCGATTGCGCCATCGGCAGCAAGTGCGCACAAGCCAAGACTGAGTCTGGCAGCCACCCCGTTTGGTCTGGCCGAGCAGGTTGGCGGTGGCGTTGCGCTGGTCCGCCGGGGCAATGGGGTCTACACCATCAGCGTCGACACGCAGGACGGCGCAAACAGTATGTCGACCGAACTGATCGCAGATTTAGTGCAAGCGCTGCGCGCGGTCCAGGTCGAGGCGGACGTAAAGGTCGTGTTGCTTGAGGGTGGCGACGCCGTCTTCATGCAAGGTGCGGCACAAGCGCATCAACAGGCGCTGCAAGCCCGGTTATATGTTGCGCTAGCCGAGTTCCCCTATCCGTTGGTCGCCGTTGCACGCGGTGATGCGTTGGGCGCGGGATTCTTGATTGCCGCCTTGTGCGACGTCATGATTTGCGGCGAAACCGCTCAGTACGGCTTTGCTTTGCAAGGCCTGTATCCCTCGCAGGCAGTCGACTTTTTCACTCAGCGTTTTGGCCGGACACATGCTGAAGATTTTCTGTACCTGACGGAAATCGCCAGTGGTGCCGAGTTGCGTGCCAAGGGCTGGACTTGCGCCATTGTGCCCAATGCCGAGGTCGTCGCCCACGCCGAGAAGCTGGCGGTAGGTTTGGCGAGCAAATCAGCGTTGGCATTGCGCCTGCTCAAGCAGGAGCTCGGCCGTGGCCTGCTGGCGGCAGCACAATCCTTGCCCGACGTGGTCACGATGTCGGTCGGTGAACGGGGAGTCGAGGTTTTGCCCGAGGCGCCGGCGACGCTGGCGTTGGCGCAGCATCGCGACGGTGTGCTGCATGTGACGATACGTGCGCGGCAGCCGGACGCCGACGAATCCAGTCTGTTGGAAGGCTTGGTCGGCGTGTTCAGGCAAGTGATGGCATCCACCGCGTGGCGTGTTGTGATTCTCTCCAGCGAGTTGCCGGGCTTCTTGCCGGAATATCCCGCAAGCCGGCGCGCCGACGTCGCGCTGCAGTGGGTGCGTCTTTTTCAGAAATTTGATCGGCCTGTTATCGTCGGCTCGAATGACGGCCTCAATGGGGTGGCCACGCTGGCAGCGCTGTATGGCGCGGTTTGCGTTCAGGCCGGCCGTGTGGATCTGTGGGCACTGCAGGAGCCGGTGTTGGCGGCCTATGCCGCTGCGGCGTTGACGCAGCGGTTCGGCGACGATAGGGCGCAACGCATGCTGTTTACCGCCGATGCATCCATGCTGGATGAGGTGGCGGGTCACGCGGGAACCTGGCGCGTCGTTGACAGCCTGCACGTCGACGCCGACGTCGATCGTATCGCTGGCAAGGTGGCGGCGTTACCGCTGATCGAGCTGCAAGAATGGCGACGGCAGACGGCACAAATGCAGGATGATGCGTTGGCCGCGTTCAAGGAACTGCCTTGGGCCGGGGAGCGTGAGCCGGTCACATCGGATGCCGTTGGCGTAGCGGTAGCGCTCGAATCCAGTGTCGTGTCGGCGGTGGCGTACGCCGACGGGGTCCTGGAAGTACACATGGCCGACCGCGAGGCACGCAACATGTTTTCGCCGGCATTTACGGCAGGCATGCGTGCCGCCTTTGCCGAGGCGGAGCGAGGCCACTACAAGGTCGTGGTCCTGACGGGATACGACAACTACTTTGCCATGGGAGGCACGCCGGACACCTTGCGTGCGATACACGAAGGGTTGGAGAAATTTACCGACAATACGGTGTTCCAGTGGCCGCTGAGCTGCCCGGTTCCCGTGGTTGCCGCCATGCAGGGGCATGCTCTGGGCGCAGGCTGGGCGCTGGGCATGTTTGCCGACTTCGCGTTGTTCAGTGACGAGAGCCGTTATGGTAGTCCCTACATGGGCTACGGATTCACGCCGGGCGCTGGCGCGACCCTGGTCTTTCCGGCCAGGGTAGGCCACGACCTTGCGCGCTTGACCTTGCTGGGCGCCGAGTCGTATGCCGGCGGCGAGTTGTTGATGCGCGGCCTGTCCTATCCCGTGTTGGCGCGCCAGGATGTGTTGCCGTCGGCACTGGCGTTGGCACGGCGTATTGCCCGCAATCCGCGTGATCGCCTGATTGCGCTCAAGGCGCGTGGCGCCAGGCCGTTGCGCGATGCGCTGGACGGAACCTTCGAGCGCGAACTGGCCATGCACGAAGAGACCTTCGTCGGCCAGGCGGACACGATTGCGCGTATCGAGCACAGTTTGCCATCGGCAACGCCGTCCATGGCGCCAGCGGCGGCTCCGGTTGGAACAGCTGCCGTTGCGTCGAATGCCGACGCCATTGTCTACGGACTGCGCGAAATGTTGGCACATGAGCTTCGCATGCAGGAAAGCGATATCGATGTCGATGATCCGTTTGTAGACCTGGGGCTGGATTCGATTACCGGCGTGACCTGGATACGTGGCATCAACGATAAATACGGCACGGATATCGAGGCGATAAAGGTCTATAGCTACCCGACCTTGAACCAATTGGGCTTGTACGTGTTGGACCAAATGGGCGTGGTGGGTACGGACGGCGATGTCGTGCCCGACGTATTCCCGCGATCTACGCTGGATAGCGAGGCCGTCGAGGCGCCGAGTCTGGCAGGCGATGCCGATGCGGATGAACGAGTGCTTGTTTCATGGCGTACTCGGGCGTCGGGCAAAACCAGCCATTCCGATGCGGGCCCGATAGCGGTGGTCGGCATGGCCGGGCTGTTCGCGCAGTCAGGGAACCTGCGGGAATTCTGGCACAACATCGTTGAGGGTCGCGACTGCATATCGGAAGTGCCCAAGCATCGTTGGGATATCGATTTGTATTACCAGGAAGGCGCGACGGTGGCCGGCAAGACCTATAGCCGCTGGATGGGCACGCTGGCCGACTATGACCAGTTCGATGCCGCCTTCTTTAATATTTCGCCGCGCGAAGCGCGCAGCATGGACCCGCAGCAGCGTTTGTTCTTGCAGGAGTGCTGGCATGGCCTGGAGCATGCGGGCTACAACCCGCGCAGGCTCGCAGGCAGTCGCTGCGGGGTCTTCGTCGGTTGTTCCACCGGCGATTATCACCAGTTATCACGGCGCGAACAGCTCAGCGGGCAAGGGTTTACCGGCGCCGCGCCGTCCATTTTGGCCGCGCGTATCTCGTACCTGCTGGACTTGCATGGGCCCAGCCTGGCCATCGATACGGCCTGCTCGTCCTCGCTGGTGGCGATCGCCACCGCTTGCGACAGCCTGGCCTCGGGCGGCAGCGATATGGCATTGGCCGGTGGCGTCAATGTGATGGCCGGCCCCGCCATGCAAATCATGACCGCGCAGGTGGGCATGCTGTCGCCACAAGGGCGCTGCTATTCGTTCGATGCGCGCGCCGACGGTATTGTCAACGGCGAAGGCGTGGGCGTGGTCGTACTCAAGCGCCTGGCGGATGCGGAACGCGACGGCGATTGCATTTACGGCGTGGTCGAAGGTTGGGGCGTCAATCAGGACGGCAAGACCAATGGCATCACGGCGCCCAATGCCGATTCGCAAACCCGCTTGCAGCAGGATGTTTATGAACGGTTCGGCATTGATCCCGCGGATATCGGGCTGATAGAGGCCCACGGCACTGGCACGCCGTTGGGCGATCCGATAGAGGTCGCCGGCCTGAAGGCCTCGTTCGGCAAGTACACACGCAATACTGGATACTGCGCGCTCGGTTCGGTCAAGAGCAATATCGGCCACTGCCTGACCGCTGCGGGTGTATCGGGCTTCCTCAAGGCTGTACTGGCGCTCCAGCATGGCAAGCTGCCGCCCACTTTGCATTTCAGCAAACTCAATCAACACATTACGCTGGATGGTTCGCCGTTCTATATCAGCGACACCTTGCGTGATTGGCAGCGGGTGGGCTCGGCGCCGCGGCGGGCGGCGATAAACGCCTTGGGCTTTAGCGGCACGAATGCCCACGTTGTCGTGGCCGAGCATATCACTTCTGAAACACAGGCTGTATCGGCAGGGCCCGTGATCGTACCGCTGTCCGGCGCTTCCGAAGCGCAACTCGTGCGAACGGCGCGCGAACTGTTGGCGTTCGTGCGCGCGCCGGGCATGGAGCCGGGACATCTGGCGCGCATTGCCTATACCTTGCAGGTGGGACGCGAAGCGATGTCCGAAAGGGCGGCGCTGGTGGTGTCCAACCTGAGTGAGTTCGAACGCGTTCTGCAAGCCATCGTGTCGGGTTCCACCGTGGTGGCCGAGAAGTCGGCTGCCCACCTTTATCGAGGGCATGCGGGTGATGACGATGGTGTGATGCGTACGCTGTCCACGGACAGCGATTTCCAGGGCATGGTCACAAAATGGCTGGAACAGCGCGAACTGGCGCGCCTGGCAGAAATGTGGGTCAAGGGCCTGGCATTCGATTGGGGCGGCCTGTATGCCGGCCGCCGTCCGCGTCGTATCGGCCTACCGGGCTATCCGTTTGCCATGCAGCGATTCTGGATCGAAGCCGATGCGCCGTCTGCCGTGGCGTCTACGCCGAGCCAGGTCCCATGTAGTCCTGCGCGTCCCGCCGCCGCACGCAGTGGTGTTCAGGAGCCGCCTATGCACGCGACCACGCAGGCTGCCCCCGCTATTAGCGGTCCATCCCTGGTGCAGTTGCAGCAGGCGTTGCGTGCCAGCCTGGCAGAGGCGCTGTTCATGCAGCCGAGCGATATTGGACTGCAGAAGCCCTTTGCCGAGCTGGGTCTGGATTCGATTATTGGTGTCGAATGGGTCAAAGTGTTGAACAAGCAATACGGAACTGATATTGCTGCAGCGCGGATCTACGACTATCCCAATGTGGCCGAGATGGCCGTGCATTTGCAGGGTGAACTGGGCTCAATGACGCCGACTGTGGCTGCGGCGCAGGTGATCCCGCTAGCGCAACTTCAGCAGGAACTGCGCGTCAGTCTGGCTGAGGCCTTGTTCATGAAGATGGGCGACATTCGTGTCTCTCGGCCGTTCACCGAACTGGGGCTGGATTCGATCATTGGCGTTGAATGGGTGAAAGCACTGAACAAGCGATACGGCACGGACGTTGCCGCCGCGCGCATCTACGACTATCCGAATATTGAGGAGTTGGCGGTACATCTGCGTGATCAGATCGCCAGTGTCGCCCCGGTCGCTTGCGCACCACCGCATGCCGTGGCCGGAAACACGATTGAATGGGCACCCAAGCAGGGTGGCCGATTCGGCTCGCTGTATTTCACCGACAGTGGCGTCGAAGGCGTGTTTGAGGCGGACGGCGAGGTGTCGCTGCACTATCTGATCAGTCCAGAATCCAACGTTAGCCTGCGCGAGCACGTGGTGTTCGGCGAACATCTGTTGCCGACCGACGCCTATATCGAGCTGGTGTATTCGGCTTATCGCCGGTATTTCTCGGTTCAGGAGATACGGCTGAACAATATCGTCATTGTGAATCCCTTGGTCGGCGAGAAGGGCAGCCATACGCCGATCCGCCTGACGTTCCGCCGCAACGGCGATCAACTGCAGTTCTTCGTGCGTTCGGGCAGGCCTCAAGCGACGATGGCCGAGATACTGAACATGCAGGGGATGATAGAAATTGCCGTTGGCCAGCCGGCCCGCCTGCAGACAAATGACGGAATGTTCGACACCAGCCTGACGGCTACCGAGATCGCTACCAATACCGGCCAGTACTATGCACCACTGCAATCCCTGCGTTTTGGTGCTTCGTCCGCACAGGGCGAGATTCAGGTGGCGGACCATGGGTTCGGCTTCATGGCCAATCCTTTCGTTATCTATGGAGCACTGGGCACGGTCATTAATTACGGCGTGCATCTGGCCGCGCAGCGCTACGGTGCCAGCGACGACCAGTTTCTGCCGTACCGGATTGGCAAGCTGTCCGTGATGGGTTCGCTCGATGGTGCGTTGTACCGCAGCCACGCCGTACTTCGTAGTGGGGATCCCGATGCCTTTGAGTTCGATGTCGAGGTCGTCGATCAGCTCGGCAATCCAGTATTGACGTTAGCATCCGTCGTCCTGCGACGCGTGCCGCGCGCGAAACTGGCACCGCCACGGGGCGCTATCGCGGCGTCGCAACCGCCTGTGGCCCGTCCGGAATTTCCCGAGGCAGTGGCGGCCAATGGCGCGGCGCGATTCACTGAAAAGGTGGCCATCATCGGCATGTCCTGCCGGTACCCCATGAGCGAGAACGTCGATGCTCTGTGGGAGAATCTCAAGGCTGGCAAGGATTGCGTGGTCGAGGTGCCTACCGACCGCTGGGGCGCGGTCGACGGTTGGTTCTATCCAGAGCCGAATCACGAGCACACCACTTATTCCAAGTGGTCGGGTCTGGTCGATGGTATCGAGTATTTCGACGCCTTGTTCTTTGGTATTGCGCCGGCCGAAGCCGAGTTGATCGATCCCCTGCAACGGATCTTTCTCCAAGAGTGCTGGAAGACGATAGAAAGCGCGGGTCATGCCCCTAGCTCGCTGGCCAACCAGGCCTGCGGCGTCTATGTGGGTTGTGGCAGCGGCGATTATGTGCGCCTGCTTCATGCCGCAGGCCGGGATACGGCAGGGGCGGCCTTCATGGGTACCTCTACCGCCATTCTTGCTGCACGCATTTCGTATCACCTGAATCTGAAGGGTCCGGCTATCGCCATTGATACGGCATGCTCGTCATCCCTGGTTGCGGTGCACCTGGCGTGCGAAAGCATACGCAATGGCGAGAACACCATGGCCCTGGCGGGCGGTGTCAATCTGCTGACAACACCCATAGGCCATGTGCTGACTTCGCAGGTAGGCATGCTTTCGCGCGATGGCCGATGCGCACCGTTCGACGCATCGGCTGGCGGTATCGTGTTCTCCGAGGGCTGCGGCGTGGTTCTGCTGAAAGCCCTGTCTGCCGCGCAACGCGACAACGACGATATCCTGGGTGTCATAGAGGGATCGGGTATTAACCAGGACGGCAAGACCAATGGCATCACCGCGCCCAGTACCCGGGCGCAAACGGCCTTGCTGCGCCAGGTCTATGAGCGATTCGATATTGATCCGTCGCGCATCGGCTATGTGGAAGCCCATGGCACCGGCACGCCGCTGGGCGATCCCATTGAAGCCGACGCCCTGAAAGAGGTATTCGGCCGGGCAGGAGGTGAGCAGACCTGCGCGCTGGGATCGATCAAGAGCAACATAGGCCATAGCGGCTTTGCCGCGGGGATCGGCGGCATCATCAAGACGCTGTTGTGCCTACGCCATCGCAAACTGGTGCCGCTGGTGCATTTCAGCAAGGTTAATCCTCACATCGAACTGAGTGGTTCGCCGTTCTACGTCAATACCGAGTACCAGGACTGGTCCAACGCGGGGCCTCGCATGGCCTGCGTCAGTTCGTTCGGTTTCTCCGGCACCAACGCCCATGTGGTTATCAGCGAGCATGCTTCGTCCCTGAGCGATCAGCCGACGGTGCAAGAGGTCGCCGCAGGTGTGTTCGTGCCCTTGTCGGCGAAAACCGAAGAGCAGTTGCGGCAACAGGCACTGGAGTTGGCCGGTTTTCTGCGGCGCCGCCAGGAACAAGTGGATTTGCGTCGCATGGCTTATACGCTGCAGGTAGGGCGCGACGCCATGGATCATCGCCTGGCGGTGGTCGCCGACTCGATCGAAGCGCTGGCGTCCAAGTTGCATGCGTGGCTGGATGGAAAATCGGGCGCTGGTGTCTTCCACGGTTGTGCGGCGCAGGCCAATGATGCGCTGGCATCGCTAGCCAGTGACGAGGATATGCGGGCCCTCATTGATCACTGGGTGGCGCGCAAGAACCTGCTCAAGGTGGGCGAATTGTGGGTACGTGGTGTCGAACTTGATCTGGATCCACTGCATGCGGGCAGCAACCTGCGCCGCATGGCTTTGCCGACCTATCCTTTCGCTCGCGAACGTTGCTGGGTTACGCCACGTGCCGATGCGATGCCGCGTGCGGCAAAACAGGCGCAACTGCATCCGATGCTGCATCGAAATACCTCTGACCTAGCCAACCAGCGTTACGCCAGCGAGTTCATCGGCAATGAGTTCTTCGTGGGCGATCATCGCGTGCAGAACCGTCCAATGCTGCCAGCGGTGGCCTATCTGGAGATGGTGCGCGCGGCGCTGGAAGATGCCTTGCCCGACGCCGATAAGCCCGCGCAGGTGGCGTTGCGGCATGTCGTCTGGCTGCAGCCCATGGTGATGGACGCGCCGCGCCAACTGAGCGTGGAAGTCTTCGAAGAGGGCGACGGCGAACTGGGCTTCGAAGTCTATAGCCGGGACGTTGATGGCAGCGAAGTGCTGCATTGCCAGGGGCGTGGCATCGTGGATCGTTCGCAGTTGGCGCTCACTCTGAATCTGACCGACCTGCGCGATCAGATGCACCGAGGCATCCTGGATGGCGAGTCGCTTTATTCGCGTTTCGCCAATATGGGGCTGCAGTATGGGCCCGCATTTCGTGGTGTCCAGACCGTGCACCTGGGTGATGCGCAGTCGTTAGTCGAACTGCGCTTGCCCACCGCCGCACGTACCGGCGACGAATGTGTGCTGCCGCCCAGCCTGATGGACGGCGCGCTGCAGGGTTCCATTCCCTTGATCGCCGATGTGGGTGGGGACAATCCGACGCTGCCATTCGCGCTGGAATCGCTGCGGGTGTTTTCGCCATGTCCCGAGACCATGTTCGCCTGGGTCCGTCATTCGGCCGAGGCGGGCGCTGGTGCAGGCCTGGTCAAGGTTGACATCGATCTCTGCGCGGCGGATGGACGGGTTTGCGTGCAAATGCAGGGGTTCTCGTCGCGTCCGCTGGACATCAATGATGATTTCGACGAGTCGCATTACGCATCACTGATTGCAAGAATTGCGAGCGACGACATTTCGGTCGACGACGCTATCAAGCTAGGTTGAAGGTCATGACGCAAGGTCTAGAGCACATTTATCGCGAAGTATCTGCTGGTCGACTTTCGCAACGCGAGGCCCTCGAGCGTGTCCGCGAATTCAGGCAGCTAGCGACAACCCGCGCGACCAAAAGGATGGCGATCCTGCAGGTCGCGCCGGTTTGGGAACGGTCGAGGCAGCCGGCGTATGCACAGGTGGCGTCTTATGCCGAGCATCATGTGCTGGTCCACGGATTGCCGCACATCGACCACGCCGAGCTCAGGGGACAGCTATATGGTGAACCCGCCATTCAGCGATTGCGCGACGATGCGGCGCTGGGGCTGGGTGGGCAATACCGCTCGGTAGCCACGGCCTTGTTCGAAACGCTGCGCGGCGTGCTGGTACGCAAACCGCAAGGCCTGGCGTTGGTGCAACTGGTGGTGGCCGACGACGCCTCGGCCGGGATTTTTGCCGGTCTTGCCGGCCTGATCGAAACCGCTATGCTGGAATACCCCGATGTATTGGCGCAAATCGTGTTCGTCGCCCCCAGTCTGGCGACGGACGAACTGGTTCGGCAACTGACGGCAAGCGCCGTCGAGCCGCGGCAACGCGTACTGCGTTATGTGGACGGCGCGCGCGATGTGCGCCGTTGGCGAGAGTTGGCGGACACCACGGCCGCTGCGCCGGCCTGCTTCTTCAAGGAACACGGCGTTTATCTTATTACGGGTGGCCTGGGTGGACTGGGCATGCTGGTGGCGCGCGAAATCCTGGCCCAGACCGGCCATGCCCGAGTCGTATTGTGCGGGCGCGCCGCGCCGGACGCCGTGCGCTCCCGGTTGGAGACGCTGGATGGCGACCGCGCCGCCTATCGCCAGGCGGATGTCAGCGATACGGCGTCCACTCAGGCGCTGATCGACGGCATCGTTGACGATTACGGGCAACTCGACGGTATCGTGCATAGCGCAGGCGTTTTGCGCGACGAGTTCATTATGCGCAAGAGTCAGCAGCAGTTCGAAGAAGTGCTGCGTCCCAAGATCGCCGGCACAGAGAACCTGGACTTGGCCAGCCGCGCGTTACCGCTGGATTTTTTCTTGTTGTTTTCTTCCATCGCGGTATGGGCGGGCAATGTAGGCCAGGCCGACTACGCCGCGGCCAACGGATTCATGGACGAGTTTGCGGCGTTTCGCAATGCGCAGGTCGCAGCCGGTGCGCGGCATGGCCGGACGGTGTCGATTGCCTGGCCGCATTGGCTAGATGGCGGCATGAGCATCGACGCCACCAGCCTGGGCCAGCTCGAGCAGCGTACGGGCCTGCGCTCGATGGCGACCGCCGATGGCATGCGGGCGCTGCACCACGCGCTCGCCGCTCGCCACGACCACATCATGGTGATGCATGGCGATGCGGCACAGATACGCCGGGCCTTGGATGGCAGCGTGATCGAGCCGCCGCCTGTACGTACACCGCCCATGGTGGCTGAAGTCGGCGATTTGTCAGTGCGCACTCGCGCGTATTTGCGCGAGGCGTTCGCGAATGTGCTGAAAATACCGCTGCAGCGCATCGAGACCAAGGCGCCGCTGGAGAACTACGGTATCGACTCGATCCTGGCCATGCGGCTGACCAGCCATCTGGAAGCGAGTTTCGGCGCGTTGCCGAAGACGTTGTTTTTCGAATACCTGAGTATCGAGGAGTTGGCCGGCTACTTCGTGCGTTCGCATGCCGATACGCTGGCTGGCCTGCTCGCCGTCAGTAGCCAGCCAGCGGCATCGAAGCTGACCGCGATACCGGAAACGCCATTGGTGCCGGCCCGTGCCGAGGGCGCTAACGCGCCTGTTGCGCGCCGCCGCCGTTTGCGCCGCGCGGAGGCTGTCAGTCGGAATACGGCATCGCACGCGCGGGTGTCGGGCGGCAGTGTCTCGGACACCGGCGCACCTGGACAAACCATGCGCGCGGCCGTGCTGGAGCCGATCGCCATCGTCGGTTTGTCGGGCCGCTACCCCGAGGCATGGGATCTGGAAGCTTTCTGGGTCAATCTACGCGATGGCAGGGATTGCATTACCGAGATTCCCGCTCAGCGCTGGGACTGGCGCGATTACTACAGCGAGGATCGCACGCGTGACGGCGCTCATTTCAGCAAATGGGGCGGCTTTATCGAAGGCGCGGATGAGTTCGATCCGCGATTCTTCAATATCTCGCCGCGCGAAGCGCGCACCATCGATCCGCAGGAAAGACTATTCCTGCAGCATGCCTGGATGGCGATCGAGGATGCGGGCTATACCCGCGCTCGCCTGCAGGTCGCCGATGCCGGCGGTTCGTCAGGGCAAATCGGCGTCTACGCGGGTGTGATGTACGGCGAGTACAACTTGTCGGGCAGCCTGGCCAGCATCGCGAACCGCGTCTCGTATTTCCTGAATCTGCACGGCCCTAGCCTGACGCTGGACACCATGTGTTCATCCTCACTGACGGCCATCCACCTGGCGTGCCAGGATTTGCGTCTGGGTCGCACCAGTCTTGCCCTGGCGGGCGGGGTCAATCTATCGATTGATCCCAGTAAGTATTCCATGCTGAGCGGTGGACAGTTCATTTCGGGCGACGGCCACTGTCAAAGCTTTGGCGAGGGTGGTGACGGCTATATCCCGGGCGAGGGCGTGGGCGTGGCTGTGCTCAAGCGCCTGAGCGATGCCCAGCGCGATGGCGATCACATTTACGGTGTTGTACGTGGTAGCGCCCTCAATCATGGCGGCAAGACTAACGGTTACACGGTACCCAACCCGCGTGCCCAGGCCGATGTCATCCGGCGCGCGCTGGTCGAGGCGGGCGTGGATGCCCGTCAACTCAATTACATAGAAGCCCACGGCACAGGGACAAAGCTGGGTGATCCGATAGAAATCGCCGCGTTGAGCAATGCCTTTCACCAGTCCGCGCCACAAATCGAAGGCCAGACGGGGATTTGTCTGGTGGGGTCGGCCAAATCGAATATTGGCCATTGTGAATCGGCTGCAGGCATTGCCGGCGTAACCAAGGTGCTGCTGCAAATGAAGCATGGCCAGATCGTGCCGTCGCTGCATTCCCGTCGCCTGAATCCCAACATCGATTTCTCTAGCACGCCTTTCGTCGTCGTGCAGGATTTGCAGGTTTGGCCCGCGCCGGTGATCGACGGTGTTGCGCGTACCCGGATGGCGGGTATTTCTTCCTTCGGTGCGGGTGGGTCCAATGCGCATGTCATCATCGAGGAATACCAGACGCCGGAGGTGACGGCTCCGGTGCTGGCCACGCCGTTACTGGTGCCCTTGTCGGCGCGTACGGCTGATCAGTTGATCCGTCGTGTGACTGACCTGCTGGTCCTCATCGAGCGCGCCGGGCAGGCGCCAGACCTGGGTTCGCTGGCCTGGACCCTGCAGACAGGGCGCGAGGCCATGGACGAGCGTGCGGTCTTTATCAGCGATTCGATCGACCATCTGTTGTCGCAATTGCGCGCCTTCGTGGCCGGTGAAGCCACTGGTGGCGCGGTCTTCCACGATCAGGTCAGAAAGCACAGGGATGCTGTCGCGGAGCTGGCCGATGATGTCGCCTTTGCGGGTGCATTGGCGACCTGGCATGCCGAACGCAATCTGACTAAGCTGGGCGAGCTTTGGTCGCGCGGCGTGGAGTTGAACTGGCAGGACCTTGCCGGCGGCGCACCGCCGCGGTTGATGAGCCTGCCCACCTATCCCTTCGCACGGGAATCATACTGGCGGGAGCGGCCCGTGGTGGCCGGATCGCGCTCGCAGGTGTTGCATTCCCTGGTGCACGCCAATACGTCGGATCTGACCCGGCAGTGCTACCAGACGTTCTTGCGCGGCGCCGACCCGCTGCTGGTGACTGATGCCAATGGCCATCAGATTTTGCCGCCGCTGGCCATGCTGGAAATACTGCGTGCGGCAGTGGCGTTGTCGGTACCGCGGACGTCATCGGTCGCGTGTTGGGAGTGGCGCGATATCCACTGGGGCGAGCCGGTAAGCGTGGCGGGAGAGCGTGCGGTTTGCGTCGGCCTTTTTCCCCGCGCAGATGATGTTGTCGACGTCGAGATCTACAGCGGCGAGGGGGGCACCGATACCGTTCACGCTCAGGGTCGCGTGGCGCCCTATGAGGGTGCCGCTGCGGCACGGATTGAACTCGAGCGCATGAAAACCGGACTGCATCCCATGGGCGACGGCGCCTGGATGGGAGATGGCCAACTGGTCGTGGAAGAACCGCTGGCGGGGTCTGCCCATGGCGCGGACCGGGACATGATTCTGACGCCGGCGATTTGGGCCAGTTTGATGAAGTGGACAGCGCAACTCGTCGGCAAGGACGTGCAGCCGTTGGCATTGGATTCCATGCGAGTCTGGGCTAAATCCGGCGGGGCATCGGTACTTGTCCTGCGCACGATCGGCTGTGGCGAATTCGACGTGCAGATATGCGATGAAGGGGGGCATGTATGGGCGCAATTGGGCAGCCTGCGCATGGTGACTGTCGATACCGAGGCTGTCGTAGCGACCGTCGATGCGGCGGCCGTTGATACCAAGACAGCCGGCGCGGCGCCAATCGTCGCAACCGCGGTCAACTTTGCGCCTGCCAACCGCGACGCCGTAACCATTGATCCGCCAGACGCCGCTGTCGATCCCATGCCGGCCCGGTCATGGGCGGTGACACGGGACGCGACACCTCGCTCCACCTCGCCAGGCGCCAAACCGATTGCCGTGCGTTTGGGGGCGGCGCACGTCATCTCGCCGCGCCTCGCCAGCGTCAAGCCTGTAACGCAACTGCATGCGCCGTCGTCGACATCGGCGTCGCACGACCTGAACAGTACCTCCATCGCGGTGAGTGCGCATGAGCAAGCTCCCGGCATTGTCATCATCGACATTCACCAAGCACTGCGAGCGTCGTTGGACGCTCTGCGCCAGGCGGTGCTGCACGTAAACCGGCACTCCAGCCTGAAGACCGTGCTGTTGATCGGCCGCCATGCTGCTGCGTGGCAAGGAGACAGGGATTGCGGCAACGCGGCTGTCCGCGACGCGCTGTATGCAGCCCTGATGGCGCTGCCGTGTCCGGTCATTGCCGTCACGCCGCAGGGCGCGTCGGGCAGCGGCTTGCTGCTGGCCGCGATGTGTGACTTCCTGCAGGCAGGCGCAGAGGCAATCCATGGTTTTGTCGATGTCAATGGTGCCTATCTGCCTAGCCAGGCGGAAGACCGTTATTTGCGCGAGCGCCTGGGCGATGCCGTGGCGGATGAACTGCTTTACCGCAGCGCGCCGTGCAGCGGCCGCCAGTTGAATGAACGAGGCTGGTCTTGCCGGGTGGCGCCGGGCACTCAATGCGTAGACGAGGCGCTCGCCTTTGCTGCCGTCCTGGCAAAAAAGCCACAGCGTGCCCTGCACTTGCTCAAAAACCATCTGGCGCGCGACCTGAGTCCGTTGGCAGCGGTTTTTAGCCCCTATCAACCGGATCGGACAAGCGCTGTTGGCGGCCAAGTCATCGTCGTTCGCCTGGGCGACGATGCGACGCAGCTGTCACAGCTCGCGCAGATAAATGCGGTGTTCGATCGATTGGCGACGCAACCCGGCAATACGTCAGTCATCATCCTGGTTGGTGGTCTCCGTGGTTTCCTCCCCGAACTGCAAAGCCAGCAGGCCGATCCCGACGCGTTCATCGACTTGCTGTCGCGACTGCAGGCCGCGCCAGTGCCCGTGATTGCGGCGTTGGAAGGCGATGTCGAGGGCCTGGCCTGGCTGTTTGCCCTGGCTTGCGACGCGGTCGTTCATAACCGGCATGCGCGTTATACGGTGACGTCCGCCTGGTCTGGCCGGGCGGCGCGTCACGTCGCGGCCTTGGGCGCCATGCGCCTCGGCGCGCCGCTGGGCTATGAAATGGCTCTGTCCGAGCGCGCGTACGAGGGGTCGGAGCTGCCAACACAGACGGTTTTCTTGCGGATGGCGGAAAAAGCGCAAGTCGTGGTGCGGGCCCAAGAATTAGCGAGTCATTGGACCGCTTGGCCACGGGCCGCCCTGACGGGCTGGAAGCAGGCCCAGGCGCAGCGCTATGCCGCGCTGCTGGCCGCATTGCCAAGCTTCGCCTTGCACGAGCACGCCAGCGCGGTGGTGGCGCCGGCGACACATTCTGCCGCGTTGGCGCATAACATCGCCTTGGCCTCATCCGTGGTCAGTGTGCAAGCCTATGCAGACGGCGTGGTCGTCGTCACATTGGCCGATCGTGCAGCCAAAAACATGTTCTCACCGGATCTGATTGCCGGCTTGTCGGAAGCCTTTGCGCATATTGCCGCCATGCCCAGCTACAAGGCCGTCGTGCTGACCGGCTTCGATAGCTATTTCGCCACCGGTGGTACGGTCCAGACGCTGTTGGCGATTCAGGAAGGTCAGGCGCAGTTCACGGACGAGAGGATCTTCCAGGCGGCCATGGATTGCCAACTGCCCGTGATCGCAGCCATCCAGGGCCACGCTATCGGCGGTGGCTGGTCTTTCGGCATGTTTGCCGACGTGGTGCTGTTGTCCGAGGAGAGCCGCTACCTCAGCCCTTACATGGATTACGGCTTTACGCCGGGCGCCGGTTCCACCCTGATGCTTCCCGCAAAAATGGGGTATGACCTGGCTCGCGAAACGCTGTTGTCGGCCCAGGAAATCTCTGGGCAGGAACTAAAGGCGCGTGGCATTGCCTTGCACGTGCTGCCGCGCAAGAATGTGCTGGCTGCGGCGGTTGCGCTGGCCAGGCACTTGGCGTGCCGGCCGCGCGAGGCCCTGATCGCGCAAAAAAGGATGTGGACCGATGTCCTGCGCCAGACGCGCGAGGCAGCGTATCGCCAGGAATTGCTCATGCACGAGGAAACCTTCGTGGGCAACACGGGCACGTTGACGACGATACGGTCCCGTTTCGGCGATACCGATGCCGTCAACGCGCCCGTCGCGCCCGTCGCGCTCGTGCCTCGTGAGACGGTGGCCTCCGGGTCGGAAATCCGCGAAAGCCTCAAGATCATGCTGGCGCAGGAATTGTTCCTGCAGGCCGACGAGATCGAGGACGACACACCTTTCATCGATCTTGGGCTGGACTCGATTACCGGTGTGACATGGGTGCGCAAGATCAACGAAACCTACGGTACCGGCATTGCGGCGACCGAGGTCTACAGCCATCCCACGCTAGGTGAAATCGCAGGCTTGGTCATGAGGGCGATGCAGGCCGCTGGCGAGCCAGAGGGAATGCCCATGGCGGCTTCTGTGACTGTCGCTGCAAAGGAAACCGCATCGTCGCCCGTAGCTGCCAAGACAAGCGCTCCGCTCGCGACAAAACGCCGCCTGGCGTCATGGCGCGGTCAGGCCCAAGCCGCACCACGCTTGGTCAGCCAGTCGGTGGTCGTGCCGCCGCATGCTCCCAAGCCTATCCCTCAGCGGTCCGATTCGATGCGCGCGCCCATTGCCATCATCGGCATGGCCGGCCAGTTCGCCCAGGCGAAAAACATCGACGAGTTCTGGCAGAACCTTGTCCAGGGCCGAGATTGCATTAGCGAGATACCCGCCACACGCTGGGATAGCGAGACCTACTACCGTAGCGGCCTCGCCGCTCCTGGCAAGACCAACAGCCGTTGGTTAGGGGCGCTGGAAGAATACGATTTGTTCGACCCGCTGTTCTTCAGCATCTCGCCTACCGAGGCGGAAAATATGGAGCCGCAACAGCGTGTGTTCCTGCAAACCTGCTGGCATGGCATAGAGAATGCGGGCTACAGCCCAGGTTCATTGTCAGGGCAATTGTGCGGTGTGTTCGTCGGTTGTGGGCCCAGCGAATATCACCAGATCGCCCCTACACAGCAGCTTAGCGCGCAAGGTTTTACCGGCGCCGCCAGTTCGATTCTGGCTTCCCGGATATCGTACTTCCTGAACCTGCGCGGCCCGTGCATGGCGATCGAGACGGCGTGCTCGTCTTCGCTGGTGGCCGTCGCCAACGCGTGCGACAGCCTCAATACGGGCGGCAGCGACTTGGCCCTGGCCGGCGGGGTGTACGTGATGGCGGGGCCCGCCATGCACATCATGACGGCGCAGGCGGGCATGCTGTCCGTAGACGGCCGCTGCTTCAGCTTCGATCAGCGCGCCAACGGCTTTGTCCCTGGCGAAGGTGCCGGCGTCGTGGTGCTCAAGCGCCTGGCTGACGCCCAGCGTGATCACGACCGGATTCTGGGTGTGATCGAAGGCTGGGGTATCAATCAGGACGGCAAGACCAATGGCATGACCGCGCCCAACCAGGCCGCCCAGTCGGAACTGCTGCAGTCGGTCTACCGGCGTTTTGATATCGATCCCGCGCAGATTCAGTTGATCGAGGCCCATGGCACGGGTACCAAGCTGGGCGACCCGATAGAAGTGGCCGGCCTGAAGGCGGCATTCGGGGCTTTCACCCACAACAACGCTTATTCCGCGCTGGGTTCTGTCAAGAGCAATATCGGCCACTGCCTGACGGCTGCCGGTATCGCGGGCGTGATCAAGGTCGTGCAGGCCTTGCGCCACCAAACACTGCCGCCCACCATCAACTACCAGCAGTGCAATGAGCACATCCAGCTCGATGGCAGCCCCTTCTATATCAACGACCAGCGCCGCGCATGGGACGTGGCGCCGGGGCAGCGCCGCCGCGGTGCGGTCAGTGCTTTTGGATTCTCTGGCACCAACGCGCATTTGGTGCTGGCCGAAGCGTCAGCCACCGTTGCGACACGGGCACCGGTGAACGTGCTTACCGAAGACGGCAAGCTGATGATCCCGCTGTCGGCGCGTACCGAGGCTCAATTGCGGCAGAAAGCGGAGGATTTGCTGGCGTTCTTGCGCCGCCACCCCGAAACCAGCCTGACCGATATTGCCTATACCTTGCAAGTTGGCCGGGATGCCATGGGCGAGCGTCTGGGCTTGTTGGCCGGCTCTGTCGACATGCTGGTGACGCAGCTACAGGCTTTCGTATCCGGCGAGCCGAATGCGGCGGGTGTTTACCAAGGCCAGGTCAAGCGCAATCGCGACGAGATCAAGCTGATCGCGCAAGATGAGGAAATGCAGGAGATGGTGGTCGGCAAATGGCTGGGCGAACGGCGCTTGTCCAAGTTGCTGGCGTTGTGGGCGAAAGGCCTGGCCTTCGACTGGAGCCGTTTGTACGGCGCGGACAAGCCGCAACGCATCGAATTGCCCAATTATCCGTTTGCCAAAGAGCATTATTGGCTAGTGCCGGAAATCCCGACGGCCTCGAGCGCATTGGTTGCCGGGCACCGCCAGGTCGCTGTGAGGCTGGCAGCGAACCTGCCAGTAAGCGAGGTCGAGCCTCAGCCTGAAACCGTCATGATGACGCCGCGCTGGGACGTCATGCCGGTACCAGACGAAGCCGCAGTGGCCATGGATCTTCCAGTTCTGGTCATTGGCGCGAATGCGCAGCAGCGTGACCTGCTGGAGAGCCACCATGGCGTGCAACACCTGCACTTCATCGATATTGCGATCACCGACGATGTGGTTGCGATCGCCGACAAACTGCAGCAGGCGGCGTTCGATCGACTGATCTGGATCGCCTCGGCGCACGAGGTAGCGACGCTGGCAGAGGAAACTCTGATCGAGGATCAGGAACGCGGCATTATGCAGGTGCTGCGCATCGCCAAGGCCCTTGTCGGCATGGGCGACGAGAAGCGCGATCTCGTGTGGGACATGATCGTCGCCAACACCTTACCGGTGCGCCAGGGAGAAAGCCTGAATCCCACGCATGCCGGCCTGCAAGGGTTTGCGGGCTGCATGACCGAAGTCTATTCGCACTGGAAAATCCGCCTGTTCGACCTGCAGGCGTGGTCGCAGCCGGTGGTGGCTGCCATGGATCGCCTGCCGTTGCGTGGCCGCAATGCCTGCTATGCCTTGCGCGGCAGCGAATGGTTCGAGCAACGATTGATCCCTGTCGACCAGATGCCGGAAGACGCACCGACTTATCGCCAGCGCGGCGTTTACGTGGTCATCGGCGGTAGCGGCGGATTGGGCAATATCTGGACGCGACATTTGATCCGTCATTACGACGCCAGCGTTGTATGGATAGGCCGTCGTCCACGCGATGCAAGCATTCAGCGGCAAATCGACGAGATTTCCAGACTGGGTCGTACGCCCGAATACATCCAGGCCGACGCCAGTCAGTTGCTGCAAATGCAGGCGGCTTATCAGCAGATCAAGGCGCGCCATCCGGCCATCCACGGCGTCGTTCATTCGGCGGTGGGGACCTTCGACCAAAGCTTGAAGACCGTATCGGAAGCCGATTTCCGTTCCATATTGTCAGTGAAAATAGATGCCTCGGTGCGCATTGCCCAGGTGTTCGACGGGGAGGCCTTGGACTTTGTGCTGTTCTTCTCGTCCAACGCTTCGTTCGTGCGTGGCGCCGGGATGAGTGGTTATTCGGCGGGCTGCACCTTCAAAGATGCGTTTGCGTTGCAACTGGGCCGTCAATGGCCGGGCAAGGTCCAGGTTATCAACTGGGGATACTGGTCGGTCGGCGCCGGAGAGGCCATGACCGACGCTATGAAGGCGTATTTCCACGAAACTGGTTATCGACCGCTGGATCCGGAACAAGGCATGGCGATCCTGGATCACGTGTTGGCCAGCACGCTGAGCCAGGTATCAATTACCCGCAAATTGCCGCAGACGGTCGAGCCCCTGTCTTACCCGAGTGATCGCATTAGCGACTACGGTGCGACGCCCGGAGTCGCCATGCAGGAGGTGGCCGACGCGATCCGTAACATCGATTCCCGTACTCGCTTTCGCCATATTGCGGCGAACGAGGGGCGACAGATGGAGCCCCTGCTGGCGCGTTTGTTGCGCGGCATACTGGCTGCCACGCCCAATATTTTGCCAATCTATGAGCGCTGGCTGAGCGCCAGCCGCGCGTTCATGCCGATCGAGCAACCGGAAACACTCAGTTTGCCTCAGCTCTGGCAGGCCTGGGAGGATGGGTTGCGCGAGTGGACCCGCGATCCCGGCGCCAAGGAACTGGCGCTCTTGGTCGATCTCGCCATGCGTGCGTTGCCGGACATTCTTGTCGGCCGACGCAAGGCGACCGACGTGCTCTTTCCCAATTCCTCGCTGGAATTGGTCGAGCGGGTATACAAGACCGAGACCGTGGGCCTGGCGTACAACCATAGCCTTAGCGATACGCTGGCCGCTGCGGTGCGTGCGCGGGTCGAGGCCGATCCGCACGCGCATCTGCGCATGCTGGAGATAGGCGCGGGTACCGGAGCCAGCACGGTTGGCATCATCGCTGCGCTGCAGCCGTGGCAGGCGCAAGTGGCGGAGTATTGCTATACCGATTTGTCCAAGGCTTTCTTGTTCCATGCGCAGCAGCACTATGCACCGCGCGCCCCGTATTTGCGCACACAACTCTTCAACGTCGAGCAACCCCTTGCGGGTCAGGATGTGCAACCCGGAAGCTATGACTTCGTCATTGCGGCGAACGTCGTCCATGCCACTAAGAACGTCCGCAACACCTTGCGCAACGCCAAGGCGCTGTTGCGCCGCAATGGCGTCCTGCTGCTCAATGAAATCAGCGAGAAGTCGCTGCGCGGCCACGTTACCTTCGGCCTGCTCGATGGATGGTGGCTCAACGAAGACTGCGAGGTACGGATTCCCGGCTCGCCAGGACTGTACCCGCAAGCCTGGCAGCGCGTGCTGGAGGAAGAGGGCTTTCACAGTGTGCAGTTTCCGTGCGCGCCGGTGCACGCGTCGGGGCAGCAAATCGTGGTGGCATTCAGCGATGGCGTGGCGCGACAGCGGCGGGCACAAAAAGAGCAACCACGAGCGATGCCTGCCTTGGCCGTTGAACAAGTTCAGGCGGTGCGGTATGCGCCTGCAGTGGGGAGCGAGCTTGCCGTTGATGCGCCGCAGACGGACGAGCAATTGCTGGCGCTGACCGTTGGTTTTTGCAAGCAGCTGATCGGCAAGGCGCTGAAAATCGAGCCTGCGCTGATAGACGCCACAGAGCCGCTGGAAAGTTATGGCATCGACTCCATCATCGTCGGCCTGGTCAACCAGCAACTGCAGCAGCATTTTGACGACGTGGGCGCCACCTTGCTGTACGAAAATCAAACCGTGGAGGCTCTGGCGCGTCATTTGCTCAATACGCAACGCGACGTTCTGAACGGTTTGTTTGGTACCAAACCGCAAGCGCCCAGCGCTGCGCAGACGCCGGAAGTCCAGATCGCACCGGAGCCGGTGCCGACGCCCGCATTCGGTACGTCGACGGTCATTCCCGCAAGCGTCGAGCCTCCCGTTTCCCCAACCCTGTCCGCACCATCACACGCGCCGCACAGCAAAGGGATCGCTATTGTAGGCATCAGCGGCATGTATCCCATGGCGGATTCGCTAGATGCGTTCTGGGAAAACCTCAAATCGGGCCGGGATTGCATCACTGAAATCCCGCCGTCGCGCTGGTCGCTGGAGGGGTTCTACGAACCTGACGAGCGCATCGCTGTCGCCGAAGGCAAGAGCTATTGCAAATGGGGCGGCTTCATCGATCGATTCGCGGAGTTCGATACGCTGTTCTTTGGTATACCGCCACGCGAAGCACTTAACATGGATCCGCAGGAGCGTTTGTTCATGCAGACTGCGTGGGCGGCGCTGGAGAACGCCGGCTATACGCGCCAGGCATTAAAGCAGCAGTTCCAGGGCCGGGTGGGTGTGTTCGCCGGCATTACACGGGTAGGCTATAACCTGTACCGCATGGCGCTGGGCGAGCAAGAGCGTTTCTGGCCGCGGACGTCCTTCAGTTCGGTGGCCAACCGCTTGTCGTATTTTCTGGACATTCACGGGCCCAGTCTGCCGGTGGACACCATGTGTTCGTCGTCATTGACCGCCATACACGAGGCCTGCGAGCATATCCGCCACGGCGACTGCGAGATGGCTCTGGCTGGCGGCGTCAATCTTTATCTGCATCCGACCAGCTACATCGACATGTCGTCGCAGCACATGCTGTCCGGCGACGGTCGCTGCCGTAGCTTCGGCGAAGGTGCCAACGGTTTTGTGCCGGGCGAGGGCGTGGGCGTGGTGCTGCTGAAGTCGCTTGACCGCGCGCTGGCGGACGAAGACATTATTCATGGCGTGATTCTGGCAACACAGGTCAACCATGGCGGCAGAACCAACGGCTTTACGGTACCTAACCCTGTGGCGCAGGCAGATCTGATACGCCGGGCGCTAGACAAGGCAGGCGTTCACGCCCGGGACGTCAGCTATATCGAGGCCCACGGCACGGGTACCGATCTAGGAGACCCTATAGAGATTGCCGGCCTGCAACAGGCCTTCGGCGACGCCACTGGGGACAAAGGTTTTTGCCGCATCGGTTCGGCCAAATCCAATGTGGGTCATCTGGAGGCCGCCGCCGGCATCGCGGGGCTGACCAAGGTCTTGTTGCAGTTCCGACATGGCCAGATCGTGCCCAGCCTGCATGCCGCACAAGCCAACCCGCATATTCGGTTCGAAAAAACCCCCTTTGTCCTGAATCGAGAACTCATGGACTGGGAGCAGCCGGTGGTCGACGGCCAGTGCAAACCGCGCATCGCGGGGATTTCCTCGTTTGGCGCTGGTGGGGCCAATGCCCATGTGATCCTGCAGGAGTTTGTGCCCGATCGCGTGGACCAGGCGCGGACCAAACCGGCTAGCCCACGTGTGACGGTTGTTCCGCTGTCGGCGAGAAGCGACGAACACTTGTGCCAAAAGGCGCGGGAACTCGCCGCATTCCTCGACGCGAACACCCGTCTCGATCTGGACGAGCTTGCCTATACGCTGCAGACAGGACGCGAGGCCATGGAAGTGCGGCTGGCCATTGTGGCTGACAGTGTGGACGTCTTGCGTCGCCGGTTGCGGGCCTTCGCCAACGGCGAGCATGCCGCAAATGGCGTCCATTGCGGCACGGTGCCGCACAGAAAGGATCGCGTCCTCGTACCGACGCCCGACGACTTGCAGGCGATAGATGAAGGTGTACGCAGGGGCGAGTACTCGCGCGCGCTCGCGTTGTGGGTACAAGGCGTGGCATTTGACTGGCACAAACTTTATGACACCACCAGGCATGGGCGCCGCATCGAACTGCCGACCTATCCCTTTGCCCGGGATAGCTACTGGATCGACAGTGTGGCCGGACATGGCGTCGCGTCGCCCACGCCGGCGCCGAAACCAGCAGTCGAACCTGTGCCTGAACTCGCCGACAGCGTGCGGGTAATCGAGGACATTATTAGCCGTATCGATGATGCCTCGATGGATGCCGCCGAAGGCGCGCAATTGCTCAGAAAGCTTGTCTGAAAAGACGCTGGCAGCCTCTCTCGCGCAGGCGCGGTCGGGGGGGGCGTGCCGAAAGGAATAGCGAAAATCATGATCGATTTTGTTGAGTACGTCGTTTCCGAACTGAAGAGCCGGCGTTTGTCGAAGGCAAGCGCGCTGGAGCTGATTCGGCAGTTTTCGGGCAATACGGGCGGCGCGGCGAGGGAGACGGTCATCCATCCCTTAGTGCAGCGCAATGTGTCCGACCTGCAGGAACAGCGCTACGGCACTTTGTTCAGCGGCAAGGAGTTCTACCTTATCGACCATCGGGTGATGATGGACGGTAAGCCGCAGTCCGTATTGCCAGGCGTGGCGTACCTGGAAATGGCACGGGCTGCTCTGATGGATGCCTTGCCGGACGGCAACGAAAGCGCACCTGTCGAACTGACCGACGTGGTATGGCTTGCCCCGCTGGTGGTGAGCGCAACTCGGCAGGTTTTTATTGCGTTGGCGCCGGCTGCAACGGACGCGGGCGGCATCGAGTTCGAAATTTTCAGCGCCGGGCCGGATGAGACAGGAGACGATGTCGTCCATTGCCGCGGCATGGTTCGCATGCTGGCGGAGGACGCATCGGCGCCGCTTGATATCGCCAGCATCGAACGGCGTATGACGCGTGGCCGCATCGACGCAGCTGAGGTCTACGCCGCGTATCGTGAGATGGGTATACGTTTTGGTCCCGCACACCAATCCGTGCGCACGGTGATCGCGGGTCGTGACGAAGCCCTGGCTCGCCTTATCCTGCCGGAGACGGTTGACGGTACCTTGTCTGCCTATCGCCTGCACCCCAGTCTGGTGGATGGTGCCCTGCAGGCGTCCATAGGGTTGCTGCCTGACCTCGATAATCTGCCTCGTGATTCATCACTGCCCTTTGCCCTGGAGACGATGCGGGTATTCGCACCATGCCCGAAAGAAATGATGGTCTGGGTTCGCCACGCGGCCGATTCCCAGCCCCAACGTGGCGTGATCAGACTGGACATCGATTTGTGCGACGCCGAAGGCAGCGTGTGCGCGCAGTTGCGTGGATTCACTTCGCGGGCGCTGGGCGCAGGTCCTGCCCCCGTCGGTGCTGGCAACGACAACAAAGCCGGCTTGGTGCTGGCCAGCGTCGCCTGGCAGGACGCGCCCCTGTCGGCCAGGGTGAATGAGTATGCGACGTTTATCCATCACGTCATCGTTTGCAATTGGCCGGACGAAGAGGTGTCCGACCTGCAGAACCTGGCGCCGCGACTGCAATGGCATCGGCTGAAAGGTTCGCCTGAGTCGGCGGTAGGATTCACTGCGCTGGCGCTGGATGCCTTCGAGATCATCCGCAACATCCTGCGCAATCCTGATGGCATACCGGCGCGGGTGCAACTGCTGTTGCGTGCCGGCGAGCAGGACGCTTTGTTGGCGTTGTCTGGCCTGTTCAAGACAGCGGCGCTGGAGAATCCGGACTTTCAGGGCCAAGTCGTCATCCAGGATGGCGCGATGACGGCCCAGCATTTATGGGGGTGCTTGCAGGCCGAAATAGAACAAACCTCGGCCCCTGTGGTGCGCTATCGCGGCGCGACCAGGCAAGTGCCGGGCTGGATCGATCATAGCGAACTGGACATTGCACCACGCATGCTGATCAAGGAGCACGGCGTTTATGTGCTGACCGGCGGCTTGGGTGGCCTGGGTAAATTGTTTGCCGCGGACATTTTGCGCCACACCCGTTCAGCCAAGGTGGTTCTGACCGGGCGCGCAGATAGCGATTCGGTGTTGCCGCGCGTGCAGGCCCTGGCGGCCGAGCTGGGCGCGGGCGAGCGTCTGGTCTATCGGCAAATTGATCTGGCCGACCTCAACGACGTTCGTGGCTTGATGGCCGAACTGACGGCGAGCCTGGGGCCGATCAAGGGCATCATCCACAGTGCCGGCATGATTGCCGACAGCTTCATCGTTAAAAAAACCGCCGCTGAATTTGCCAGCGTGTTAAAGCCCAAGGTGTATGGGGCGGCCAACCTCGATCTGGCCAGCCAGGACATCGATCTGGACTTTCTGGTGCTGTTCTCGTCCGGCGCTTCGGTCATGGGCAATCTGGGCCAGGCGGACTATGCCGTCGCCAACGGCTACCTGGATCACTATGCGGCGCGGCGCAATCAAATGGTGGCCGCCGGGCTGCGTAGCGGAGCCACGCTGGCCATCAACTGGCCGCTGTGGCGTGACGGCGGCATGCACATGCCCGAGCGTCAACAGGAAGCCATGCGAGCCGCCACGGGAATGCTGCCGCTGTCCAGCGTTCACGGCCTGCGTGCGTTCCATGCGGGCTTGGACGCCGGGCTGGGCCAAATGCTAGTCGTCGAAGGTGAACTGGACAAGATTCGTGCCGAGTTGTTCGGCAAGGCATCGACGATCACGATCGAGGACGCGGATGCAGAGCGGGGCGAGGTGCGGGCGGTTGATGGAGCGCACGCGGCGCAAGGGGTAGACAAGTTCATACCCGCCGATCTGCGCCAGCGTACGCGGGATTACCTGCGCCACCAGCTTGCCGTGTTGTTCAAATTGCCCTACGGGAAAATTGATCCCTGTGCACCGCTGGAAAAATACGGCATAGACTCCGTCCTGGCGATGGATTTGACCGCGCAACTGGAAAAGCATTTTGGCGCACTGTCGAAGACCTTGTTCTTCGAGTACCAGACCATAGACGAGTTAGCCGACTATTTCATGCAGACGCATGATGCGAGCCTGCGCAAGCTGTTTCCGGTTGGGGCGGCCGAGGCCGACAGCGGTGTCGGGCAATCCGCAATGCCGGTGGGGGGGACTGTCGGGTCGTCGGACGTCGCCGTTGCGTCATCGACGGCCCGTCGCGTGCAACGAAAAAAAGGACGCGCCACCGCGTCTGTTCAGGCCCACACGTTGCCGGACAATCATCAACACGAACCGATCGCCATCGTCGGCCTCAGTGGCCGCTATCCCCAGGCCGAGGACATTGAGGCGTTCTGGACGGTGCTGCGCGACGGCAAAAACTGCATTACCGAGGTTCCGGCCGAACGCTGGAACTGGCGCGATTACTACAGCGAGGATCGCAACGCTCCAGGCCGCCACTACAGCAAATGGGGCGGTTTCATCCGAGGCATCGACGAATTCGATCCGCTGTTCTTCAACATCCCTCCAGTCGACGCGCACATGCTGGATCCGCAGGAGCGCATGTTCCTGCAACATGCCTGGATGGCGGTCGAGGATGCCGGCTATACCCGCGCCAGCATGCAGATCCCGTCGCACAACGGACCGCCGGGGCAGGTAGGCGTCTACGTGGGCGTGATGTACGGCGAATACCAGTTGCTGGGTGCCGAGGCCAGTGTGCATGGACAGCCGGTGGGCGTGCCGGTGAGCTACGCGAGCATCGCCAACCGTGTTTCGTACGTGATGAATCTGCATGGCCCCAGCATGACGCTGGACACCATGTGCTCGTCGTCGCTGACGGCTATGCACCTGGCCTGCCAGGACCTCAAGCAGGGCAGGACAGACCTGGCGATAGCCGGTGGCGTCAACCTAAGCATGCATCCCAACAAATACCTCATCCTCAGCGCCGGGCAGTACATTTCGGGTGATGGCGCGTGCCAGAGCTTTGGCGAGGGGGGCGACGGCTACATTCCGGGCGAAGGCGTGGGCGTGGTCGTGCTCAAGCGCCTGGCCGACGCCGAGCGCGACGGCAATCATATCTATGGCGTGATCAAGGGTAGCGCGCTCAACCATGGGGGCAAGACCAACGGCTACTCGGTGCCCAATCCCAAGCTTCAGGCTGCGGTGATCGCCATGGCGATGAAAGAGGCGGGCATCGATGCCAGGCATATTGGCTATATCGAGGCGCATGGCACAGGTACCAAGCTGGGCGATCCCATAGAAGTCGCCGCGCTGTCGCAGGCGTTTCGTCGCGATACTGACGAGCGTCAGTTCTGCGCGCTGGGTTCGGCCAAGTCGAATGTTGGTCACTGCGAATCCGCGGCGGGTATTGCCGGACTGACCAAGATCTTGCTGCAAATGCGGCATGGCATGTTGGTGCCATCCTTGCACGCCGAGAGGCTCAATCCCCATATTGATTTCGCGGCCTCACCATTCGTGGTTAACCAAATACTGACGCCGTGGGCGCGTACGCGGATAAACGGGCGGGAGATCCCCCGCATCGCCGGGTTGTCCTCGTTTGGGGCCGGCGGCTCGAATGCTCACTTCATTATCGAGGAATACCGTGCGGCGCATACGCCGTCGACTGAGGCAAGCGAGCCAACGCTGATACCGTTGTCGGCGCGGACGGACGATCAATTGCGTCGCAAGGCGTCGCAACTCGCTGACTACATTCAGGCGCGTCCAGGCGCGCTGGACCTGCGCGCGGTGGCCCATACCCTGCAATCGGGCCGCGAGGTCCTGGATGTGCGGCTGGCGCTGGTGGTGAATTCACTAGCGGAACTGGCCGACAAGCTGCACGTCTATGCACGCGGCGAAGATCCCGTCGCACAGTGCTTTGCGGGCCGGGTCGCACCCGACGCCGGCTTCGTCGACAGCCTCGATCAGGACGAGGACATGGCCGAGACCATAGATAGGTGGATAGCGCGCGGCAAGTTCGACAGACTGGCCGAACTCTGGGTGAACGGACTGACGCTGGATTGGAGAAAATTCCATGGTGATCGCCGGCCGACCCTCGTAAGCCTACCCACGTACCCCTTCGCGCGCGATCGCTATTGGTTCAACGGTGGGGAGGCCGCGCGCAAGGCAGCGAGCGGACAGAGTGCGCATCTGCATCCCCTGTTGCACGTTAATTTGTCCAACTTCTTTCAGCAACGCTATCAGTCGGTATTCGACGGCAGGGAGTTCTTTCTTACCGATCATCAGATATCCCTGCCAGGCGTGGGCAAGCAAAAGGTGTTGCCTGCCGTGGCCTATTTGGAGATGGTGCGCGCCGCAGTCGCGCACGCGTTCGGCGACACCGAAGGCCAGCTGGAATTGGAGAACGTCGTCTGGGTGGAGCCGTTGGTGGTCGATGGCTCCGCCACCGTCACCATTGCACTGTTGGCGGACGACAGGGGTGGTGTTGGGTTCGAGGTGCTGAGCGGCGCTGCCGAAGGCGAAACGCACCAACATTGCCATGGCCACGCGCGACGGGTGGAGCCCGAGGCGCGTGGCCCGGTGGATTTGCGTGCAGTCGACGCCACGCTGAGTCAGACGTCGATACCGCCCCAAGCGCTCTATAACGTTTTTGGTGCGCTGGGCGTGCACTATGGGCCAGCATTCCAGTGTGTGGAGATCGTCCGGCGTGGCAACGATCAGGTCCTGGCCGAATTGGCCGTTCGTGACGGCGCACCCGGCTGGGATCAAGGCTTGATGCTGTATCCGGGCCTGCTGGACGGTGCACTGCAGGCCAGCCTGGGCATGATGGGTGACATCGCTTCGCTGCGTGAGCCTGCTATCCCCTTCATGCTCGATCGCTTCGTTATGGTGGCGCCTTGTGGCCCACGCATGCAGGCTTGGATACGGAAAGCCGCGGATAGCGATGCGGCGGCGGGTATCACCAAGCTGGACCTCGATTTGCTCGACACGAATGGCCAGGTGTGTTTGCGCCTGATCGGTCTGGGGCTGCGCGCAGTGCGCCGCGATCCCGAGCGCGGCCTGTTGCTGGCGCGTCCCGAATGGCAATCCGTGTCGCCACAGGGCGAGCCGGTCGCCACGGTAGCGACCGAGCATCATCACGTATGGCTGTGCGGCAAACAGGTTCCAGGCACCGAGCTTGTTGCGGCGGCAATGCCGGGTCGCGAGGTTCGGTTGATCCTGGCGGCAGATGCCAAGGACAGCCATGCTAAGCGCTACCAACGGGCAGCGTTGGCGGGCTTCGAACAACTGCAAGCCCTGATGCAAGCCGGGGTAACGGACAGAACGCTGGTCCAACTGGTCGTGGTTGGCGCCGAGGACGATGCGCTGCTGACAGGGCTGTCTGGCCTGATCGCCTCCGCGCGGCGAGAGAATCCGCTGCTGTTGGGACAGTTGGTGGTATGCGCGCCCGATATGGATGCGGCCAACCTGGCCGCGCGGCTACACGCGGCGGCCGCTTCGCCGCATGAGCCGTGTATCGACATCGCCGCTGCGGTGCCCAGCGTATTGCGCTGGCAACAGCTACCGGTGGACGAGGCCACGCCCATGGCCTGGCGCGACGGCGGCGTCTACCTCATTACTGGCGGCATGGGCGGCTTGGGGACGTTGTTTACGCGCAATATCTTTGCGCATTCCAAGGACGCCGTCGTCGTGCTGAGTGGCCGCTCGGCCTTGACCGATGAGAAGCGCGACGATCTGGTACATCTGGCCGAAGAACTGCAAGTGCCGCTGAGCCGGCTCGTGTACCGCCAGATCGACTTGACGCGGCAAGCCGAGGTCGAAGCCGTCGTCGCGGCGATCGCGGCGCAATTCGGCGGCTTGCATGGGGTGTTGCACAGCGCAGGCATGATCCACGATGGCTTCATCGTCAACAAGACACCGCAGGAGTTTGCCCGGGTGCTGGCGCCCAAGGTCGCCGGTACCGAAAACCTGGACTTGGCTACGCAACGACTAAGGCTGGATTTCTTTGCCCTGTTTTCTTCCATGGCTTCGGCAGTGGGCAACGTGGGGCAGGCCGATTACGCGGCGGCCAATGGTTTCATGGATCACTATGCGGGTTACCGCAATGCGCTGGTTGCGACCGGCGCTCGCCATGGTCGTACGGTCTCCCTCCATTGGCCGCTATGGCAGGATGGTGGCATGCGACTGGATAATGCAACATTGGCTGCCTTGCGCGCGGTGTCGGGCATGGAGCCGCTGGCGACGGCGTCGGGCATGTTGGCCTTCCATCAGAGCCTGTCGCAGACTAGCGCGCGGGTCCTGGTGGCCGAGGGCAACGTAGATCGTTTGCTTCGGGTCTTGCGGCCGGAACCCACAGTCGCGCCGACAACGGATGTCGTCGGGACGGCATCGACCTTGCCCACGGACGCCGACGATTCCTTGCACGATCGGACGGTACGTTATTTGATCGGTGAATTCTCCGAGCTTATGCGGATACCCGCCCACGAAGTGGAGCCCAAGGCGGCGTTGGAGAAGTACGGCATGGATTCCGTACTTGCCATGAAGCTGACTAACCAGCTGGAGCAGCGTTTCGGCGCCTTGTCCAAGACTCTCTTCTTTGAATATCAGAACCTAGCCAGTCTTGCGGGTCACCTGGTCAAGGCTTTTCCGGACAAGCTGAGCGTGCTGATCGGCACAGCCGAAAGCGGTCAGGCGGCTGCAAGCATGGCGGCAGTGAGTTCCACCCCCGCTATGACAGTAGGCGCGGCGCGCCCGCGCAAAATGCTGGCGGGCAAGCTTGCGCCGTCACAACATCCCAAGCCGATAGACGACATCGCTATCATCGGCGTTGCGGGACGCTACCCGCAGGCCGCCAATCTGCGGGAATTCTGGGATAACCTCAAGCAGGGACGCGACTGCATTACCGAGATTCCGCCTGAGCGCTGGGATCATTCGATGTTCTTCCACCCCGAACGCCATCAGCCAGGTAAGGCCTATAGCAAGTGGGGGGGGTTCCTCGATGGCGTTGATACCTTCGATGCACTGTTCTTCAGCATCTCACCCAAAGAAGCCGAACTTATCGACCCGCAGGAAAGGTTATTCCTGGAGACTGTCTGGCAGACGATGGAAGATGCCGGGTACGACAGGGTCGCCTACGCGGGGCAGCATGTCGGTGTGTACGTGGGTGTCATGTGGGGACAATATGAATTCTATGGCGTCAACGCTGGCGCGGGCGGCATGCCCAGTTCATCGTTCGCGTCCGTGGCCAATCGGGTGTCGTATTTCTTTGACTTTCACGGCCCCAGCCTGGCAGTGGACACGATGTGCTCGTCCTCGCTCACGGCGATTCACCTGGCTTGCGAAGCCTTGCGCCAGGGTAGTGTGCCCCTTGCCATCGCGGGCGGCGTCAATCTGTCGCTGCATCCGGCAAAGTACTTGAGTTTGAGCCAGGGCAATTTCGCGTCCACCGACGGACGTTGTCGCAGCTTTGGCGCGGGCGGCGACGGCTACGTTCCGGGCGAAGGCGTGGGTGCGGTGCTGCTCAAGCCGCTGCACCAGGCGGTGGCCGATGGCGACCAGATCTACGCCGTCATCAAGGCGGCAGTCGTCAACCATGGCGGCAAGACCAACGGCTATACCGTGCCCAACCCCGTGGCCCAGGGCGAGCTGATCCGCAATGCCCTGGATCTGGCGCGAGTGAATCCTGCCAGCATAGGCTACGTGGAAACCCATGGTACTGGCACGGCGCTTGGTGACCCGATAGAAATGACCGGCCTGGTGCGGGCGTATACGAATGCGGGCGACGGATCGATGCAGGCGCAGTCCTGCGCCATTGGCTCGGTCAAGTCCAACATAGGGCATCTTGAATCGGCTGCCGGTATCGCCGCACTTACCAAGGTGTTGTTGCAGTTCAAGTATGGTCAGCGAGTGCCCTCGTTGCATGCGCAAGCGCTCAACCCGCATATCGATTTCGCCGGTACGCCGTTCCAGGTGCAGCGCACATTGGAAGACTGGCCAAGCCTGGATGGCAAGCCGCGCCGCGCGGCGATCAGCTCGTTTGGCGCGGGTGGCTCGAACGCCCATGTGATCCTAGAGGAATTCCAGGCGCCACCGTCGTCTCAGCATCAACGCCCCGAGGCCGTGCTGATGTCGGCGCGCGACCAGGCATCGCTGCGCGTTTATGCGCAGAATCTGATTGCGCATTTGCTCGACGAGCCAGGCCTGGCGCTGAGCGATGTCGCCTTCACCACCCAGGTCGGCCGCACGGCCATGACACATCGGCTGGCCGTGATCGCCAGCACCACGATAGAACTGATCGACAAGCTGCGCGTCTGGTTGGCGCAATCCGCGTCGGGTGCGACGGCGTTGGAGCACGTATTTGAGGGCCGAGTGGGCAAGGACGTCCCGGGTGATGTGCCTGTCGTGGACGTTGTCCGTCAGAATTTGTCCGGATTGGCAGAATCGTGGATCCACGGCGCCAGCATCGATTGGCCGGCCTTGTTCCGCAATGAATCCGTGAGGCGCGTGTCGCTACCCACCTATCCGTTCGTCCGGGAGCACTACTGGATCGAGACGGGTGCAATTCCGCCGGCAACACCATCGATGGCGGTTCAAGCGCAAACGCCTGGCGACACCGATTTGCTGTATTACGAGGCGACGTGGCAGGCCTCCGAGGCGCCTGTCGCAAGTGCAACGGGGGCGTCGTCACTTCTGTTGTTGAACGCGGATGCCGTTCTGGCGTCGGCGCTGCGATGGGCCATACCCGATGCCATGATCATCACGGTGGAGATGGCTGGTCCCTATCGACAACGGGATAACGGCCACTATTGCGTAGACGCTAGATCAAGCGCGGACGTTGTCCGACTCGTACAGGATCTGCACGCAGCCGGCACCTTCCCCGACACCGTCGTGCATTGTGCGGGGTACGGTTCCGTGGATAAGCAACTTGATGAGGGTGTGTACGCTATTCATGCGCTGTGCCAGGCATGGCTCGCCTCGCAGGTGCGCGGCCCCCTGAAACTCTTGTCCCTGCATGGTGGGACATCGGGTGTGACGAACGACGTGTCCCTGGCCTTGCATCTGGCTCTCGCCGGCTATTGCCGCAGTTTGGCTTTGGAACGCCCGGGCTTTGTGTGGAAGCTACTATCGATCGACGATCCGTGGCCGATGGATACGCTCGTGCGTCATATCGTGCTGGAACTGGACGATGCCAGCTGGCGGGATGGCGAGGTGCGCTACCGCGGCGGATCGCAGACCCTGCGGCGCGAACTCAAGACCATGCAGCCGCGCAATCGCGCGCAGGCGCCGCTTGGGGCACCGATACGCCAGCGCGGAGTCTATCTAATTACCGGTGGCCTGGGCGGCGTGGGCTATTTGTTTGGCACATGGCTTGTCAAGGAGTACGGCGCTCGCCTGGTGCTCTCGGGACGCTCGGCGCTCGCCGATGCGTTGCAGCGCAAGCTGGCATTGTTGCAGGCCCACGCCGACCAGCCCGATGACGTGGTTTATGTGCAGGCCGATGTGGCCGACGCCAGCCATACCCAACACCTGGTTGCCGAAGCGCAACGACGTTACGGTCGCCTCGATGGGGTTATTCACAGCGCGGGCATCCATCGCGACGCCTTTGTGTTGAATAAGTCCCGTGAAGAGATGGCACAGGTCTTGTCCGCCAAAATCCAGGGCTGTCTGAACCTGGACGAAGCGACCCGGCATCAGAGCCTGGACTGGTTCGTGCTGTTCTCGTCGGTGGCGGGGGCAGTGGGTAATGTCGGCCAGAGCGACTACGCCTATGCCAATAATTTCCTTGACGCTTTTGCCGAGCAGCGCATGCGCTGGGTCGAGGCCGGAGAGCGGGCAGGGCATACCCTGTCCATCAACTGGCCCTTGTGGGAAGACGGCGGCATGCAGCTGCCGGCGTCCGATATCGAGCTGCTGGCGCGGAAAACCGGCTTGCGGCCGTTGCCGACCGAGGTTGGCGTGGCCAGTTGGGAGGAACTGCTGCGGGGCGGCGATGTGCAGTGCATGCCGGTATATGGGAACGCCGCCAAAATCACCGCCTATTTGTCCGCGCCTTTGTCCGTAACCCAAATGGTGTCTGCAACGGCGCCGGTCGCCGCACCGGCGTTACGCCCGGTCGGCGTCGATGTATCGGATCAGGCAATGGACACCGCGTTAGAGGGCTACCTCAGGGCCATGCTTGGCGATGAGATCAAGCTGCCCGTCGAGCGTATCGATCCCCAGGAGCCATTGACTTCGTTTGGTGTCGATTCCATGATGATCAGCCGGATGAACACCAAATTGGAACGGGACTTCGGCGCCTTGCCTAAGACCTTGTTTTATCAATACGAAAGCATAGAGGCGTTGGCGGGTTATTTCCTCAGCGAGGCGGCAGCTGCGGTGGCGCGGCGCTTTGGCGATGCGCAGTCAAGGGCAATCACGCAGGCCTCAGTACCGGATAGCCAGTCAACGCACGTTGATTCGCCTGTGGGTACAAAGTCCGAGCCGATACAGGCCGTGCTCACACAGGCCACGGTCATGCCTGACGCCCGGCGCGAGCCAATTGCCATCATCGGCGTGCACGGACGCTTTCCGGGTTCGGATTCCGCGCAGGCGTTCTGGCAAAACCTGCGTGCCGGTAAAGATCTGATCGTCCCGGTACCTCAGGAACGATGGGATGCCGAGGAACATTTTGCGGATGACCCGGATTTGGCGCGTGAAGGAAAAATCTATTGCAAATGGGGTGGGTTCCTGAACGATGTCGATACATTCGATGCGAGCTTCTTCAGTATTTCCGCCGACGATGCTCGTATGATGGATCCGCAAGAGCGGCTGTTTATCCAGTCGGTCTGGAGCGCGCTCGAAGACGCCGGCTACACGCGGGACAGCCTCAAAGCGCAACATCCCAAGGGTAAGAGCGCAGATGTCGGGGTGTTCGTCGGTGTCACGACCAACACTTATCAAATGCTTGCGCCCGAAGAATGGCGTCGCGGCAACATGGTCGCACCCGGTTCGCTGCCGTGGTCGATCGCTAATCGGGTATCGTATTTCTTTGACTTCCAGGGGCCCAGCATGCCGATTGACACGGCTTGCTCGTCCTCGCTGATGGCGCTGCACCTGGCGGGCGAAAGCCTCAGGAATGGCGATTGCCAGGTGGCGATTGCGGGCGGCGTCAACCTGTACCTGCACCCCTCCAAGTATCAATCCTTGTGCCGGCGCCGCATGCTGGCCGTCGATGGCAAATGCCGCAGCTTCGGCCATGGCGATGATGGTTTCATTCCCGGTGAAGGCCTGGGTACCGTCATTCTCAAGCCATTGTCGCGGGCGATGGCGGATGGCGACCACGTTTATGGCGTGGTAGTAGCGAGCGCGACCGCACACAGCGGCCGCTCCAACGGATACTCCGCACCCAATCCAAATTCGCAGGCCCTGTTGATCGAAGAAGCCCTGGCCAAGGCGGAGATTGATCCGGCCACCATCAGCTACGTGGAAGGCCATGGGACGGGAACCCAGTTGGGCGACAGCCTGGAGGTGTTGTCGCTGACTCAGGCATTCGGCAAACGAACGGCCCGCAAGCAGTTCTGCGCACTGGGGTCGTTGAAGGCGAATGCGGGGCATGCCGAATCGGCGGCGGGCATCGCCGGCGTGATCAAGGTACTGATGCAGTTCAAGTATCGTGAAATCGCGCCGACCTTGCACGCGGATCCGGTCAATCCGGATATCCCGTTCGCTGACACGCCGTTCTACTTGCAACGGCAGTTGACGCCATGGAAAGTGGCAGCAGGCCACGTGCGTCGGGCCATGATCAACTCGTTCGGGGCGGGTGGTGTCAATGCCTGCGTGATACTTGAAGAAGCGCCGGCCGTCGCACCGACGATCGGCGCGGCTAGGCAAAAACATTTGATGGTTTTGTCCGCTCGGGATGAAAGCGGGCTGCGGGAGCGTGCCGCCGACCTGCTGGAATACCTCAAGCACAATGACCTGGTAGACATGAGCCGGTTGGCGTACACGATGCAGATTGGGCGCGAAGCCATGGAGCAAAGGCTGGCTGTCGTGGCAGAAAACGCCGCCGGACTGGCGACTGAATTGGCTGCCTACCTGGAGCAACGGCCGTCCACCGGGCTGTCGGCCAGCCGTGTGGAACCGCATCGCCGGAAGAAGTCCGTCAGTACCGAAGACCGTGAGCGTGTGCGCTTGGCGGTCGCGCAGTCGGATCTGGCGGCAATCGCCCAACGATGGGTGGCGGGCCAGGAAATTTCCTGGAACCTGTTGCACGAGGGACATTCCGTGCGACGCCTGCCTTTGCCCACCTATCCGTTTTCCTCTACCCGCTACTGGCTGTCCGATGGCGCATCTGCGGCGCCGATAAAACACGAAGTTGGGCCGCGGCGCGAAGAGGTTGCCGGGCCGCCGCGACTCCATCCCCTGGTGCACGACAATGTCTCGACATTGAATGAAATCGGCTTTGCTTCGTCATTATCGGCGCAACATTATTACGGGCGGGATCATCGTATTAATGGCGAAGCTATCTTTCCCGGCTCGGGCTTCGTCGAGATGGCTTGCGCCAGCGGTGCGTTTGCGGCCGAAGTCCCGGTTGTGCGGATCAACGACGTCTTCTGGCTGCATCCGCTGAAACTGGATGATGCGGGGCTGCAGGTCAAGACCCTGTTGCAAGCCAGTGGCGGCGATGTGCAATACACCATCGTGTCGCTCGATAGCGACCATGAGCAGATCGTCCATGCCGAAGGCCGACTGGTATTTCAGGCTGACGACGCCGTGGGCGGTGATTCGGAGCCGGCAGTTTCCTTGCCAGAACTCCGGCAGCGCGCCACCCGGATGCTGGGTCACGAGGAATGCTACCGGCAATTCCGGCAAGGCGGCTTCGACTACGGCTTCAGCTTTCAGACGATACAGGAACTGCATATAGGGTCGGATTTCGCGCTCTCGAAACTGAAGCTTGCCGACAGCCTGCTTGAGGACTTCGACCAATATCTGTTGCATCCCTGCTTGCTGGACGGGGCTTTGCAAACGGTCATTGGCATGGTGGCCGGCCACGGTGCAAATACGCCGCATGTCCCCTTCGCCGTGGACGCTATCGCCATCCTGCATCCCTTGACAGAAACCTGCCACGTCTACGTCGAACGCTCGGCGGGAGACACGGCTTCCGGCGACATCATGATGTTCGATATCCGGCTTCTGAATGCCAATGGCGAGGTCTTGGTCAAACTTACCAATTTTTATGTTCGTGCCTTGACCAAGGGCGCCGACGGCGAAATCGATGAGGCTGAACTCAGCGTCGTCGATTGACCCGGGCTACTAGGAAAACGTGCTGTGACGAGATTGCCTAACGAAGCAGTGGACGCAGGAAGCACGGCGTCATTGCAATGTCACGCACGGCTTGTAGAGTTAGATTCTTCGCTTATGTGGCGGTTCCCACTGACCCACTCGTGTCAACGAGAGGGCGGAGCCTGCCCGACACCCTCAAAGGCGCGGTAGCAAAGTGGTTATGCAGCGGATTGCAAATCCGTCCAGGTTGGTTCGAGTCCAGCCCGCGCCTCCATTAAACCCGTGTGCAGGGGACGCCGTGGGCAGCGCCTGGATGGTAGGCAGAAATGAAGTGGTCTCGCCTCACGTATTCTTGATCAAGGTCCGTCATCAGGCCTTTGTGAACAACAACTACCTGATCGTGGATCCAGTGAGCCATCAAGCCGTGGTGGTTGATCCGGCGTGGGAAATGGACAAGATCCAGGTAGAGCTGGAGCATGCCCAGGCGACACTCAGCGGGATCCTGATTACGCACTCGCATCACGATCACATCAACTTGGCCAAACCCATGGCCGACTTCTATAACTGCCCGATCTGGATGTCGCAGCGGGAAATCCAGAGTTCGGGGTTCTCGTCGCGGCATCTGATCGCGTTGGACGATACGGCATTCCATGTCGGCGGCCTGTCGATCCAGCCGATCTTGACGCCAGGACACACGCCGGGCTGCGTTTGCTTCCTGATAGGCAATAATTTGTTTTCCGGCGACGTCTTGTTCGCCGAAGGTTGCGGCATTTGCATGGATCTTGAGTCCGCATACGCCATGTTCGATAGTCTAGAGCTGTTGAAGGCCGTGATAAAGCCGGACACCCATGTGTTTCCCGGCCATACCTATATGCGGTCGCCGGGCCAGAATTTTGGCGACCTGCTCGGCTACAACATTTATCTTAATTTTCCCGATAAGTACGCTTTTGCGGCGTTTCGACTGCGCAAAGGACAGAAACGGGAAAACCTGCTGGCCTTTCGCTGAGTCAGCCGGCCTTTCTTCTTATTGTTTGATCAACTTCTTGCCGCTGCCACGCCAATGCGTGCAGCGAGCGTCGTCTGCGTCTCAGGAGAGCCTACGTGAGCATGGTTGGAATCGAAGCGATGAATGTCTTTGCCGGTACGACGTTTGTCGATGTCAAAAAGCTCGCTGCGCATCGTGGACTGGATATGAGCCGATTCGAGAATCTTCTGATGAAAGAGAAGAGCCTCACCATGCCATACGAGGATCCCATCACGTTCGCGGTCAACGCGGCCAAGCCTATCGTGGATGCGCTGAGTCCGGAGGAAAAGGACCGCATTGAAATGGTGATCACCTGCACGGAGTCGGCGTTCGACTTCGGTAAGTCGATGAGCACGTATTGCCATGATCTTTTGGGCCTGAATCGCAACTGTCGGCTGTTTGAGTTGAAGAATGCCTGCTATTCCGGTGTGGCCGGGCTGCAAATGGCCATTAACTTCGTGCTGGCTCAGGTCTCGCCGGGAGCCAAGGTCCTTGTCATCGCCACCGATATCTCCCGCTTCATGGTCGAGGAAGGCGGCGATGCGCTGTCGGCCGACTGGTCCTTCGCGGAACCCAGTAGTGGCTCGGGCGCTGTGGCTATGCTGATCAGCGATCAGCCCCACGTGTTCCAGATCGATGTCGGCGCCAATGGGTACTACGGTTACGAGGTGATGGATACCTGCCGCCCCTCCGCCGACGCGGACGCCGGCGATACCGATCTCTCGCTGCTGGCCTATCTGGGTTGCTGCGAAAACGCCTATCTGGAATACCAGAGCCGCGTGGATGGCGCGAATTTCGGTTCCACCTTTACCTATCTTGCTTACCATACGCCTTTTGGCGGTATGGTAAAAGGCGCTCACCGCAACATGATGCGCAAGTTGCTCAAGGCGGCGCCGGCGGCGATCGAGGACGATTTCCAACGCCGGGTGACGCCGGGTCTGACGCACTGCCAGCGCGTGGGCAACATAATGGGCGCGACGGCCGCGATGTCGCTGGCCAGCACCATCGACAACGGAGACTTCGAGACGCCGCAACGCATCGGCGTGTTCTCCTACGGATCGGGATGCTGCTCGGAATTCTTCAGTGGCGTTGCCACCCAGGATGGACAACAACGCCTTCGCGAGCAACGCATCGGACAGTGCCTGGACAAGCGCCGCGAGCTCTCGATGAGCGAGTACGACGAGTTGCTCAACAATCGAGCGCTCCGGTTCGGTACCCGCAATCTAGTGCCAGACACGACCTTTGTTGCGGACGCGCGCAGCGTCATGGGCCTGCCGACCTTGTTTCTTAAGCAGATCAAAGAGTTTCATCGGGAATACGAATGGATATCCTGAGCCAGGCTTTCGATACGCTGCGCGTCAGGCAGGAAGAAGACATCTGTTTTATCCAGTTGCATCGTCCGGACGCCGGTAATGCCATCAACGACCGCATGGTCGAGGAACTGGGTAGGGTGCTGGCGGCGTGCGAGCCGGCGATCAAAGTGGTGGTGCTTGAAGGCTTGCCGGACGTGTTTTGTTCCGGTGCGGATTTTCAGGAAATCCGCGAACGTGTCGATGGACTGGCCGGCGCTCGCGAACAAAATCCTGGGCCGCTCTACGATGTGTGGCATAAGCTTGCACATGGTCCTTACATTTCCGTCGCCCATGTGCGCGGCCGCGCCAATGCGGGCGGCGTTGGCTTTGTTTCCGCCTGCGATATCGTGCTGAGCGACGACAAGGCGGCATACAGTTTGTCAGAGCTTTTGTTCGGCCTGATGCCGGCTTGTGTACTGCCGTTCCTGGTGCGGCGGGTAGGGCAGGCCAAGGCCAACTATCTGACCCTGATGACGCAGCCGATCAGCGCTGCGTTGGCGCAATCGTGGGGCCTGGTCGATGCCTGCGAAGCCAACAGCGAGAATCTGTTGCGCAAGCGGCTATTGCGGCTGCGTCTGCTTGGCAAGGCGGGCATCGCACGCTACAAGCGCTACGTGCGCGAGCTGGATGACGGGCTGGCCACTGCCCGTGGACCGGCGCTGGCGGCGAATCTTGAAGTATTTTCCGACCCCGACAACCTGAGCAAAGTGGCGCGTTACGTGAAGACGGGAAAGCTGCCGTGGGAAGCCGATTGACACAACTATGGCTGGTTCCACAAACGGGGTCAGGTCCGAGCAATAGACAAGGCATGTTGCCAAGTCACGCAATGCCGCCCGACTAGGTGCCATTCCGGTCAGAGGCACGGGGCGTGCGACTCACTAAGTGCCATCCATGTCAGACCAGATTATCGAAGTGAGCGATCTTCAGGACGGGATCGTGCAAATCAGAATGCAGGACCGCGCCAACCGTAACGGGTTCACGGTGGAGTTCATTGCCGGGCTGACGGGGGCCTTCGCTGAAGTCAGTCAGCGCGAGGACTGCCGGGTCGTCGTCTTGACCGGTTATGACGGGTATTTTTCGAGCGGTGGAACGCAGGAAGGACTGCGCGACCTCTACGCGGGGAAAATCCAGTTTACCGATAGGGATTTGTACAGCCTGGCGCTGAACTGCCCGATACCGGTGGTAGCCGCCATGCAGGGGCATGGCATAGGCGGCGGCTTCGTTATGGGTATGTTCGCCGACGTTACCGTGCTTGCCCGCG
Organism: Bordetella tumulicola; assembly: GCF_054779135.1. Lineage (NCBI taxonomy): Bacteria > Pseudomonadati > Pseudomonadota > Betaproteobacteria > Burkholderiales > Alcaligenaceae > Bordetella > Bordetella tumulicola. The sequence continues at coordinate 867,728 of NZ_BAAGYU010000006.1, read as the reverse complement.
AGGCCGTCTATACCGCGAATTTCATGAAATATGGCTTTACCCCCGGTATGGGTTCGACCTTCATCCTGCCGGAGAAGCTGGGCTCGGTCCTGGCGCACGAAATGATGCTGACTGCGGCTACTTATCGGGGTGAAGACTTCCTCAAGCGGGGCGTGCAACTGCCGATTGTGTCGCGCGAGCAGGTGTTGGAGTACGCGCTCGACGCGGCGCGCAGTCTGGCCGAGAAGCCAAGGGTTTCGCTGGTGACATTGAAGAATCATTTGACGGCGCCTTTGCGTGCCAAGCTGCCGGGTTTCATCGAGCAGGAAATCGCCATGCACGAACTCACGTTTCATCAACCCGAAGTCAAGAGCCGCATCGAGGCGGTCTTCGGCAAGTGATTCGAAACCGAAGCGAGCCTGACCTCTTTTTCGTTATTCCGATAAGTTGAAGGAAATCATTACCATGACCCAGCAAGACATTTTCGATGTCATCGTTCGCCATACTCGCGACGTGTTGCCCAATCTGACTGATCACCCGTTTCAGTCAGGGGATTCGCTGAAGGCCTTGGGTGCGAATTCGGTGGATCGCGCCGATATCATCATGATGACCCTGGAGACGTTGGCGCTGAATGTGCCGCTAGTGGAAATGGCACGCGCCGACAGTATCGGCAATCTTGCCGAAATCATGTATGCCAAGGGCTGAGCTTGCGATCACCGGCGTAGGCATTCAGTCCGCCATCGGTCAGGGCCGGACGGCGTTTGCTGCCGCACTGCTCGAAGGACGGCACCGTTTCGACGTCATGCGCCGGCCAGGACGCCAGCGTCCGTTGGTCGCGGGCACCGTGGATGTCGCGCCGACGCGGTTTATCGGCGCAGAAATGGACGATCCCGTACTGCCGCCATCCGTGCCGCACAGCATGGCAAGAACGTTGTCTCTTTCGGGCCGCGCGGCCCTGGCGTGCCTGAACGAAGCATGGGAAGACGCAGCGCTGGATCGATACGCGCCCGAGCGCGTAGGCCTGGTGGTTGGTGGCTCCAATCTGCAGCAGCGTGAGTTGGTCAACATGCACGACGCCTACCGCGGGCGCGAGCAATTCTTGCGTCCCACCTATGGCATGTCCTTCATGGACAGCGATTTGTGTGGCGTTTGTACGCAAGTGTTTGGAATTCGCGGCCCGGCCTTCACGATCGGCGGCGCCTCGGCCAGCGGACAGGTTGCCGTGATCGAGGCGGCGCAGGCCGTCGCGTCCGGGCGGGTCGACGTTTGCATTGCTATCGGCGGGCTGATGGATTTGTCGTACTGGGAATGCCAGGGTCTGCGTTCGCTGGGCGCAATGGGTTCTGATCGATACGCCGATGCACCGGCATTGGCGTGCCGGCCGTTCGACCAAAGCAGCGATGGTTTTGTTTTTGGCGAATTGTGCGGCGCGGTCGTGATCGAATCGCAGGCTTCGGCGCGGCAACACCAGCGCACTCCTTATGCGCGCCTGGCCGGATGGGCGATGATCATGGACGCCCATCGGAATCCGGATCCTTCGGGTCCGGGCGAAGTCGCGGTCATCCAGTCGGCATTGCAGCACGCGGGGTTGTCGCCGCACGACATCGATTATGTGAACCCGCACGGCACCGGTTCCAACCTGGGCGATAAAACCGAGGTGGGAGCCTTGCGCGAATGCGGTCTGGAACACGCTTATCTGAATACGACGAAATCGCTGACCGGGCATGGCCTGAGCGCTGCGGGAACGGCCGAACTGATTGCTGTCCTGCTGCAGATGCGCGAAGGCCAGTTACATCCGGCCAGAAACCTCGATCAGCCGATCAGTTCCAGCATGAACTGGGTAGGCCCGCGTGCGGTATCCCACTCAGTGCAGAACGCGCTGAACCTGAGCATGGGTTTTGGCGGTACCAACACGGCGGTTTGTGTGCAGCGTTGCGCTTGAACGCCATTTATCTTTGACGAGTATTGCAGGAAGGCAGCCATGAATATCACCATGTTTCCAGGACAGGGCTCGCAGTACAAGGGCATGGGCCTGGATTTGTTCGATCGCTATCAGGATCTGACCGATATGGCCGATGCCATCCTCGGCTACTCGATCAAGGCGTTGTGCCTGGAAGACAAACGAGACGAACTGAGCCGCACCCAGTTCACTCAACCCGCGTTGTATGTGGTGAACGCCTTGTCGTATGCCGCCAAGCTGGATGAGGGCATGGTGCCCCCCGACTACCTGCTGGGCCACAGCCTGGGCGAGTTCAATGCGCTTACCGTCGCCGGTTGCATCGATTTTGAAACCGGGCTGCGCCTGGTGCAAAAGCGTGGCGAGCTGATGAGCCGCGCCACCGATGGCGCAATGGCTGCGGTATTGAACGCCAGCAAGGAGGAAATCGAGAGCCGGTTGCGCGACAACGGCTTGAACAATGTTTTCCTGGCCAACTACAACACGCCGTCGCAAATCGTGCTGTCCGGCGCGCGCGAAGAAATCGGCAAGGCAGAAAAGCTCTTTCAGGAAGGCAAGATGCGGTATTACCCGCTGGCTACCAGCGGCGCTTTTCATTCGGTATTCATGACCGAAGCGATGACGCAATTTCGCGATCACCTGAAGCTGTACACGTTTTCCGAACCGCGTGTTCCCGTCATCGCCAACGTAACCGCCCTCCCGCATACCGCCGACGCCATCCAGGCACGGTTGGCCGACCACCTCGTCAGCACGGTGCGTTGGTTCGAAAGCGTGCAGTATCTGATGGCCCTGACCTTGACGCAGGGCCAGACCGCAAATTTTGAAGAGGTTGGCCCAGGCGATGTATTGACCAAGCTGGTCTACACCATCAAGGCGCAGACCTCGGAAGAAGCGTTGCGCCAGATCGCTGCGCGAGACACCGCTGACGTCCAGGCGGAGCCCGCGGCCGTGGAGCCGGGCGTGAGCCACAGTGCGGCCGCGAAGGTAGCCGCATGGAACAAACAATATCCAGTGGGCACCAGAGCTAAATCAACGTTGACGGACGACGGTCCTCTGGAAACCCGGACCGAAGCCGTCGTGCTGTTCGGACACCGCGCGGCGGTGTATATGAAAGGGTTCAACGGATACTTTGATCTTGACGAACTGTCCCCGGTGTAGCGATCAATCCATCGCGAATGGGGGCAGGATTTTGACTGTTGGTGTATTTCCTGCAACGGAGGTTGTATGACGGCCGCTGACTACTACATATTTGGCGTGGGCTTTGGCGCATCGGACGTTCGATATATCGGTTGGATGAGAAAATCGCTGCAGGACATGAGCGAACAAATCCATGCCGATTTGACCTGCGTCTCGGGTAGCGCCCCCCGCGCGATTGCCGAGGCAGCGCGCGGCGATACCAAACTCAGCATTTTCGAAATCGAATCCGTGCGCACGGCCGAGGATGCCAGGGACGCCACCTGTTTCTGGCATCAATATTTTCGTTCTCTTGGCCTGGACGTCGTCACCGACCAGCGTTAAGCAACGCCCTGGCGTAGGGCGGCGACAGGCCTTGTGGCATTCAATCAGGAGTCGTGCATGCCTAAGACCGTGTTCATGTTTTCGGGTCAAGGGTCCCAGTATTTCCAGATGGGCAAGGACCTGTTCGAACAACACGCAGTGTTCCGCGACTGGATGCGGCGCCTGGACGACATGGCATGGGCTATCAACGGGACCCGTGTCAACGAGGCGATCTACGGGTCACCCAAGTCGAACGTTTTCGCCCGCACGCGGCTGACTCATCCCGCCATATTCATGGTGGAATATGCACTGGCGCAATGCCTGGTGCACGAAGGCATAGAGCCGGATCTTGTTCTGGGTGCCAGTCTGGGCTCGTTCACCGCGGCGGCGGTAGGCGGCAGCCTGACCGTCGAGGAAGCCATGGCGGCAGTGCTGGAACAGGCTGCGGGCTTTGAACGTGACTGTTCGCCTGGTGGCATGATTGCCGTGCTTGCAGCCCCTGATCTCTACGAACAAGAAGCTTTTCTACGCGATCGTAGTGAACTGGCCGGCATCAACTTCCACTCCCACTTTGTCGTGTCCGCCGAGTTCGATGAACTGGATACTATCGAAGCAGAGTTAAAGCGTCGCGACCTGACCTTTCAGCGCCTGGCGGTTTCGTATGCATTTCACTCGCGCTGGATAGACAAGGCCGAGGCCGGCTTTTGTGCATTTATGCGTGGCGTGCCGGTGAGGCCGGCGGCCATTCCTATCGTTTGCTGCCGGCAGGCAGCCATCTTGGACGCGTTACCAGACGAGTATTTCTGGCAAGTGGTGCGCCATCCCATCCGGTTTAACGATACCGTCGCCCTCCTGGAACGCCAGGGTCCGCACCGCTACATCGACGTGGGTCCGTCGGGTACGCTGGCCGCCTTCATCAAGTACAGCCTTGCGAAAGACTCACGTTCCAGCATGCATGCGATTCTGACGCTTTTTGGCAAGGAACATCGCAATTTCGTCGCGTTGCTCAATGAGGTTGGCGCGACGAGCGATGGTGTCCACGATAGTTTCCGAAAGGCCGATGGCGCGATGCCGACAATGGGTCGCGGCAGCGTCGCGCGAGCCGTACGGCCAATCCCACAGCAAGGTTGAATCAGTTTATGGGTCAAGATGATGGACACGCATTCGGAAACGACGTCCAGCAATATCCTCAAGAAAGGCAGCAAAGCCGCGGGTCTGGAAGCGATCGAGGCATAGCGCCGAGCTCGCCACCGCCAGTTGTGTTTGACGGCCGTTGGCTGCGCGACCCTGCCATGCCTCAGGCGTTACAGGGCATGCGCCTGGATGGCATCAGAAAACACCTGTGGCGCTACGGCAATCAAGTCGCGGCGCGCAATGCCATCGTTCGACTCGAAGATCCCCACTGGCTGGCGGCGTGGGATGCCGCGCTTGCCGATTTGACGGACCGCAGGGTTGTGCTGCATGGCAGCGAATTGGGTGTTTTCGCGCTGCGAGCGCTGCATCATGGGGCAGCGCATGTGGTGTGCGCGGACCCTTACCCGCTGGAGGCGCGCATCACCACTGGCATCGTGCAAAAGCATTTCATGAAGCAGTGGCGTGCCCGGTTTGGAGAGGCCGTTGCCTCGTGGACGGAGCAAGAGCAGCGCGCATCATTCGAGTCCTTTGCAGCCTGCGTTGACATTGTCAGCGGCGAACCGCAGACGGTTCTCGAAGCCGACTGCTTGGTGTTTTCGCAGATCGACCATACGCTGCTGGGTACCGGCATCGTCCAGGCGGTAAGGCGCCATCAGGGCGAGGGGCGCAGCATCAGGCGCGTGCTGCCGGCCAGCGCGCGCGTGTTCGCGATGCCCATTGCCTGGAACTACGACGCCACCGGCTACCAATTGGAAGCCCTCAACGTGCTGCGATGGAGCCCTTATCCACAACCGTTCGATGTAGAAACGACGGCCTGGACGCCCATGAGCGAGCCGATCGAAGTCGGTTCGCTGGATTTTTCGGATTTCCAACCGGCCATCTGGGACACCCGCTTGCCTATCGTGAAGACGGGTGAGGTGGATGCGATCGTATTCTGGTTCGAGTTGGATCTGGGCGGTCACTGTATCGGCAACGAGCCGGGCAGCCCCCTGCGTTGGCTCAAGCCGGCGGTTCAGCACATCGATGCGATCTCGGTGACGGACGGCGACGAGCGGGTCTTGCGCACACAGATGACCGAAACCCGCTTCCATTTTCAACTGGGCGATTCGGCAAGCTCGCCTCGTTCACAGAGTTTGCCCGGCTGGTACGTGTCCACGCTGGGCGATGCGCCACGCACGCAGGCGTATCGCGCTGCGATCTCGCGCGCGCTCGACGGAGCGACGGACTCGCTGGTGCTGGATATTGGCGCGGGTTGCGGCATGTTGCCTATGTTGGCGGCCGAAGCGGGGGCTCGGCAGATCGTGGGTTGCGAATCGAATGTCGGCATCGTGCAGGCGGGTAGGGACGTCATCACCGTCAACGGCTATGCCGATCGCGTTGCCCTGATCGGCAAGGACTGCCGAAACATGACGATTCCGGAGGATTTGCCGCGGCCGGCCGACCTGGTGGTACTGGAGTTGTTCGATTGCAGTCTTATTGGCGAAGGCGTGCTGCACTATCTGGGCCACGCACGCGAACATCTGCTGACAGAGTCTGCACGATTTGTGCCCGCCAAAGCACGTATCCGCGCGATGCTGATCGAATATCGGCTGGACCGTCTTTGGGATCTGGACGTCAATCTGCTCAACCCTTATCGTGCGCACACCGGCTTCATCAATGTGGATGCGACCCGGCTGGATTATCGTCCGCTGAGCGAGCCTTTCGACGTATTCGAGTTCGACTTCGCCACGGCGGGTCCACAGCCCGAAGACAAAGTCATTCGCCTGCCGGCGATCGCTTCGGGTACCGTCGGCGCGGTGCTTTTCTGGTTCGACCTGGGGCTGGACGAGGCCAATTGGCTGCCCAATGATCCGCACGCTGCCGGCGGTTCGCACTGGAAGCAAGGTCTGCAGGTGCTGCCGGAGCTAAGCATCGAAACCGCAGGCGAACTGCCCTTGCGGGCCTCGCACAATGGCAGCCGTTTGTCGTTTCGCTGGGAGGCGGAGTCTCTGGCCAAAGACGACTTTTCCCTGCTGCCCAGGTGGGATCCGCGCTGGTTAGCGGCCAACACCGAACTGGAGCAGCAAACCCAAGCCTTGCTACAGCACTGCGTGCAGAATCCCGACGAGTATGCCAAAGTGGCGGAAATCGCCCTGCGTATTGCGGTTGATCCGGCGGCCCACGGCGTCGAACCCGGCATCGCCCAGCGCTTTGCTTCCCTCTTTTTCAATACCTAGGCCGCAGGTCCCGCTATCCGGCTTGTGGCGATCATCGGGGAACGGAGTATGAAGAAAATCTGTATCGTCGGCGCATCGGGCAAACTCGGCCAATATATGGTGCGCCAGTGCCTGGAACGCGGCGACGAGGTCGTCGCCGTGTGCCGTGAGCGCAGCGTGCCCAAGCTGGCAGCCTTCGAAGGCCGTATCCGTGTGGTTCCGGGCGCAACGGATAACCGGGACGTCATACGCGAGGCGGTCGCCGGCTGCGATGGCGTGTTGGTGGTGCTGGTTCCCTGGGGTGTCCAGCAATACTCCACGGGCACAGCCCAGGCCGTACTCGACTACGCCGAGCCGGATGCCCGGCTGGTGTTTTCCTGCGGTTGGCACATCAGCCGCGACGGCAAGGATGTTTACTCCCGCTTGCTCCGGTTTCAGGTTGTCGTGGGCGGCTGGATCGGACGGGTGCTGCGTGTAGGCGACGTCAACGACCAAGTCGAGGCTTGCAGACGGGTGTTCGCCAGTCACCGCCGTTGGACGGTCGTGCGTGGCAGCGACCTCGAAGAAGGCGAGAGCCAGGGGTTGCCGGTGTGGAGCCATCACGTCGGCGATCCGATACTGGCCAGCAACGTCACGCGTCGCGTGGACTACGCGCGATTCATGGTAGCTGCGCTCGAGAACGACGAACTCATCCAGCAGGCGCCCGCCATCGTGGGCTGCCAGACGCCGTCGGCGCTGGCGCACCTGCGCGAGCCTGCCGCTGCAGGCTAAGGCCCGGTGCGTCTTCGCGGTGCCAGCGTCAATTCCTCATCATCGTCAAGCGGCGTCAGCTTGCGTAAGCTGACGCTCTGGGGACGATCGCCCTGGCTTTCGGCACAGATGGCAAGCAGGTAGTCCGCCGTCGGTTGAAACTGCCACAGACGCCAGCGGTCGGGCACGTCGGCCAACTCGGCGTCGATGTCCAGCTTCACCGCACCCGCGTCGGGAAAGCTGAAGCTGAATTTGTCCAGCGGTAGCGACAAACCCATCCCACGGGCCTTGATGTACGACTCCTTGAACGTCCAGTATTCATAGAATCTAAAATCGCGTTCCTGGAGCGGTGTGCGCCGTAGATCGGCGCTTTCCCGCGCAGAAAACATTCTTTCGGCCAACCCCGGCGCCGCTGCACGATGCAGCGATTCGACGTCAACACCCAACATCCCCAGTCGGGTGATCCCCAGCGCGATCAGGCCGCGCGTGTGCGAGACATTGAAATTCAGTTCGCATGCCGCGCCGTGCTGCGGTGCGATCGCCGGACGTCCGTAGGCATTGGCGACAAACCGCCAATCGGCGGGCGCCACCGGTGCGTAGCGTGCCAGCACCGTGCGTACCATGGCACGCGTAACCCCGTAGCGCAGCCGATCATCAGCAAAATAAAACCGCTCGCGCTGCCGCTTCTCGTCGTCGCTCAATAAGGCCTGTAGCCTGCCCTGGGTGCCGTCTCCATCCCAATCCTGGTAGTACGCCAGCCATAGATCGATGGCATTGGCGGCGTTCACGTTCGTCGACACGACGGCTTCCCGCGAGGCATTGACGCTTCCTTTTACGTTCACGGTGATCATACGATGGCAGTCCGCGCCGCGATAGCCTGGTCTCGCGCGTACTGCGTCGGCGGCTGTCCGACGTAGCGCGTGAAGGCGACGCTGAACGTGCTCGCGGAGCCGTAGCCGACCCGCTCGGCGATTTCGGCGATACCGCCCTCGTTGCGGCGAAGCAAGTCCTTTGCGAGCGCCATGCGCCAACCGAGCAGATACGCCATCGGCGCCAGGCCCACCGCGCGGTTGAAGCGCTCGAAGAACGATGAGCGCGAGAGCGCGGCTTGCTTGGCCAATTCCACGACCGTCCATGCTCGCGTCGGCTGCTCGTGCATCGCGCGGATCGAAGCCGCCAGGCGCACGTCAGCGAGCCCGCGCACCAGGCCCGGCGACGCCGTCGTCCCAGCCGTCGATCGCAGCGCCTCGATGAGGAGTACCTCCAACAAACGGGCGAGCACGACCTCGCGCGCAGGTCGCTGCTCGCGTGACTCATCGCCCACCAACTGCACGAGCGTCGCCAGCCGTTGCTCGCCGCGGACGTGAACCAGTTGCGGCAGTAGTGAAACCAGCAGGGCTACGTCCGGCGAGCCGAAGCTACAGTGGCCCGCCAGGATGCGCAGGTCCGTCGGGCCCTCCTGGGCACCGATCCGGAACAGCCCCTGGCCCAGCGCAACCGGCATGGCGTCCGCTGTGCCCGTCGGCGGTTCAAGACTGGACATGGCGATGCCGAGTGCCGCCGGGATAAGAACGAAGTCGCCAGTCTGCAGCACGATCGTCTCGTGTCTGTCGAGCGTGAGGCGGCAGCCGCCCTCGAGGACGACGCAATAGAAGGGCTGTCCGGCATCGGAGCGGCGGATCTGCCACGGACCCGCGCCGACGACCTGTTTCGAGAACCGGGCGGTCGGCTGCAGTAATGTGACCACCTCGGCGAGCGGATCAATCATGGTCGGACTCTCGCAAATGAGATATGGATTCTGGATTGTAGTGAGTATGGATTCGGCGAGCTATCGTCAAGGCCTCCCAACCTACACGAAAAAATCTTATGAAAACTGTCATGATTACTGGCTGCTCTTCCGGCTTCGGACTGGAGACCGCGCGCCACTTCCTCAAGCAAGGTTGGCAAGTGATTGCCACGATGCGCACGCCGAGCGAGGACGTGCTGCCGCCCTCCAGTCGATTGCGCGTGCTGCAGCTCGATGTCACCGATGTATCGAGCATTCACAATGCCATCGAGGCCGCAGGTCCCATAGACGTGCTTGTCAACAACGCGGGCTTCGGCGCGCCCGCTCCGTTAGAGCTGACGAGTATGGAGACCTCGCGCGCGCTCTTCGAGACCAACACCTTCGGCACGATCGCGGTCACGCAGGCGGTGTTGCCGCAAATGCGTGAGCACAAGTCCGGCGTCATCGTGAACGTGACCTCGAGCACCACGCTGAAGCCGTTGCCATTGGTCGGTATCTATCGCGCAGCCAAGGCCGCGGTCAATGCATTCAGCGAATCGCTGGCGATCGAGGTTGAGCAGTTCGGGGTACGCGTGCATATCGTGTTGCCCGGATCCTCGAGCGAGACCCGCTTTCGTGACACGGCGCGGACACACCTGCGCGGCATGGATGACGAGATCTATGGCGAGTTCATGCAGCAGACCATCGCCCGCATGCAAGCCTCCGTAGGCCAGGGAACGCGATCGAAGGACGTGGCCGAGGCGGTGTGGTATGCAGCGACGGATCCGTCGGCACCGATGCGCATCCCCGCCGGTGCCGATGCCGTGCAGTGGGCCGCCGAAACACGCTGACCTCGCGCCGCACGTTGCCTGGAGTTTGCCGGCCGGCGTCCATTTCACCGAGCAAAACGCGCATTTCGTCGAAAAAGGCTTGTGCCGCCCGGCAAATTCCTCGACGCTTACCCGGAATTTTGCTGCAAATCGCTCGCGAGCCTGATCGACGAGATGGGAACCGGTGCGCACCACCTTGCCACATATTCGCTCGATCAACCGGATTTCGCGTGTCCTGAAAACTTACAAGACAGGTGATGTATGGCTACCGAAGCAGTGGTATACATTGGCGGTATCAACCCCCATGATGTGAGGGTCGATCAGCAATACTACGATGCCGACACCGTACTGGAGGCGATCTACGACGACCCCAATACGACTCTGAACGTCGAGGATGACACGGACGTTTCCCGCACGTTGGACCTCAAGCAAACCATCAACGCGGAACTGTCGTCCACCTTTTCGTTGAACGTGCTGGACAACGCCAGCGTCAGGCTGGTCGCGCTGGACGGCTCGGCCAACAATCCCACCTACAACTACGGTCTGGTCGGCAACGGAAAACTGGAAATGACGCCGGAATTTGTCGATGCCGCATTGGGCTTCGTCGGTCAATCGCCGGTTGTCACGATCAACGTTGACTTCAGTGACGCCGGTGCCTCGACGCTGGTGTACGATCCGGGCAATATCTCCAACCTGCGCGTGCCACCCACCATTACCGGCATGTCCATGGGCGACCAGATTCAAGTCCCGGGCGCTCAGAACGTCAACTACGACAATGACGTTCTGTTCTTTCGTACCGATCAGGGCATTGAAGTCGGCCGTCTGCATGCGCCGGACTTGGACCCCGACTGGCTGAAAATGGACGGTGACACCATGACCTACGCGTGCTATCTGAAAGGCACGCACATCGCGACCCCGGGCGGCGAAGTCAAGATCGAGGACCTCGCCGCGGGCGACCAGGTCTGCACCGCCAGCGGCGGCGTCGCCACCGTCAAATGGCTGGGCCACCGTACCCTGTACAAACATCGCACCCCCGCAAAGAACGCAATCCGCGCCTTCCCTATCCTCTTCAAGCAGGGTGCGATTGCCGACAACGTGCCCCATCGGGATCTGCTGCTGTCCCCTTGGCATCACGTGTACTTTGACGGCGCACTCATTCCCGCCATGCTGCTGGTCAATGGACGCACCGTCATCCAGCAATTCGACATGCCTGTCTTTGAATACTTCCATGTCGAGCTGGAATCGTTCGACATTCTCCTTGCCGAGGGCCTGCCGGCAGAGTCGTACGTTGACACCGGCAACCGCGCCATGTTCCAGAATGCCGATACCGTTGCCTTACACCCGGACTTCGGCCCTCCCACCGGGCGACCAGTGATCGACGGCATCAAAGTGGTGCGCGCTGGCCCCACCGTCGAAGCCGTACGCAAACGTCTGCTGGCCCGCGCCCAGGCGCTGACTCAATCCGTGCGCATCACCGACCCCGGTCTCTACGTCGAAGTCGATGGCCAGCAAATACACGCCGAGTCAGCCGGCCAGCCCGAGGGCGTCCTGCGCTTCGCCTTGCCGGCGGGCGCTGTGCACGCCGACGTGTGGGTCCGTTCGCGCTGCGCAGTTGTGCGCGAGACGACCATACGCGCCAACCGCGACTTGCGGCAGGTCGGCGTGGGCTTGGTGCGTATCACCATCGAAGACGAGATCGGCCGTCGAGATCTGGACCTGCTCGACACTCGGCTCGATGGCATGCATGCGCCTCAGGATGTGCGCGGCGCAGTGATGCGCTGGACCAATGGCGACGCGCGCATTCCTGCGGTCTTGCACGGTGCGCGTGGCCCGACGACGCTGGAGCTGCATGTGCTGCGGACTTATTCGTACTGGGAAAAGGCGCTGCGGGCAGCGTAAAGGCAAGCTCGATGCCATGGGCCCCCACTGCGGTGCTCTGCGATACGAAGGGCACCTGGTGAGGGTGCCCTTCGTTTTTTTAGATGCAACCGAGCCATGCCGCGGACCGGTTGATGATTGAAATGACGTAAATTGACAACACGTATCCGTAAGGATGCTTTACTCGCTGATAAAAATCATTATCATTCATAGCTGCTTTTCTTTTCATGGCGAGTGCCGCTGGTGTCGGCGGCAATGACTAGTCAGTCAAGCGCTACATCGCCAAAGCCCTGCAACGCTGCGGCATTGAACTTGTCTTCGTTGTCTTGGTGTAGAACCACTCCCCAGGTCGCTAATGTCACGCCCGAAGTTGCCGAGCAGGCAATCCTATGGTTGCTGGCACAGCATGAGGAGCGGGTCTCGCCGCATGTGATCGGGCAATGGTGCCAGTGGCGTGCCCAGCACCCGGATCACGGGCGGGCATGGCGACGCATCGAAGCCGTAAAAGGAAATCAGTAGCCACTGCTTCCGCTCTGTATCCCTCCGAAAGGTCACCCTCATGCACGTTGTCGCGTCATTTAAGTCCCCCAGTTCCGCGAGCCATCCGCGCACGACCCTCGCCATGGCGCTAAGGTCTGTATTCTGGGCCGCATTCATCGCCACACCAGTCTTGCTTGCTCCTACTATCGCCCGTGCGCAGACGCAACCCGCGGGCGCCACAGGCGAGACAGACGCGGCAGACGTGACCACGCTGTCGACCGTGATAGTGACCGGTGCAGCTTATTCCGATTTACCTGAAGCCTACGCGGGCGGGCAAGTCGCGCGAGGCGGCACTCTGGGTATTCTGGGTGTGCAGGACGTGATGGATACACCTTTTAGCGTTACTAACTATACGGCGCAGACCATTCGGGACGAGCAAGCTCGCACCTTGGCCGACGTGGTCGTCAACGACTCGTCGGTACGCATGCAAACATCTACCGGCAGTTTCAGTGAAGATTTTCAGATTCGCGGTTTCACTGTTCCCAGCGGTGACGTCGGTCTCAACGGCTTATATGGTTTGACGTCGTCCAATCGTATGCCGGCGGCTCTCATGGAGCGTATCGAGGTGCTTAAAGGCCCCGGTACGTTGATGTACGGTATCAGTCCCACCGGTAGCGTTGGTGGCAATATCAATATCATCACCAAGCGCGCTGGCGACACGCCATTGACACGCCTGACCACCACATACGAAAGCAAGTCAGTGCTGGGCACGCAGTTGGACGTAGGCCGACGTTTCGGCGACGACAATCAATGGGGCATTCGTGTCAATGCCCAGTACAAGAATGGCGAAACCAGCCTGGACAATGGCCGACAGGAATTTGGTCTGGGCGCGCTGGCGCTAGATTACCGTTCACCGAAATTGCGCTGGTCGTTGGATGCCTATTCCCAGCGCGAGAACATCGATAACTTTCGCGCGCAGAATGGATTCCGCCCTGGCATTCCCTACATTCCCTCCGCGCCTTCCGGGCATCGTGCGATTTATTCTGGCGCCGACCTGACGGTCTTCGATTCGACCGTGGCGACACGCCTCGAATATGACGTTACCGATCGTCTGATGGTGTACGGCGCGGCGGGTTATCGCTACGGTGGCAGCGAGCAGGACTTTCCCCAAGCACGAACCGTCAATGGCGTCGATGAGCATGGCAACTTTCGGGTGACCAACTCATGGTATGACGCGTATTCGCGTAACAAGACCGGCGAGATTGGCGCGCGCGCGAACTTCGAGACGTTTGGGGTCAAGCACTTGCTGACCTTGTCGGGCTCGATTCTCAAGCTGGAGGCGGGCAGTTTCTACCTGTCATCGGATGAAAGCACGGATTCTAATATCTACGACCCGGTTCCGCTGATTCCGATGAGCGGCCACCGCGGTACTCCGAGCAAGAACTCGGAGACCGAACTCACCAGCTTTGCGTTAACCGATACGCTATCGTTTGCTAACGACCGGATCCTGATTACTGGTGGGCTACGCAGGCAGAATGTGAAGTTGGACAACTTCAATACGGCAGGGAGCGTCACGTCATCCTACGACGAAAGCGCCATCTCTCCGCTCGCTGGCTTTGTTGTTCGCCCCCTGGAAAATGTCTCGTTGTATGGCAATTTCACCTCGGGCCTGACGCGTGGCGGGACCGCGCCAGCAACCGCGGCCAATGCTGGAGAAGTGTTCGCCCCATACAAGTCCAAGCAGTACGAAGCGGGCGTAAAAGTCGATTGGGGTAGCGTCCTCACGACCGCCTCGGTCTTTCAGATCGACCGGCCGAGCGCGATTACCGATCCAACTACCAACGTCTACAGTTACGACGGCGAGCAGCGCAACCGCGGCCTGGAGTTGTCGGCCGTCGGCGAAATCACCCCCGGGCTGCGCGTCATGGCTAGCGCGACCTTCTTCGATGCCAAACTTCAGCACACAGCAGGCGGCGTTAATGATGGCAAGCGAGCCCCTGGCGTGCCCAAACGCACTTATAACCTAGGCGTCGACTGGGATCTGCCCTGGGTTCCGGGCATGAGCGTGAACGCACGCGCCATCTACACGGCCTCAATGCCCTACGACGCGAATAATTCGCTGACACTGCCGTCGTGGACCCGCTATGACATCGGGGCTCGCTACCGCACAAAGGTAATGGGCAAGCAGGTGACGTTCCGCGCGAACGTCGAAAACCTGTTCAACGAGAACTATTGGCTGTCGAGCAGTGCGCTGCTCACTGTGGCGACAGCGGCTGCGCCTCGTACGGTATTGTTGTCGGCCGAGATAGAGTTTTAAGCGACAGAGCAAAAGGCCGCGCATATCGTGTCGCGGCCTTGGCTCAAGGCTGAAGCGGTGGTTGATATGGTGAGACTATCCCCGCCCACTCAAACATGGCCCTATACGTCTAGCTAGCGGTATTCAAGCTCGATAACTCGCGGCCGCGGGTTTCAGGCAATAGCAGGGTAGCGATCAGCACCACCGTATACGCGCCGCCGGCAAAAATGCCGATGGCCATGGCCAGTCCCATGCTGTTGCTCAGGTAGCCCACCAGGCTGGGAAACAATGCGCCAATGCCGCGGCCAAAGTTGTAGGCGAAGCCCTGGCCGTTGGCGCGTATCTCTGACGGGAACAGTTCGGTCAGGTAGGCGCCCAGCCCGCCGAAGATACCCGATGCGGCAAAGCCCAGCGGAAAACCCAGGAACAGCATCTGGCTATCGGTCAGCGGCACCTGGGTATAGAAGTACACGCATATGCCCGACAGCACTGAGTAAATGATGAAGTTGATGCGGCGTCCCAGACGGTCGGCCATGTGCGCGCCGGCGATGTAGCCGCAGAACGAGCCCACGATGATGACGAGCAGATAGCCTCCTGTGTTCAGGACTGACAGATGCCGTTCCACTTTCAGGTAGGTGGGTAGCCACGTGGTCACCGCGTAATAGCCGCCCTGGATGCCGGTGCACAGCAACGCCGATAGCAGCGTGGTCTTGAGCAGCCCCGGCGCAAAGATCAGCCAGGGCGATACCTTGGGGCGGTCTTGCTTTTGCTCGCGTCCTTGTTCGAAAATCTCGGGCTCGGGAACATGCTTGCGGATATACAGCACCAGCAGGGCGGGTAGCACACCGACCCAGAACAGACTGCGCCAGGCCCATTCTTCGGGCAGCACCGAGAACGCAATGGTGTACAGCAGAGCGGCAACACCCCAGCCCACGGCCCAACCGCTTTGCACGGTGCCCACGGCGCGGGCGCGATGCTGGGACTTGATGATCTCGCCCATCAGTACCGAGCCCACCGCCCATTCGCCGCCAAAGCCCAGGCCTTGCAGCGCGCGCAGGATGAAGATCTGTTCGAAGTTCTGGGTGAAGCCGATGCCGACGGTGCATACCGAGAACCACAAGATGGTGATCTGCAGGATGCGCACGCGGCCGTAGCGGTCGGCCAGGATGCCCGCGCCCCAGCCGCCGATGGCCGAGAACAACAGGGTCACTGTGCCCAGCATGCCTGCCTGGCCGCGGTCGATGCCCCATAGCGTCACCAAGGTGGATATCACGAAAGTGAACACCATGTAGTCCAGCGCATCGATGGTCCAGCCCAGGAACGACGCGTAGAACGTGCGTTTACCGCTGGGAGAGAGTTCGCCAAACCAGCTCATGTCATGTCTCCGCTATGGATAGGGTTGTTGGCCGAGTGTGTGGTCACGGCTGTGGCCAATACATTGGTAGCCAACAAGTGTGTAGCTAAACGCGCGCTTCAATCCAGCGCGGGAAAGTCATACAGGGCTTGCGGGTTGTCGACCAGGATGCGGCGGCGCAGGCTGTCGGTAGGCGCCCACTTGGGCAGCAGGTTGCGCAATACACCGGTGTCCGGCATGCGCGGGATGGCTACGTGGGGCCAGTCGCTGCCCCACACCATCCGGCCGGGGGCGGCCTGGATCAGCGCCTGCGCCCAAGGGGTGACATCGTCGTAGTGGTCGAATTGCTCGCTGATGCGATAGGCACCTGACAGCTTCGCCCACCAGCCGTATTCTTTGACGCCGTGCAGCAGGGCTTGAAAACCGGGATGCTGCATGCCGTCGGATACCGGCATGTGGCCCATGTGGTCAAACACGCAGGGTATCGATAGCTTGGCCAGACGAGGCATTGCATCGGGCAGGTGGCGCACGTCCATCAGAAATTGCGCATGCCAGCCCAGCCGGGCGATGCGCGGGGCCAACAGGTCCAGCGCGTCCAGGCCGACACCGCCGCCGAACAAGACGTTAAAGCGTACACCGCGCACACCGGCAGTATGCATGGCTTGCAGTTCGTGGTCCGTGACATCGGGGTTCACCACCGCGACACCGCGCAAGGTGTCGCGGTGACGGCCCAGCACATCCAGCATGTAGCGATTATCGGTGCCATGCACGCTCACTTGCACCAGCACGCCGCGCGCCATGCCGCTGGCAGCCAGCATGGCCAGATACTTGTCTTCGGAGGCGGGTGGCGGCGTGTAGCTGCGGTTTTCCACGTACGGGTAGCGCACGCCGTCGCCAATGACATGCGCATGCGTGTCGCACGCACCGCGCGGTATGTCAAAGCTGGCGGAGGCCACATCGGGCAGGGGCCCCAGACAAAGCGCATGGTTAACAGGCGGTGAGCTTGGGGGCTGCGTCATGGGGGATGGCCTTCTCATGAGAGTGTGGATGAGATTACGCCTGCGCTAGTTTTACTGTCAATAATGTTGTCGATAATATGAAGGGGTAAAGCGATGCGGCTTTGTTATTGACAATAACTGACGCGGGCCGGAAGGAGCATGCAGAAAAGTGTGGTTGGTCAGGGTCAAAACTGGGCCCAACATATGAAGGGGGTATCTAGGCCACACTTACGAAATTTCGTTCATGGTGTCTAGGCTTCCATAGCAAATTGTTCCGAGACGGTCCGGAGCGACGGCATCAACGCCAGTTAGGCAAAACAGGACGTGCGATGTCGAGATTGAGGTTGCTTTGGGGCGCCACCACCCTGGCCATTCTGGCTGTGCTGGGCTTTGCCGGCTGGATATTGAGCTTGCCGGCGGCAACAGCGGTCGCGCAGGCGCCAGTGGTGCCGCAAACGGAGGCCGATGCCCTGTTGGCCGCGCTCAAGTCGACGAAAGGTGAGCGTCCGTTGATTGCCATCTTGGGCATCAACGACGCCACTGAGACGACTGACTATCTCTTGCCCTCGGGCATCCTGCGTCGGGCTGATGTGGCCGATGTCATGATGCTGGCGACCGGTCCGGGTCCAGTGCGGCTCTATCCATTGCTTCAAGTGATACCTGATGCAACCATAGCGGTTGTCAGCGGCGCAAAATACCGCGAATCCAGCATGACGCGCCTCGCAATACTTACCAGCGCCTCAAGTCCTTCGGAGTAGGAAGAGGTACGGTAAGCCGCGCAGATCTGGAGCGGCCTGAAGGGCGTCTGTTGACGGTAACTCACGATGGCGCCTCGCTGGATTTCATTGCGCAAAATGCAGGTGGGCAGCACGCCGATGCCCACACCCGCGGCCACCAATCGGGCGAGCATCGCCAGACTATTGCAAGTGCTGACCCTGAGCGTTGGCCCGCCCTCTTTTTCCCACCAGTTGGTCATCCGCTCGTGTAGTGGCGAGGGGGCGGGCACGCAAAGAATGGTGGATTGCGATAAGGACTGCGGATCGGCAAACTGAGTGGGTAGCGGCATGGCTCGGCTGCTCATCCAGGCGACCGGTGCGAGCGCCAGCGGCTCAACCTGGGTGTTGGCCAGATGGCCCGGATCGGCCAGGATGGCCAGATCCAGCTGATTGGCCCCCAGCGCATCGAGCAGAACGAAGCTATTACCTACTGTTAGCTCGACCTTCAGGCGCGGATAACGCTCTCCTAACAGCGAGACGATTTTGGGCAGTACGGCGATGGCGACGGTTTCCGACGAGCCGACCCGAAGCGTCCCCTGCAGCGGGTCGCCGGTGCGTAATCGAGTCTCCAGTTCATCCAGCAGCTTGAGTACTTCGTCGGCGTAGTGCACGGCGACCGCGCCTTCGGCGTTCAGCTTGGCCGCACGTCCGTCTCGCTCGAACAGTTTGGTGCCAAGCGCCTCCTCAAGCTCGCGCACGCGCAGGGAGACTGTCGGCTGAGTGACGTTCATCTGCCGCGCCGCCGCCTGGAACGAGCCAAGCTTCGCAATGGCCGTAAGCGCTTCAATCTGAGCCAGGGAATATCGACGCATCAGTTTTTCCTATGCAATTGGCCGTAAAAGTTTAATTAGTTTAATGATTGGCGCGTTGCTAGGATAGCGCCATGACGCTGGATACACGGATTTCTCTGGATCGAAATGCGCAGTAGATCCGGCACTATGGAGAGACCGATGACAAAGACAAAACGACTCCGGGACGCAATCTACGCGCCGGAAATACTGGTGCAACTCGGTGTTTTTGATGGATTCAGTACGCGCCTGGTCGAGCACATGGGCTACACGAGCGCCTTTGTGACGGGCAGCGGCGTGAGCGAAACGCGTCTTGGCCAAGTCGATGTGGGCATCATGGGCATGGAAGAGAACGTCGCGGCGGTACGCAGCATAGCGGCATGCTCAAATCTTGCGCTACTGGCTGACGCGGATACGGGTTATGGCAACGCGGTCAACGTGTATCACACCGTGAGTGCTTTCGAGCGCGCGGGCGCCGCCGGCATCATGCTCGAAGATCAGGTTTGGCCCAAGCGCTGCGGTCATATGCGCGGTAAAGAAGTCATCCCTCAGGACGAGATGGTGCAGAAGCTGCGCGCCGCGTGCGATGCGCGTATCGACAAGGATTTTGTTATCAAGTCGCGCACGGATACGCTGGCCACTCACGGCCTAGATGAGGTGATTCAACGCCTGAATGCCTACGCAGAGGCCGGGGCTGATCTCTTATTCGCAGACGCGCTGCTCGACGCCGAGCAAATCCGCACGGTTGCAGCCAATGTTCCCAAACCGCTATGCGTGAACATGGGTTTTGGTATTCGTCAGCGTTCGACGACGCCGCTTTTGTCGGCAACACAGTTGCAGGATTTGGGTGTGGCCGTTGTGATTTACCCGCGCTTGCTGACGGCCTGCGCATTGGCCGGTATGAAAAAAGGCATTGAGATCCTGGGGCAATCGTTGACGAGTGGAAAGCCTGAAGATCGCCCCGACGCCGCGGTGAGCTTCGAAGAGCTCAACGACATCATGGGCATGGCGGCCATCAAGGATCTAGAGGAACGGTTTCTGACCGGTGCACAAAAGGCCGCGAAATATGGCAGTGAGGCGATCGGCGCCCTCCGTGCCACGACATCGGGCGCTGGGCATGAGTAATACGCACGCCACGTCTCGCATACTGCCCCTGGGGTCCGTCGACTGCCATGCGCACGTCATCAAGATGGGTCTACCGTTGATAAGCGATCGACATTCACAGCCCGCTCGCGAGGCGAGCGTCGAGGATTATCTGAGCACGCTGACTGCCCATGGCGTGACATACGGGCTGCTCACGGCGCCCAGTTTTTTCGGACCCAATAACGAGGTGCTGCTCGACGCGCTGCGCTTGTCTGCAGGCAGGCTACGCGGCACCGTGACGGTGCAACCCGATATCAGTGAGGACGCACTTGCCGACTTACAGAGCGAGGGGGTGTGCGGTATCCGGCTGAATTGGGTCAAACGCCAAGCGATCCCGAATATCCATTCCAACGAATACCAGGGCTTGTTGGGCAAGGCAAAGAACCTGGGGCTGCACATCGAGGTGTTTCTCGAGGGCGAGCATCTGCCGCCGGTCCTGGCGGCGATCAATGCAAGTGGCGCGCGTGCTGTCATTGATCACTTTGGTAACCCGGGCGGCAGCGACGGTATTCGAAGCGAGGGCTTTCTGGCGTTGCTCGATGCGCTTGAGGCAGGCAATACCTGGGTCAAGCTATCCGCGCCCTTTCGCTTGCGGGGCAGTGAGGCACCTGCCCTGGCCGCCAAGATCATTCAGCAATCGAACGGTGAGCGCGCGTTATGGGCAACGGATTGGCCCTGGGTCGGTCACGAGGACAAGATCACGTATCCGCAGTGCATCGAATCACTTTTCGAATGTGTGCCGGATGAGGCAATACGGAACCGTATCCTGACAAAAAACGCACACGAAGCGTTCGGATTCGGGTCGTAGCAAGACGAGCCCGGGTCGGGTTCGTTAATCCATCGTCTTAGTAATCACCACGCCGGTTAGGAGACACCATTATGAGAAAGCATAAGCTTCTTGGCGCAACACTACTTGCAGCACTATTCGGGCTGGCCAACGTATCGGTGGCCAGCGATGTCATCAACATGATTATTCCGGCCTCTCCCGGGGGCGGGACCGACGCTCTTTTCCGTGCGATTGCACGCTACGCCGAACCGCATCTGGGCGCAACACTGGTGGTGCAAAATGCCGGCGGCGCGGGCGGCACGATCGGGGTCGGCCAGCTTGCGCGCGCCAAGCCTGATGGCCGGACGATGGCGGGTGTGTGGATGGGACCTATCACTGTCGCACCGCACACGGTCGACGCAACTTACGGCCTGGATGACTATATTCCTGTCATTCAGCTCGATGCTGCCCCCTACGTCATGTGCGTTCGTAATGAGTTTCCGGCCAATACGGGCAAAGAGCTTCTCGACACGCTGAAATCAAAGCCGGAGCACTACACCTTTGGCACTGATGGTGTGGCCGGCCCAGGCCAGCTTGCCGCCGAGCGCGTGTTCCAGGCGTTTGGCGTCAAGGCGCGCGACATCCCGTATCGGGGCGCGGGCGAAATCATGCCAGCCCTGCTAGGTAAGGTGGTCGACGTCTATGTGGGCTCCGTGCCTCCAGCCGCTGGGTTGGCAAAGAAAGGCGACATCAAGTGCTTGCTTGCTACCGGCGCCGATCCCGTCAAGGCGCTGCCACGCGCCACAACGTTGACCGAACTCGGTATCCCCGAGAAAGAGACGCTGCTCTGGCACGGTCTCATCGTGCCTGCCGGTACGCCCGATGCGGAGGTCGAGCGTATCGCCGACGCGTTCGAACAGGCCGCAAACACACCGGAAATGACCCGGTTCTTTGAAACAGCCGGCGTGGAAAAGAAGATCTTGCGTCGCGAGGCATTTTCTCAGCACATCCGTAAGGAATACGCGGAACTTGGCGATTTGGTTAAATCGCTCGGACTTAAAAAACAATGATCAAGGCGCCGCAACCGGTCACAAAGCTGGCCAATTGCGGCGCTTTGTCTTTGTTGTGGAAGGCTTCTTTTTCATCAAAATTTCTTATCAAGCTGGTCAAATAACGTCGCTTTTCTAGATGAAAGGGTGTCCCTATACTGCGGGAAACGTAGCTCTCGTCCGGCAACGCGCCGGCGCGGGAGTTAATTATTTCTATACACAGACAGGAGACAACCATGAAGCCGTGGTTCAAATTTTTTGCCATGCTGGCCTGTTGCGCGAGTGTTGCCGCGCAGGCGCAGTATCCCGACAAGCCGATTCGCCTGATCGTGCCGTTCTCGCCAGGCGGTAATATCGACGCGACCGCGCGCATTATTTCCGGTGGCCTGGCCGAACGCCTGGGTCAAACGGTCATCGTAGAGAACCGCGCGGGCGCTGGCGGCACGGTGGGATCGGAATTCGTCGCGCGCTCATCACCCGACGGCTATACCATGCTGCTGGGCTCAACGGGGGCGTTGGCACCGGTTCGTTCGCTGCATCCCAAGACGAAACTACAGCCGACTGAGGACTTCGCCGCGGCGGCGCCGCTGACTCGCGCGCCATTGGTATTGGTGGTTAGCCCCACGTTACCTGTGAAGACGCTGGCCGAATTCATTGAGTATGCCAAGGCTCGCCCTGGCAAGTTGACGTTCGCCTCCGCGGGCGTGGGGACCGCCGCTCATCTGACGGGCGAACTGTTTCAGAAGCTCAGCGGCACCGAGTTCCTGCATGTACCATACAAAGGCAGCAGCCTGGCGGTAGCAGACCTATTGGGCGGGCACGTGGATCTGACATTCGATCAATTGGCGTCAACGTTGAGCCAGATCCAGGCGGGCAAGCTGCGCGCCCTGGGGGCGACCACGGACAAGCGCTCCAGCGTTATGCCTGAACTGCCGACGCTGGCCGAGTCCGGCTTGCCGGGCTTCGAGGCCAGCACCACCACCGGCCTGTTGTTTCCCGCGGGGACATCCGAGGACATCATTGCAAAGGTCAACGCCGCCGTACAAGAAGTGTTGCGCCTGCCTGACGTGCAGAACCAGTTCCGCGAGCTCGGCTCCGATGTGCTGATCGGCACGGGCGCTGATTTCGATAAGGTGCTGCGCGACGAAACTGCTAAATGGGATGGCGTGATCAAGGAAGCGGGCATCAAGCCCATGGATTAAAGGCCAATCAACAATGAAAAACCACGACGCGACCTCCGCCCCGCTGTGCTTGCCGCCGCTGACGCAGGCATCGAGACCGCGCTGGGCCTTGCCGGCCAACGCCACTGATTGCCACTGTCACGTCTATCAGGACCTGGCTCGTTATCCGCTGATCGAAGAACGGTCCTATACGCCTGCGCCTGCCACATTGCGGCAGTATTCGGAGATGTGCGAACAGGTGGGGATCCAGCGCACCGTACAAGTGAGCGCCAGTGTCTATGGCACCGACAATTCCTTGACGCTTGATGTGATCGCGGCATTGGGCCAGCATCGGGCGCGCGGCGTCGCCGGCCTGGCCGCCGATGTGTCGGCGGCTGAACTGAGCCGGCTGCATGACGGCGGCATGCGCGGGGTGCGTCTTTCCACTCATGTCAAAGGCTATGGTGGTACGCAGGGGCTGGACGCAATGGCTGATCGGATTCGACCGTATGGTTGGCATGTACAGGTACATGTGGCCAACATCGATGAATTGGTGCCGCTCGAGGATACGCTGCTGCGCACGCCGGTACCGCTGGTGTTCGACCATATGGGCGCACTGCGTGGAAGTCAGGGCGTCGACAACCCGGGCTTTCAGGTGATGCTGCGCATTCTGCGCGAACGCGATGATTGCTGGACGAAGATATCGAGCTGGTATCGTCGTTCATCACAGGGAGAGCCGGACTACGGTGACATGGCGCCGATTGTGCGGGCTTTGGTAAAGACACGGGCGGACCGCCTGGTGTTCGGGACCAACTGGCCGCATCCCGCTTTGTTCGCGCCCAGTACCGTGCCGGACGATGGCCACTTGATCGATCTTTTCTGCGATTGGGTGCCGGACGCCGCCACACGTGAACGTATCTTGGTAACTAATCCGGCGCAGCTATACGGATTTGACGGCTGAGTCGAGTGTCGGATTTTCGCACAAGCACTAGCAGGAAACTCTAATTGACGTGCCTTTGTTCGCGGGTTACACCCGTAGCTAGGCACACGTAGCATCAGTCTTATCGCATTGAAAATGTGTTTCGCAGTCGCAGTCGCAGCGCAACATTAAAAAAGCGTTTCCAGGAGACAAGATGAATACTTCAATACGACGTTTCGCATTCCTGCTGTGTTTGTGTGTAGGGTTTTTTCAAGCGGCTGTGGCCGAGAATATCTCGATCGCCACGGGCGGCACCGGCGGGGTCTATTACCCGATCGGCGGTGGTATTGCATCAATGCTGTCCAAGAAAGTGCCCGGCATGGAGGCCACTGCCGAGGTGACTGGCGGGTCGGTGGATAACCTGAAACTGATCGACGGCGATGATTCTTATATCGGACTGACGATGTCCGATGCCGCGCAGGATGCCTACAAGGGTGAAAATAAATTCAAGGACAACAAGGTGCCGCTGCGCACCCTGATGATTCTTTATCCGAACCGCATGCACGTGGTCACGGTAGATGGACGCGGCATCGAAAAGATCGCCGACCTGAAAGGCAAGCGCATTTCCACGGGTTCGCCCGGCAGCGCGACCGAAGTCATGGCTTTTCGCATGCTGGAGGCGGCCGGATTGGATAAGGACAAAGACGTTGACCGCGAACGGCTGGGTGTCGCCGAGTCGGTGAGTGCCGTGAAGGACAACAAGATCGATGCCTTCTTCTGGGTGGGTGGTTTGCCGACGGCCGCGGTAACGGACCTCGCCAATACGCCGGGGACAAAAATCAAAATGATCGACAACGCGGATCTTGTCGGGGCGATGAACAAGAAGTACGGGGATCTGTATATCGAAGACACGATTCCAAAATCCACCTACCGCGGCATGGAGCAGGACAACAAACAGGCGACGGTCATGAATATCCTGGTCGCCAACGAGAAGATGAGCGATGAGACGGCGTACAACATCGTCAAGACCATCTTCGACAGCCGCGACGATCTGATCGCCGTGCACAAGGACACGGCTGAATTCAAGCTCGAGAACCAGAAGGCGGCGGCCTCGCCGATTCCGTTCCATCCGGGCGCCATCAAGTACTTCGCCGAGAAGGGCGTCAAGATCAATTGAGCTGGTTCTTCCTCGCCCCAACCCACGCGGTTGGGGCTTTTACATGGCTCGCGCAACGATAACGCCAAGGCACACAGAGGCCGAACTCCATCCAGGGGAATGTCAGCATGAATGTATCTGTGGAACCGACTTCTACGGCCACCGTCAGCGATGAGGCCTTGCGCAAAGTCGAGGAATACATCGAACAGGAAGAGGGCGCTGCTAATCACCTGGGCGGCTGGCTGGGCATATTCCTGGCTACCGCGGCGGTCATCATGTCGTTGTTCCATATGTACGCCGCCTATGCCATCGTGCCGACGCAGACGTTGCGTCCCATCCACGTGGCATTCGTGATGTCCCTGTCCTTTCTGATGTTCCCCGTCAGCAAGCGATTTCGGCACCGCATCATGTGGTGGGACTGGATAGTGGCGTTGCTGGCGATCGCGGTGGCGGTATATCTGATCGTTGGCGGCGACGATTTTACTGATCGTAATACCAGTCCTAATCCGTGGGATGTCGTGTTTGGCGTGGCGTTGATCTTGATGGTGCTCGAGGGCATGCGCCGCACGATCGGATGGATATTGCCCTTTATCTCGATCTGCTTTCTGGCGTACGCGATACTTGGGGAATATCTACCGCCGCCATGGACGCACAGGGGTTATGGCATCGATCGTATTGTCGGTTTCATGTACATGACGCTGGAAGGTATATACGGCGTAGCGGTGGACGTGTCGTCGTCACTCATTATTCTGTTCACGATCTTTGGGGCGTTTCTGCAGCAATCGGGGGCGGGCAAGTTCTATATCGATTTTTCGTTCTCGGCTATGGGTGGCAAGCCCGCTGGCGCGGGGCGTACGGTGGTGTTGGCGTCATTCCTGCTGGGGGGGCCATCTGGCTCGGGCGTCGCCACGACCGTCACGCTAGGCACGGTGGCGTGGCCGATGCTCGCCAAAGTGGGTTACGAACGCAACGCCGCGGGGGGACTGCTGGCGGCGGGAGGCCTGGGCGCGATCATTTCGCCACCCGTCATGGGGGCCGCGGCCTTCATCATTGCCGAGTTTCTGAAGATCTCGTATCTGGATGTGCTGCTGATGGCGATCATCCCGACTTCTCTTTTTTATATTGCGCTATTCCTGATGGTCGAGATAGACGTACGCAAGTACGGCATGGGCAACGTGATCTTCCAGAAGGTAGACACGGTGTGGAATCTGACCAGGCATTACTGGTTTCATTTCCTGTCGCTGATATCTATCGTCGCATTCATGATGTGGGGATTTTCACCCGTCTTGTCGGTGTTCTGGGCCACGGTCGTGTCGTTCCTGACTAGCTTCTTGCGTCGCGACACGGCGATGATTTCTTATGACTTGTTTCGCGGCAAGGGCTCGATATCGAAGCATTTTTTCCAGTCGCCGTTGATCCAGGCGCTGAAAGCGGGATCGACGGGCATGTTGGGTGTGGGCACGACCTGCGCTGGCGCCGGCATTATTGTGGGCGTGGTGACGCTGACGGGCCTGGGCCTGAAATTCAGCAGCATCGTCATCGACTACGCGGGTGGCTCGCTGTTGCTGACCGCCATCTATACGGCGTTGGTCGTATGGGTGATCGGTCTGGCGGTCCCGGTAACGGCCTCGTACATTATCTGCGCCGTGATTGCCGCGCCCGCGCTGATCAAGTTGGACGTACCCGATTTCGCCGCACATATGTTCATTTTCTACTACGCGGTGCTCTCGGAAGTATCGCCGCCCACGGCATTGTCGCCGTTCGCGGCGTCGGCGATTACGGGCGGCGATCCCTACAAGACCACCATGCAGTGTTGGAAATACACGATACCGGCATTCCTGGTGCCGTTCATTTTTGTGCTTGAGCCCTCCGGTCAAGGGCTGCTGCTGATGGGGTCGACCGAGGCGCTCGCAGCAGCGAACTGGTGGTCGATCGCAGCAGTGACGGTAACAGCGGCCGCGGGCATTTTCTCGCTGGCCGTCGGCTTTCAGGGGTGGCTGCTGGTACGCGCCACGATGTTCGAGCGTGTTCTGTTCTGCATCGCCGGATTCGTGTTGGTGTATCCGGGTGGGGTAGCCGATCTGATTGGTTTTGGCCTAGTGCTGATTGCCCTGCTCTGCCACTGGTGGCGAGGTCGTACGTCGCCTCCGGCTGTGGTTTGACTTGGGTCTTCTCGTCCCAATCGTTCGCAGGCCCCGCGCCGAGCGCGGCTGATGTATTGGCGATCACTTGTCGGGTGGCGTAAGCCGGCGACGAGTCTCAACTGCGATCAATCACCTGTATAACCTTGCTTTTGTCGGTTGCGATAGACGCGAATTTTTTCCCGGTTTCCGCATAGCGTCGACGAGCACCAACGGCGATTTCCGGGTTTGGATCGATCATAAAAAATCCAGCTGCATTCGTCGGATGCACACATCTTCATACGATCCAGTCGATCTGTCACGGATAGCTGATAAAACTCAGCCAGGACGCGGCTCAAGCCCCCTGTGAGTGATCCGGACTGCAGGGTGATGGCACCTGCTTTCCCCATCGCTAACGTCATGGGGAAATGTGCCGCCGCCGCGTTGATCTGTGCGGCAATTGCCGCATCGGCTGCTCGTTCGGCTGGCGCAAGTTGCAAGAATGATCGCAACGCGTCGCGAAGTGCCAAGGCCCGCCCCAGGTCCTGTGCACTTAATGTCGCCTTCTTGGCTATGGCGCCTCGGTTTCTCAGCCAAGCCTGGAGCTTGGCCGCGCTGTCCAATTCGTCATCTGGGACGTGAACCTGCCCCCCTTCGACGTAGCGCCGAAGGTCGAGCGAGTTGACGAAATCGTAGAGCAGCGCGATATCGTCGGGGACGGAAAATTTTTCGGACAAATGCATTGTGACACTAGCATAGCACTTTTGCTGGTTGACTTCTATGACACCAGTAAATAGAATTTGCTCGTGTTTGTTGTTGGCCCCAGGCGCGTCGTTTGACGCGTTGTCGTTCAAACCCATTACCCGTGCAGAGGATTTCCCTTGATTCGATTTCCCGTCGTGCCCAAAGACCTGAGAAATCCGGCTGGCGGCGAGTGGCATTACCTTGATCTTGTCGAATTGGCATCGGGCATCCGGACGGGTGACATTTCACCGGTCGCCGTGACTCAAGCCCAGCTCGAACGCATCGCCGCGTTGGATGGTGCCCTGCACAGCTATGCGCTGGTCATGGCGGATTCCGCCATGGCGCAGGCCCGCCTCGCCGAAGCGGAGATCTCGGCAGGCCACTATCGCGGTCCGCTGCATGGTGTCCCTCTTGCCGTCAAAGATCTATTTTGGACCCAAGGGGTTCCGACTGCTGGCGGGATGGCAGTACATAAGGACTATCGACCGACGGAAGACGCCACCGTGGTTCGACGCTTGAAGGAGGCCGGTGCGGTGTTGCTGGGCAAATTGCAGATGACGGAGGGGGCTTATTCCGATCATCATCCTTCGATAATACCGCCCGTGAATCCATGGGGTGCACAGTACTGGCCGGGAGTTTCGTCCAGCGGACCCGGCGTCGCGACGGCGGCGGGCATGTGCTTTGGCGCGCTCGGTTCGGACACGGGCGGCTCGATCCGCTGGCCATGTGCGGCCACCGGCCTGACCGGGCTCAAGCCGACCTGGGGGCGCGTTAGCCGTCACGGGATGTTTGCACTTGCGCCCAGCCTGGACCACGTAGGGCCGATGACGCGCTGTGCGGCGGACGCCGCAGTGATCATGGCCGCGATAGCCGGGCCTGACCCAAGCGATCCGAGTAGCCGGGTTGATCCGGTATGCGATTACGTGGCTGATGCCCGACTAGGTGTAAAGGGTGTGCGTATCGGTATGGATGTTGCCTGGAACCGTGACGACGTCGATCCGGCAACGCAATCTGTGCTATCCGAAACTGTGGAAGTGTTTCGCAGACTCGGCGCCGAGATTGTTCAACTGCGGTTTCCTGATGTCACTGAGGCTGTGGCCGATTGGACTCCCCAATGCGCGGCGGAGGCAGCCGTGGTGCATGAGGCGACGTATCTAGCGCATAAGCAGGACTATGGGCCGATTTTGTCTTCTGTTGTCGAGGCTGGACGCGCTTTATCAGAGAGCGAATATCAGGCGATACAGCAACGGCGCAACGAATTCCGGCGTCGCGTGGCACGCCTGTTCTCGGGTGTTGAGCTGCTGCTTACCCCAGTTCAACCATTCCCGCCGTTGACGCTTGACGCGGTTCGCATTTTGGGAGAACAGCCCGACCTCATTGCGCAACTGCAGCGATTTACCTGCCCGTTCGATATGACGGGCAGCCCGACCATCACATTGCCGGGAGGCGTCAGCCAACAGGGTCTGCCGATTGCTTTTCAGCTTGTCGCCGCCGACTTGGGTGAATCAATGTTGCTTCGCGCAGGTGTGGCGTTTCAGGGCGCGACATCCTGGCATCGTCGCCATCCGGGTGGACTGACATGAGCCCGCCCTCATTTCGACATCGGGCCTTTCAAGGATGGTTCATCGTTGCGGCAGTGTTCGCGATTACCTTCGTCGGTTTCGGCAGTGCCTATACTTTCAGTGCCTTCGTCGAATCCCTGCAGAGGGAATTCAACGCTTCGAGGGGGGCGGTGTCGCTTGTCTTCTCATTGGCGGGATTCCTCTATTTCAGCTTGGGCGCTATCAGCGGTCCGCTTGCTGATCGTTGGGGCGCGCGTCGATTGGCGATTCTTGGCATGGCGTTGATTGCGCTGGGGCTGGTCTTGGCAGGCATGGCGCGTACGCTCGGCGAAGTTTATGCCGCGTATACCTTTGGGGTAGGGCTGGGGGTGGGTTGCGCCTACGTCCCCGCCGTGGGCGTCGTGCAGCGATGGTTCGTGCGGCGTCGCGGGCTGGCATCGGGCCTGGCGGTCAGCGGAATAGGGGTGGGAACATTGGTGATGCCGCCGGTGGCTTCGCTTCTGATCGATACACTAGGGTGGCGGCAGGCGTATTTCATCCTGGGAGGGCTGGCCGCGATGTTCGGCATAGGCGCGTCCCTGCTTATCAAGGATGATCCCTACACACAGGGGCTCGCGCCAGATGGTGACAGTCGGCATATGGACGCACCCACACCCAATCGTTCAGGGCTATCTGTCCGCGACGCGGTGAGGTCGCCGCAGTTTGTCGGCCTATATATCGCTTGCCTGATCAGTTCGTTCGGCGTTTTCGTGCCGTTCGTTCATCTCGTGCCTTATGCCCTGGATCATGGAATCGCGCAATCCGCGGCCGTGCTTCTGCTGGGTGCGATCGGCGCGGGCAGCACGGCAGGGCGTTTCTTCCTGGGGGGCATCGCCGATCGCATCGGGCGACAGCCATTTCTTCTGATCACATTTTCCGGCATGGCGCTCGCCCTGACGATCTGGGCCGTCGCGACCAACATCTGGACGCTTGCCGTGTTTGCGCTGCTGTTTGGCGTGTTCTATGGCGGGTGGGTGGCCATTCTTCCGGCTGTCATGGTGGACTATTTCGGCGGACGAAATGCCAGCGGCATCATCGGGATTCTCTACACCAGTGTGGCCGTTGGAACGCTAATCGGTCCCAGCGTTGCCGGATTCGCCTTTGACGTGAGCCATAGCTATACGATTCCTATCATTGCCAGCGTTGGCGCAAATGTTTGTGCGTTGATCATCGCGGCATTCGTGATGCGGATGCCGGTGACGGCCGTGGCTTGACTACGCATGTAGCAGATCTTCGATGCGTACCGGCAGATCGCGCACGCGCACGCCGGTGGCATGATAGACTGCATTGGTAATGGCGGCGGCGATGCCCGCCAGGCCGATTTCGCCGATACCGCGCGCGCCGACTTCATTCCAGATGTAGTCGGGATAGTCCAGGAAGTTCACGTCCAGCCGCGGCGCATCGGCATGGGTGGCGACGATGTAGTCGGCCAGATTGCTGTTTACCGGTGCCCCCGAGCGGCTGTCGTAGTGCGTTTGCTCCAGCATGGCCATTCCCACGCCCATGATGATGGCGCCTTCTATCTGGCTGCGGCCGGTGCGCGGGTTCAGAATGCGCCCGCCGTCGATCACCGTGACCACGCGCGACACCCTCAGCCGCGCGGTGGCCGCATGCCAGACGACTTCGACGAAATGCGCGCCATACGAGTTGATCGAATACTGCTTTTTTAGCGCCCGGCCGCTGCCGCCGTGGCCGTCGCCCGATACGTGGGACACGTTGGCCGCGGCTAACACCTCAACCAGCGGCACGCCCGCGTCAACGCTGTCATCGGCCGCGCGAATGCGGCCGGCTTGCACGGTCAGTTCCTTGGCCGATCTGCCGCGGTATGGGCCTTGCCCGCTCACCGCTAGCTGGCAGGCAGCCTGAACGGCGTTGCGGGTGGCCTCCAGCGCGGCGGGCGCAATGGACGCGGTGGCGGCCGACCCGCCCGACACCGGGCCCGCGGGCAGCTGTGTATCGCCCAGGCTGACCTGGATGCGGTCCAGCGCGATACCTGTTTCGGCACTGACTAACTGCGCCAAAATCGTGTAGGTGCCCGTGCCGATATCCTGCGTGGCGCACATCAAGTGAGCCGAGCCGTCCGCATGCAGAGAGACTCTGGCATCGGTGGGCATGCGCAGCCCTAGCCACGAGCACGCGGCGACGCCCCAGCCTAGCACCTCATCGCCCCGACGCATCTCGCCCACGCCTGGCAGGCGTTTTTGCCATCCGAATCGTTCGGCCCCTTGCTGCAGGCATTCGCGCAGGTGGCGCGACGAAAAGGGCAGTCCGTTGCCCTCGTCGTGCTCGGGCTCGTTGCGCAGGCGGAGCTCAACAGGATCGATCTGTAGTGCGATGGCCAATTCGTCCATGGCGGATTCCAACGCGTACATGCCGGGCACCGCGCCGGGGCCGCGCATGGACGTCGGTGCGCCGACATGGCGCCGCGGCATTGCCCAAGTCACTTTTAAATTCGGCGTGCTGTACATGCGTGGCGTGGCTTCGCCGCAGCGTTCGCGATATTTGTCCAGCATAGATACCTGGCTCAGGTAGTGGTGCTGCAGTGACATCAGTTTGCCATCCTGCGTGGCGCCCAGGAGCAGGCGTTGTCGGGTGTACGGACGGTGCCCCGCGCTGTGAAAGGTCATCGCGCGGCTGATCACCAGTTTCACGGGACGGCTCAGCAGGCGCGAGGCGACAGCTGCCAATAGCGAATGCGGCCAAATCCATAACTTGCCGCCGAAACCCGATCCTAAATAATGCGAGATGACGCGTACGTTCTCTTTGCCGGTCCCCAACATCTGGGCGGCGACATCACGATGATTGACCACGCCTTGCGAGGTCTCATACAGCGTATAGGCCTGCCCGTCATAAGTCGCTACGCAAGCGTGCAGCTCCATCGAGTTATGGGTTTCGACCGGCGTGGTGTAGACGGCGTCGATCGTCACCGGCGCACTGGCGTGAGCGGCCGCTGCGTCGCCCCGCTCGCTTTCAATATTGGGTGTGTCCTCGTCGGCTAGCGGCGAAACATCAGGCGTCTGGCTGTCATAGCTGACTTGTACCGCATGGGCCGCGGCCTGAGCCTGTTCGAACGTATCAGCCACGACAAGCGCCACATACTGGCCGTAGTAGCGGATGATGTTGTCGTCCAGCGGTGGTCGTGCTTCGTCAATCGAACCGCTGGCAGCGCGGTATAACGCAGGGCGATTGCCTTGGTGCAATACGATATGCACGCCGGGCATGGTTTCAGCAACCTCAGTCTCCAGCTGGGTGATGCGTCCATGGGCAATGGTGGCGCATACGGGTACCGCATGCAGCATATCAGGCAGCATGAAGTCCGCGGTATAGCGCGCCGTGCCGCTGACTTTTGCAGGACCGTCGATACGCGTATAGGGCTGGCCGATTGCGTCAGGATGGGCAAGCGGGGATTGGGCCATGGTGCGCTTCCTCTTATTGGGGCGGCAGCGTGGTGGACAGGGTGTGGACCAGACAGCGGCGCGCCAGTTCAATCTTGAAGCCGTTCTCGCTTTGTGCAATGGCGTCCTGCAATGCGGTTTGCGCGGCTTGCCGATAGAGCCCCGCGCTGGCGGCTTGGCCGATCAACACTTGTTCGGCGTGCGGGCAGTGCCAGGGCCGCGTACCGACTCCGCCCAGGGCAACGCCGGCCGATACGATATGGCCGTCGCGAGTCTGCAGCACCACTGCGGCCGACGCCAGTGCGAACTCGTATGAAGCTCGATCGCGCAATTTCGTATACAGGGAGCGTGTGCCGGGCGCTATGGGCGGCAGGCTCACATGGGTGATCAATTCACCCGTCCGCAGCACAGTCTCGCGATGGGGCGTATCGCCGGGTAGCAAGTAAAAGTCGCGCAGTGCGATGTCTCGGGCGCCGTCGCTGCCTTGCACATGCACCGTGGCATCCAATGCCATCAGCGCCACATTCATGTCCGACGGATTGCTGGCGATGCAATGCTCGCTAGTGCCCAGGATAGCCAGATTGCGGTTGTGGCCGCCAATGGCGTCGCAGCCGCTGCCGGGGTTGCGCTTGTTGCAGCGAGTGGCACGGTCACGAAAGTAAACACAGCGCGTGCGCTGCAACAGGTTGCCGCTGGTGGTGGCCATGTTGCGCAGTTGCGCCGATGCGCCGGCCAGCAGCGCCTGCGCCAGCACAGGATACTGTGCTGCGATGCGCTCATGGCGCGCCAGATCGGCATTGCGTACCAGTGCGCCAATGTGTGTGCGGCCGTCCGGCGAGACCTCGATTTGGTCCAGGCCCAGATGGTTGATATCGACGACGTGAGAGGGCGTTTCGATATCGAGCTTCATCAAGTCGACCAGGGTGGTGCCGCCAGCTAAAAATCGTACCTGTTCGTGGGGATCGGTCGGTGTGGCCAGACGTACTGCTTCTTCAAGCGTGGCGGCGCGTGCGTAGTGATAGGTTTGCATGCCTTTACCTTTTTCCGCGTACGTCCTGGATGGCGGCGATGATGTTGCCATAGGCGCCGCATCGGCAAATATTGCCGCTCATCAATTCGCGCACCTCGTCGTCGCTGTCGCCACAGGGTTCGTGCAGTAGGGCGGCCGCCGACATGATCTGGCCGGCGGTGCAGTAGCCGCACTGATAGCCGTCGTGCTCCACAAACGCGGCTTGCAGCGGGTGCAGGGCCTCGGGGCTGCCCAGCCCTTCGATGGTCGTGACGTCGCAGTCGTGCGCGGCCACGGCCAGCACCAGACATGCGTTGACACGCCGGCTGTCCACATGCACCGTACAGGCCCCACATTGACCGTGATCACAGCCCTTCTTGGTGCCAGTCAGGTGCAGGGTGTCGCGCAGCGTATCCAGCAACGTGGCACGGGGGTCCAGTGTCAGGACATGGCGGTGGCCGTTGACGCGTAGCGTAGTGGGTACGCCGCCGTCTGGCTTGGAGATCCTACAGGACGTATCTTCAGAAGGATGGGGCATGAACAGTTCCTGTCTGCAGAAAAAAATGGCCGGAAAAGTAGGTGAGAACGAAGACGGCAGCAAACGAAGCGAGCAGCAAACGCCATGCCCGCGGAGCTGGAGAGTGCTAGCGACGGTTGCCTGCGTGGTCCCCTTCTTGCCGGGCCTGTTTCAGGTCTTCGTCTGACAATAGGCGCGTATCCGGGTCGGCGGTGTCACCTTGTTGGGTATTGAAATGCAATTTTTCCATATAGGGCGTGGGCTTCTTGCGGCGATAGTCGGCAAATTCCTTGGCGTAGTAGGCACGCGCTTCGTCAACCGATTTGGCATTGGTGACGATATCGTGCATCAGGTTCAAGGCCAGGAAATTAGCTTGTTCATCATGGCAGCGGGCTGAGACTTCACCCACTGTCCGTTCGACGATAACGCTACCATCGAATTGTGCCAATGCCGTGAACTTATCAGGAGGGACGAGATAATCGATGAACGACTCGACCGAGTCGTTGTGGGGCGCCGGAAAATTGTGCGTATAAAAGGCCCTGGACGCCACGATACGCTTCCACGGTCCGGGTTTGAACCATGTCAGCTGAGTATCGGTGATTTCATCGGGATCGCCATACTGGTCAATGACCAGTTGGGCAGCCTCGCGCGATTCGCTGGGCCAACCTTCCGTGAGAGGGGATTGGGGGGTAGTCATGCGGCTCTCCTTGTTTCAATATGGATTGAACCGGCCTAAAGCCGGAGCCGCAGTGACCAGCAAATCTCGTTCCGCTGCGCTGATTACGTTCGCAACAACATCAGCACACCAACGGCCGCCAAGCCGTTAGCGCTGGATAGCAGCAGATCGAGGCGAAGACGAAATCAGTTGTTGGAAACCGGGCCCCCGGCGTACTTGGGACGCTGCGCGGCAGTCACGATAATCTCTACCAACAGCTCGGGTGCTGCCAACTTCGCTTCGCAGGTCGCTCTCGTAGGCATCGCGTTCGCGGGCAGCCACTCCTCCCAGACGGCGTTCATGCCAGCGAAGTCGCGCTCAATATCCTTCAGCCAGATCTGCGCGGACAACAGACGGGATTTGTCCGAACGGCCCTTGAGCAGATAGTCTTCGATTTTCTTCAGTACGTCGCGGGTTTGCTCGGCGATCCCTCCTGCCGCTGACGATGTGATGCCCGCCAAGTACACCGTATCACCGTGGATCACGACGCGGCTCATCCGCTGGTTGGAATCTTTGCGTTCAATATCTGTCATTTGATGTGCTCCTTGATTCGTGGCTTGCAGTATTTGCTCGCGGTCAGAGGTTTAAGTCTACATCTGGCTTTGAGGTTCGTCTCTGTCTTCGTTTCGTAGCTTGGCCTCGATTGCTCGGGATGCATCGGTCAGCACCTGCAGCTTTTCTCGAAGGAAGTTTCCGGACAATCGCTTCTTTAGCGCTGAGATACTCAGGCCGCCCACCGGGATGCCGTGCGGACCAAAAATGGGCAGTGCCAATGCGCGAATATCCTGAATCTCCAGGACTTCGTCGATGAAATACCCTTTTGTGCGTACGTGTTCGATGCGCTCCCACATGGTCTTCAAG
Organism: Bordetella tumulicola; assembly: GCF_054779135.1. Taxonomy (NCBI): domain Bacteria; kingdom Pseudomonadati; phylum Pseudomonadota; class Betaproteobacteria; order Burkholderiales; family Alcaligenaceae; genus Bordetella; species Bordetella tumulicola. The sequence goes on along the minus strand of NZ_BAAGYU010000006.1, from coordinate 831,896 downwards.
TCAAACCCTGGGTAGTCGCGGGCGATGCGCTTGCTGTTGGCCAGATAAATGCGTTCGATCTCGTCGTCCTGCAGGCCACTGAGAAATGCAACGGCGCCGCCGCCGATGTTTAGCGGACGATGTCGGCCCACATCTAATACGAATGCCTTGATCGGATAGGCGCCTTCGGCACGCCCCGCGCAGACGCCATCGAATCCTGAGCGGATCGTCAGAAAAGCGGTGTCGCCCGTTGCGACGGCGATGTGTTCCAGAAAGGGTTGGCAAACGTCGCGCAAGTCAAAGGACATGGCAGCGGCCAAGCCCATCTCATAGGCCAACGATCCGAGATGATATTTCTTTGATTTCTCGTCCTGGCTGATGAGTCGTTCAGAGACAAGCGCCTGCAGAATTCTATGGGTCGTTGGTCGAGTCAGTCCTGACCGTTGATAGAGCTCGACCAACCTCAGGCCTTTGCGATTGTCCGCGGTGATCAGTTTGAGCAGCGTCGCGCAACGCTGCACCATCTGCGTGCCGCTACGACTTTCTTCAGCATTGGCGTTGTTATGCATGAACTCTCACGATGTGGACGGTTAGGGGTGGGTAAGTCCCGATTATCTGCGGATAATGGGGGTTAATTCAAATTCGTTGTGACAAATAGTCCACATTTAGGGAGATCGAACAGGTGACTGCTACCTTGGACACTGACACATCTCAGATTTCTGCTGTGGTCGGAATCGGCCACACTGACTGGGTGGAGGATTACCGGCGTGTACGTGCCGGCGAGAAGCCACATGATTCCTACGGGTATGCCGCGCTGGCATTCAAAAGGGCGCTGGAAGATGCAGGTCTGAGCCGCGACGATGTCGACGGCTTGATCGTAGGGCCGACGACGGCGTACGAACGGATGGGCGAAATATTGAATATCGATCCGCGCTGGGGAGGCCAGGCCGATGCGGTGCAAGCGGTATTTCAGGCCGTCATGGCGATCAAGTCCGGCATGGCGGAAGTCGTGGCGCTGGTGTATGGCAACGATCAGCGCTCGGCCGCTGTGCAATACGGCGGTCCCGAGGCAATGGGTGGCGGAGCATTCCTGTCATATGTCTATCACAGCCCCTGGGGGCTGACGTCACAAGGCGCGCTCTACGCATTGATGTTTCAGCGCTACAAGGCGTTGCACGGCGTCACGGACAAGGACCTCGGGCAGGTGGCAGTTGGCCAACGCCAATGGGCCAATATCAATCCCAACGCCATCATGCAGAACAAACCGTTGAGCATGGAGGATTATCTCGCGGTCAAGTACATCGCCGAACCGCTGCGTATGAACGACTATTGTTTGATAAACGATGGCGGCGTGGCGCTCATCATCATGGAAGCCAGCCGCGCGAAGCGTCTGTCGAACAAAGCGGTCAAAATCCATGGCCTGGGCCGCAGCGATTTGAATCATCATGCGACCAGTTTGGGTCCGCGGTTGGTCGACTTCTATCTGCCGGCGCAACAGCGCGCGGCGGAGCAGGTGTTTGCTGCCGCCGGTATTGGTCCCAAGGATATTGACGCGTTGATGGTGTACGACAGTTTCAGCCCGCATATTCTCTTTGCGTTAGAAGGGTTCGGTTATTGCCGTTGCGGCGAGGCGGGAAAATTCATCGCCGAGAATGGCATTGGCGTGGGCGGAAAGTTGCCAGTGAACACGCACGGCGGCCATCTGTCCGAGTCCTATATGCAGGGCTGGAGCCATCAGATTGAGGCGGTGCGCCAGGCGCGCGGCGGGCTGGGAAAACGACAGGTACCGGACTGTCGCTATGTGCAATACGTTTCGGATGTCGCCGGCAAGGCCATGTCCATCATCTATGGACGCTGAGGAGGACCACGACCATGAGCAAGACGCCCCGTCTGTATTCCCCGTACGATGCACCGATGTGGGAAAGCATTGCCGAAGGCAAGATGAAGCTGCAACGTTGCCCAGAGTCCGGAGAGTTCCGTTATCCGCCCGGCCCGATATGCCCGGTCAGCCTTAGCATGGACTATGCGTGGACGCCGATCTCGGGTAAAGCCAAGATCGTTTCCTGGACCGTGTTTCATCGTCAGTACTTGCCCGCCTACCCCGCACCTCATCTGGTGGTTGCCGTGCAATTGGAAGAGGGCCCCATCATGGTGTCTTACATGGATCATGCCGAGCTCGCGGACATCGCGCTGGATGCGCCGGTACGCATGATGTATGCGGAGCATCCCGATGGTTATCAGGTTCCGAAGTTCACGCTGGATCGATAGAAAAAAAGGGCGTGCGATGGTGTCGCACGCCTATCCGCCATGCGCGTCGATCAGGCTACGATCGGCAGTTTGCTCATCAACTCTCGCACCGAGGTCTGCTGCAACGCCAAGGCCGATGCAAAAAACGCATCGCCATGATCGGCGGCACCGGCATGGCTCAGGCAATCCCGCCATTTTTCACGAAGTTCTTCGTCATCCAATGGACAGTCGGCCGAGCCGCGCAGTGCTCGGATTTCTTTGTGCAATACGTCGCCTGATACAAGCGTCACCGCCAGTGTATTCCAGCGAGGGGTTTCAGGGCCGTCGTCTTCGGTGCAGCGGATCTTTTGCATCAGAGCCTGCGCGGCGGGTCGTTGCACGGCATCGTCGGTGAAGCTGGATAGGCGTACGTGACCATCCAGTAGCGCGGCAGCCATGGCGTACTGCATGCTGAATTTGCCTTCCAGACCTGTTTTCGGATGATCGTGGATCAACGGAACCGTTGCGCGCCGGTTCGCACGTACGTGGACGGCTGTCACGGCGTCGGCGTGCAGACCATGTGTGTCGCGCAGTGCAAGCATGCCGTCGATGGACCGATGGGCGGCGTAGCACATTGGGTATTTTTTGATTTCGATGCCGCTGCGTTCCAGCTCCAGCGTATCCACGCCCAAGCTGTCCATAGCCTCGTTCAAGTCTTCGCCATGGCCATACAGTGACGTAAAGCCCTCGGGGCCGTCCAGGGCATCAATGGCGCCGTCGACGTCTAGCTCTGCCAGGAGGGCTGCGCGTATGGCGCTGGCACCGCAATGTCCTGTCTGAAATGACTTGGCCATGGTACCGAAGTTGCCGCGCGTACCGGACGCCTGTGCGACAGCAAGACCGATGGCGTTGACGGTTTGTGCCTCGGATAAGCGCAACAGATGGCAGCACGCGACGGATGCGCCGATTGTGCCTAGCGTCGTGGTAGCGTGCCAACCTTTGGCATAGTGGTCGTGAACCATGGCGCGAGCCAGTCGTACCATCACTTCGAATCCCATGGCATACGCGCTCGCCAACTGAATGCCATCCAGGTCTCGGGCCTCTGCCAGTGCCACTAGGGGTGGTAGCAGCGCGATGCTGGGATGGCCCCGAAGCGGACTGTTGACGTCGTCATAGTCCAGTACGTGCCCGGCGACGCCGTTATACAAAGCGGCGTCTTCGGCGGACCTGGCCGCGCCCAGGCCCCAAGCTGTCGCAAACGACCTCGTGTCGCGACGCCCGCCGGTATAGCGCCGTATCGCCAGGGAGGCGGGCTCGCCGTGTCCCGCCAGGGCGATGCCCGCGGTGTCAATCAGCGCCCGGCCGACTTGGCGCCGTAGTTCCGCTTGTAGCACACGCGGATCAAAGACTCGCGAGAACCGGGCGATACGTTGCGAGGCGGTAAGTGCGGTAGGTTCAACCATGAGGGCTCCGCAGAGGAGGATTCTTCAGAAACAGTTCGCCGCGCGCCAGCAAGCGAGCGGTGCGTTCAATGGTGGCGGTAATGATGCGTGTCGTCGCACCATCTTGCTGTGCGGCGGCGTCGACGCTGATCGTCCCGCTCGGATGACCCAAGCGAATCGGACCGGTCTGGTCGGGCCGGACATGCTGTGCGGCCAATGTGCCGGGAATGCGACATGCCATGCCCACCGCGGCGGATACGGTGGCGGCCAATGCTTTGCTGGTCGCGGAGGTCGAGTACTGTCGGCAGATCAGGTCCACATCGTTGGCCTCGATCTGTTCTCCGGTCGTATAGGCCCGATAGGCACGAGGCGACTGTACCGCAACGAGCATCGGTGTCGATGGCGCGGCGCGACTGTACCAGTAGTCGGATAGTCCCGTGCGCACGGCTACGGCTTCGCGTACACGCTGCATGACGCCGCTCAATTGGGCATTGTTATCGATGTCGTCAGGCGTTTCGACACCCGTCATGCCCAGATCTTCCGCGCAGACAAGCACGATCAGATTGGGGCCATCCACGACCGAGACGTTCAGCGGGCCGTGGCCTGGAACCTCAATGCGGCTGGTTGCCTCTCCAAGCGGCAGCAGGGCGCCCGTGATGGCGCCTGTCGCCAGGTGAAAATCCAGATCTATCGCGGCGCCCGTGCCCGGTACCCCGCCGATCATCAAGGTTCCTGTTTCCAGCACGGCGCCGTCACGCAGCGGGACTTTGGCCACGATGATGCGTTTCGTGTTGACGTTGTGGATGCGTACGGTGGCCACATCACCATGCGCCTGGACATATCCTTCACGGACGGCATAAGCGGCGGCCGCGGCGGTCAGGTTGCCGCAATTGAGATTGAAATCGACCTCGGCGTGGCGGATTCCTACCTGTGCGAACAGGTAGTCGATATCCGCGTTTGGCACGGTCGGGGTACCCATGAGGGCCGCCTTGCTGGTCAACTTATCGCCGCCGCCCATGCCGTCTATCTGGCGAGGGTCCGGGCTGCCGAAGATCTCCAGCAGCATGGGTACGAGGGCCGTACGGTCTGCGGGAAAGCGATCGCTGGGCATGAAAACGCCTTTGCTGGTGCCGCCGCGAAACAGAGAGAACGGAATAGAAGTAGTGCTCGTGTTCATGGCTTACGCTGCCTCCGTCAAGATGGCGCGCAGACGGTCGTGGTGACCCGCCAGTTCGCGTGCGCGATCGGCGTTGAAGTTGTATAACGACGCGTTCAGCGCGTGTTCGCGATCGGTGGGTGATACGTTGGTCAGTTTGTGAGGGACACCCAGAGAAAGGAAGTGTGCCCGTACCGCCTGAGCGACTTGCTCGGGTGCGGCCGCGGTGGCGGGTAGTCCCAGGGCGACGCCCATCTGCTCGATAGCGTCGGGACACAGGTTCCCGAAATGCCGGATGGCGGGTGCGGTGAGCAGTGCCTGCGTCGCACCTTGGTCCAGTTGCGGTACGCGGTTAAAGAGGGCCGCGGCCAGCGCATAGACCGAACGGGCGATCCAGTGGGCATCGAACGGTCTGCCCCCATCGTCTTCGTCGCGATTTTGCAATAGTGCCGCGGCGCACATGTCCAGACGAGCTTGCGCATCTCCTGGGTCGAGCATGCGGTGTAACGCTGTTCGTGACAGGGTGTAGGCGTGCAGCCGTGACGACTGCACCAGGGGGTTAGCTTGGCGCAGAGCGCCGATGTTCATCAGCGCGCGCCAATAGACACCCAGTCCGGTGGATAGCGCCAGGCTTGTGGGCGCGGTTAACAGGGCATCTGAATCCCAGAAAATGGCCGATGGTCGGGTCTTGGGATCGAAAAACTCCAGACGCGGACCGCCGTCGTCGCGGCGCAGCGCGGCACCGCCGCGATGCTGTGCCGAGGTGGCCGCCGTCAGCACGTTGAAAACAGGGGGTTTGGGGCGCAATAGCCTGGGGCTATATGGCGGCTGACCGTCGACGTAGCGCGTCGCCAGCTCCATTAACGGTCTGTCTTCGCCCAGCGCCATGGCCACGACGCGCGTGGCCTTCAGCACACTGCCCGCGCCCACTGCCACGAGCAGGTCTGCGTGCCCCGAGCGGGCGACCGCCGCGGCTTGCTGTACATCTTCCAGCGGAGCATCTTTGCGTAGTTGCGTGTAGGCGCCGGCGTATCGATCACCCAATAGCGCTTGAATGCGCGACAACAACGGCGTGCGCGTGGCGACGCTATTGCCGCACAGCACGAAGACGTGGCGTGCGTTCAGTCGCGCCACTTCGCGCGGCAGGCTGGCGAGCGCGTTGTCTCCAGCGTGGATGCGGACGGCGGAAGATATGGCGAGGAACCGAGTCATGGCTGCCTCTCGTTCAGTTTGTCGGTAATCCGCCGCGCAGCAACTCTCGGGCGACCACCCAGCGATGTACCTCGCTGGGACCTTCCACGATGCGCATGACGCGGCACATGCGGGAGATGTACTCCAAGGGCAATTCCTTGGATACGCCCATGCCGCCAAAGAGTTGCATGGCGCGGTCGACGACGCGCGTGATCATTTCCGTGCCCTGTACTTTCACCATGGAGCCGTCCAGGCGCACGTCGGTGCGGTCCTGATCCATTTTCCAGGCCATCTGGTAGACGAGCAGACGCACCATTTCCAATTCTTGATAAGAGTCGGCGATCCACCACTGTACGGCTTGACGGTCCGCCAGCGGTGCGCCAAAGGTCTTTCGTGTGTTGGCCTGTTCGATCATCATCTGCAGACAGCGCGTGGCCAATCCCAGGCAGCGCGACGCAATTTCGAGTCGACGTACACCCAGGCGCTGCGACAGCGGTCCGAATCCACCACCCACCGCGCCCAGCACCTGGCTATCGTCCAACTCCACGTTGTTCAGCACGACTTCATAGGGATGATATTCACCGATCATCGGAAACGACGTGGGAACGCTGAGCCCGGGTGTGCCGTTGTCCACCAGGAATGCGGTAAAGGCGGAGCGCTTGTCGGCGGCAGGATCCGTCACGGCCATGACGATCATGAAATCCGCGCGGCGTGCGTTGCTGATCCACAGCTTTGTGCCGTTGAGCACCCATTTTCCGTTCTTGCGCTCGGCACGAGTCGTTATGGCGGCGGCGTCTGAGCCAGCACCAGGTTCAGAGAGCGCCAGACAGCTTTTCTTCTCGCCTCGCGAGTAGGGCAACAGATATCGGTCGATCTGATCGCCTTTGCACAGCTCCTTGAGCATGAAGAGGTTCGGGCTTTCTGGCGGTAGAACGAAAGGGACAATGCTGTGCTTCAGTTGCTCGACGACCAGGCATTTCGTCAGCATCCCCAAGTTCTGTCCGCCAAACTCTTCGGGTACGTCGATGCCCCACAGGCCGATTTCTTTGGCTTTGGCCTGCAGTGTGGCCTCGAGTTCAGGCGGGATGAGCGGCGTGTCGGTATAGCCGCGCTCGGCTTCGCGGCGGATGATCAGCGCCTCGTGCGGTATCAGTTCGTCAGTGGTGAAACGCGCCACAGTGTCGCGCACCATCCGCGAAGTTTCGGGTAATTCGAAATCCATATTCTCTCCTGATGACTCTGGGTCACCGGCCCTGGTAGGCGGGTTTCCGTTTTTCCTGAAAGGCACGGCGGCCTTCGATTCGATCTTCTGTGTCGCGTAGCAGTCCAAAGGCGAGGCGCTCGCTGTCCAGTGCGGCGGGCAGCGGCATGTCCTTGCCGCTGTACACCAGCCGCTTGATGGCGCGGACCGATAGGGGGGCGTTCTGGGCAATGCGCTGTGCAATCGTCAGGGCGGCCGGCAGCAACTCGTCGCGCGGCAGCACCTTGCTTACCAGACCAATGCGCAACGCTTCGTTCGCGTCCACGCGGTCGCCCGTCAGCAGCATCAGCATGGCATCGGATGTGCCTATCGCGCGCGGCAGCCGTTGCGTGCCTCCCGCGCCCGGGATGCTGCCAATCCGTACTTCGGATAGCGCGAACACGGCGTTCTCCGAGGCGAGTCGGATGTCGCACGCTAGCGCAATCTCCATGCCGCCACCCATGGCGTAGCCGTTGATGGCGCAGATCAGAGGCTTGTCGGTATTCAGCCCTTCCAGCAAGTGGTCGGAATGTGATCGCCCAAACGTCAGTTCGGCAAAACTTTCCTTGGGAGGCATGGTCTTCTTCAGATCAGAGCCTGTGCAGAAAGCCTTGTCGCCAGCGCCGGTCAATACTGCTACCCGAATGGCGTCGTCTTCGTTGATACGGATCCAGGCGGCATGCAATTCGGCGCGCATCTCCGGGTCAATACTGTTCATCGCTTCCGGGCGATTCAGTGTCAGGGTGGCGACGTGGTCAACCACCGTAATGTTCAAGGGCATGTCTTCTCCTATCTCTGATTCGGCGATAGCTCAGGACAGAACACCGTCCGCGTACAAGACTGCTATCTCTGTGTCGTCCAGTCCGAGCAGGTCGTGGCAGACTTCGTCGGTATGCTGTCCCAGCAGTGGCGCCGGGGATGTGGGTTCGGATTGCGCGCCCGAAAACCGATAGGGCGCGGAGTTGTAGGTGCTAGGGCCCATTTCGGGATGGTTCATCGTGACCCAATGCCCGCGTTGCTTCAGTTGCGGGTCGATCATCACATCGCGGGCGTCGTAAACGGGACCCGCAGCGACGCCCGCGTTTTGCAGCGTTGTGGCTAGCTGCATCATGTCGTACGACGACGTGACGGCGGATAAAGCGGCATCGATGGCCTCGCGTTGATTCAGGCGATCCTCGACGTCATTCCACTCTGGATAATCCTGCATGCCGAGGACATGAGTGAGTGTCTGCCATTGCGCGTCGTCACTGATCTCAATGGTGATCCAACGATCTTTGCCTGCGCACGGATAGACGCCACTGGGAGCGCGGCCGGGGTGGGCATTGCCACGGCGGCCGTCGATACTGTCGTTCACCAGGAAATTCATGAGACTGGGACCCACCATGGCCAGTGTGGACTCCATCTGTGCCAGGTCAATGAACTGGCCCTGACCGGTGCGGCGCTGGTGGCGCAGTGCCGCCAAAATGGCGAATGCTCCATGTCCGGGATTGGGGATATGGTCCGGGTAGTTGGTGCCCGTACCCGCAGGTTGACGGTCGGGCAGGCCTGTCATGTGTTGCAGGCCGGTCAACGCAGCAATCGTCAGGCCATAGCCCAAGTCGTTTTTCGCAGGGCCCGCGGCGCCTTGCATGGACATCGCGGCAAAGATCAGGCGCGGTGCGAGTGCCTTCAACGTGTCGTAGCCCAGACCGAGTTTTTCCATGACGCCTGGCGTGAAGTTATTGGTGACCAAATGGGCATCGACGATCAGACGCTTGGCCAACTCCAGCCCTCGTACGGTCTTCAGGTTTAACGTGACGCTGCGTTTGCTGGAATTGCGATCCGCGAAGTAGCCGCTGCGATTGACACCGGGCTTGCCGTCCTTGAACGGTTTGGTGACGCGCAGCGTGTCCAGCCTTTGCGAACTTTCGATCTTGATAACGTCTGCACCGAGGTCGGCCAGAATCTTGGTGGTATATGAGCCTGCGCCAATCCATGAAAAATCGATGACACGTACGTTCGACAGCAGTTTTTTCATCGTACGACTCCTTGCTGTCTCATGGCTTCTTGCTCTGTGTCGGTGTAGCCGACCCAGCTCAGGATCTCCCGAGTATGTTCACCTAGCTGCGGCGCGTGACGACGCAACTGCCAGGGTGTGGCCGATAGTCGGTAGGGTGCACCGGGCATGTGCAGTGTGGTTCCATGGGCATCCTGGGTATCGACGAAATAGCGGCGGAATTCGCGTTGGGGATCGCCGGCAATGTCCCGTGTGTCGCAGATCGGCGCCAATGGAATGCGGCGCGTACGTCCCTTGGCATGCAGCGCCCGCTTGGTGAGTTTGCGGACAAAGGGAGTGAAGACCTCGCCAAAAAGGTGCTTGGCTTCGTCGCTTGCCAGGAATTCCTGGTTGTTCCAGCGCTCCTCGCGGAACTGTTCGGCGCCGATGACGCCTTCCTCGATTAACCAGTCCGTGGTGGTTTTCCAAAATCGGTTACTGCCGATGCCGCCCGCCATCAGATAGATGTAGCCATCCTCACATTCGAAGACGCCGGTGCCCGCCAGGCGCTGCGTGCCGGCGTTGCGCTGGCGGATGGTGCCTTCCAGATCATAGAACTGCACCGCGTTCTCCATGCCCATGACCACGCATTCCTGCATGGAGACATCGACATGTTGTCCCGAGCCGCTGACCTCGGCATCGTAGACAGCCGCCAAGGACGCAACGGCGGCGAACAGATTGGCCGCACCCACGGCCTGCTCGCCGCAGGCCACCATCGGTGCGGTGTCGGGATAGCCCGCCAAGTACAGCATGCCGCCCATCCCCATGGCCGTGAGATCGGTCGCCAGCCAATGCGCGAACGGACCGGATTGTCCAAACGCCGTAATGCTGGTCAGCGTCAGTGCGGGATTGGCGCGGCGCAGCTGAGCAAAATCCAGTCCCCGGTCCGCCATTTTGCCAGGCTGCTCGCTTTCTAGAATCAGCGAGCAGCGCTCGGCCAATCGGTGGAACACTTGCGTGCCAATGTCGCTTTCCAGATCCAGCGCGATACTCTCTTTGTTGGTGTTCTGATACTGGAATGTGAGACTGGCATCCGAATCGTCGCGGCCCGCGATCCGAGGTTCTACATGCCGTGACGGTGATCCTATCAGTGGCTCGATCAGGATGACTCGGGCCCCGAGATCAGCAAACAGTTTGCCGCAGTAGTTTCCCAAAGGGCCGGCCACGTCCAATACCGTGATGCCGGCCAGTGCCATGACTTCTGGCGTTGACGTCATATACGTAAGTCCATTTGTAGATTGCCCAGCCAGACAGGCTTATTGCATTTGGTAGATGCCCGCCTTCTTGGCGACGTCGCGCCATTTGGCGATGTTCTGTTGCACACTTTTTTGCATATCCTCGGGTGAGCTGGCGACCACGGCGTATCCCAGCTTTTCGAGCTGCTCGCGTCGCTTCTTGAGTGAGTTGACGATGGCGGTGTTGAGGACCGCAACGACTTTGGGGTCGGCCTTGGCTGGCATGTTGAAGCCATACCAGGTGTCCGAGTCGTATCCCTTTAGCCCGATTTCCGAGAAGGTGGGCACGTCCGGTAGTTGCGGGTTGCGTTCCGGGCTACCGATGGCCAGGATGCGCAAAGACCCCTTGTCCGCGAGTTCCTTTGCCGAAGCGGATTGCACAAACATCAGGTCGATGTGACCGCCCAGCAGATCTGTCATGGCCGGCCCGCCACCGCGGTAGGGTACGTGGGTGATGTCCACATCCGCCATTGCTTTCATGAGTTCGCCCGCCATGTGCTGCGAGCTACCTACTCCTGCCGAGCCATAGCTTAGTTTTTCGGGGTTCTTCTTGGCGTAATCGATGATCTCCTGCGCCGTCTTGAATGGCGAATTGGTCCGTACCGCCAGCACGAGCGGGGCCGAGACGGCGACGGACAACGGAGTGAAATCCTTGAGGGAGTCGTAGCCGAGCTTTTTGTATATGGCAGGGTTGACCGATAGTATGCCGTCGGTGGTCAGCATGATGGTGTAGCCGTCGCCGGGTTGCCGTTTGACATAGTCGGCCGCGATCGTGCCGCCGGCGCCCGCGTGGTTCTCGACGACGACCGGTTGCTTCAATGCTTCGGCGACGTCTTGGCCGACCAGGCGAGCCAGGCCATCAGTGCTGGCGCCAGCCGCGTAAGGCACGATCAATTTGATTTGCTCGGATGGGAATGTGTTGGCGGCCGCAACGCTCATGGCCAACGTCAGTCCGGCTACACCGAACAAATACTTGAGTGGATTCCTGAATGGCACGGATGTCTCCTAGTTTTAGGGAAGGGGTGTGCCGGTCTGCGCCGGATTCAGTCGCTTTTGGAAGGGGCGATCTGATACCGGTGAATGATAGGAATCTGGGGGAGCGTGGGCAATGCGGAAAAGCCCACAATGTGAGCTATTCAGGGTGAAATCTATGCGTTGTCGTACCGATTCTTCGGGTTTTACCCGATGAATATGCTGATAGTCCAATTATTGAGATTTTATTTTCTGGGCGAAGCCGTTCTTTTGGGCAGCCTTGGGGATCGAACCGCCGTGTAGCAGATATCCTCGAACACGGCATCGATTATGAACTGTGCGTTCAATTGGCGTGTCGCCCCTCCACCTGCCCCCACGCAATATCCGCCACCCGTGAAAACCGATTGCCCATGTCTTCTGCATTGGCACTCGCTGCGGTACCCCTCAGTACGCGGCCTTTGATTCCATGCAGAATCGCGGCAAATCGGAACATGTTGAAGACGATGTAAAAATCCAGATCGGCGATGCCCGTGCGGCCCGTGCGTTGGCAGTAGGCTTTGACATAAGCCTGCTCATCGGGCAGGCCCGCTGCCCGCAGATCTACACCGTGAATGCCGCCGAGAATGTCTGGCGGCATGCGAAACATCATGGCGTGATAGGCAAAATCCGCGAGCGGATCGCCTAGGGTCGAGAGCTCCCAATCCAGTACCGCCAGTACCTTGGGTTTGCTCGGGTGAAAGATCATGTTGTCAGCCCGAAAGTCACCATGCGTAATGGTGACGTCTTCGGTCGTCGGCAGGTGTGCGGGTAACCATTCGACGAGTTTATCCATGGCGGGGTAACGGCCGGCGAGTTCGTCTTCCAGATACTGTTTGGACCACCGATTGATTTGACGTGCGACATAGCCGCCTGGTCGGCCGTAGTCGCTCAGGCCGATGGCCGTGTAGTTCACTTGGTGCAGCGTTGCCAGCGTGGCATTCATGGCATCCATGTATAGGGCACGCTCGTTTTGTGGCACATCGGCAAAGCTGGCGTCCCAGAATACGCGGCCTTCTATCATGTCCATCACAAAGAACCAGCTGCCGATCACGCTGTCATCGGTGCACAGACCATAAATGCGCGGCACGGCAAAGCCTACAGTGCCCAGCGCGGCCATGACGCGTGCTTCGCGCTCTACGGCGTGCGCGCCTTTGAGCAGGACGCCCGGCGGCTTGCGCCGCAGTACATAATTGCGTCCGGGGGTTTGCAGGCGGTAGGTGGGATTGGATTGCCCGCCCTTGAATTGATCGACCGTTAAGGGGCCTTGGTATCCCTCGACATGGGCTTGCATCCAGGCCTCCAGTGAGGTTTGGTCAATTTGGTGTTCGGGACGGACCGCGGTCGTGCCGGCGAAGCTGGCCTCTTTACCCTTATCCATGCGTGCCTCCTTGTATCGCATCGCGCTTCATTTTCTTGGCCAGCGACCATTTGTGGACTTCGGTGGGACCGTCGTAAATGCGGAAGGCGCGAACTTCGCGAAAGATCTGTTCGACGATGGTATCGCGCGACACGCCCGTGCCGCCCAGGACTTGGACGCAGCGGTCGGCGACGCGGAATAGGGCGTCAGACACGGCGACTTTGGCCATGGAACTTTCGGTGGTAGCTTGCGAGCCACTGTCGAGCACACCAGCGCACCAGTCAATCATCAAGGCGGCCTGCTGCAAGTCGATCAGGTTGTCGGCCAACATGAAACCCACGCCTTCGTGATCGATCAGGGGCTTGCCAAAGGCTTTGCGCTTGACGGCGTAGGCGGTGGCAATCTCATGCGCGCGCGCGGCGCCGCCGAACCAGCGCATGCAGTGCGACAGGCGTGCCGGCGACAGGCGGATCTGCGCGTAACGGAAGCCCTCATGCACCTCGCCGAGGATGTCTTCCTGAGGAACGGTGAGGTTGTCGATGATGATCCGCGCATGGCCGCCGGGCATTGAGCTATCGATGGTATCGAGGATGCGTTCGATGCGTATGGCGGGGTTGGGCAGTTCGACCAGGAACATCGTGGCCTGGATCTTGTCGCCCGTGTTGGTGCGCGCCATCACGATGCCCACCTCGGCGCCGTCGGCACCGGTGATGAACATTTTTCGGCCATTGATCACCCATTGATCACCCTGCTGTATGGCAGTGGTTTGCAGCATCGACGGGTCGGAGCCCGCGCCACCGTCTTCGGCCGGCTCGGTCATGTAAAAGGCCGAGCGCGCCTGGCCGCTGACCAGTCGGTCGAGGTATTTGGTTTTCTGCGCGGCGGTGCCGATTTTACCGAGCAGGAACATATTGCCTTCGTCCGGCGCCATGGTGTTGACCGCTACAGGCCCCAGCGGCGACAGGCCCGAGCGTTTGAGCACGGCCGCTGTTTCCAGCTGCGTCATATGGCTGCCGTCGGGCAGGATATGGGGTGTCATGACGCCCGCTGCGCGAGCCTTGGCGCGCAGTTCTTCTACCAGTTCCTGATTCGGGCCGTGGGCCGTGCGACGCGGATCGTGCTCGTAGGGCACGACAATGTCGCGCACAAATGCTTCCACGCGCTGGCCCATTACTTGACTGCGTTCACTGGGGTATGGGGTGTACATGCCTATCTCCTTAAAGCGTACTGACGACATGGCCGCCGTCGACCACCAGCACAGAGCCGGTCATGTAGCGGGACGCATCGCTACACAGGAGCAGCAATGGGCCGTCAAGATCCTCGAGTTGGCCCAAGCGTCGCTGAGGGATGCGTTTGATCAGTGCTTTGCCCGCGTCGGTTTGCCAGAACTCGCTATTGAATTCGGTTTCGATGTAGCCGGGCGCCAAGGCGTTGACGCGAACGCCATAGCGCGCCCATTCCAGTGCCAGTGTTTTGCTGAGCTGGATCACACCGGCCTTTGAGACGGTGTACGACACGATGCCGCCTGCCTGGCGCAGACCCAGAATAGAGGCGACGTTGATGATGCTGCCCCCTGTGGTTTGCAGGGCCGGCAACAGGGCTTGGGCCAGAAAGAACATGCCCTTGAGATTGGTATCCAGTACCGCATCCCAATCGTCCTGACTGTGTTTGGCCGCAGGGCTTTCTCGCACGATGCCGGCATTATTGATCAGGACATCGAGGGTGTCGATTTGCTTGACCAGGGCTGCGCGACTGGCCGCATCGGTCACGTCGAATGACAGGCAAATCGGCGACACGCTGCATTCCAGCGTGTCGGCAAAGGCCTGTAATCGGTCCAGCCGCCGGGCGGCCAATATCAACTGTGCCCCTTGTGCGGCCAGTACCTTGGCAAAGTGCTGCCCCAGGCCACTGGATGCCCCCGTGACGAGCACTCGCTTGTTCGCGACGGATAGTGATGGCGTCATACCTTACGTCTCCTAAGATCCTATTGGCCCGCATAGCGGGACGTGGCTCAATATTTTTTCCCATCAATGAGAATTGTTCTATAAAATTGTAGGATGATTTTCCTGGTGTGACTAGCCCCCTATTTATGAATCAATCGATCACCCCTACTGAACCCAACGACCTGCCGTCGTTGCAAAAGAAATCGAAAAGTGCATCCGACCTGGTTTTCCAGGGGATTCTGCGTGAGCTGGAGGCCCATACACTGGTACCTGGGCAACGCTTGGTGGAAGTCGACTTGGCCGCCCACTTTGGCGTGGGTCGCAATTCGGTACGAGAGGCCTTGCAGCGGCTCGCAGCCGAGGGGGTGATTGAGCTATCGCGGCACAAGGGCGCGGCGATACGCTCGCTGAGTCTGCAGGAAACCCTGGATGTGCTGGATGTGGCAGAGCGCATGTTGGGTCTGTTGGCGCGCACGGCGATCCGGGGTTTGGATCTGCCCTTGGCGAGGGGCTCGTTGCAGGATACGTTGCAGCAATTGAGACAGGCCGATCAGGCGCAGGATAATGTGGCTTTTGCCCGGGTACGTCGGCGCTTTTATCGAGTCTTGCTGGACATGGGCGGCAATCTGGAACTCAAACGATTGTTTCCCACCATTCTGATGCCGGTGGTGCATGCTCAGCATCGGCTGCCTAGTCTGCAGAAAATGCGTCTTGCCGATTATCAGCACATTGCGCAGGCGGTGCTGGATGGCGATCCTGATCAGGCGGAAATGGCCGCTTGCGCTCATGTGCACAACGTGCGCAAGAGTATTAATGGCGCTTATGGGCCAGGCTAGAGTGGCTCTGGTTGTTTGCCGGCTCAATGTGGTCAAGAGTGATTGGGGCGGGGACTTCTCGTTTCGTCGTGGGATAACCTCCAGAGAGTCTATTTAACACCGCAATGACGCCCCTCCGCATATCCCAATATTTTGCCCAGTAATCGCCGCGGCGGCAGGGGAAAGCAGATAGCCTATCAACTGAGCGACCTCTACTGGTTCGATGAGTCGGCCAATCGGCGGCACCCGTGCGGCACTCTCTGATCGCGCCGGATCATTCAACATCCCCGTCGCGGTAGCGGCGGGAGACACGACATTCACAGTGACTCCGTGTTCGGCGAATTCTGCAGCCCAACTGCGTGACATGGCGATCAGTGCCGCCTTGGTGGCCGCATATTGACCTCGCCCCGGCATGCCTTGCGCTACACGGCTGCCAATGAACACGACGCGTCCGTGGTAGCGTGCGGCCATGGCGGGCATGATGGTATTACACAATCTGTTGGCGGCATCGACATGTAAACGCCACATCAGGTCGCTGGCCACATGATCCAATTCCCCAATGCGGCCAACACGCAAGATGCCGGCTGCGTGCACCAGGGCGTCAGCGTCAACGAGTTGCTGCGCTATGCGTTCGACCTCTGTTCCTATGCTGAGATCGACAGTGAATGCATTGAAGTGGTCGGTCGCGAGCGTGGGGGGATCCCGATCCACGCCCGTTACACGCCAACCTGACTCCAATAGCAACTCGGTGATTGCCCGCCCGATACCGGCACTGGCGCCTGTCACGACGGCATGTCTTTGCGATGGGGGGCTCTTCATCGCGGCGTTATTGGACACGAATGTTTGCCTCCGTCACGATCTTTTGTGCTTGAGCCATCTCATCGCGCTGGAAGTTCGCAAAATCAGCGACCGAGCCAGGTTGAAACATGAGGCCTTGCTCGGTCAGCTTAGTTCGCATATCGGTAGCTAATGCGATGTTGACCTCTTTATTGAGACGTTCGGTGACGTCGGCAGGTAACTTGGCGGGGCCCCACAAACCATACCAGCTGTAAAACTCATACCCTGGAATCGTCTCCCCCACGGTCGGCACATCGGGCAGACTGCTGGCGCGCTCGGCGGATGTGACGGCGATGACACGCAGCTTCCCCGTTTTGTGATACTGCAACGAGCCCAGGATGGGATCGATAAAGCCGTTGATCTGCCCACCGATCAGGTCGTTCAACGCGGGGGCTGTACCCCTGTACGGCACAGTCAGGTATTCCAGATTGCCCGCCGCCTGTTTCAGCGACTCGGTGGCGAGGTGGCCTGCGGAGCCGATTGACCCTACGGCGAAGGTCATCTTGCCTGGATTGGCCTGTGCGTAGGTAATGAGCGACTTGACATCCGTAATGGGCAGGTCTTTGTTGAGCGCGATAGACAAAGGGGCTTTGGCGACTAAGGCAATCGGGGTGAAGTCGTTCTCGACCTTGTAGGGGACGGACTTCGTCGTCATTTGGGTGGTGGTAAACGTCGAGGCGCTAAACAGCAAGGTGTAGCCGTCGGGTTCGGCGCGGGCGACTGCGTCACCGCCGATAATGCCGTTGCCGCCAGGACGGTTTTCGACAACAATCGATTGGCCCATCTGTGTACCTAGTTTTTCCGCGAGCATACGACCAACAATATCCAGCGTTCCGCCAGGCGGAAAGGGAATGATCATGCGAATCGGCCGGGTGGGATATTCCGCGGCGAGCGCGTTGATGGATACCACGAGCGCGATGGTGGTCAGGCATGTGCCGATTAGGGTTTTGATTTTCATCGTTGTCTTCCTCCTTGTTATGTGCTGGCTGTCAGGCGATCAGCGTGTGAGTAGTCCAGCTTGTTTGACGGCGGCTCTGAGGGCCTCCAGTTCTTGTTCAGAAGGGGCTTGGGTTGGTGGGCGTACCGTGGCGTCGTTGATGACACCCGCCAAATACATTCCGCTCTTCATCCGAGCATGGGCTTCGCCGGTGGGCTCGCCACCGCCATATACGGCGTCTTTCAAGGGCGTAATGATGGCTTGAATCTCAATCGCTTTCTTGAGGTCACCGGTTTTCACCGCATCCCATAGGTCGATGATTAGTTGCGGGATAAACGTCGCAAAACCCACTAATGCCCCATCTACGCCTTGCACCATCGAGGCGAGCAGATACTCGTCGTGGCAGGTCAGTATGGCTTTGTGAGCGTTCGCCTCGCGAATGGCCTGAATATCGCGTGCATATTTGTTCATGTCGCGCTGGCCCACCTTAAAGGCCTGTACATAGGGCAATCGGGCGAGATCGGCCAGCAGTTGTGACGAGTATGAGGCGCGCGTCCATGCTGGATAGACGTGGCACACCAGATCAAGGTCCGGCGCGGCATGGTGAATGGCCTCGAAATATTCCAATGCATGAACGGTGGTGAAACCAAAACGCAGCCAATGGTGTGGCGGCATCACATCCAGGGCTTTCGCTCCTGCCTCGCGGGCGGCACGGGCATGATCGGCGGCGTCGGAGAGCCCCTCGCACACAATCGACGAGATGACGGGGATTTTGCCCTTGAGTTCATCGGCGACGACGCGTGTGACTTCGGCTCGCTCGTGGGGCGTCAGGGCGAACACTTCGCCTGTGTGACCATTGGTCATGACGGCCACCACTCCCTGGTGACTGGCCAACCATGCAGCGAGTTTGCGCAGGGCGGGCTCGTCGATACGGTGATCTGGTGTAAATGGGCAGGAAATAGCAGGTATGATTCCCCGATAATTATTGATGGACGGCATGGTCGTTTCCTAGTGTCGATAGTGAGTGTCGTAACGTTTTTCGGACACCTCTATCGTTCCTCACCCACCTCCTGTCCGTCCAATACTCGAATCGCATAGAACTATTCACCACAAAAGATGGGTCCCGGAAATCGACCTCTTGATCTCGAATGGCTGGAAGATTTTCTGGCCCTGGCCGAGTGCGGTAATTTCTCACGAGCGGCAGAGGCTCGTCACATTGCACAGCCGGCGTTTAGTCGGCATATTCGTGCCCTTGAGGAATGGGTAGGTGTCGATCTTTTTGACCGTAGTGCGCATCCCGCTGCACTGACTGCGGCAGGCAAGCGATTTCATCCGTTGCTGGAGGATATTCTGGCCAGTCTGCAAGCCGCCCGGATCAAGGCTCAGCTTGCCCATGACGTGGCGGCCGCCAGCCTGCGCTTTGCTGCGACGCACGTGTTATCCCTGACGTTTTTTCCAGCTTGGCTGGGTCGCCTCGAGGGGCAATTGCACCTGGGGTCTATTCAGACGATGTCTGATAGTGCGCAGACCTGCGAGGACTTTATGTTGCAGCGCCGCGCGCAGTTCATGCTCTGTCACGGACATGCCAAGCTTACTAACCGTCTGGACGAAGCGAATTATCCCAAGTTGGTATTGGGACAAGATGTCCTGGTGCCGGTGTCCGCGCAAGATGGGCTGGGTCAGCCCCGGTACACGCTAGATTCCAAGGGCATGCCTCCTTTGCTGGCGTATAGCGAGGGTGCAGGGTTGGGACGAATATTACGTGCCGAGATGCGTCAGTGGTTCGGAGAAATGCCGGATACGGTAGCGTATCCTGGTGCATGGATTGTTTTCACGGCGCATCACGCATTGTTGCTCAAGTCCATGGCACTGGCTGGGCGAGGAGTGGCTTGGCTGCCTGAGAGCTTGATTCGTAGTGAGTTGGAGCGGGGTGAACTGGTCGCGGCCGCAGACACATCGAGGCATGTGATCATCGACATCCGTTTGTATCGGCAGCCATTCGAGATGGCGCCCTCGGCGGAAAAGCTGTGGTTGCTTGCTAGCAGTGGAATTTGAAGTCAATCAATCCCTGTGATGTGGCGTGAGCACACGCTGCGGTTCGTACATCTATACGCTCAGATTACACGGCCGCTTTCAGCGGAAAGACCTTGTGAACTCTGTTTCCCTGCGCATCTATTGCTACGGTAACGGGCATGTCGCGTACATCAAATTCGTAGATGGCTTCCATGCCCAGGTCCTCGAAAGCCACGACACGTGCTGCCTTGATGGCTTGAGCTACTAGATAAGCGGCTCCCCCCACCGCGCTCAGGTAGGCGGCGCCATGGGCTTTGATCGCGTCAATGGCGATGGAACCGCGTTCTGCCTTGCCGATGGTGACCAATAATCCCGTCGTGGCAAGGAGCTGAGGCATGAATTTGTCCATTCGGGTGGCGGTCGTGGGACCCGCGGGGCCAACGGCTTCTCCGTGTACCGGATCCACCGGGCCGACGTAATAGAGCGCTCGATCTCTCAGGGATACTGGCAAGGGTTGCCCTTGTGTGAGCAAATCCGCCATACGCTTATGTGCCGCATCGCGCCCCGTTAGGAGTTTGCCCGATAGCAACAGCGTTTCGCCCGCCCTCCAGGTTGCAACGTCCGTCGGTGTCAGGGTGTTCAGATCGATCCGCTTACCTTCCTGGGCTGGCAGCGTATCGGGGATGCCCTCCCACGTGCCGGGGTCTGGTGGAGGAAGGCGGGCAGGCCCGTTATCGGGCATCTCAAAGGAAATAAAACGGGTGGCGGCACAGTTAGGCACTAGCGCTACGGGCAGTAGCGCCGCATGCGAAGCAGCGGTCGCGACTTTGACATCCAGTACGGTGGTGTCGCCGCCTAAACCCTGGGCACCGATACCCAGGGCATTGACGCGTTGATAGACATCTATTCTTAACTGCTCCTCTGCGATGTGTCCCCCACGTTTGAGCAACGCGTGCATGTCAATGGGACTGAACAGGGCGCGTTTGGCCATCGACATGGCTTGTTCGGGCGTGCCACCGATACCTAGGCCAAGTACGCCCGGTGGACACCAGCCTGCGCCCATGCCGGGCAGCTGGGACACAACCCAGTCAGCAACGGAATCGCTGGGATTGAGCATGGCGTAGCGCGTTTTGACGTCGCCGCCGCCGCCCTTGGCTACGACGATGAACGCCAGTTCTTCACCTTCGACCAGTTCTACCTGCACCATCGCGGGCGTGTTGTCTTGGGTATTTCGACGCGTGCCTAGCGGATCCTGAATCATAGACGCCCGCAATGGATTGTTCGTGCAGCCATAGGCGCGAGCGACTGCGCGGTTGGCTAGGGTTTGCAGGCTTGGCGTGGCCTCGGCGTCGCCGTGACGGATGCGCACGTCCATCCCCATCCGCGCGTATATGTGCACAACGCCAGTGTCCTGACAGACTGGCCGGCGCGCCTGCGCACTGAGCTTGCTGTTGATCAGCAACTGCAGTAGCGCATGGCGCGCCGCAACGCCGCTCTCGGTTGCATGCGCCGCCTTTAGCGCTTGCACGAAATCCGCAGGATGAGTGTGACTGATCGCTTGCAATGCGTCGGCGATGCTGGTTTCGATATCGATGGCTAACACATTGCGCATGACGTTTCTCCTCTCATTGCAATTTGATTCCCGCCTGCTTGACAACACTTGCCCAGCGTTTTCCTTCATCTGCCGTGAACTGTTGGAAGGCGGACGGTGCATACTGTTCAGCGGGCAGCAGTTTGATGCCCTGTTCACTCATCGTGCTGGTGAAGTTCCGATCGGCTAGTGCTTTTTGCCATGCTCGATATAGCGTCTGTACCACTTGGTCAGGTGTGCCTTTCGGCGCGTACAGTCCATACCAGGTGGCGACCTCGAAATCCGGTATGGCTTTTTCTCCGATAGTGGGAACATCCGGAAATTGCGTCATACGATCTGGTGAGGTCAGACCCAGCGCTCGCACCTTACCTCCCTTGGTTTGAGGGAGGGCGGTATTGGTCTGGTCGAACATAGCATCAACCTGATTGCCCATCAGGTCATTCAAGGCGGGGCCGGCGCCTTTGTAGGCAATGGGTGTGACCTCGATACCCGCTTCGCTGGCGAACATGGCTGCTACCAGATGTGAGGTGGATCCAACGCCGGCGTTACTGAAGTTCAATTTGCCGGGGTTCTGTTTGCCATAGGTGATGAGATCGGAGACGGATTGATAGGGAGAGGACTCACCTACCAACAGCACCAAGGGGGTGTCGGGGAAGCGGAATACCGCTTGAAAATCCTGGACAGGATCATAAGGTAGCCGTGCATATAACGAAGGGGCCGCCGCCATATAACCAATGTGTCCCACCAAAAATGTGTAGCCATCTGGGGCGGCTTTGGCGGCTTTGGTTGCCCCGATGGTGCCCCCGGCTCCACCCACGTTTTCAACGAGGATGGTTTGTCCCAATTCTTGGGATACGCGATTGGCAACGTTACGGGCCATGGCATCGGTCGGGCCGCCTGCAGCGAAAGGAACGATCCAGGTAATCGCCCGGTTAGGGTAATTATCTTGCGCCTGAGAGGCCATAGGCAACGCGAGCGCTCCCGCGGCAGTGAGTGCTGCAATCCAATTTTTCATGAGTTGTCTCCGTTCTATGGTGGGCCGTGTTTCCGGGTAGATGGGTACGCGTACATGTGATTCGAGAATGAATACTGACATAATAATGTACGCTCATATAAAAATGTACGTACATTTAAGCGAATCAATATTATCGCGTCAATATTGGGAATTACCCTTGGACTCTGTCAGGGCAGGGCAGCAGATAGAATGGAGACTGTCATCTATTTCCCTCATACCATGTCCATTACGCTGTACACACGCATCTCGGAAGAGCTGGCCGGGTTGATCGCAAGTGGCGTGTATCCGGTAGGCTCTTTGTTGCCCGCCGAGCACACGCTGACCGAACAGTTCGATGCCAGCCGCCACACAGTGCGCGCCGCCTTGCGCCAGTTACAGGATCTGGGATTGATCGCACGTCGCCGTGGCATCGGGACGGTGATTATTGCCGCCAAGCCCAAGGCGGGTTTCAGTCAGTCTTTGAGTTCGTTAGAGGACTTGGTGCAATTGGCGGTGCGTAGTCCACGCACGATTAAGCAAGTCCAGGAAGTCGTGGTGGACGTGGCATTGGCGACGTATTTAGGTGTCGGGCCGGGGACGCGGTGGTTGAAGTTTTCCTCGACGCGTGGGGTCGATGGACAGCCTCCCGTGGCATGGACGGATCTTTATGTCGATGTCCATTACAAAGGCGTGCGTAAATTGGCGCGCGAGCACCCGGATCAATTGGTATCGCAGCTGATCGAAGAGCACTACGGTCGTCGCATTGCTTCCGTTGAACAAACGATTTCCGCGTGTGCGATTCCCTCTGCCGTGGCGCGAGAGCTAGCGGTCCCGGTGGATTCACCGGGCTTGCTGATTCGTCGACAGTACAAGGATCAGGCCGGGACATTGGTCGAAGCATCGTGCTCTTATCATCCAGCAGGACGCTATGAGTTTTCCACGACCTTGATCAGGGAGCAGTGAGGGCGTATGGGCCTATTGCAGGTTAGCGTTCGTCGTGACTCTCAATCACTTTTGCTTAGCAAAAGCGTTTTCGATTTCAACGGCGATCTCTAACAATCGTCGATCGCTGTTAGGAGCCCCCATCAATTGATAGCCGATAGGCAGGCCTCGTACCGGTAACGGCAATGAGACCGCGCACAGGCCCAGGTAATTCGCAGGCTGCGTGTTTTGCGTCATACCCAAGGCCAGGCTCATGCTTTTTTCTGGGTCAGACAGTTCTGTCAACAGAGGGGGGAAATCCGCCGTCGTTGGGCTCACCCAGGCGTCATACCCCGCAAATCTTTCCGCGACAGTTTTTCTGCTCTGGGTTCGTTTGTCCTCCAGGGCCAGGAACTCATAGGCTTTCGATTCCAGGCCCGCTTCGATCCGTTTCGCAATCACGGGGTCCATCAACGATTTTTGGGCGAGGAAGTTTTCTTTGCCCAATACCGACAACAATGATGCCGGCATGGACACGGGAAAATATCCGGCTCGTTCGGGTGCCTCGGGAACCATGATATTTTCCAGCGAACATCCGTTTTCCTTCAGGCGCTGATTGGCCTGTTGAAACGCGTCGCTGATGTCCTGGTTAATGCCGTCACTGAAATGATTTTCCGGCACGCCGAGACACAGGCGGCTTAGTCGGACGCCCGTTGGACGGCTGTCGTATTGGTATCCGAAAAGCACGGACGAGATCGTATTAAATGCCAGCAGCGCATCCTTGGCCGATCTTGTAATCAAGCCGATGGAATCGACGCGGGGGTCTAGCGGAAACGCGCCGTCGACGGGCCACAAACCCGCCGTGGTTTTAATGCCAAATACCCCGTTAAATGCCGCCGGGACGCGAACGGAGCCGCCGGAATCCGAGCCAATGGCAAAGGCGCACAGCCCGGCACCCATGGCGACCCCGGATCCCGAACTGGAGCCGCCTGGCGCGCGGTGGTTGTCCCGATCCGATGTATTCCACGGCGTACCTCTCGGTGTCGAATGGCCGGTGATGCCCAGGCAAAACTCAACCGCCTTGGTTTGCCCCAAGAATACGCAACCTGCCTGTCTGAGGGCTTGGATGAAGGTCGCTTCCTCGGGGCCAAGAATGCCTTGCAAATCGATATTGGAGCCCACCTTGGGTCGCGGCATCTGCGAAATCACAAACACATCTTTGATCGCGATGGGCACACCCATCAACGGCCCTAGATCCGTGCCGGCTTTGATCAAGAGGTCCATGGCTTTTGCCGTGGCGATTGCGCTGTCGGCGGCGACCGACTCATAGGCGCCCAGTTTCGGATCCAGTTGCTGAATGCGCTCCAGATAAATCTTTGTGACGGCTTCAGCGGTCACCTTTCCTGTGCGAAAGTCTTTCGCGAATCCTTCCAGACCGTGTTCTTGGAACGGATCTAACGGCAAATCACTCATTACTGCGTTCTCCGAAAAAGAGTCAAATAGGATGAATAGCGACCTATAGGCCCAAGTACGCTTTTCTGATCAATGGGTGGCCTTCTAATGTCGAAGACGGCCCTTCCAGCACCAACCGTCCGTTTTCGAGTACGTAAGCGCGATCACTGCATTGCAGCACCTGCTTAATGTTTTGCTCTACCAATAACACCGGAAATCCCAGATCCGCGACTTGCCGTATCGTTTGCATGACTTGTTTGACGTACAGCGGTGACAATCCCAGACTCGGTTCGTCCATGATCAACAAATCCGGGTCCAACATCAGTGCGCGACCAATGGCCACCATCTGTTGTTGTCCCCCCGACAACGAGCCAGCTTCCATGTGGGCGAATTTCTCTACATCCGGAAAAAGCGAAAATACTTTCTCCAAATTGGAATTTCTCTTCGCGCGCTGGCGAGGGAGATATCCTCCGAGCAGAATATTGTCTTTGACCGTCAGATTCGGAAAAAGCTGGCGCCCCATGGGAACGTGCGCCAATCCGCGTTCGGCCATCTGATGGGGCTCAAGGCCGGAAATCTCTTCGCCTTTAAACAGGATCCGACCCTTCCAGGGTTTGATCATGCCCGAGATGGCGCGAAGGATGGTGGATTTTCCGCTGCCGTTACCGCCCACCAGCCCGACCAGTTCGTTCTTTTTGACTTCTAGTGAAACATTGAAGACGACCTGCAGTGCACCGTATCCAAGCTCGACATCCTCAACCTTCAATATGACTTCATTTGTGCTGTTCATGGTCGTCAATCCGTGCCGAGGTAAGCTTCAATGACGTTCGCGTCATTAATCACTTCAGTGGCGGATCCTTCCGCGATCTTATTGCCACTGGCCAAGACAATCACGTGGTCAGCGAGCTGAATAATGGCTTCCATGATGTGTTCGACCATTACGATCGACACACCGGTCGCCGTGAGCGTGCGTAAAAGCTCAATCATTTCCTTCAAAGCAGGCGGGTTTAGCCCCGCCATAATTTCGTCCAGAAACAGCACTTGAGGCTCCAGCGCCAACGCTTTCGCCAACTCCAAACGACGCAGTCTGGCCAAATTCAGATCAGAAGACAGCTGATTCGCTCTATCCAGCAAGCCGACCTTTTCCAGCGCAGCCAACGCCACACATTCCGCGTCTTTACGTCGCGTGTTCTTTAAAAAGGCCGCGACCAGCACGTTTTCCAGTACCGTCATCTCCTCATAGGGACGCTCGGTCTGGAACGTACGCCCCATGCCATGCCGGGTGCGCAGATAGGCCGCAAGCCGTGTCACATCCTGATCCAGAAACGTAATTTTTCCTGCGCTGATCGGCGTGAACCCCGTGATGGCGTTAAACAGCGTAGATTTGCCGGCGCCATTTGGCCCGATCAATCCCAGCACCTGGCCTTTGGTCAGCGTCAGTGAGACGTTATTGACAGCGATAAGACCGCCAAACTGCACTTTTATATTTTCAGCCTTAAGCACGGTTTGCATATTTCTTCCTGATTAATTTATGCGCATACTCGCCCACGATGCCGCGAGGCAATACGAGAATGACCACCAATATCAGCACTCCATAGAGCAACATATTGGCTTGTGCAAAGGCTGTTCTGAATATTTCTCCTGAAATCACGAGCAATGCCGCACCGACGGCGGGCCCCCAGAGGGTGCCCCGCCCACCGATAATGACAGTGAGTGCGATCTGGATTGAAAGCAGCAAGTTAAAAATGATGTGCGGTTCGATAAACGACAAGAACAGGCCGTAGATTCCTCCTCCAAGCGCCGTCAGTATGCCCGATAAGACAAATGCTTTTAGCTTGATGATGCTTGGGTTGATGCCCGCCGCCATTGCGGCTTCTTCGTTATCTCGGACTGCCTTTAATTGATAACCGAACTTTCGTGTCGAAATATAGATCGTGATGCCAATCGTGATGGCCGCGTAAATCAACGCCAGATAGTATTGCGTGGTCTTGTCGAATAGATCGATGCCGAACGGTTCGGGTAATGTATCGATAAATACTCCGGACGCACCACCTGTCAGCCATCCTTCATTAATCGCGATCAGGCGCAGAATCTCTGCAATGGCAATCGTCGACAACGTGAAATAGGGGCCACGCAGTCCAAAGGTCAGTTTGCCCCAGATCAGCGCCATGACCGCCGCCACCGCCATTGCGAGCAGTAAGGACCACCACGGTGCCAACCCGAATTGTGCGGAACCAATGGCGACAAAGTACGCCCCCAGGCCTACAAAACTGGCGTGGCCCAAGCTGAGCTGCCCGGCCCATCCTCCCAGCAGGTTCCAGGATGTCGCCCATCCCGTGAATAGCAGAACCGAAATACCCACCGTAATATAGGCGGAGGACGTCAAGGGGTAGCATGCCGCCGCGACGATCAGGCCACCCAAAATCAGAATATGCTTACTCATACTCTTTTCACCGTTTTACCAAAGAGACCTTCGGGCTTGACCAACAGCACGATCAGGAAGACCAACAGCCCATAGGCATCACGGTAGGCAGAATCCAGATACGACGCGCCCAGGACTTCAACGACACCCAGTAGCACGCCACCGATAATAGCTGCGCCGATATTGCCGAGCCCGCCCAGCACGGTGACGACAAATGCCTTGAGCGTAAAGAGTGCACCCGTCGTGACGGGTGAGGCAAAGAGCAGGGGGATCAAGGAAACGCCGGCCGTGACGGCTAGGGCCATTCCCAGTCCAAAAACAATGGCTTGGATTTTTTTGGTGTTGATACCCACCAGCTCCGCACCCAGACGATTTTCTGCCGTGGCTTTGATAGCCCGTCCGACTTCCGTTTTATTCAACAAGAAGTACAAGGCGCTGATCACAACCAGCGTTGCCAACCCGGCAAATAGCAGGACAACGGAAATTCTGATTTCGCCCACCGACATCGTGCTGGACGCATAGGAAACCTTGACCGATTGAGGTTCTCCACCAAATGTCAGCAAGAGAAGATTGGCAATCACCAGGGAAATGCCAAGCGTGGCCAACATCATCGTTTCGGGCTTGGCATCTATCACGCGGGTCAATAGCACTTTTTGTATCATCGCACCCACGACAAAACCCAGCGGAATCGCCAATATCAACGTCAGGTACGGATCCCACCCTAAAAAGCTATTGAGAACGACGGCAAAATACATACCTAGCACGACAAAATCGCCATGAGCAAAATTGATCGTTCGCATGACGCCGAACACGAGCGTGAGGCCCACGCCAATCAGGGCGTAAACCGCGCCAATCAGAACCCCGTTTGAAAGGTTCTGAAGAAATGAAACATAATCCATCGTGAATGACCTTTTGCTGACTTGGACATCGGCCGAATTTTTGAAGTCGATAGCGCGTATTCAGACTGCACCACATGCCGATATAGATCGGCATGTGGGTCTTTATATTTATTGATTAGCAGTCAGTTCGAGAGTTTGGCTTTTTGCGATGCCAGATTCTCCGGGAATACGGTCACGTGCTTGCCATCCTGAATCTGGATAATGACGCTTTTAATCGGGTTCTGTCCGGAGAAGCCGTCGTAATCCTTAAAAACGACGTCGGTCACCGGGGTTTTCAGATTCGTGCTGGCAAGCGCCTCGCGTACTTTTTCGCGATCAGTCGACTTGGCGCGGCGTAATGCATCTGCCGCGACGGTCAGGGCCAGATAACCTTCCGCCTCGTAGAAAGAGGGCTCCTCTTTTGCCTTCGCTTTCAAGCGCTCATAAAGCTCGGGCGTCCCTGCGTATTTAACGTCCGGGCTCCAGCTCACCGCCGACACGATATTTTCCGATGGGTCGCCAACCTGCTCAATGAAACTGATCATCGAGGAGGCAGTGTCAATGGCCACGACTTTCGTGTTCAGACCGACTTCTTTGATTTGCCGCGCAATCGCGATGCCGTCATCCGCATACGAACTGGTTAGCAAAATGTCCGGGTTGGCCGAGCGGAATTTGTTCAGGATCGGACGGAAATCCGTGGTGCCTTGGTCATAGGCTTGCTTGCCGACGATTTCATAGCCTCGTTTTTCCGCTTGGCGCACCCCTTCTTCGCTCATCGAGGTTGGCCACGCGCCGTTGCCGTACATGATGGCAATCTTCTTCAAATCACCATGGGTTTTTTGAAGATTATCGAAATAATCGAAGTAGACATTCGCCACAATCGTGGAGTTGTGCTTGGCACGAAACACCCACTTGGAGCCCGGCTTGGTAATCGAGTCATCGGCGCTGCCCAACACAATCAACGGGATTTTTTGACGGGTCGCAACTTTGGACATCGGGCCCGTAATACCCGAGGCATACGAGCCGATAATCAATGGTACCTGCTGCTTGTTTAGGGACTCAACGGCAGCTAATGCACTTTGCGCATCAGAGCGGTCATCCTGAGAAATCAATTCCAGCTTTTCGCCGTTAATGCCGCCATTCGCATTGACCTCTTCCAACGCAACTTGTATGCCCGTGTTGTATCGCTCTCCGAATGCTGCGAAGTTGCCCGACAGGCTGTTGATGACCCCGATCTTCACTTGTGCAACGGCCGGCATAGAAAATGCCGACGCGCACAACACCGCGAACAGACCCAGTCTCAAAAATTTGGTTTGAGTTTGCATTGTTACCCCTTATTTTTAATAAAAATGTAAATGCCTATACACGCCTACGATGAATGGCGATTAAATTTTTTCTGGCCTTTCTCCCCTCTCGCTCTATGGGTGGTCTAATGGCGTGAGAGTTCAAGAGACCATATTCCCCAGGTGTTATGGCTTGGTTTTATCCGCTTCGTGGGCTGGAAATCCCCAGCTGATTTTCGGCCCGTGAACCCTGCCTGTCAAATATTGAGTTGGCGGCCTGTACGGGCTTGCCAACGTCCCCGGTATCTCGGTCGACCAACGTGCTGGTAGCGATCGCTTGCCTACGATAGCGATTGGTGCTTTCCAGACAACACTATGATCCCTTTGCCGGGTCTACCGGCTGATTCCTTCGACGCCTACCATTTGCTCGTTGCCTGAGTGTTTGCAACGACCCAATTTATCCGCCAGGCGGGCGGCGTCAACCATAGAGGGAATCATCATGAGTCAACGTGTTAATGCCTTTGCGCAGTCCCCCGAGTTATTCAAGAAGTTTGTCGAATTTGGCATGCTCGTCAAGTCGGGTTCCATTGAAGAGTCGATCCTCAATCTCGTCGATATCAGGGCATCGCAACTGAACGGCTGCGCGTTCTGCCTGGATATGCACGTCAAGCAGGCCAAGATCCGAGGCGAACGTGAACTGCGTTTGCACCACGTCGCCATTTGGCGTGAGTCCACGCTGTTCTCGCCGCGTGAGCGTGCGGCGCTGGCGTGGACGGAAGTCATGACCCATCTGCCTGCGCACGGTGTGCCCGATGAGATCTATGAACGTGTGCGTACGCAGTATTCGGAAAAAGAGCTCACGGAGCTGAGCTTTGCGATCATGGTGATCAATGGCTGGAACCGCCTGAATGTGGGTTTCCAGACGGTTCCTGGCTCGGCCGACAAGGCCTATGGGCTGGATAAGGCCAACCTGAACTGAGGAGTACGTCATGAAAATCCTGGTCATTGGTGGCACCGGTCTGATTGGCTCCAAACTGGTCGGCAATTTGACGCAGCGCGGCCACGACGTGATTGCCGCTTCGCCGGCGACCGGCGTGAACACGGTCACGGGCGAGGGCCTGCGCGAAGCGTTGGCCGGCGTTCAAATCGTGGTGGATGTCGCGAACTCTCCCTCGTTCGAAGACAAGGCGGTATTGGAGTTCTTTGAAACGTCAGGGCGTAATTTGTTGGCCGCCGAGGCCGAGGCGGGTGTACGGCATCATGTTGCGCTGTCGGTGGTGGGAACACACCGACTGTCGGAAAGCGGATATTTTCGAGGAAAAATTGCGCAGGAAAAGCTGATCAAGGCGAGTGGCATTCCGTACACCATCGTCCATAGCACACAGTTCTTTGAGTTCCTGGGTGGTATTGTGCAGTCAGGCGCCGATGGGGACGTGGTGCGTTTGCCGGATGCGTATGTACAGCCTATCGCGTCTGATGACGTGGCCAGGGCGATGGCCGACGTCACTCTGGCGTCGCCGGTTAACGGCACGATCGAAATCGCCGGCCCCGAAAAAGTAAGGCTGGGAAATCTGGTCGAGCGATTTTTGAAGCAGATTGGCGATGTCCGTCAGGTCGTGGCGGATAAACAGGCGCGTTATTTTGGGGCATTGCTGCAGGATGACACGCTGGTGCCAGGGGCCATTCCCCTTTTGGGCGATATTGATTTTGAGACGTGGTTTTCCCGCTCACGTAGCGGGAAATAACCGGCTCTGGGAAAATGGCGGCATCAGCTTGATGCCGCCGTTGGGTAGTCCAGACGTACACGCGAGGCAACTATATGAGTAAATTACAGCCCCCTTCTTTAAGCCTGCTGGACAAGTATCGGGGGGAAGATTTTCAGGCCCTGTATACCACCTCTGTGACAGTCAAGGGCGGAGAGGCCGAACACGGACGCGCGTCAGGTATTGCGCGCTCTGACGATGGCGCGTTGACGGTCGACCTGCGTTTGCCTGCAGAGTTGGGTGGCCCGGGCGGCGGCAGTAATCCTGAGCAGCTGTTTGCTGCAGGTTATGCCGCCTGTTTCCACGGCGCGCTCAGTCTGCTGGCCGCCAGAGAGGGGCTGATTATTCACCATTCCGAGGTCAAGGCATCGGTGACCTTTGGCCGTGATCCAGTTGACGGTCTTTATGCCTTGGCGGCGCACATCACTATTCATCTACCGGGGTTGGAAAAGGCCGCGGCAGAAGAGTTGGTACGCAACGCCGAGCGCCTATGCCCATACTCCAAAATGGCCCGGCAAGGCATTGAGAGTGTGGTGGCATTGACGCAATAGTGGTCGCGGCGGTTAGTGCTGTTTTAGCAAAAATGTCTCTAGGCTTTGTAGATCCAGTGCCCGGATACGGGTGGTCATATAGTCGATGAACACCCGTATTCTGCTGGGCAGATGTTGACGGCTGAGGTAACAGATGTAGTGCCCGCGGTCATCGGGCGAGTATTGCGGCAGGCACGGCACTAGCGTGCCGGCCCGCAGATGGTCGCCTATCTGGTAGCCCGCCATGTGTGCGATGCCCTGACCGTCGAGTACCGCTTGCAGAACCAGGTCCGCATCGTTGAACGACAACATAGACTGCGGTGTGAACTTGCGCATCAGGCCTTCGATCTTGAATTCCCATTCGTAGAGTCGCCCCGTCGGCAGGCGAAAGTTGATGCACTGATGTCTGGCCAGCTCGTCGATCGTCTGCGGCAAGGGATGCCTGGCGGCATAGTCCGGCGACGCGCAAAGGAGCATTTGCATTGGAATCAATTGTTTGGCAATGACCTGGCTGTCTTCCATGCGGCCATCGCGAAACGCCACGTCGATGCGGTCCGTCGTGAAGTCGGCCGTTCCGTCGTCCAGGAGGAGTTCTATCGAGACATCAGGGTACGCGGCGCGGAAACCATTGAGCAACGGCGCGACGACCTTGCGGCCAAACCCCGTGGTGGCACATACGCGGAGTTGTCCGGCAGGCGGTCCCGCGCGCAAGTCACGCATGTCGTCCAGTGCTTGCACGATGCGCTTGACACCGGCATGGCAGTTTTCATAGAACACCTCGCCTTCTCGGGTCAGCGACGTGCTTCTCGTCGTGCGCACGAATAGTCGTGTGCCCAACTGGTCCTCCAGCTTTTGCACGCTGCGACTGACGGCCGACCGGCCGATACCCAGGCGGTCGCCCGCCTTGGCGAAGTTGCCTTCGGACGCAACCGCGATAAAGGCTACGACGCCGGCATAGCTGGTAGCAAAGCTATTGGCCAGCGAGTCGCCGCCATTACCAGGGCTAGCCTGTGTGGAAATGGCGTCTGACGCCTGGGCCGCGGGTGCGTTGACAGAGGGATCTGTGTTTTCCATATCCCTAAGACGGCCGAACTGATCGTTTTGTGACGTGGGTCAGAAGAAAAGAAGGCCCGGCGGCAGAAAAGACCCCCACGCCGTGCCGTCGGCTTGCTGTCCACCTCGCGGCTAGTACGCCGCTCGGATTCGCCAGGCACAGAACAGTCCGCAGGGACTGTTCTGTGTCCGGGCTCATCTCCCGAGGGGGCTCAAGCTATTTCACCGGTATGAGCGCTGGCGAACCTTGCTTTTTGATCAACACCACCAGAAATTTGGCGGGTTGGGTGTTACTGGCGTTGCGACCGACGGTATGGATGTCGTTTGGACCTTCATAGAAAGTCTGGCCGGGTGTCAACGTAACCTCTTTGCCGCCTTGGACTTGCATCACGATGCTGCCTTCCAGGACGTAGACAAAGCTGTGCGCGTCGTGCCGATGAATGGGGTCGGCGGCACCGGGCGGGTAGTCGACCGTAATCACCAGGGCGTCTTTACCCTGTATATCCGGCAGATCGTGGGTCATCAGCGATGTCACGATGGGTTGTGGAGCGGTGGTGGCGTGAGCCTTGTGCGGTGGTGCCGCGGATGCCAGGGGGCTCAGTAAGGCGCCGATGGCGATGAAAGGTAATCCGCGCTTGATGATCTGTTGCATGGCCGTTCCTTGGGTGGTTGAAGGGACGGGTCCATCGTAGAAGGCCAGGCGTCAGCCCGGTAGATCCGGGCGCGGGATCACTATGTTGTCTGTGGGGCACCAATCTCGAGTGTCGGCGATAGTTTGGCGTTACTGCGTAAAGCGAGGGCGCCAGCGTTGGCGCTTTTATTTTGTACTGTCTATACGGATTGATGCGTTTTTTTCGCACATGCTAAATCAATCCACCGGCAGCGCCGCCGCGATGCGGGCAAGTTTTTCCGGATTGCGCTGCACCAGTACGCGAACGATGCGTTGTCCGTCAGTTTCGTAGGACTGTACGGATTCCAGGCTGCCCTGGATGTAGCGCAGCAGCGTCCATTGGCCATTGATCTGTACGACCTTGACGTGTAGTGCGTCGCCGTATCGCCTTCGTCCTGCGTAGAACAGTTGAGCCAGGCGTTTGCCGCCGACCAGGCTGGCAAAGCTGGGGACCTTGCCGCCACCATCGCCGATCAGTTCCGCATCGTCACGCAGCAGGGCGTGCAGGCCGTGGAAGTCGCCGCATTGCATCGCCTCGGCAAAGCCCAGCATCAGGCGATGGTGGGTTTCGTGTGAGACATTGTGCCGGGGTTCGGCGGCCTGGAGTTGCTGCTTGGCGCGTCTGACGAGCTGGCGACAGGCTGTCTCGGTTTTTTCGAGGGTCCGGGCAATATCCTCGTAGTCGCTATCGAAGACCTCGCGCATTAGAAAGGCGGCACGCGCTTCGGGCGATAGTCGTTCCAGCAGGAATAGGAACGCGACCGAGACGTCGCTGGCCATTTCGTGGATCTCGGCCGGCGTGGGGGGGGACGACATCAAGATGGGCTCGGGCAGCCAGACGCCGACGTAGTGTTCTCGCTGCGCCTTGGCGGCACGCAGGCGGTCGATGGACAGGCGTGTGGTAACGGTCACCAGCCAGGCTTCGGGATTGTCCAGCGTTGAGAGGTCTGTCTCGTGCCACCGTAGCCAGGCATCCTGGACGACGTCCTCGGCGTCGGCGACCGAGCCCAGCATGCGATAAGCGATCGCCTGCAAGCGCGAACGATGGCTGTTGAACAGGCGAGTGGGATCGGTCATTAGAGGGTAAAGGGGCCGTCGTGAAAGCGTAAAAGAGGCAGCCGTGATTATTGTGCGGTTTCCCCAGAATTGGCAACTTTTCGTCGCGTGGACTTTACTGCGTTGCCTCGGTGGCATAGATCTCTACTGCCATCATTCAGTTCTTGTATGACCGAATGTGCGTTGCGTATTGGACGAGCCGCCGGCAAACGTGTTCAATACATTAGAGTCCGCCGGGCGCCCGTTCGGCTATTACCTATTCGAGACGAGACACCATGAGTCAGGCCCCTACCAAGCTACGCGCCGCCCTGAACGGGATTTCCGGCATTTTGGTTACCCCTTTTGATGATGCCGATAAACTGGCGCCGGCCCGCTTGGCGCCGATCGTCGATCGTGCGGTGACTGCCGGTGTACATGTATTGGTGGCTAACGGTAATACCAGCGAGTTTTATGGCCTGACGACACACGAAGCGGAACAAATGGTGCACGCGGCGGCTGAACAGGTTGCCGGGCGGGTGCCGTTGCTGGCGGGTGTAGGCCGTAGCCTGCATGATGCGATAGCCTTGGCGCGCGCATCGCGCGCGGCGGGCGCTACGGCGCTGATGGTGCATCAGCCGCCAGATCCTTTTGTCGCGCCGCGTGGCGTGGTGCAGTATGTCACTCGGATCGCCGAGGTGGGTGATGGCCTGCCGCTGGTGCTTTACCTGCGTGATGACGGAATCGGCCTGGACGCCGTGGAGGCGCTCTGCGCGATTCCCGGTGTGGTTGGGGTGAAGTGGGCTTCGCCCACGCCGCTGCGTCTGGCCGAGATTATCGAGCGCACGCGTGAGCGTGATTTGGCGTGGGTGGGTGGCTTGGCTGAACACTGGGCGCCGCCGTTTTATGCCGTGGGCTCGCGTGGCTTTACGTCAGGCCTGATCAACGTGTTGCCCGAGCGATCCGTCGAGATTCATGTGGCGCTTGAGGCGGGCGATTATCCGCGTGCGATGCAACTGATTCGCGGTATGGCCGAGTTTGAGGCATTACGGGCGCTAGAGCGCAATGGCACCAATGTGACCGTGGTCAAGCGTGCGTTGCAATTGCTGGGGACAGACTGCGGCGCGGTGCGTGCCCCGGGCGCGTGGCCACTGTCGGCCGAGGCGGATGAGACGCTGCGCCGGCTGCTTGGCCAGTGGGGGCTGATTTAAGACGGGATTGCCCGCCGCCAAGGTTTCCGTGGCGACTGCGGGGGCGAGAGGACGATGGCTTGGCATGAAACGATTGTTGCGTGGCGATCGACTGGTTGCGCGAGCTATCACGCGCATGATTGATTCATTTGATCCGTTTCATTATTTCAATGAAACGATTGTTGCGTTTCGAGTCAGGACTTTTTATACTGGGTGACGGGTACGCTGCTTTGGCAAGTTTCGTTTTGGGTGGCGCCTTGTTCTTCGCGTTTAGCCTTTTCACAAAGAGATTCTGACCATGACGCACGTATTTCACCGTAATCCCAAGCTCAAGTTGCCCCTTGCCGTCGGCGGCGAGGGGATCGAACTGATCGATCAGGATGGTAAGCGCTATATCGATGCCTCCGGCGGTGCGGCGGTGTCGTGCCTGGGGCATGGCCATCCGGTTGTGATTGAGGCGATCAAGCAGCAGCTGGATTCGATTGCCTACGCGCACACGTCGTTTTTTACGACCGAGGTGGCTGAGACGCTGGCCGATATGCTGGCGCAGGCGGCGCCGGGCGATCTGAATCATGTGTATTTTGTATCGGGCGGGTCCGAGGCGGTCGAGGCTGCGCTGAAAATGGCGCGTCAGTATTTTGTGGAAATCGGCCAGCCGTCGCGGCACCATTTCATCGCGCGTCGCCAGAGTTACCATGGCAACACGCTGGGCGCGCTGGCGATCGGCGGCAACGCCTGGCGACGCGAGCCATTCTTGCCGCTGCTGGTCGAGGCGCATCATGTGTCGCCGTGCTATCCGTATCGCGAACGTCTGGACGGGGAAAGCGATGCGCAATATGCACAACGTCTGGCTGACGAGCTCGAAGCCAAAATTCTCGAACTCGGCCCGGAGTCGGTCGCGGCGTTTGTGGCCGAGACGGTGGTCGGCGCGACTGCGGGTGCCCTGGCGCCGGTGGGCGATTACCTCAAACGGATTCGCGCGGTGTGCGACAAGTACGGCGTGCTGTTGATTCTGGACGAAGTGATGTCCGGGATGGGGCGTACAGGCCATTTGTTTGCCTGCGACGAAGACGGTGTGGTGCCTGATCTCATTACCATCGCCAAAGGACTGGGAGCGGGCTATCAACCGATCGGCGCGACGCTGTGCACGGACCGCATCTATGACGCCATCGTGGGCGGCAGCGGTTTCTTTCAGCATGGTCACACGTATATTGGTCATGCGACGGCGTGCGCAGCATCGTTGGCGGTGCAGCGCGTCATTGAACAAGACGATCTGTTGACGAATGTGCTCGCGCGGGGTGAGCAACTGCGTGCCGGCCTCAAGGCCGCTTTTGCGGATCATCCCAATGTGGGCGATGTCCGCGGCCGCGGCTTGTTTGTCGGGGTGGAGTTCGTTGCTGACCGCAGCACCAAAGAAACGTTGGATCCCGCTCAGAAGACCCACGCCAAGCTCAAGGCGATGGCCAAACAACATGGTCTGCTGGTCTACCCTATGGGCGGTACGGTGGACGGGGTCAAGGGGGATCATGCGTTGTTGGCGCCGCCCTTTATTTGTACGGCTGAGAACATCGATCAGATCGTTGAGCGGTTTGCGCAATCGGTACGCGCGGTTCTGCCCGCCTAATGAAGGGGGCGCGTCACGGTAATCTGCCGACTCTTCTATATATATATAGATAAGTGAGTCGGCGAAGCAGAGACCCCAAGGCCGCCCGCATGCTGGCGGCCTTGGGGTCTCTGCCGTTATGCTGTCGCCATGAAGCACAAATTTCAATCTGCCTGCGCGTCAGCGCTGTTGGTCTGTGCCGCGCTGCCTAGCCTGGCACAGAATGTCGATCACACTGACCAGGCCCAGGATGTCGATCGTTATGGCCACGCCCTGATTCTTGATGAGCAAGGCTGGCTCTATATTGACCGGAACAAACGCCCCATCTTGCGGCCTTTTATTTTCGACAATGGCCCAGACTACTACGAGGAGGGCCTGGCGCGCTTTGTCGAGAACGGCAAAATGGGTTTTCACAACGAGGCGCTGCACGTCGTGGTTCCCGCGCAATACGATTTTGTTTTTCCGTTTAAAGATGGTGTAGCCCGAGCCGGGACGAATTGCACTCAGAATCGCGAGGCAGAGCATTCATACATGATTTGCCAGCAGTGGGAAACGCTGCGTAATCCGATGCGTCCGGTACCGGCGCATTAGGGACGCAACGACTCATCTCATATGGATAATGAAGTCTTATTGCATTGTTGATTGGTTTTATTAATGAAACAGCATCAAAAATAAGCTAACGATCAAATCAGCGTACGTGATGTGCGGGGTTCTGGCCCTGATAGTGCTTGGACGGTATTGTTTCAATATTTAAAAATAGCAATGAAGAAAATGTACTGATATTTTCGTATTTGTTAATAAATCGTAAAAAAAGACAGTAGGTGTTATCTGTCACAGGGATAGGCGCAGGCTATGCCTAGAATTCCGACTTCTACGGGATTAGCTCGAAGGTGGCCTATTTGCGGGGCTAAGGGTTATCCCAGGTATGAATAAGACTTATGGAATTTGCCGATATCTTGACCTCGTTGGATTCTCGTCTGCCTTGCGGCGAGGACCTGGAATACGATCCCGAATTTCTGCAACTGCAGCAAGCGGCGGTGGAGCGTAGTGAGCAACAATTCGGCTCGACGATCATCCCGGCCCAGCCTCCCGACTGGCGGGAAGTAGAGAAACTCGCGCGCGGTTTATTGGAGCGCACGCGAGATGTGCGCATCATGGGCTACCTGACTCAGGCTTGGGCAGAAGTGCGGGGCCTGCCGGGCTATGCCGACGGTGTGAAACTGGTGGCCGATACGCTGGAGCGTTATTGGGAGGCCGTGCATCCGCATCTGGATAGTGAGGATGATCACGATCCCATGCCGCGCATCAATGCACTGACTTCGTTGGGCGACCATGCGGGCTGCGCACGCAGCGTGCGTTCGAGTCGCCTGGTCAATGGTGTGCATGGGCAATTGTCGCTGCGCGATGCGGAATCCTTATTGGATGGCACTCGCTCGGATCCCGATTTTTATCCGGGCGGTCGTGTCCGCCTGGTCGAGCATCTGCGTCAATCCTGGGTGCAAAAAGAACCTGAGCTGGTGGCGCTGACCAATGCCGCGCAGGCTTTGCGTCGCATCCAAAAACAAGTCACGGACAAGCTGGGGCAAGAATGGGTGCCGGATTACACCGGTATTCTGCGCACGCTGGATGTGGCGACGTTGGCTTTGGGTGATAGTGCACCGGTAACGACCGTCAGCGCATCAATAGGGGACGCAAGTGCGGATGACACTGCAGTTACAACCTCTGAACAGCACGCTACACTGGTAGCAGCACCGGCGCCGGTGCTACGTTGGCAGGACGCGCAGATACAGTCACGTGACGATGCGATCGCCATGTTGACCAAGGTATGCGCGTACTTTGAAGTGCATGAGCCTAGTCATCCTGCTCCGTATTTGATTCGTCGGGCGCAGCAACTGGTTTCTATGAGCTTTCACGACATTATGAAGAATCTGGCGCCGCAGGGTCTCGAACAATTCGAGAACTGGTTGCCCAGGGACGCTAATGGCGGATCTGGCGACTGAGCTCG
This sequence comes from Bordetella tumulicola, assembly GCF_054779135.1. NCBI lineage: Bacteria > Pseudomonadati > Pseudomonadota > Betaproteobacteria > Burkholderiales > Alcaligenaceae > Bordetella > Bordetella tumulicola. Next base: position 793,092 of record NZ_BAAGYU010000006.1, on the reverse strand, counting down.
CTCAATTCATTGCATAGATTGCAGGACAGGAGAGTACAGATGGTAACGACACTGAAGGGTAGCGGCCAGAAGTTCATTGCACGTAATCGAGCACCGCGTGTGCAGATCGAATACGACGTGGAGATCTATGGTGCCGAACGCAAGGTTCAATTGCCTTTTGTGATGGGCGTGATGGCGGATCTGGCCGGTAAGTCGGTCGAACCTTTGCCGGACGTGGCCGAACGCAAATTCCTGGACGTCGACATCGATAATTTCGATGAGCGCATGAAGTCGATTCAACCGCGTGCGGCTTTCCATGTGCCGAATACGCTGACGGGCGACGGCGAGCTGAATGTCGACATTACGTTTGAGAGCATCGACGATTTCTCGCCCGCCACCGTGGCTCGCAAGGTCGGCGCGTTGAACGAACTGCTGGAGGCGCGTACCCAGTTGGCCAACTTGCTTACCTACATGGACGGCAAGACCGGCGCCGAAGAGTTGATCGGCAAGGTACTGAAGAACCCTGCTTTGATGAATGCGTTGGCTGCTGCGCCGAATCCGGATGCGCCGGCTGCGGGCACGGATGCGCCCGAATCTGATCCGGCCGCGAAATAAACGATAACGGAGATCGCGATGACTGCTGTGGCGAAAAGCGCGGATGCCCGCACAACTGAAACGCTAGAGGCCGATGGCCTGTCGGCGCTGTTAAAGAAAGAATTCAAGCCCAAGACTGAACAAGCACGCGAAGCGGTGGAGCACGCGGTGCGCACGCTGGCCCACCAGGCGCTGGAAAACAGCGGCGTGTCGATGTCTTCCGATGCTTATCGCACGATTCAGGCGATCATTGCCGAGATCGATCGCAAGCTGTCGGATCAGATCAATCTGGTGATGCATCACGCGGACTTCCAGCAACTGGAAGGCGCTTGGCGTGGTCTGCACTACCTGGTGACCAACACTGAGACGGATGAGCTGCTCAAGATCCGTGTGATGTGCATCTCCAAGAAAGAATTGGGCCGTACCCTCAAGCGCCATAAGGGCGTGGGCTGGGATCAGAGCCCGATTTTCAAGAAGGTTTACGAAGAAGAATACGGCCAGTTCGGTGGCGAGCCGATCGGCTGCCTGGTGGGCGACTACCACTTCGACCACAGCCCGCCAGATGTGGAACTGCTGAGCGAAATCGCCAAGGTTTCGGCGGCGGCGCACTGCCCGTTCATCACGGGGGCATCGCCCAGCGTGATGCAGATGGATTCGTGGCAAGAGTTGGCAAATCCGCGTGATCTGACCAAGATTTTTACCAACACGGAATACGCCGCCTGGCGCAGTCTGCGTGAGTCCGAGGATGCTCGCTACCTTGGTCTGGCCATGCCGCGATTCCTGGCACGTTTGCCTTATGGCTCGCGCACCAACCCGGTTGATGAATTCGACTTCGAAGAAGACACCGACGGTGCGAACCATGATCGCTATTCCTGGGCCAACTCGGCCTACGCGATGGCGTCCAACATCAACCGCTCGTTCAAACTGTACGGCTGGTGCACGTCGATCCGTGGCGTGGAGTCGGGCGGCGCAGTGGAAAACTTGCCGTGCCATACCTTCCCCACGGACGACGGCGGTGTCGACATGAAGTGCCCCACCGAGATCGCGATTAGCGATCGCCGTGAGGCTGAGTTGGCCAAGAATGGCTTTATGCCGTTGGTCCATCGCAAAAACTCGGACTTTGCGGCGTTCATCGGCGCACAGTCCCTGCAAAAACCGCATGAGTACTATGACGTGGATGCGTCGGCGAATGCCAAGCTGTCGGCCCGCTTGCCGTATTTGTTTGCCTGCTGCCGTTTCGCGCATTACCTCAAGTGCATCGTGCGCGACAAGATCGGTTCGTTTCGCGAGCGTGACGACATGGAGCGCTGGCTCAATGACTGGATCATGAATTATGTCGATGGTGATCCAGGCAACTCGTCTCAGGAGACCAAGGCCCGCAAGCCGCTGGCTGCCGCCGAGGTCCAGGTCCAGGAGATTGAGGACAACCCAGGCTATTACTCCGCAAAGTTTTTTTTGCGGCCGCACTATCAGCTCGAAGGGCTGACGGTGTCGCTGCGTCTCGTGTCCAAGCTGCCGTCGTTGAAGAAGAATGACGGTTAATGGACTCATTCGATCAGGGCACGTCGGTGCCGTGACTGCAACTTAGGGAGAGAGAAGTGGCTGTTGACATGTTCATGAAAATCGACGGTGCCAGTGGCGAGTCGAAGGATGGCAATCACAAGAATTGGACCGACATTGTTTCGTTCTCGTGGGGTGCTACGCAGCCCGGTACCATGGCCAGCGGTGGTGGTCTGGGCGCCGGTAAGGCCAGCTTTAACGACTTGCACGTCGTTGCGCGTATCGACAAGGCCGCTCCGGCTGTCATGAAGCACTGCGCCAGCGGCAAGCACTTGAGCCGTATCGAGTTGTCGGTGTGCAAGGCTGGTGGCCAACAGGTTGAATACACGAAGATCACGCTGGAAGACGTGTTGGTGTCGTCCGTGCAGTTGTCGGGCGAACTCAACTCTGAATCCGTTGTTGTGAACTTTGCTTTCCAGGCTGCGAAGGTCAAGCAGCAATACTGGGAGCAAACGGAGCAAGGCGGCAAGGGTGCGGAAAGCCTGGTCGCTTGGGATATCAAGCAAAACCGCGAAGTCGGCTAAAGCCTTGGGTAGCGGCTCGGTGGGGCATTGCCTCGTCGGGCCACCCCCAAGGGATCAAGCCGCATCTTTTTCGAGACGGCGGACGGTTTCTGAACCGTGCGCCGACTTTGTGTTTCTTCTGCGGTGCTCTTTATGACCAAACCTGCCATTGCGCTGCGTGAAAGCAGCTTGTCCCAGCATCTGGAGTCGATCCAGTCGCAGATACGCCGTAAACCGGCCGATGCGGATTTGCGTGCACAGTTATTTCAGTTGATGGTGGTGCAGGGAGATTGGGCGCGTGCGTCCGAACAACTGCAATTGAGCGCCCAGCTCAATGCTCAGGCACAGCCTACCGCCATGTTGTATGCACAGGCGATTGCCGCCGAGCGTCAGCGCGAGCTCGTGCTCAGTGGCCAAGAAGAACCCTTTTCCTTTGGCGAGGCGCCGGAGTGGTTTGCGGATTTGTGGCAGGCGTTGCGCTGTGACGCCGAGGCGCCGCAAGAAGCGGATGAATGTCGCGCGCGCGCTTATGAGGCGGCTCAGGCTCGCCCCGGGCAGGTGGTGGTGTCCAATGACGAGACACCGTTGACATTTGAATGGGTCAGTGATGGTGACAGCCGTCTCGGTCCGGTGTTTGAGTTTATGTCGGGCGGCCGTTATGGCTGGCTCCCGTTCTCCGCGTTAAAGAGCGTGCGTTTGTTGCCACCCGAGGGCTTGAGCGATGTCGTGTGGTCGCAAGCCGAAGCCGTGCTGGAGGATGGCCGGACCCAATATGGCTTGATTCCCGCTCGTTATCCCGCGCTGGCCGGGCAGACATACGCCGACCTGTCGGACGGAGCGAAGCTGGGGCGGATGACTGACTGGCACGTGCTGCATGGCGACACCTACGCCGGCGTAGGTCAGAAGATGTGGGTGACCGATCAGGGCGAGTACGGCTTGCTGGATATACGGTCGCTGGAGATGCGTTGATGGCAGTAACCGATACGACGGCGGGTTTGCGTCCGTGGGAGCATATGCCGCGCAGTGAACGCGTGGCCCGTGATCGCTTGCAACCGTCGCTATTGGATCGCTTGATGGACAACGATCCGTCCAAGCGACAGGAGACGCGCGAGTCGTCGATGTTGACGCATGCGGAGTTGCGCACGGCCGTTTTGCGGGATCTGCGCTGGTTGCTCAACACGGTCAATTTGCAGACGACGGATGATTTGTCTTCTTATCCGAGCGTGCCGGGTTCGACCTTGAATTTTGGCGTGCGCGCCATGGCAGGCAAACGGATGTCGGAAATCGACTGGATCGACGTCGAAGACTCGATCCGTAATGCGATTGCGGCGTTCGAGCCCCGCATCCTGAATTCGTCGGTCGAGGTGCGTTGCGTGACCGATACCGGTACGCTGGAGCATCACAACATATTGACCCTGGAGATCAAGGGCATGTTGTGGTGTGTGCCGCACCCCATGGAGTTTTTGTTCCGCACGGATATCGATCTGGAAAGCGGCCATATGGATCTGCGCGATATCGGAGGCGTTGTCTGATGGATTCGCGCTTGCTCGACTACTACAACCGCGAATTGGTGTACATGCGCGAAATGGGTGCGGAGTTTGCCCAGATGTATCCCAAGGTGGCGGGCCGTCTGGGGATACATGGCACCGAGGTTGCGGACCCGTATGTAGAGCGGCTGCTTGAGGGCTTTAGTTTTCTGACGGCGCGTATCCATCTGAAGATGGACGCGGAGTTCCCGCGTTTTTCGCAACGCCTGCTCGAGGTCGTTTATCCCAACTACCTGGCGCCGACGCCCTCGATGGCGGTGGTGCAGTTTTCCCCAAGCATGAACGAAGGCACGTTGGCGCGCGGCTTTGATTTGCCGCGAGGCACGTTGCTGCGTGGGCGAGTGCCGCGTGGCGAGCAGACCCCTTGCGAGTTCATGACCGGACATGCAGTGCGGCTGTGGCCCTTGCGCGTGGTGCAGGCGGAGTTCACGGGCACACCGCCCGATTTGCCGTTGGCCCGGTTGGGGTTGGGCGGGCGTAATGGTCGCGTGCTGAGTGCCTTGCGTATTCGTATCGAAGTTTGTGGGGGCGTTCGTCTGGAAGACATGGATCTGGACCAGTTGGTGTTTCACCTGGCCGGTCAAGACTTGCAGATGCAGCGTTTGCTGGAAATCATCATGGGCCATACCGTGGCGGTGCTGGGCCATGATACGGAGCGCCCTGTCAGTTGGATCAACAAACTATCGCCCGCCTCGATCAAGCATGAGGGATTCGACGACGACCAGGCGCTGCTGCCTGCGGATACGCGGGTGTTCCAAGGCTATCGTTTGTTGCAGGAATATTTTGCGTTTCCGCGACGCTATTTGTTTTTCAGCGTGAATGATTTAAAGCGCGGCTTGCGCACGTCTGCCTTGCGCAGCGGCGAGCGCCGCGAGACGCGCAGTTTTGATTTGACGCTTTTGTTTTCGGTGGCGGCGCCTGAGCTGGAGGGCTCGATCGCCGCGGAGCACGTGGCGTTGCACTGTGCGCCGGCGATCAACCTGTTCCCCAAGCGCGCGGATCGTGTGGCTGTGACGCCGCGCACGAGCGAATATCACTTGGTGGTGGATCGTACGCGACCCTTGGACTACGAAGTGTTTGGGGTGACTCAGGTGTTGGGTCATGCCTCGGCAGAGCGGCCCGAGCAAGAGTTCCGGTCGTTTTATGGCACGCTGGGCAGTGATCCGGATGATTATGGTGCGTACTATTCCATGCGTCGTGAGCCTCGATTGTTGTCCGATCAGGCAAAGCGCAATGGCACGCGGACCGGTTACATCGGTAGCGAGGTGTTTGTGTCGCTGGTGGATCGTCACGAGGTTCCGTTTTCGGGGCAACTGCGTCACCTGACGCTGGAGACACTGTGTACGAATCGCGATCTGGCGATGCTGCTGCCGCTCGGCACGGAGACGGACTTTACGTTGCGGGTGTCAGCGCCGGTTGGTGCGATCAAGGTGCTGCATGGCCCGACGCGGCCGCATCCGGCGTTGGCTGAAAATGCGGCGACGTGGCATTTGATCAGCCATTTGGGCTTGAATTATCTGAGCCTGGTGGATCTGGATGCCGAGCAGGGGGCGCAGACGCTGCGCGAGATGTTGAATGTGTACGGCAATCTGGCGGATCCGGTGGTGCGCAAGCATATCGCTGGCGTGCGCCATGTCCGCGCTGACCCCATGCATCATCGTTTGCCGATTCCTGGCCCAATTGTGTATGGACGGGGCGTGCGTATCGGTTTACAAGTGGATGAGACAGCGTTCTCGGGGATCAGCCCGTATTTGTTTGGTGCCGTCCTGGAGCAGTTTTTTTCCCGGCATGTGTCGATCAACATGATGTCGGAATTGGTGTTGTCTACGTTGCAGCGCGGCGAAATCGCGCGCTGGAAGCCCCGTATGGGGGCACGCCCCGCAGTCTAGGGTCCTGAGTTTGATTGAAAGGAATCGTGCCATGAAAACCGCGGCGAAACGTCAGTATCCCGTCTACGATCCGGTGCATCTGATCGGCACAGTGATGCATCGTGACGACGACGGTATGTTTACTGTTGAATGTGATGGTCATCAATGGCATACCCGTCTGGCGGCCAGTTGTTTGCTGATGCCCCAGTTGGGGGATCAGGTGCTGATCAGCGGCCCCGAGACCGCGCGTGTGTACCTGATTGCCGTGGTCGAGCAGGCCGATCCGCGTCAGGCCCAGCTCGAAACGATGGGCGATGTGGTGCTGCGCTCGCGTACCGGCAGTGTCTCGGTCGAGAGTGCCAAGGACGTGCGTCTGGCCGGCGAGCGCTCGGTCACCGTCGATACGGCGTCTCTGGCGCTGCAGGCCAAAGAAGCCAGTTTCGTGACGGAAAAAATGAAGTACCTGGGCGGTGAGGTGACGGCGACCGTCGGGTCGACTCGTGTGGTGGGCAAGGTCTACGAGGCCGTGATGGATCGCCTGTCGTTCTTGTCCCGCGTGACCTTCCGCGCGGCCGAGGAGGTCGAGCACGTACGGGCTGGTTCGCTAGATTACCGGGCCGACAAGAGTGCCCGTCTGCATGCGTCCTACACCATGGTGACCGGTGAGAACCTGGTGAAGGTGGACGCCAAGCAGATTCATATGGGTTAACCATGTCGGACACGATGGTGGGCGCCGGCGAGCAGGCAACGGTCGGGGCGACGCCCGGGTCGCAGCCGGTCGCGTCCGAAGGGGAGGGTCAGCCATCCGGGACGATCCCGCCCGCGGGAGGTGGGGTCTTGCCCTCCATGCCGATCACGTTCTGGCGTGAGTTGGCGCAAGACCCTTATTCCCACGATCTGTTTCATGTGCTGCGTTGGATTGACGCCCGCGCGGGCGCTCGCGCCCCGTTGGGCCGCGACACGGTTGCGCGTAATGAGCCGGTGCGTCTGCGCCAGGAGCCCTCGATGGCTTTTGCGCCGTCGACATTGTCTTCTGTCGATTTGGCGCGCGACGGACGTCCTCCGGAAGTCTCGATCTACAGTTTTGGTTTGTTTGGGCCAAATGGCCCGCTGCCCCTGCACCTGACGGAGTATGTGCGTGAGCGCATTCACCACTATGGCGATCGCACGCTGTCGGGTTTTGCCGATGTATTTCATCATCGGCTGATTTTGCTGTTCTATCGTGCCTGGGCCGATGCGCAGAGCACGGTCAGTCTGGATCGCAAAGAGGCGCGTTTTACGCGTTATGTCGCCAGCTTGCTGCATATGGGGATGCCGTCCCTGGCACGGCGCGACACCGTGATGGATCACGCCAAGTTTTTCATGGCGGGCCATTTGCTGCGCCAGACGCGTAATCCAGAGGGTCTGAAGCAGATCCTTCAGACATTCTTTTCGGTGCCTGTGCGTATTGCGGAGTTTGTACCGCAGTGGATACGGTTGGAACCCTCGCAGCAGTTGGGGTTGGGCGGTAGTCTCGGATTGGGGCAGGACACTATTCTGGGTTCGGCGGTGCGCGATGCCCAGCATAAATTTCGCATTGAACTCGGCCCGCTGGAGCGGGCCGACTACGCCAGCTTCTTGCCGGGCGGAAAGCGGGCACGGCAGTTGATGCACTGGGTGCGCGATTACATTGGTGTCGAGTTTGCCTGGGATGTACGGCCGGTGCTCAAACGCAAGGATGTGGTCGGCATCAAGTTGGGTGCGGAGCAACCGTTGGGTCTGTCGTCATGGTTGGGTAGTCGCCGGGCAGAGCAAGGCGATGCACGTGATTTAGTGCTGGATTATGAGGGCCGTGATCGTGCAGGACGTGATGCACGCAAGGCGGCGATGGCAACGACGCAACTCCAGGAGACGCAAGCATGAGGCATGACATGACCTACGATGGCCAAACAGTGGAGTGGACAGGCCACGGAACGTTTCGCGCGACCAGTGGCGCGTCACGCCACCAGTTGCCCAGCGAGCATTGCACGCCCGACGCCGGTCCGATCCCGCCGGGCTACTACAAGATTTTTTTGGCGGATCAGGGCGTGGCGCAAGACGATGGCCGCGACATGTGCGCGCTGAAGCCCGCATGGGGCATTCAGACGATTCCCCGCGGCGCCGACGCCGGCCGGTGCGAGCCTAACTGGGCGAATTGGGGGACTAACCGTGCGCGGATGGAGCCGGCCGATACGGCGACGAAGAATCGTTGCTCGCCGGGCCGTAACGGGTTTTACCTCCATGATTCCACCAAGGGTTATAGCCACGGTTGCATTGAAGTCGATGGCCGAATTTTTCCGTTATTGCGCACCTACGTGCGTGGCGGGCAAGGACGGTCGACGATGATCATCAAGGTCGAGTATGTGAAAGATCGCGCCACGAACGGAGGCACGAGTGCCCATTAAAACTCGCTGCCTGGCAGTGCTGCTGGCAACCACCGTATGGGGTCCGCTGGCGCAGGCGGCCGGGTCGATCAAAGTCGAGAATGCGCTGGCGCAGTGCGTGGAGTTGCAACCGGGCGTGCGCAGCACGACGGCTCAAGCCGTGCTCCTGCAGGCCAATGTGAACGTTAAAAAATCCATCGGTGAATGCGGCTGCAAGTCGGCGATTGCGCAGTACACGTCCAAGGTCGAGATGGACGGGTATCGCAGCTTTCTGCAAAGCGGCGCAGTTGCGCTGCGCGAGTCCGGGCCACAGACGCTGACGTTGACCAGCAGTGCCCAATTGCTGGGCGATCGCGGCGTGGTGCTCTCGCTGGGCTGCGCTGCGCCGGATTGACCGAGTTCGCTTGACTGACTGCGACGTTCGATGTCCGCCGAATAATGCTGAACGGCTGATCCCTTTTTTTGATGCTGAGTACAACACAACGATATGTCCGACATTGGCCGCCAAGATTTGTTTGGAAAACTGAATCCGCTGCTGTATCAAGCGCTGGAAGGTGCGACCTCGTTTTGCAAATTGCGGGGCAATCCGTACGTGGAGCTGGTGCATTGGATACACCAGGTCGTTCATACGCAAGACAGTGATTTTCACCGCATCGCGCGTCGCTTTGACATGGACATGGGGACATTGCAGGCAGACTTGACGGTGGCGCTGGATCAACTGCCGCGGGGTGCCGGCTCGGTGTCCGATTTGTCTGAGCATATTGACCATGCAGTCGAGCGTGCGTGGGTGTTGGGATCATTGCGGTACGGCGCCGGGCGTATTCGCGGTGGCCATTTGATGGCTGGGTTGGTCAAGACCTATGCCTTACGCAACGTGTTGCTGGGTATGTCGGACCAGTTCTCCCGCATAGTGCCGGATGTGCTGCTGGAGCAAATGGAGGGAATCGTGCACGGCTCCCCCGAGGATGCTTCCGCACAGCCCGTTGAGTCCGAAGGCACTGCGCCGGTGTCGGGCGAGGGCGGTGGCTCGGCATTGGCCAAGTTTGCGGTCGATTTGACTGCTCGGGCGCGTGCCGGCGAGATCGACCCGGTGTCGGGCCGCGATGAGGAAATCCGTCAGATCGTCGATATTCTGATGCGTCGCAGGCAAAACAACCCGCTGCTGGCCGGTGAGGCTGGCGTGGGCAAGACGGCAGTGGTCGAAGGGTTGGCGCTGCGACTGGCCAGTGGCGACGTGCCGCCGCCGCTGCACGACGTGTCGCTGCTGTTGCTGGATATCGGACTGCTGCAGGCGGGGGCCGGCGTCAAAGGCGAGTTTGAGCAACGTTTGCGTAGTGTGATTGACGAGGTGCAAGCCAGCCCCCGGCCTATCGTGCTGTTTATTGACGAGATTCATACCCTGGTGGGCGCCGGGGGGGCGGCAGGGACGGGCGATGCGGCAAACTTGCTCAAGCCCGCGCTGGCGCGGGGACAATTGCGGACCATCGGGGCAACGACCTGGTCGGAATATAAAAAGTACATTGAGAAAGATCCCGCGCTGACGCGGCGCTTTCAGGTGGTGCAGATTCACGAGCCCGCCGAACCTCGCGCCGTCGGGATGTTGCGCGGTCTGGCCGCGACGCTGGAGGATCACCACAAGGTGTTGTTGCTGGACGAGGCGATTGAGGCGGCTGTCTCGCTGTCGCATCGCTACATCCCGGCGCGCCAGTTGCCTGATAAGGCCGTGGCCCTGCTGGATACGGCATGTGCCCGAGTAGCGGTCAGCCAGCATGCCGTGCCCGCGGCGCTTGAAGATGCGCGTCGCCGTATCGAAGCGTTGGAGATCGAGCAGCGTATTGCGGTGCGTGAGGCGCGTTTAGGGGCGGGAGATGAGGCCCGTGTGGCGCAAATCGCCGATGCATTGACGCAGGCGCGTGTGGAAGAAAGCGCGCTCGAGGAGCGCTGGGCATCTGAGCGAGCATTGGCCGAGCGTGTTTTCTCGCTACGCAAGGCACTGGATCAGGATGGCGACACGCAAGCTCCGGCTAGCGAGATGCCCGGGGCGCCGATTGGCAATGTGCCTTCAGCACACGATAACAGCGAAACCGCAGAACCACCTGCCGGCGATGCGGTGCAAGAACCCGCGCCCGTGCAAGACGCTGCGCCGACAAAAGACCCGGTGCAATTGCGCGAGGAATTGGCGCAGGCCCAGGACGAGTTGGCGCGTCTCCAAGGCGAAGCCGCGCTGATCTACCCGGCCGTTGATGCGGCGTCGGTGGCATCGGTGGTCGCGGACTGGACCGGCATTCCCGTCGGCCGCATGGTGCGCGACGAGGCCAAATCGGTGTTGCGCCTGGCCGATACGCTGGAGCAGCGTGTCATCGGGCAACGGCATGGCCTGGAGGCCATCGCACGACGCATTCAGACCTCGCGTGCCCGCTTGACCGATCCGAACAAGCCGGTCGGTGTTTTCTTGCTGTGCGGCCCCAGTGGCGTGGGCAAGACCGAGACGGCACTGACGCTGGCTGAGGCGCTATATGGTGGTGAGCAGAATCTGATTACCATCAACATGAGCGAGTTCCAGGAGTCCCATACGGTATCCACGCTCAAGGGCGCGCCGCCGGGATATGTGGGCTATGGCGAAGGCGGCGTCTTGACCGAGGCCGTGCGCCGTCGTCCGTATAGCGTGGTGTTGCTGGACGAAGTGGAAAAGGCACATACGGATGTGCATGAGATTTTCTTCCAGGTGTTCGACAAGGGCTGGATGGAAGACGGTGAAGGTCGTTATATCGATTTCCGCAACACCGTCATTATTCTGACGTCGAATGTGGGGACCGAGTTGATCGCCACGCTGTGCAAAGATCCCGATTTGATGCCGGATGCGGACGGCCTGGCGACTGCTTTGCGAGAGCCGTTACTCAAGGCCTTCCCGGCGGCACTGCTTGGCCGTCTGGTGGCGGTGCCCTATCTGCCGCTATCGGATGAGATGTTGGCGCGGATTGTCGATTTACAGTTTGAGCGAGTGCGTCAGCGCTTGCGTGATAACCATGATATCGCGCTCACGGTCAGCCCCGAGGCGACTGCGCTGGTGGTGGCGCGCTGCACCGAAGTGGAGTCAGGCGGCCGTATGGTTGATGCGATTTTGACAAATACCGTGCTGCCACAGGTTAGCCGCGAACTACTGTCCGCCTCGATGGAGGGGCGCAGCGTGTCCACGGTGACCTTGCTTGCGGCTGATGGGGAGTTCCAGTACCAGTACGAATGATGCCGATGCCGGGCATCTCCCGTGCTTATTTGCGGCGCGGAGGGCTCGGCTCGTCTTCAGACGTGTCTTTTTTGGGGGCCGGCTGTTGCACACGAGCCGGTCGCAAGAACCCGCCATACTCGCGCAAATTATCGCGAGCAGCCCAACCGTTGTTGTCCTGCTCGCGGGCGCTATTCAACGTCTCGCCCAAGGGATCGAGACGGTGCGGCGCGAGGGGATCGTCGGAGGGGAGGGTCGACGGCGTTTGGTCGGAGAACACGTTGTGGCCGTCATTGTCATCGTGCGAGCCCAGTGCGTCGAGCGGGTCTCGCAGGGGGCCCGAGACATTGGCATCGCCGCGCGGCAGATGGCGCAGGGGATCTTCCGGGTTGCGGTTCTGGGCCGATTCCATATCGAAGGGATGGGCGGAAACGTCGGGCGCGCTACCGACCGGGACGGTGCCGGGGCCGCCGAACAGGTCACTGAAGACGTCGGTCGTAGAGGTGTCAGTGGGCGGGAAGTCCGGAAGCAGTGCTTCGTCGGACGGGGTGTCGTCAAAAGGGGATCCTGAGGGGGGCGGCGCGGCAAATTCCTGCGCCCTTGGGGACGCAAGCGGGGCCGAGGCCGCGGCCGCGGGCACCGCAGCGGAGACTGGCGTCGCAGGGGTCACTGGGGAGGGCGCAGGGGTCGTGGGCTCTGTGGGTGGCGTGGCTGTGTCAGCGACGTTGATCGGGGGTGTCGTGTCCAGATCAGCGGGACTCGGCTGCGCCACAGGCTGGTCAGGGGCCGCGGGTTGGGGTGAGTCTGCGGGGTGGGCGGAGACAATGGGTGGTGCTGAGGTTGCGGGTTGCGCTGCGGCCACAGGCTCGGCGGAGACGGCAGGTTTGGTTGAGGTAGCAGGTGGTATGGCGGGTGTAGGCTCCGCCATGGCCGTGGGTTGCGCCGCGGCTACAGGCTCAACGGCGACGCTGGGCTCAGCGGGTGCAGTGACGGGTTGGGGCTTAACGGATGCGGGTTGGGCCTCAACAGACGCGGCCTCGACTGCGGCTTTGCCGGTGGCGACCGGTACTACGGGCTGGATATGCGGGCTTGGGATGTCAAGCAGCGGGCTTTCCAGCAACGGGTCGGGTTCTGCCAGCAGGGGGTCGTGCTGCGGGTCGTGGGTGGCCGCGAAAGCGCCTGCAAGGGCAGCGGGCGCGGCGTTGTCTACCGTCGCGGTTGACGGATCTTCGGCTTTGAGGGTATAGGAACCAATGACCAGTTCATCGCCAGGAGCAAGGGGGACTTCTTGATCACGCAAGATAGCGCGGCCATTGATGCTGACACGGCTCATGCTGCTGAGATTGACCAGATAGCAGGTGTCGTCGCTGATGCGCACGGCCGCCTGGACGCGGCAAATGCCACCGTCAGCGTCTGGCAAGGTGAGGTGATTGTCTGTCGATCGGCCCAGCGTACCACCGGGCGCATCAAACACAGCGGACCAGGGCGCGATGAGTCCAGAGTCTTCGGGGCGTTGCTGAACAGTGAGTTTCATGCAGAAAATCTCCAGTACCGATGTCTTGATCATAGCCAGCCTTGGTGACGGAAATGATGTCGGGGCGTTATGAAACTATATCTGCTCAAGACTTTCCTGCGCGTTCCGTAACAGTAGTAACTATTTTTGTTTTTACACGACAATTTCTTGTTTTTCCCTTGTCATAGATAGTTTCTTTATCAACCGAGAGGCGTGCCGGGCATGATGGCATCCAGTAATACCTTGATTTCCCTCTGGAAGGGCCTGCAGGCAGGACTCGTCGTGCTGGCGCTGCTGGCTGTGGCCGGGTGCTCGTCGACCGCGAGTCGCGTGGCGGTGCCCTATGCGCTGGAGCTGACCGTCGATAAAGAGGTGAATCCCGATCACAACGGTCGACCCTCTCCGGTTCAGGTCACGATTTACGAGCTGACCTCGTCCAGCGCGTTTGCGTCCCGTGATTTTTTCTCGCTGCAGGCGGATCCCCAGGCGGCATTGGGAAAAGAATTGATCAACAGCCACCAGGTCGTGTTGCGTCCCGGTGAAATCAGAACAATCGAGTATCCCGGCAGCACCGAGGCGCGGCTGGTCGGCGTCGTGGCCGCATACCGGGATCTGGAACATAGCCAGTGGCGTTTGGTGGTCGAGCTTCCCCAGCCCCAAAGCACGAATATCTTCAAGGTATGGCAGTTTTCGCCCAACGAAGAAACGATCAAGATCTCCGTCAAAGATAATGAGGTTACTGTGACGGACCGGGATAGATCTTGGTGGCCGTTTTAGGCGCACGACCAGTGTTGCATAGCAGCCTGATCCCGCAACCTTATTTGTAAGCGCAACCATGGCAGAGAAGAGCAAAGTCATCTGGACCGAAGGGATGTTCCTGCGGCCACAGCATTTTCAGCAATTTGAACGTTATCTCGAGAGCTCGCTAAGGCAGCGTACGTCGTCATTACAAGGGTTTTTCTGGGGCTTCAGCCATCTGGTGCTGGACCGCGATGCGTTGGCGATCGGCAAGGTCGTGCTGACCGAAGCCAGTGGTGTCTTGCCAGACGGTACGCCGTTCGATTTTTCACACCCCGATGACGCCCCTGAGGCCCTGGATGTGTCCGAGCAAGCGCAAGACGTGCGTGTCATGCTGGCGCTGCCGCGCGTTCGGCCGGGCGCCACGGACGTGCAATACGAAGACGAGGCCGATTCGCTGGCACGCTACCTGGTAAAGGAGGCCGAGGTCGAGGATTCTGGCTCGATGGGACTGGAGCCGGCGTTGTTGCAAGTGGGGCACTTGCGCCTGCGCTTGATGCTTGAAACGGACATGGGCGATGAATGGCTCGGCCTGGGGGTGGTGCGCATAGTCGAACGTCGCGCCGACAATCGGGTGGTGCTCAACGAGCGGTACATTGCACCGTGGTTGTCGGCGGGTGCGCATCCGTTGCTGTTGGGTTTTGCACAAGAACTCTACGGCTTGCTTGAGGCCCGCAGTGAGGCCCTCGGGTTGCGCTTGTCGCAGCCCGGGCGCGGCGGTGTGTCCGAGGTCTCTGATTTCATGTTGCTGGAGACGGTGAATCGCTATATTGGTTCACTGTGGCACACGCGGCAGGCCGAGTGGTTGCATCCCGAAAGGCTATTCCACGATTGGTTGATGCTGTCTTGCGATTTGGCCACATATACGTCGGCTTCCCGACGGCCCGAAGTCCTGCCGACCTATGAGCACGATGATCTGCAATTAACCTTTGGTACCCTGATGAACGAATTGCGCCGCTCGTTGTCGGCGGTGCTCGAGCAGCATGCCTTGCAGATTCCCTTGCAGGATCGCGGTCAGGGCGTACGCGTGGCGCAGATCCCCGATCTGGAACTGCTGCGTACCGCGGGCTTTGTGCTGGCGGTTCATGCCGATATGCCATCGGACACGGTTCGTTCGCGTTTCCCCGCTCAGGTCAAGATCGGCCCGGTCGAGCGGATTCGCGATCTGGTGCATTTGCAGTTGCCCGGGGTGACCGTACGTGTGCTGCCTGTGGCGCCGCGTCAGATCCCGTACAGTGCTGGTCATGTGTATTTCGAGCTCGACAAGGGCGGCGATTTCTGGAAACAGCTAGAGCGCACGGGCGCTCTGGCTTTGCATTTGGCAGGTGAGTTCCCTGGGCTGACCATGGAATTCTGGGCGTTGCGCGATTAAAGGTTCAAGCCTGCCGGAGAAAATATGCACGCATCCGATACTGCATTACCCGGCCCGATGGGTTCGGGCCTGCCAGAAGGGGGCGCTTCGGCGTCCGGCCGATTACGGCCACACGAATATGTGATCAGTGGCTCCAATCCCCTGGTGGCCGCGGCCAATCCGCTGCTGGATTTGATTCCGCAGATACGTGCGACGACGTCGCATCCCTCGCCGGTGATGTTGCGCGAGCATCTACTGGATGAGATCCGGCAATTCGAGTTGCGCGCTCAACAGGCGGGGATTTCCAACGAGACCATTCTTGGCGCGCGGTACTGCCTGTGCACGGCGCTGGATGAGGCGGCCGCCTTGACGCCCTGGGGCGGCAACGGGGTTTGGTCGGCGCACAGCTTGCTCGTGACGTTCCACAATGAGACGTGGGGGGGAGAAAAGTTTTTCCAGCTATTGGCCAAACTGTCTCAAAATCCGAGTCAGCATTTGGACTTGCTGGAACTGCTGTATTTCTGTCTGCTGCTCGGGTTCGAGGGCCGTTATCGCGTGCTCGACAATGGCCGCTCGCAACTCGAGACGTTGCGCCAGCGGTTGCTGCGTATTTTGCGCAGTGCCCGCGGCGAATATCCGCGTGCCTTGTCACCCCACTGGCAGGACGTGCCGGCACAAGTGCAAATGCGGCGTCTGCCGGTCCCATTGTGGGTGTTTGGCGCCCTGGTGGCCGTGCTGGCGTTGGCGGTGTATTGGGGACTGGCCTGGCTGTTGAGCCGGCAGTCTGACGAGGTGTTTACGAAGATCAGCAGCCTGAAACCCCCAACGGTACAGGTCGCAACGCCTCGCCAGCCAACCGCTTCGCCGCGTCTGGCGGTGTTCTTGTCGCCGGAGATTCGTGATGACTTGGTGACGGTGCGCGATGAAGTCGATCGCAGCGTCGTGGTATTGCGCGGCGATGGGTTGTTTGAGTCGGGTTCGGCGGCGGTGCGCGAGCAGTATCTGCCAGTGTTGTCTCGTGTCGCGGACGCGATGCGTCAGACCGAGGGCAATATTCTGGTGCGTGGCTATTCCGACAATATTCCGATACGCAGTGCGCGCTATCCGTCGAACTGGCACTTGTCGCAGGCGCGAGCGGATGCCGTCAAGGAGTTGCTTGAGACGCGTCTGGACGACCCGCAGCGTGTCCGCGCCGAAGGGCGTGGCGATGCGGACCCTGTGGCGCCAAATGATACGGCGGCAGGGCGCGCGCGCAATCGCCGCGTTGAAATTACGTTGATGGTGCCACCGGTACCTCGTGGAGAGACTGTCGAGGGTGTCGGGCGATGATGCATAACGTCTTTAGTTTCATATTTAGCCGAGGGCTGTGGAATTTCTTCGGCTTGGTAGCCATTGCACTGTTGATCTGGATTGCCGGGCCGCTGTTGGCGATTGGGACGACTCGACCGCTGGAAAGTGAAACGACGCGGATCATCGTCATTGCCGTGTTGTTCGGGCTGTGGCTGTTGCGCATTATCTGGCGCAAATGGCGCGAGGGTCGACTGAATTCCCAGTTATTGGGTCAACTGCGCAAGCCTGCGACGAAAAAGAAAGCAGAACCAGAGCCCGGTAATCCCGAGATCCGTCAACTCGAAGAGCGTTTCAACGAAGCGGTCGAGTTGTTGCGCAAGACGCGCTTTGAGGGTGACAAGCGACGATTGTCACTATCGCGGTTTTCAAAGCAACATCTGTATCAGTTGCCCTGGTACGTCATTATTGGCGCGCCGGGGGCGGGCAAGACGACGGCATTGGTGAATTCGGGTTTGAATTTTCCGTTGGCGGATCGTTTTGGCAAAGTGGCTTTGCGTGGCGTTGGCGGTACGCGCAATTGCGACTGGTGGTTTACCGACGATGCTGTGTTGTTGGATACGGCCGGCCGTTACACCACCCACGAAAGCGATGCGACGGGCGACGAAGAGGAATGGAAAGGATTCCTCGGTTTGCTGTCGAAGTACCGGGGGCGTCAGCCGATCAATGGCGCCATGCTGACCATCAGCGTGGAAGACTTGCTCGCGTCGTCTGACGCAGAGCGGGCGCAGCATGCGGCCGTATTACGCCGTCGCTTGCAAGAGCTGCGTGAACAGCTCGGCATTCAGTTCCCTGTATACGTGCTGGTGACCAAAGCGGATCTGCTGTCCGGGTTCGAGGAGTACTTCGCGTCGTTCAGCCGCGAAGATCTGTCGCAGGTGTGGGGCTTTACGCTGCCCTATACCCGGACGCAGGAAGCCGACTTTGATTTGTATGAGGCTTTCCATACTGAATATGACTTGTTGCAGCGACGGCTCAACGATGCTTTGCCCGAGGTGCTGGCGGCCGAGACCGACCCTGCCAAGCGCGCGCTGGCCTACATGCTGCCGCAGCAGTTTGCGGGTTTGCAGGCATTGCTCGGACAGTTTCTGAGTGACGTGTTCGCGACTTCGAAGTTTGAGGCGCGCCTGGTGCCGCGTGGGGTCTACTTCACCAGTGGTACGCAGGGCGGCGAAACATTTGACCAGGTGACAGGTCACCTGAAGCGCTATCTGCGTATTGACGGCGGGCCGCAGACGACAAGCGTACCGGTCGAGGAAGAAGGGCGCAGCTACTTCCTGAAAGGCGTGCTGCAAGACGTGATTTTTCCCGAAGCCGGTCTGGCGGGGCGGAATCTACGCTGGGAACGTCGGTATCGGCGGTTGCACTGGGCCGGTTACTGCCTGATTGCCGCACTGTTGATTGCATTGTTGGTGGGATGGGGGATCAGTTATCGCAACAACAAGGCCTATGTGCAAGAGGTTGAGCGCAGGGTTCCCACCGTCGAAAAGCTGGGACGCGAGATCAAGATTACGCGTGCCGGGGATGTGCTGGGCCTGATGCCGTTTCTGGATAGCCTGTGGTATCTGCCGCGCAATGCGAACTTTGAGTTGGATTCGCCACCGCTGACGTATCAATTTGGCCTATATCAAGGGCAAAAGATGCATTCCGCGGCGCAAGGGGTGTATCGCGACACGCTGGATCAGGTGCTGCTGCCGCAGGTGGCACGACGAATCGAGACGGCATTGCGTTCGGCGTCGCCCGATGATCTGGAGTTTTCGTACGAGGCATTGCGTGCCTATTTGATGTTGTACGAGGCCGATCACTATGATGCGGAGTTCATGCATGCCTGGCTGCTCTCGGATATGCAGAAAACCCTGCCAGAGGGCTATACACGCCGGCAGTACGACATGATGTCATTGCACGTGCGCAATCTGGTTCAGGGCCGTGTGCTGTCCTCGCCGTTCCCGCGCGATGATGCGTTGGTGTCCGAGGCGCGTGAACGCCTGGCGCACTATACGTTGGCGCAACGTGCGTATAGCCGTTTGCGCCGCCTGCTGTCGAATACCGAGCAGGGGCCGGAGCAGACAGCGATTACGCTGGGGGGGCCGCAAGCCAGCTCGGTGTTTGTGCGCAAGAGCGGCAAGCCTCTCACGCAGGGGATTCCGGCGCTGTATAGCTACGATGGTTACTGGAAAATCTTTAACCAGCGCGTGACGCGCGTGGCGGAGTTGCTGCGTCAGGATGATGCATGGGTGCTGAATATCCCGCCGCCTGGGGCGATGGATCAACGGGCGCAGCAGCAATTGATCGTGGATATCAAGCGTCTGTACATGAACGATTATGTGCAGCAGTGGGATGGGTATCTCAACGATCTCAAGTTGACACCAACGAAATCGTTGATGGAGAACATTCAGATCGCCCGGACCTTGTCGGCACCCGATTCGCCGTTGGTTAAGTTGGTGGAGGGGGTTGCGCGCGAGACCACCCTATTGCGCGATACCGGCGATGGGCGTTCGTTGATGGACCAGGCGCGTGAGCGTGTCAGCAGTACGCGGGATGCGCTGGAGCAAATGTTCGGCCCTACCGGACCTGTCGCGGCGATGCGTGGGGATGCGACGGATGAGAAACTCGAACGCATCGTCGACCTCCATTTCGAACCGTACCGTCGTTTGGCCCAGGGTCAAGGCCAGACTCCTGCGGCGATCCTGGAGACGACGGGGTTGCTCAATGATCTTTATACCTACTTGACCGCTGCCGATGCCGCATTGCGCAGTGCCAGTCCCGCCCCGGACTCGGATGTCGTGAGCAAGCTGCGTGCCGAAGCGGGTCGACTGCCTGGGCCCCTGCGCGAGGTGCTCAATACCATGTCGGTGAACGCGTCGGATGAAATTTCCGGCGCGACGCGCAAGCGTATGGGCGATACGATGTCGGCGACGATCGGGTTGTTTTGCCGCCAATCGATTGCCGGTCGCTACCCGTTTGCCCGGGGGGCCACGCGTGATGTGGCGCCCAATGACATGGCCCGCTTGTTCGCGCCCAACGGGATGATGGATGAATTTTTCCAAAAGGAGTTGGCGACGCAGATCGATGTGTCGGGGCCA
This sequence comes from Bordetella tumulicola, assembly GCF_054779135.1. NCBI lineage: Bacteria > Pseudomonadati > Pseudomonadota > Betaproteobacteria > Burkholderiales > Alcaligenaceae > Bordetella > Bordetella tumulicola. The sequence continues at coordinate 773,324 of NZ_BAAGYU010000006.1, read as the reverse complement.
CGCTGGCGGTTTAAACCGGGCATTGATGGCGCGAAGGGCGAGCGCGCAGGATACCTGGATTCATTTCAGCGCGCGGGTGTGATTCGGGATGTGTATTTCATGGCGGGTAGCCCGCTGCCGTCGTATCGTGTCGCTATTCGACCGATCGAGATGGATGCGCAGATTACCCAGTTCGTGATGGATGTGGATGGTCAGGCGGTGCGCTATGCACATGGCCCGCAAATCGCGACAATCGTGCAATGGCCGGGCCTGCGTGGCTCGAATCAGGCGCGCATTGAACTCACGCCCCAGTCGGGTGGCGCGGGGTTGTCGGCGTCGGGGCCCTGGGCGTTGAACCGGTTGCTGGACAAGGCGCAGTTGAGCCGCGGGTCGTCGCCTGAGGTGACCATTGCGACGTTCGACATTAATGGCCGAAAGGTCGTGTTGGAGATCACTGCCAGCAGCGTGAAAAGCCCCTTCAATCTTCCCGAAATGCAGGGGTTCTCCTGCCCGGGCCGCTAAATGGGATTCGCCATGGATGACGTGAAGGCATTCTTGGGGTGGTACGGAAAAATTCCCGCATCCGGGGATTTCGTGCATCGGCGCGTGCCGCGGGAATTGATTGCCTGGTGGGACCACTGGCTGCAATATGGCCTGGCCGCATTGAAGCAGGCGCCGGACGATAGTACGGCGCGCAGTTTCGCAACCGCGCCGATCTGGAATTTTGCGATTCCTGCCGGACCCAGTGGCAACGGTGTCCAGTTGGGCTGCGTAGCGCCCAGTCGGGATCGGGTCGGACGCGTATATCCATTATGCGTGTTCACGTCGATTGCCGAGGACGACTATCACAGCAGCATACTGGAAGGCGCGACGGACTATTACCGACGCATTGGCGTGAGCATTCTGTCGGCGGTACGGCATGGCTGCGCGTCAGAGCAGTTCGATCGCGAATTGCAGGCGATTGTCGTGCCGGGCGTGGTGCAGCAGCAACCGGTGGCGCGTTCTAGCGGCAGCGATATCATGGATATCTTGAATTCGGGTTTGGAAACCACGGCTGAGCCGGTATCGACTCACAGCTTGTCAGCCTGGGCCGATTTGCCGTTTTGTTTTAACCCCAGTTCGCACACCAGTTATTGGTGGACGAATCAGGTCGATGGGGCTGCCTTGCAGACGTATATACATGGCGGGGCATTGAATGCCGCGTTATTTACCCGATTGTTCGCATCGTTGCCGGCTTGGCGCTAGCAACGGTGCATGTTGTTTGGAGCCTGGTGTATGAACGCGACTCCCCCTGTATCTAGTCATCCTGCCCCCGACGGGGGTGTTTCGGGGCTACGGCCGCTGAACGTCATTGCCGCGGTCGCCAATGGCGGGGTGCCGCAGGCGCGTATTCGCCGGGTATTGGCTGATCTGGCTGTGCCTTTGGCTCAACTGCATGCGCACAGAGGTGTTCATGGGGGCATTGCCCTGAGCACTATCGGGTTGGATGCGTCGGGCAAGGCCCATCTGATGCAGCCACCGCTCGAGCCGAGCGCGGACGCGGATAATGCGGCCCGTATAGAAGGCTACGCTGCCTTTGAGCAGTACACGGATGATCCAGAATGGCCGTGTGGCCCGTGGACGGACGTTTATGCGTTGAGCGCGGTGGCCCATACGATGTTGACGGGGACGGCGCCGCCACCTGCGTTGGACCGTTGTGTCAAGGATGCGAGCGTGCCCTTGGCGGGGCGTGAGCTCGGTGCCTACGACCTGGCGTTTTTGCAGGCCGTGGACCAGGGATTGTCCATGTCGCTGTCTGGCCGACCGCAGAGTATCGAGGCTTTTGTGCAGGCATTTGGCTTGGGGGTGGCTTTGCCTGTGAAGGAAATGCCACCGCCGGCAGCTGCTGAGGTACCTGCGGCGGCAGTCTCGGCGCCACCCCCGACACCGCCTGTTTCTCCTATTCCGGTGGCTGCCGCAGCGCCTCCGAGCACCAAGGCGGGGCCACGCGTGCCTCTGTTGGTGTTGTTGGGGGTCTTGGCGGCGATTGCTTTGGTGCTGTATATGTGGCTGCGCCCTGGTGGGCCGACTGTGTCATCGGCCGGCCGGGATGCGCCGCCCGCAGTGGCTGAGAACGTTGCCCCCGGATCAGCGGCTCCTGCTGAGCCTGCCGAGCCCGAACCCCCGATCCCGACGCCACCGGCGTTATCGGACCTGGGTGGCTCGCGTAATGGAAGTTCGACGGGAGAGGGGACTAGCGCCTCGTCCGACGCGTCAGCGACGTCGGAAGCTACTGCGGGTGTCGCGGCACCGACGGCGACGGCGCCAGAAGCGACTGCACCGCAGGCGTCTGCAGGCGTTGACGCACCTGCTGGCGCTGAGGCCCCGGCGGGGAGTGCCGCGCCGCAGACGACGCCGGATGCTGCGAATGGGATCGCCACCGCGGGGGCTGCCGCCTCTGAGTCGTCGGCAGGCACGAGCGGCGCGGGTGCGGCCGGGGTGCCTATGACGGTAAACAGTAGCCTATCCCCCGGGGAGTCATCGACCACATCTGGGGCCGCGGCGGGTACGGCGGAGTCGCCCGCCACGCCGGCAGGAGCATCGACTGACCCTTCGTCTGCGGGTCAAGCCGAGGCGACGGGGACGGCGATTGCGGTGACTGGACTCGAGGCGACGAACGCGGCGGCGCAAGCCGCGGCAGCAGAAAAGGAACAGGCAAAGGAAACGCCACCCCCTCCCGCTGCGTCGAGTGCTGTGCGCGTGAGCGTGCGGCCGTGGGGTGAGGTGTTTATTGACGGGAAGTCACGCGGGATCAGTCCGCCACTGGGAGAGGTCAAGCTATCTCCGGGCACGCACCGGGTTACGATCCGCAATCCTGCCTCATCGGACTATCACACCACGATCACGGTGGGCCGCGGTGGCTCAGGCGCAATTTCTCACGTTTTTGAGTAGCGGGGTTTTAGCATAGGCATAGGGGCATAGGCATACTGTCTATGCCCCTATGTTTTTAGCTCGGCTCTGCCGTCGAGTGATCCATATCGAGAATGTCCGTATCCACGAGCAGATCGGCGGTGAACATATAACCCCAGCCGTGAACGGCTTTGATCGGCAGGCGGACACGCTGGGCTGCGGCCTTGCGCCGCATGCGGCTGATCATGACGTCGATAAAGCGGCCCCGTCGCTCGCTTTCGGATGTCTCGCCCACGGCCAATGTCTCGGGGTTTTGTGCATCGCGGCTGATACGCTTGTCCGGTTCGTGGGCAAACCGCAGTAACAGGCTGCGTTCCGCTGTGGTCAGCGAGAGCGTCTGGCCCGTCGGCGCCATCAATGCCCAGCCTTTGCTGGTCAAGCGCCAGGCGCTTGACGAGGATGAACCGGATTCGGCGGTCTGATGGGGAGCGTCTGGCAGAGACGTTGGCACGGCTGCCGTCTGAGACTCGAGCTCTGGCAATTTGGCCGGCGCGTTGCCCGGTAAACGCCGCATCAGTGACTGAAATACCGCGGCTAATTCCAGACCACTGGTATAGGTGTCCAGGCAAGCATCTGCGCCAGATAGCAGGGTACGCACACGCGAATCACTGTCTGGAAACTGTGAGAGTGCGACGATGCCGACAGTGGGCCGCATGACGCGCAACTGCGCTGCCGCAATATCAATAATAGATAAAGGTCCGGCCAACGCGATTAACGACGCAGCTTGTTGAGACAAATGGACGTATAGCTCAGCGAGACTCGCATGGCGATGGACACGAAATCCCAGATGCGTTAGCTCGGAGATTTGTACGGGGTAGGCGGTCTCGTCTCCGGTAAGAAAGAGTACGTCCGGCGTTGTGTTCATGATTCCTTTCCGAATAAAGCGTATCGAACGCAGTCGATAGATCCGAGCCTGGTCTGCCTTGGCAAGAGGCGTATTTGTTTTACGAGTCTGTGTTGTTGCGCGGAGCGCGCGGGAGTACTGAACTTATATCGCGATTTGCGACGGTCAAGATTAATCGACGCGTGGCGGCATGCGAGATGCGAGCGGCAATCTTGTGTGACGCTGTGTGTCTTTTGCTGCAACGCGGGGGCGAGTCCGCGTTACAGTAAGAGCATATGTAGATTGGTGGAGTGACTATATGTCGAGTGCTTTGTTCGTTCGCAGCCTTTTGGTCGCGGGTCTGATGATGGGAATAGTGGGTTGCGCCAGTACGACGGGCCATGCCACGGCAGAGGGGGCGGCCGCCACCAATGCGGCCACCAGCGCGGACTCTCTCGCCCAGACAAACTGGGAATTGACCCGTTGGACTACGAAGGCTAGTGTGGATCGAGCGATTCCGCATGGCGATAATGGCGAGCCTATACAGTTGGTATTCCTGGCACAAGGCGACCAGTACCGGGTAAGTGGTTTTTCGGGCTGCAACCGATACATGGGCAGTTATCGTTTGCAAACCGGGAAATTATCGATTTCCGTGAAGGGTAATACACGCATGGCGTGTATGTCCCCGGAAAAGGCCCAGCTAGAACAATCCTATTTGCAAGCCCTGTCAGGCATCCGCTCGTTTACCCTCGATAGTGGCAGTGCGCCGCGTCATCTGACATTTAATGTGGCAAATGGGGATGTGTTGGAGTTTGTACGCCGGCAGGATCCGCCAACACCTCGGTAAATTATATGGGGTATTAAAATAACAGGTCTTCATTTTTTGTCGTTTATTATTACGATCGCTTAATTTTGCTGTCGCATTGCTTTTTATGTCTTCCGTTGTCAACATCGCTGCTTACAAATTTGTCCCGTTGCAGGACCTGCCCACTTTGCGCGCCGGAATGCTGGCGCAGGCGCAGGCCACCGGCCTGAAAGGGACGGTCTTGCTGGCCGAAGAGGGGATTAATCTCTTTTTGGCGGGCGCAGTCGATGACATTGAGACGTGGTTGCAATGGCTACGATCCGACCCGCGGTTTGCCGACCTGGACGTGAAGTTCAGCGAGTCGGAGGCGGTGCCGTTTCGCAAGCTGCTGGTCAAAATCAAGCGCGAGATCATCCGCATGGACCATCCGGCGATTCAGCCTCAGGCTGGGCGCGCGCCCGGGGTGGCGGCAGCGACCCTGGCGCGCTGGCTGGATCAAGGGGGCGACGATGAGGGGCGGCCGATCGTGATGCTGGATACGCGCAATGCGTTCGAGGTGGATGCCGGCACCTTCGAAGGCGCCATTGATTGGCGAATCGAGCGGTTCACGCAGTTTCCGGATGCGGTGCAACAGAACAAAGACAGCCTGCGCGGCAAGACGGTCGTCAGCTTTTGCACGGGCGGAATACGCTGTGAAAAGGCCGCGCTGTACATGGCCGAGGCCGGGATCGACCATGTCTACCAGCTTGAGGGCGGCATTCTGAAATACTTCGAAGAGGCCGGCGGCAAGGGGTTTAACGGCAATTGCTTCGTTTTTGACGAGCGCATTGCGCTGGATCCGGCGTTGGCTCCCGCCGACGGGGCGACGTTGGACGCCTAGAGGGCGTAAGGCAGGCGATTAGATCGTGGGCCCCGGCGGCTATCCGGGCGGCGCTGAGGCGGCCGCCTACCAGGCAGCCCCTTTTCGCGGTGTACGCGTCGTTGTGGTGCTTAGCGCACGCGCATCCCGGGCTTGGCGCCAGGCCAGGGTGCAAGCACATAAATCCCCGTATCGACCGAGTCATCGGTGTGACTGGCTGCCAGTACCATGCCTTCGGAGATGCCGAATTTCATTTTGCGCGGCGCCAGGTTGGCGACCATGACCGTGAGTTTTCCGACCAGATCTTCAGGCTTATAGGCGGACTTGATGCCGGAAAACACGTTGCGATGACGGCCTTCGCCGACGTCGAGGGTGAGTTGCAGCAGCTTGGTCGAACCTTCGACATGCTGGCAGTCGACGATTTGCGCGATACGCAGGTCGATTTTGGCGAAATCGTCGATGGTGATGGTGTCGGCGATGGCCTCCCCGCCCGGGGTCGGCGCGGCCGGTTCGGGCGCGACAGGCGGTTCGAAGAGTTTGTCCAGCATGGTCGGATCCACGCGTTGCATCAGGTGTTTAAAGGGGGTGACCTGCTGCGGCAGCACGGCGGCATCCGCCCAGGTGTAAGCCTGTTGTGCGCCGAACAGGTCGCAGGCGACGCGTTCGGTCAGGGCCGGCAGAACGGGGGTCAACATGACCGACAGGGCCTTGAAACCTGCCAGCGAGCGCGAGCAGATGTCTTGTAGCGCGGCTTTCTGGGCGGCGTCAGCCGTGCCGATGCCTTTTGCCAGCACCCAGGGCTGGGCGGTGTCGAACGCCTGGTTGATCCCGTCGGCATAGGCCATGATTTCGCGAATGGCGCGGTTGTATTCACGGGCCTCGAATGCCGCGCGGACGGATTCAGCCTGGGCCGCAAACTCGGCCGAGAGGGAATCAGTATCGCCCGTGTAGGCTAGCGCGCCGTCGAAATGCTTGGTGATGAAGTTGGCGGCACGGCTGGCGATGTTGACGTATTTTCCGACTAGGTCGCTGTTGACGCGCGCGATGAAATCATCGGGGTTGAAATCGATGTCTTCGACCTTGGCGTTGAGCTTGGCGGCAATGTAGTAACGCAGCCATTCGGCGTTCATGCCGATGTCCAGATAGCGTAGTGGCGAGATGCCGGTGCCACGGCTCTTGGACATTTTTTCGCCGCTGACCGTGATGAAACCATGCACGTTGAGCGCGTCCGGCGTTTTGCGGCCCGCAAATTTCAGCATGGCCGGCCAGAACAGTGCGTGAAAGTAAATGATGTCTTTGCCGATGAAGTGCACTTGTTCGGTGCTGCCCTGCGGATCCAGCAAGGCATCGAAATCCAGGCCTTCTTTGGTGCAGTATGACTTCAGCGAGGCCAGGTAGCCGACGGGCGCGTCCAGCCAGACGTAGAAATACTTGCCGGGGGCGTCAGGGATTTCAATGCCGAAATACGGCGCATCGCGCGAGATATCCCAATCACCGAGCTTGGCTTGGCCGTCGTCGCCACCCAGCCATTCGCGCGTTTTGGCCTGAACCTCGGATTGCAAGTGCTTGAGGCCAATGCGGTTGGTGCCGGTGGTCCAGTTTTGCAGAAACTCGACGCAGCGCGGATCTGACAGTTTGAAGAAAAAATGCTCGGAGGATTTCAGAACGGGCGTGGCGCCGGTCAATGCCGAGTACGGATTGATCAACTCGGTGGGCGCATAGACCGCGCCGCAGACCTCGCATGAATCACCGTATTGGTCTTTAGCGTGGCATTTTGGGCATTCGCCCTTGATGTAGCGATCGGCCAGGAACATGCCCTTCAGGGGGTCATAGAACTGTTCAATGGCGCGGGTTTCGATCAGGTCTTGTTCTTTGAGCGCTCGATAGATGTCATGCGACAACGCGACGTTTTCGTCGGAGTCGGTCGAATGCCAGTGGTCAAAGCGGATATGAAAACCGTCCAGGTAGCGTGGACGTTCAGCGGCGTAGCGGGCCACCAGGTCACGCGGCGAAATACCTTCCTTTTCGGCTTTCAGCATGATGGGCGCGCCATGCGCGTCGTCCGCTCCCACGAAGTGCACCGTGTGGCCGGCCATGCGCATGGTGCGAACCCAGATGTCGGCCTGGATATATTCCATGATGTGGCCGATATGGAAGGATCCGTTTGCGTAGGGAAGCGCGGTCGTGACGAATAGGGTGCGGGACATGTCGTGGATGGCGGTTCAGGAAAGGACAGACCGTTATTTTAACGGTCGTGCCAGAGGAAGTGATTGGGACGGAAAATGCAGCCCCCTGCGCCAGCTCGGGCCGGGGCAGGGGGAACACAATGATACGTCGAGACGCGCCGTCACGCGCAGGCGCGACGAGGGCAGGCTGCCGGTGAAGCCGGGCGCTTAGCGGATTTCGCGGACTTCGACGTCGATGACCTCGCCACGCGGCGGGGTAAAGGACGACGAGGATGCCGAGCCGGGCCGGAAGGAATTGCCGCGGGTGGTCTGGCGCTGGCTCCAGTAGGCGCGCACGCCAAAGGGCTTGCCACGGACTTTGGCCACGATGTACAGGATGCCGACCGCGATGGCGGTCGATATCATGAAGGCCAATGCCATGACCATGCCGACTAGAGCCAAGACGGCGAAGGCAACGGCGCGGAGGAATCGGGAAATAGTGTCGATCATGATGGTCGGATGCAAAACAGGAGAAAAGGTTCCCGTGTATCCGCTATCCTTGGAGGGTAGCGGCGGGCGCGAAGCCCTCCTGCCTAGGGAATGAGAGTAATGAGTATAACGATAGCGGAAGTTCGTGCTGCTTTGCAGACGGTAACAGACTCGCCAGATTCCGGGAGCCCGGCTGCGAGCTCGGTGTCGAGGTCATTTGTAAAAAATAGTGACATTCAACTCGACGGTACGTCGGTCACGGTCACGTTGCGGCTGGGATACCCGGCCGACGCCATCGCGGCGCGTATTGAGCAGGCCGCTCAGCAGGCGCTGATCCGGGCGGGTGCTTCGCAAGCTCAGGTGACCGTATGTTGGGCCGTACAGAGCCACGCGGTGCAGCGCGGCCTCAAACCGCTGCCAAATGTGCGCAATATTATTGCTGTAGCCTCGGGCAAGGGAGGTGTGGGCAAGAGCACGACGGCGGTCAATCTGGCGCTGGCTCTCGCGGCCGACGGGGCGAGGGTCGGCATTCTGGATGCCGACATCTATGGCCCTAGCGTACCTACCATGTTGGGGATCGCCGGTCGTCCCGCCAGTCATGACAATAAGACGATGGAGCCTCTGATCGGACACGGTCTGGAGGCGAATTCAATCGGATTTTTGATTGATGCGGATGCGCCGACTATCTGGCGCGGCCCCATGGTCAGCCGGGCGCTCGAACAGATGCTGAATCAGACCAATTGGGGAAATCTGGATTATCTGATTATTGATATGCCACCGGGGACGGGTGATCTGGCGCTGACCCTGGCGCAGAAGGTGCCAGTGGTGGGCGCGGTGATTGTGACGACGCCGCAAGACTTGGCGCTATCGGATGCCCGCAAGGGGTTGCGCATGTTCCAAAAGGTCGACGTTCCGATCCTGGGTGTGGTCGAAAACATGGCGGTGCATATTTGCACCCAATGTGGTCACGCCGAGCACATTTTTGGCGAAGGGGGCGGGCAACGCATGGCCGAACAGTATCAAACCCCCTGGCTAGGTAGCCTGCCGCTGATGATGCGCATTCGCGAACAAACCGACTCGGGGCGTCCCACCATGGTGTCCGAACCGGACGGCGAGGCCGCACGGCATTATCGCGATATCGCGCGCAAGGTCGCGGTCGGTGTCGCGGCGCTGCCACGCGATATGGCGGGCAAGTTGCCGTCCATTGTCGTGCAGCCGTCGAGCTGACGTATGCGGGTCGCGGTAGCGCTGATACTGGCAGGGTTGTTGGGCATGGCGGGTAGTGTGCGTGCGCAGGCGCCCGAGGTCATCATCGACCCGGGCGGCGTGCCCCCTGCGGCCCTGACGTCGATTACCGAGGCGGTGGCTGCGATCACCCGGTTGGCCGATGATCAGGACGGAGGAGAACTCAGTCGCCTGCGGCGTCGCGCTCGCGACGCCGCAGTGGCCGCGTTGGCGACACAAGGGTATTTCACGCCCATCGTCACGCTCGATGCGGGTACCGATGTCGCTGGGGAAACCTGGGATATTTCGATTGAGCCGGGTAAGCGCGCGGTCGTGACCGCGGTCGATTTGCAATTCACGGGGAGGGTGACGCGGCCAGAGTATGCGCAGCGCATCGCCGAGTTGCGCAAAAATTGGTCGCTGGCCGTTGGGCAGCCCTTTGTTAACAGTGAGTGGAACAAGGCCAAGTCGGCTCTCCTGGAGGCGGTGTCGTCGCGCGATTTCATGATGGCGTACATGACACGGTCGGATGCGGCGGTGTTTGCCGATTCCGCCGAGGTGCATCTGGCGATAACGATCGATAGTGGCCCGCTGGTGCGCATGGGGTCCCTGAACACACAGGGATTCAAACGTGTGCCCGAGTCATTGGCGAACCGTTATGTACGCTACGACAAAGGTGAGCCGTATAGCCAGGACAAGCTCGATGGGTGGCAGCAGGATCTGCAATCGACCTCGTTTTTTCGTGGTGCATTCGTGACGCTGGGGACGCCGTCGTCGGAAGATGCGCCTGCTGCCGGACGGGGGGGGCCGAGTGAGCTGGCCGCGGCGACGCCCGGCGGGGATCCCGCGGTGTCGGGTGGCGCCACAGCAACGCCGATGCCTGCACGAGATTCGGATGGGGAGGTCACGCTTCCCGTCGATGTGCGTGTGGTGGAGGGGCCGGCCCGGCGTTTGAGCACTTCCATTGGCGTGGATGACGAGGCGGGCGTCCGTGGCGAGGTGATGTATCGGCAAAACGTGGTGTTTGGCTTGCCTGTCACGTTGGAGAGTGGCATCAGCCTGGATCGTTTGGAACAACGCGCTTTTGCCGACTTTCATTTACCGCCTGATGAAAAGGGACAAAAAGATTCTATTGGCGTGTTGGCCAGTCATTCGGACATCCAGGGGTTGGACGTGCGTCGCGTGGCGCTCGGGGCGACGCGGCTACGCGAACGAAAAGGGGCGGGCGATAGCCGGGTCGAATACGAAAACCGCTGGGGGGTTTTGCTGGCGTATGACAAAGTCAAAATCGATGGTGGCGACGAGTTCAATTTGCCCACGGCGACGCTGACATCGGAATGGCTGCGGCGTGACGTCGATAACAAATACGATCCGCGCGAAGGCAATCTTATTGCGGTCGGCGGAGGCGCCGGGGTGGTATTGGACACCGGCAAGCCCTTTTTCCGAGCTCGCTTGCGTGGCCAGAAGTGGTGGCCGGTGGGCGAGCGCGATGTGCTGACGTTGCGAGGCGAGGTGGGTCGGGTCTGGTCTGATTCGCAGACGCGAGTGCCTGATGATTTTGGTTTCCGCACGGGGGGGGCGCGTTCTATTCGTGGCTACCGTTATCAAAGCATCGGCGTGGAACTGGACGATGCGGTGGTGGGCGCGCCCACGCTGGCCGTGGCCAGCCTTGAATACGACCATTACTTCGACGAGCGCTGGGGGATGGGGGTCTTTGTGGATGCGGGCGATGCCGCGGAGTCGTTCGGCGAGATGGAGTGGCACGTGGGCTACGGCGCTGGGTTACGGGTGCGGACACCGGCGGGCCCAATTTTTTTGGATTTGGCATACGGTCAAAAAGAACGTGACCTGCGTCTGCATTTTTCGTTGGGGATCGCGTTTTGAATGCGTTTCGAGCTCTGTTGCGCCACGTGTTGATATGGTGGCTGCCTCTGCCGATTGCGTTGGTGGTGCTGTTGTGCGCGTTTGCGCTGTGGCTGACCGGAACGCAGCCGGGAACGCGGATGCTGCTGAACGTGGTGGCACAGCAGTTTGATGGCCAGGCCGACGATATCCAGGGCACGATACTGAGTGGGCTGCAGGTTGGACGGTTGCAGTTGGCGTTCCCGGGGACGGCGGTGGACTTGACCGATCTTCGATTGGATGTGGGCTGGAGCGAATTGGGATATCGGCGGTTGCACGTGCAGGAATTGTCCGCCGGCAAGGTAAAGGTGGACTTGACTTCGACGCCGGAGGAATCCGAACCACTAACGCCTGACGAGCCGTTCGTGATGCCCGAATTGCCCGGCAAGGTGACGGTCGACCGGTTCGCCGTGGGGGCGCTGGACGTGACGCTGGAGGGTGAGCCCATTCCGGTGTCAGTCAGTAATTTAGCCGCGAGCTTGGGGGTCGATGAGGCGGGTGCCCGGCTAACCATTGATCGCGTGCATGTGGCGCATGAGCAGGTATTGGCGGATTTGAGCGGCCAGTTGAATGTGCGGGAGCTGGCGGATCCATGGCCGCTGCGGGCGACGCTGAACGTCATGGCTCAAGGTCTCGGGAAGGATTCCCCGCTATGTGCCAGTCGCATGTTGGCCGCGCAGCGTTCCTCGAAGGCGGTGGCACCAACGAAGTCGAAAAATGGTGCGTTGGCAAAGTCCAAGAAGGCGACGTCCAAAAAGGTCGAATCCAAAAACGGCGCGCCGACGGAATCCCCCCGAAAGGCCGCCGACAATGCCGAGACGATGCCGACCGAAAAGTGTGCCGCGACTGTGCAGATGCAGGCCGAGGGGTCGCTGGAGCAATTGAAGGTGAGCCTGGATGGGGCGACGGCCGATGGCGCGCTGACATTGTTGGCGCAGACGGGGCTGGCGTTTGATCAGCCCTTTCCGCTGCGTACCGCCAATGTGAATATGCGGTTGAGTGATCAGTCTGGACTGACCGTCACGCTGGATCGTCAGCCCATTGCGCAGCAACCGGGCATAGACCGGCTCGTTGCCACGCTCGATGCCGACCGCCTGGATCTGGGTAATCTGGTGGGTGATGTGATTCCGCCAGCGTTGCTGACCGCACGCATGGCGGTCGATGCGCAGGTGGCCGATGTCGTTGATGTGCGGCACGCGTCGATCCAGGCCACGATCGCCAAGGGCAGTCGCTGGAATAAGCATGCGCTGGCGGGGACGTTGAGCGGACGTATTGATGCGTTACCTGCGCCGGCTGCATCGACCCCCACTCCGACATCTGAGCCTGCGGCGCCCACCGTCACGCCCTCAGCGCCCTCATCGTCGACGGCGTCCGCGACCCGTGCCGATGATCCGCTGGCCGGTTTTCAATTGCGTGACCTGTTGCTTGACGTGACGCTGGGTCCCAACCGGGTGCGCGCGCAGGGTGAGCTTAGTCAGGGCGAAGGGGCGCTAACCCTGGATGCCAATACGCCGCGGCTGGACGCCTTCTGGCCGGACCTGCCGGGTGGCGCTTCCCTGAAAGGCAAGCTGGACGGTCGTCTGGCGCAGCATCGTGGGCAACTCACGGCGCGTTATACCCCGGGCAATGCCCGCGCGGACACGCTGGGACGCGCACCGATGCAGGCTGAATTGGTTTTTTCCGGTGGTTGGGGGCCGGGTGGGGAGCGTCGGCTACCTCCCGCGGATCGCGCTAATCAGGCCGGTCAGTCCGCTGTCGCCGCGGCGCCGGGGACGTCTCCCACTGCGCCGGCCGCTTCCGCTGCGCAGATAGGCTGGCGCGGCAAAATCGAGCGATTGAGCGCCGGCTCGATGAACTTTGCGGTGGCGTTGCAGCCTGTGGCGCTGTCCTTTTTACCGCAAGCGGCTGCACCGCTATGGCAATGGGAAGTGGGCGCTACACAACTCACGGCAACGCTCCCAGACAAACAGCGTGCCGTGATTGCCCATCAAGGTTCCCGTGGCGGGCCGGGGCGGTGGCAGACGGCCGGTCGCGCCGACAACCTGGTTATCACGAGATCCATGCTGCGCCAGATCATGCATGCCCTGGATCCTGAGGCGGTGAGAGAGCGTCGGCAGCGTGTCAATACGTCTCCTTCCGATGGACAGCGGCGGATCGCCCTGGATGCTTCCTGGGATTTGCAGTTTGCGGGGGCGCTATCGGGTACGGCGCGCGTTGCGCGCCGTGATGGCGACCTACGCATTCCGGGCGACCCGCCGATTCCGCTCGGATTGACCGATCTGGTTGTGGACGTCAAGGCGACGCCAACCGGGGGCGGCGCCAGCCGTTTGGCGGCGACGCTGGATGTGCGCACGAAGAAAATGGGCACGATTACCGGCGCGGCCAACGCGGTGTTGGTCGCAGGCGCCGATGGCTCGCTGGCGCTGGACGAACGCCGTCCGATGAGTGTGAATCTGGACGCGGATATTACTGATCTGACTTGGGTGGACCTGTTTGTCGGTGACACCATGGAAGTTCGCGGCAAAGTGCAGGCCAAGGTAGAGGCGACCGGCACGCTGAAAGGCCAGTGGAAAACCACGGGTACGATTCGCGGCCAGGCGCTGCGTGTGGTACGTATTGACGAGGGCGTGCGTCTGATCGATGGTACGTTGGAGGCGCACCTGGACGGGACGCGCCTGGTGCTGGATAAACTCAGATTCCCGGCGTCGCTGCGCGTCATGCCGGACGAGTGGCGTACCCGAGAATGGATTACCAGCAATCCCGATGCCAAGGACGGTTATGCCGAGGCAACGGGGCAATGGGATCTGCAGACGGCGCAGGGGCAGATCCATCTGAAGCTGCATCGATTCCCCGCGCTGCAGCGCTCGGATCGCTATGCCATGGTGTCGGGGACCGTAGATGTCGATGCTCAGTTGCCGCGATTGTCGATTACCGGTGATCTGACGGCGGACGCTGGTTGGTTCAGTCTGGAAATCCTGCAAGGTGTGCCCAGCCTCGATGAAGACGTACGCGTGATCAAGGCGGGCGACGCCGAAGAGAAGAAATCATCGCCGATACAGATGTCGATGAGTTTGAAGTTCGATATGGGTCCCCGCTTTTACATTACAGGCATGGGCCTGGACGCCGGGCTATTGGGCTCCATCCAGATTCATATGGGGGACGGTCGATTGACGGGCGTGGGCGCGTTGCGCACGCGCGGCGGGGGCATCGAGGCCTATGGACAGAAGTTGCGGCTGCGGCGCGGTACGCTGACTTTCCAGGGGCGCCTGGATAATCCTCTCCTGGATATCGAGGCGCTACGCACCGGCGATCAGGTCGAGGCGGGCGTCAAGGTCGGGGGCACGGCGCAGCGTCCACGCATTGACCTAGTGTCGTATCCCGATGTCAGCGACGTCGAAAAACTATCCTGGTTGGTCCTCGGGCGCGGTCCGGATGAAAATGGTAATGACGCGGCCCTGCTGCTGTCGGTGGGGGCGGCGCTCCTGGGTGGCGGGCAGCCGTTCTACAAGCAGTTCGGGCTGGATGACGTCAGTATCCGCTCGGGCGCCATTGGCAGTTCAGGCAGTCTGCTGCCGGACCGCACGGTGGCCAGTCAGGTTAACCTGGACAGCAATAGTGAGTTGGCGACGCAGTTCCTGGTGGCCAGCAAGCATTTTGCCAACGGGATTACGCTCAGTGTCGAGCAAGCGATGTCGGGCTCGGAAACGGTCGGACGCGCCAGTTATGAGCTCTCCCGTCGATGGTCGCTGGATCTGAAGGGAGGGGCGGTCAATGGGCTTGCGCTGGTGTACCGGACGTTCTTCATGGATTGATCCGGTCGGCCGGTCTGGCGAAACGATAAAATAGCTGTCAATCAACCTGGGCGAATTATTACCATGAGCATTAAAAGCGACCGCTGGATCCGACGTGCGGCCGAGGCCGGCATGATTGAACCGTACGAGCCGGGCCAAGTACGCACGGCCGCCAATGGCGGCCGTATCG
Organism: Bordetella tumulicola; assembly: GCF_054779135.1. Taxonomy (NCBI): domain Bacteria; kingdom Pseudomonadati; phylum Pseudomonadota; class Betaproteobacteria; order Burkholderiales; family Alcaligenaceae; genus Bordetella; species Bordetella tumulicola. The sequence goes on along the minus strand of NZ_BAAGYU010000006.1, from coordinate 758,148 downwards.
TCAGCTATGGCACCAGCAGCTATGGCTACGACGTGCGTTGCGCCACCGAATTCAAAATTTTTACGAACATCAATTCCACGATCGTCGATCCCAAGCAATTCGACGAAAAGTCGTTCGTGGATTTTTCGGGTGATGTGTGCATCATTCCCCCCAATTCATTTGCCTTGGCGCGTACGGTCGAGTTTTTCCGTATCCCGCGCAGTGTGCTGACGATTTGCGTGGGCAAAAGCACGTATGCCCGCTGCGGCATCATCGTCAATGTGACGCCGCTTGAGCCCGAATGGGAAGGCCACGTCACGCTCGAGTTTTCCAATACGACGCCATTGCCGGCCAAGATCTACGCGGGCGAAGGCTGCGCGCAGATGTTGTTTCTGGAAAGCGACGAGGTCTGCGAGACGTCCTACCGCGATCGTGGCGGCAAATACCAGGGCCAGCGCGGCGTGACCTTGCCGCGTACCTGATTGAGTCGGTGATCGGGCGACGGCCGGGTTGACGGGTTTGTCCGCCGTTGATTCGTTCGCGCGAAGGGGCGCCAATGTGCGCGTAATGTGGTGTTAATGCAACAAAAACGCGTGTCATGACGTGTCGGGATAAGGCGCGCATGCTCACGCCAGACGGTGCATGGCCCACCGGAAAGCACGCCACGTATGGGGTTGAGGCTCAGATGACATGACGTGCGCGTTCGTAACCAGGTCACACTGGTCTCGATAATGCGCTGCGGCTGCGTACATGCGGCAAATATAATGGGCTTATGTCATGCGCGGGGTTACCGGCGCAGGAGCCCAGGATGTTTGGTTTCCACAAAAGCACCCAGCAAGTAGAAGTCGACGTGCAAGATGAGTTCATCGAGCGCGTCAACGCGGCGGCCGAGGATTTTTTGGCCGTTGTGCCCAATCATGGAGCGCTAGATTATTCCCCCCAGAGCGTGCAGGCCCTGGACGCTGTGCTCGACGAGGTCTATCAAGGGCGTCTCTCGCTGACGCCGATGCAGACCGTCGGTGCTGCTGCGTACTTATACGAGCTCTGCCGCCGGCAGTATGGCGGGCTATACGAGGTCTGCGACGATGACGATCCCGTCGTTCTGGTGACTGGTGAACCTGACTTCGATGTTTGCCTGTGCGCGATTTCCAAAGTCGAGCAGCGCGTGCGCCAGGGGTCGACCGAGTCCTTGCTGGCATTTTTCCAGCGATATGTCCGCGCCGTGGACTCGCGACAATCCGGTACTATCAATTGATACGCCTCAACAGGTTGTAAATGTCTGCCCCAAAGGGCCGGGCTGTCAACCTGTTGTCCTCATCTCGCTGTACACTCGCCTCCGTTTTGGCCGTGCCTCAGGAGCGCCCGCATGAAATTCCGCTTCCCCATTTTCATCATCGACGAAGACTATCGTTCCGAGAACGCCTCGGGTTTGGGGGTTCGTGCATTAGCGACGGCGATCGAGGCCGAAGGTGTCGAGGTCATCGGTGTCACCAGCTATGGCGACCTGAGCTCGTTTGCGCAGCAGCAGAGTCGTGCCAGCGCCTTTATTCTGTCGATCGACGACGAGGAGTTCGACGTTGATTCGCCCGAAGACGTGGCGGGTGCGATCAAAAAGCTGCGCAGCTTTATCGGTGAACTGCGTTTTCGCAATGCTGACATCCCGATCTATCTATACGGTGAGACACGGACGTCCGAGCATATTCCGAACGATATTCTGCGTGAGCTGCACGGCTTTATTCACATGTTTGAGGACACGCCGGAGTTCGTGGCGCGTCATATCATCCGCGAGGCACGTAGCTACGTTGACAGCCTGGCTCCGCCGTTTTTCCGGGAACTGGTCAACTACGCCCAGGACGGCTCGTATTCATGGCACTGCCCTGGCCACTCAGGTGGCGTGGCGTTTCTGAAGAGCCCCGTCGGACAGATGTTCCACCAATTTTTTGGCGAGAACATGCTGCGTGCCGACGTCTGCAACGCGGTGGACGAGTTGGGACAGTTGCTGGATCACACCGGTCCGGTGGCCGAATCCGAGCTGAATGCCGCGCGCATTTTTCATGCCGATCATTGCTTTTTCGTGACCAATGGTACGTCCACGTCCAATAAGGTCGTGTGGCACGCCAACGTTGCGGCGGACGACGTGGTGGTGGTCGACCGTAACTGCCACAAGTCAATTCTGCATGCGATCACGATGACGGGGGCGATCCCGGTGTTTTTGCGACCGACGCGCAATCACCTGGGCATTATCGGGCCGATCCCGCTCGAGGAATTTGATCCCGAAAACATCAAAAAGAAAATCGAGGCCAATCCCTTTGCGCGCGAAGCGGTCAACAAAAAGCCCCGCATCCTGACGTTGACCCAAAGCACCTATGACGGTGTCATCTACAACGTCGAGATGATCAAGCAAAAACTGGGCGACTACATCGACACGCTGCATTTTGACGAAGCCTGGCTGCCGCACGCGTCGTTTCACGAGTATTACCAGGACATGCATGCGATCGGCCAGAATCGTCCACGTCCGCAGGGACCGATGGTGTTTGCCACGCACTCGACGCACAAGCTGCTGGCCGGTATTTCCCAAGCCTCGCAGATCATCGTGCAAGAGTCCGAATCGCGCAAACTGGATCGCAATATTTTTAACGAAGCCTATTTGATGCACACCTCGACCTCCCCGCAGTACGCGATCATCGCGTCGTGCGATGTGGCGGCGGCGATGATGGAGCCGCCGGGCGGCACCGCGCTGGTCGAGGAGAGCATCCGTGAGGCGATGGATTTCCGTCGCGCGATGCGCAAGGTGGAATCCGAATTCGGTAAGAACGATTGGTGGTTCAAGGTGTGGGGCCCCAATCGTCTGGTGCCAGACGGTATTGGCCATCGCGACGATTGGATCCTCGAGGCCAATGATCATTGGCACGGCTTTGGTGAGATGGCCGAAGGATTCAACATGCTGGACCCGATCAAGGCAACCGTGGTCACTCCGGGACTGGATATGTCGGGCAGCTTTGGCGAGACCGGGATCCCGGCCGCGCTGGTGTCCAAATATCTGACCGAGCACGGGGTCGTGGTTGAGAAAACCGGTCTGTATTCGTTCTTTATTCTGTTTACGATCGGCATTACCAAAGGCCGTTGGAATACGCTCTTGACTGCTTTGCAGCAGTTCAAGGACGACTATGACCGCAATCAGCCACTGTGGCGCATCTTGCCCGATTTCTGCCGTGGCCATCGCCGCTATGAGCGGATGGGCCTGCATGATTTGTGCCAGCAAATTCACGAGGCTTATCGTTCCAATGACGTTGCGCGCCTGACCACCGAGATGTACCTGAGCGATATGGTGCCTGCGCTCAAGCCGTCGGATGCTTTTGCACGGATGGCGCACCGCGAGGTCGAACGTGTGGAAATCTCCCAGCTCGAAGGCCGCGTCACCGGTGTATTGCTGACACCCTATCCGCCGGGTATTCCCCTGCTGATCCCGGGCGAGCGCTTTAACCGCACGATTGTGCAGTACCTGCAATTCGCACGCGACTTTAATGAGCGCTTCCCGGGGTTCGAGACCTATATCCATGGTTTGGGCGAAGAAACGGGACCGGACGGCGAAAAGCGGTATTACGTGGATTGCTTGATCGAAGAATAGGCGGCTGCGGCTTATCCGAAGCGTGTTAGGGAATACGGCGCCAGCGCGGCGATAGACAGTTCGCCGGTTATCGCGCGCGCGATCAGGCGCGACCTGATCTAGGTCTGAAGGCGAAACTGCGGCAGAGCCATGCCATCGGGCAAATCCTCGAACACGACCTGCACGCGCGCTCCCATATGCACGGCGTCGGGCGGCGAATCGACGATGTTGGCCATCATCCGGGTGCCTTCGTCCAGGTCGATGGCCGCTACCACATACGGCAGGCGCTCTTTCATGTAGCTGTGGGCGGCCCGGTGATTTACCGTAAATGTATAGATTGTGCCTTTGCCGCTGCAGGGCATCCACTGCAGTTGGTCGGATAGGCAGGCAATGCAGAATCCGCGCGGGTAGAACTGGCGCGCGCCGCAGGCCTGGCATTCCTGGATCACCAGTTTATGAGCTGCAGCGGCCTCCCAGTAGGGGCGCGTAATGTCAGTGGGCTGGGGGATGGGGCGTTGTCCGGAGGTCATGCTCATACTCCAAGAATCATAGTGGTATTGGCGGAAAACACCAGCCCCGGCGCGTGCACCATGGCTAGCCTGGGGTCGGGCAACTGGCGTTGGCCGCACTCGCCGCGCAGTTGTTTCACTGCTTCGATCACCAGCAGCATGCCAAACATGCCGGGGTGGTTGTACGACAGCCCGCCGCCGGACGTGTTGATGGGGAAGGCCCCGTCTGGCCCCAGCCGTCCGCCCGCCACGAAATCCTTGCCCTCGCCGCGCTTGCAGAAGCCCAGTTCTTCCAGTGACTGGATGACGCCGATGGTGAAGTGGTCATAGATCTGCACCACATCGATGTCGCTGCGTGACACGCCAGCCATGGCCAGCGCCTGGTCGGCTGTCTTGGCTACGTCCGTGTCGAGCCAATCGCCGGTATTGAAAGGCGTGTAGTGGTGCGCGAAGGTCTCGGCGATGCCGCGCACGTACACCGGCGGTCGCGCCAGGTCGCGCGCGCGTTCGGCGGTGGTGACGACTAGCGCACCCCCCGCATCGGTAACCAGGCAGCAATCTCGTTGGCGCAGCGGTTCGGCGATGTAGGCCGACGCCAGTACGTCGTCGATGGACAGCGGGTCCCGTTTGTAGGCTTTGGGGTTCAGCATCGCCCACTGTCGCGCCGCGACCGCCACTTCCGCCAGGGCTTGCGGCGTGGTGCCGTAACGGTGCATGTGCAGGCGGGCTACCATGGCGTAATACCCGATAGGGCTAAGTTGGCCGTAAGGGGTGATGAACTGGCCGCGCGGACTGCGCGTGTCTTCGGCGACGACGCCTAGCTTGCGCGACCCATCCGACAACTGGGTGCTCCCATAGGTGATCAGCGCCACGTCGCACATGCCCGCGTGGATGGCGGCCATGGCATGGCGGATATGCAGCACGTTCGACATGCCGCCCACATTAGTCGAATCGACATAGCGGGGGCGGATACCCAGGTATTCCGCCACTTGCAGACTTGAGAACCGGTCGTCGGTGTGTGCGAAGATGCCGTCCACGTCGCGCAGTACCAGGCCGGCGTCGAGCAGGGCCCGCTGGGCGGCTTGCCCTTGCAATTCCAGTGCGCTTAACCCGGGGACCTTGCCCAGGTCCGACTCGGCTGCACCCGCGATGGCAACGGATCCGGATAAATGATCAGTCATAAATGCTCTCCGTCCTTGGTTGGTATCGGCCTGTCTACAGCGACCGGGCGATCAGTTCCCGCATGATTTCCGACGACCCGCCGTAGATGCGGTTGGGCCGGACGTCGGTGTACGCCCGCCCGATGGGATATTCGCGCATGTAGCCATAACCACCATAGAACTGCAGCAGGTCGTCAATTGCCCGGGTGGCCTCGGTGGCCCAGAGTTTGGCCATTGCCGCGCCGGCGGCGTCCAGCGTGCCGTCCATGTAGCGCAGGATGCAGCTGTCCACAAAGGCGCGGGTGGCGGCGGCGAGGGCCTTGATATCGGCCAGCTTGAAGCGGATATGCTGGTTCTCGATCAGCGCCTTGTCGAACGCGCGCCTTTCCTTCGTGTACTCGATGGTCCAGTCCAGTGCCGCTTCCAGCGCAGCAGCGCAGCGCACGGCAATCATCAGGCGTTCCCTGACCAACTCTTTCATCAGGTATCCGAAGCCCTGGCCGGCTTCGCCCACCAACGTGTCCGTCGGTACTTCCATATCCTGGAAGAACAGTTCGCAGGTGTCCTGTGCCTTCTGTCCGACCTTGTCCAGCAGGCGGCCGCGTTTGAAGCCCGGCGTGGATGTATCGACCCAGAACAGGCTGATGCCACGCGCGCCCGCCACAGGGTCGGTCTTGGCCACCACCATGACGCGGTCTGCGTGCAGGCCGTTGGTAATGAAGGTTTTCTGGCCGTTGATAAGATAGCCGTGCTCGGTTTTCTGGGCCGTGGTGCGGATGGCCTTCAGGTCGCTGCCGGCACCGGGCTCGGTCATGGCGATGGCGCCCACGATGTCGCCTTGCGCCATGCCCGGCAGGGATGCGTGTCTCTGGGCCTCGGTACCGAAATTTAGCAGGTACGGCGCCACGATGTCCGAGTGCGTCGTGAAGCCGGTGATACCGCTGGACAACGAGCTGGCGATTTCTTCCAGCACCACCACCGTATACAGGAAGTCGCCACCCGCGCCGCCATACTCGTCGGGGATATTGGTTAGCAGCATGCCGATCTTCCCCGCCTTGCGCCACAGGTCGCGGGGGACGTGCCCTTCGTTTTCCCACTGGGCGTGCCAGGGGCTGATTTCGTCCTGGATGAAGCGTGTAATGGTGCGGCGGAACTGATCATGTTCCGCCGAAAAACCGGGTCGCCGATAGGTACTGGCCTGGATATTCGCCATAGCTGTTCCTTTAATGTCGCCTGCGTTAGTGCGCAATGCCGACGTCTTGCGGCCAATACCGCTGTTTGACCAGGCGCTTGAGTAGCTTGCCCGATTCGGTGCGTGGCATGTCGGTAATGAAGTCGACCGTGCGCGGGCATTTGATGTGCGAAATATGGGTGCGGCAATAGTCGATCAGTTCGTTGGCCAGCGCCTCGCCGGCCAATTGCGGATCGATCAGTTGCACCACGGCTTTGACCTCTTCGCCGAACTCTTCATTGGGCACGCCGATAACGGCCACGTCCTGCACGGCCGGATGCAACGCCAGGCGGTTCTCGGCTTCTTGGGGATAGATATTCACGCCGCCGGACACAATGGTGTTGGACAGACGGTCGGTCAAATACAGGAAGCCGTCCTCATCCAGATAGCCGATATCGCCGTAGGTGGCCCATCCGTGTTCGTTGTAGGCGCCACGGGTTTTCTCGGGATCGTTGTGGTACTGGAAGCTGCCGCCACCGGAAAAGTAGATGGTGCCCGGCTGCCTGGGCCCGAGTTCCCGGCCATCCTCATCTACGATGTGGACCTTGCCGAACTCGGGGATACCCACTGAACCCTTGTGCTGCAGCCATTCGTGCGAGCTCAGCGAGGTGCGACCCACCAGTTCGGTGCCGCTGTAGTATTCATACAGAATCGGGCCCCACCAAGCGATCATGGCTTCTTTGGTTTCGACCGGGCAGGGAGCGGCGGCATGTACCGCATAGCGCAGCGAACCCAGGTCGTAGGTGTTGCGCTGCGCCTCGGGCAGGCGCAGCAGGCGGATGAACATGGTGGGTACCCATTGCGAATGGGTCACTGCATAGTCCTGGATCGCGCGTAGCGCCTGTTCCGGATCGAACTTTTCCATCATGACGCACAGGCCGCCGGCGCGCAGCACAGCCATGTTCCAGCGCACGGGCGCGGTGTGATAGAAGGGCGCTGTGGACAAGTAGACGCTGTCCTGGTCGAACGCTTTCCATGCGCTGCGCGCCGACGTATCGGCGCGGAAGAATCCGTTGGCGGTCTCCAGTGGGCGCTTGATGCCTTTGGGCACGCCCGTGGTGCCCGACGAATAGCAGAAATCCGTGCCCTCCGGCGTTTCCGGCAGCGATACGTTGGCGGGAAAGCGGCCGATCCAGGTGGGATACGATTCGAACCCCGCGCGTTCCTCATCCATGAGGACGCAGATGGTGCTGCGCTGGCGGAAGGCGTCATACGACACTTCATTCAGGGTATGGCGCGAGCAGAACAACACTTTGGCGTCCGAGTCGTTCACGATGTATTGCACTTCGTCGCGCTTGAGGTGGCGACTGACCGTAACGTAGTACAGGCCGATGCGGTGGGCCGCGCACAGGATCTCGAAGTAATAAGGGTGGTTTTCCAGGAACACCGCGATCGAATCGCCGGTCTTCAGGCCGGTCGCCAACAGGGCGGCCGCGCATTGCCGCGTGCGCCTTTCCAGTTCGGCCCAGGTAACGGCGTATCCGGACGGAATCAGCCGATAAGCGATGCGATCGGGCGTATCCCGTGCATGGCGCTCGATAGGAGACATTCGGATTTCCTCCATGGTTCAGTCGATGATGGCGATGCCGTTGTTCAGCACCACGGCGCCGCGCTCGTGCGCCACGGCACGGAAGTGCACTGAGGTCGCGTGCCGCCATATTTCCACCCGCAGAGTCTCGCCAGGGTACATGGGGGCCGAGAAACGTACGGAAAAACTGCGCATCCTGGCCGGATCGGTCGGGCAGCAGGTCTTCAGCAGGGCGCGGGCGGCCATGCCGAAGGTGCACAGACCGTGCAGAATAGGACGGTCGAAGCCGGCCTTGGCGGCCATGGCGGGCAGCGCGTGAATGGGATTAAGATCGCCGTTCAGCCGGTACAGCAATGCCGCCTGCGGCAGGCTAGGTATCAGCACGGTGTGCTGGGGCGGGCCATCCGGTACGGCCGGCAGCGGGGCCAGCGGTTCGTCGCCCAGCCCGAATCCTCCGTCGGCCCGGCAGAACGACACATGTTCGATGCTGGCCAGCGGCTGGCCGCTGCCGGCATCGAAAATATCGCGGGTCGTGACCACCAGGGCGCCCTTGCCGGCTCCTTTGTCGACGACGCGGGCAACCCGGGTCTTGCTGGTTACCGCCGCTTGCGCGCCCACCGGCGCGTGGAACGTCATCCGGTGTTCGCCGTGCAGCAACTGCACCCAGTCGATACCGGTGTCGGGATGGGCGGTCCATGCACCCGGGGCGCCGACCACCGCCAGTCGGGTGGGTACGGCCAGCGTGTCCTGTTCGTACACGAAGCGCAGGTCTTCTTCATCGGTGGGCTGGCTGCCGTAGCCCAGCGTCAGGGCATACAGAATGCTGTCCTGCGTGCTGTAGCGATCGGTGCGGTCGTCGAAATGCCAGTTCCGCAAGCGTTCATACTGAATGGCCATACGTAGGTGATCCTGTTCAAGCGCCGTGTGGCGGTTACTGCACTTTGATACCGGCTTCCTGGATGACTTCGCGCCAGCGTTCGGTTTCCTTGCGGACGAACTCGTCGAATTCCTGGCTGGTGCCGCCGACGGGATTGCCGCCTTGCTTGATCAGTGTTTCGCGCACGCCCGGATCGGCCAGTACCTTGTTCAGTTCAGCATTCAGGCGCTGCACGTGCTCGGGCGGGGTCTTGGCCGACACGAACAGACCTAGCCAGGTCCCGCCAGCCAACTGCGGGTAGCCCAATTCCGCTACGGTGGGCACGTCGGGCATCAGTGGGCTGCGTTCCGCGCTGAAAACCGCCAGCGCCCGCAGCCGGCCCGATTCGATCATGGGCTTGGCAGTAATCATGTTGTCCACCATAAAATCCACCTGCCCCCCGACCAGATCGGTGATGGCCGGTGCCGCACCCTTGTAGACCACATCGATGGCAGAGATGCCCAGCTCTCGTTGCAGGACTTTGCCGATCAGGTGGCTGGAAGCGCCCATGGTGGAAATGGCCATCGCGATGTCGCCGTCCTTGGACTTGGCATAGGCTTGCAGCGAGTCCAGGTCTTTCACGGGCAGCTTAGGGTTGACCACCAGCACACTGGGCATGGAAATGACGTTGATGACGGGTGCGAAGTCCTCCATCTTGTAGGGCAGCTTGCTGTACAGCGAATAGTTGGCGGCGTTCGGACCCAGGCTACCCATGACCAAAACATGGCCGTCCGGCGTGGCGTTCAACATGCCTTGCATGCCGATGATGCCGCCGCCACCAGGCATGTCTTCGATCACCACGGGCTTATCTAGTTGGCGTGACAGCTTCTCGCCCATCAGCCGGCTCGTTAGGTCTAGGATGCCGCCGGCGGAACTGGGGGCGATGATGCGTATCGGTTTGGACGGAAAGTCCGAAGCTGCGGCTACGGGCGCTGCCAAGAGCACCGTTATCCCGGTACCGACAGCCAGGATGGCTGCTTTGATCTGCCTCATTTCGTTCTCCTTGAGCTGCGACTAATCGAGCTTCAGTGCGTTGTCGGCCACGAGCTTGTTCCATTTCTCGTATTCGGAACGCAGGAACGCCTTAGCCTCTACCGGACCGCCCGCCATGGGCGATGCATACAGACGTTCGGTGTAGGCCGAGGCTTCCGCCCCAGCGTTGATCTCGGCTACGGCTTGGCTCAGGCGCTCCACCACGTCGTCGGGCACATTGGCCGGCGCCACCAGCATGTACGAAGCCCCCACGTTGAAACCCTTCAGGCCGGCCTCGTCCAGAGTGGGTACATCGGGAAAGACTTTCATGCGTTCCAGACCCGTAACGGCCAGGATCTTCAGCTTGCCGGCCTGCACCAGCGGCACTTCGGTCGACACACTGCCGAACATCATGTCGATGTCCGCGGCCATCAGCGCTACCTCGGCCGGCGAGACGCCCTTGTAGGGCACATGGGTCAGCTTCGCACCTGTCATGGCCTTGAAGAGTTCACCGGACAAATGAATCGACGAGCCGACGCCGGCCGAGCCGAAGGTCAAGAAAGAGTCCGGCTTGGTGCTCGCCTGGATGACATCGTCGACGCTCTTGAAGGGTGAATTCGGCGGTACCACCAGCATGTTTGGGGTAGAGGCGATCAGCGCAATGGGAGCGATGTCCCTGTCCCAATCATAGGAATTGCGCTTGAGGGCTGCATTGGAGGCGATGTAATTGGCGCCCATGGCAATGGTGTAGCCATCGGGCTTGGTCTGGACCAATGACTGGATGGCCACGTTACCTCCTGCGCCCGGGCGGTTTTCCACGATGAACGGCTGCCCCAGCTTGCGCGAAAGCTGCTCCGCGTAGAAGCGTGCCAGCAGGTCGGTGGCGCCGCCAGGCGCGAATCCCACGTACATTTTGACCGGCTTGTCGGGGTATTCCGCATGGGCGGCAGGGGTGCCCATCATGGCCAGGCCGAGCGCTGCCGCAGACAACAACTTCAAAACTGCCATTTGTCACCTCCTGATTTTATAAGTGGATGCCATTTATTTATACGGCATGTCGTAGATTATAACGACATGCCGAATTTAATTGCAATGAATTCCGGGTATACGTATACTTCTACCGTATATCGGATTGTCGGGTGCCGTCCTGCCGCGGTGCCGAGCGTATGGTCTGGCAGTGCAGCCTTGAAGGGGAAAAAATTGGATTTGCAACTTACGGGAAAAGTCGCCTTGGTTACTGGTTCCGGCCGCGGCATTGGCTATGCCTCGGCATTAGCCATGGCACGTGAAGGCGCGCGGGTCGTCATCACCGACATCAATCCGCAGGCGGTCGAGTCGGCCACAGCGCAGTTGAAGGAAGCGGGCCACCATGCCCTGGGCGTGGTGGCCGATGTCTGCGACGCGCACCAAGTGCAGGCTTTGGCCGATCAGGCTGTCGCTGAGTTCGGGTCGATCGACATCCTGGTCAACAACGCGGGTTTCACCCGCGACAAGTATCTGACCAAAATGCCCGAAGCGGATTGGGATGCGGTGGTGGACACCATCTTGAAGGGCGCCTATTACTGCACCCGGGCCGCCCTGCCTTCCATGATGGAAAAGCGCTGGGGCCGGGTGATCAATATCACGTCCCGGGCGCACCTGGGCAACCCTGGCCAGACCAATTATTCCGCCGCGAAGGCGGGGTTGATCGGCTTTACGCGTTCGCTTGCCTACGAGCAGGGTAAGTTCAACATCACGGCGAACGCCATTGCGCCTGGGTTCGTCGAAACCGATCTGATCCGCGCGCTTTCCACCTATGAAACCCTGCGGGCCAATGCACTGGCCCGCCAGCCGGTGCAGCGCCTGGGGGCGGTAGAAGATATTGCTGACGCGGTTGCATTCTTGGCTTCGGCGCGCGCCAGCTTCATTACCGGCGAAACCGTGCACGTCACCGGGGGGCGGTACGCTAGCTAGCGCCGCAGGCGATACACGTCAAATACAGGAGACTACGCACCATGAGTTCCCCCTCAAACCCGGCTGTGCTGGTGGCATTGCCCGACGTGGGCTATACGTTCGAATCTGCCGGCCGTACGATTTCCGAGGCCGACATTGTTCAGTTCGCCTGCCTGTCAGGCGATTTCAACCGTCTGCACGTGGATGCCGAATACGCGAAGTCCACGCGCTATGGACAGCGCATCGCCCATGGCTTGCTGGTGCTGTCGGTGCTTTCCGGCCTGACTACCCAGACTGTGGCCTATCGAGGGCTGGAGCCCCATGTGCTGGCCCTTATCGACCTGAATTGCCGCTTTCCCAAACCCACTTTCATCGGCGATACGGTGCATGCGCGCGTCACTGTGGCCGAGCGCGTGGCCGACATCAAGCCAGGACGCGTCAAGATCGTGTTCAGACGCGAAGCTGTGAACCAGCGCGGCGAGGTGGTGGTGCAGGCTGACTTCACCATGCTGATGCGCGAGCCCGGAGTTGCCGCATGAAGCCCTTTGCCGATCTTTCCCGCTTCATCTATCCGGTCAACGTGGCCGTGGTGGGAGCCTCTGCGCGCCCATCTAGCCAGGGCGGCCGCCTGTACGAAAATCTGGTGCGCCATTCGCGCATACGCGGCAAAGTGTATGCCGTCAATCCAGCGTACTGCGAGATCGGCGATGCGCCATGCTGGCCGTCGATACGCGAATTGCCCGACGGGGATATCGACGTCGCGCTGGTTATCGTCAATGCCGCGCGTGTGCTCGATACCTTGCGCCAGTGCGCCGAACGCAAGATTCCCTATGCCATCGTTATGTCTTCGGGATTTTCCGAGGCGGGTGATGCGGGCCGCGCCTTGGAGAACGAAATCGCGCAACTGTGCCGGGATACCGGCCTGCATGTATACGGGCCCAATTGCCCGGGCTTCGTCAACGTGCGCGATCGCATCGGCATGACGTTCTCGCCGGCCTTCAGGCATGACTTGAATGCCGGCTGCATCGGGCTGGCAACGCAGGGCGGCGGACTCGGACGCAACTTGCTGCAAGGCTTGAGTCATGGTCAGGGAGTCGGGCTGTGGTTTTCCGCTGGCAATGAAGTTGACCTGGAAATTCCGGATTTCATCGCCTGCATGGCGCGAGATCCACAGATCAAGGTAATCGGGCTGCTGATGGAGGGCGTCAAGGACGGCCGCCGACTGACCGCTGCGCTGGATCTGGCGCGCGAATGCGGCAAGCCGGTGGTGGTACTGAAGATCGGCCATTCCGAAGCGGGCGTGCGCGCGGCGCAGTCGCATACCGCATCGATCGCTGGTAGCGCCGCTATCAATAGCGCCGTATTCCGGCAATTCGGCGCGATCGAGGTCGACGACTTGGACCAGTTGCTGGCCGTGACCCGGCTGCTTGCGATGGGCGCGCCCAAAGCGGGCAGCGGCCTGTGCATCTATACTTTTTCGGGCGGCACGGCGGCTTTGGCAACCGATATCGCGGGCATGGCGAATTTGCCTATGGCGGCATTTTCGGACCAGACCCATGCCACGCTGAAATCGCTGTTACCCGACTTTGCCAATATTGCCAATCCGGTCGACACGACCGCCGACATTTTACGCGACCAGGATGCCGCCAATGATTGCCTGCGCGTCATCTGCAACGATCCGCACGTGGGCGCGGTGCTGTTTCCCATTCCCATGGACTACGGCGATGTCACCGACGGCATTGCGCAATCCATCATCGACGTGTCGCGCGCGACGGCCACGCCCATTGTCCCGGTGTGGATGAGCCGCCGCATGGGCGGCGGCTTCCAATTGCTGGAGCAGCATGGCCTGCAGCCTTTTATGTCGGTCTCGACCGCCATCGCCGCACTGTCGCGCATTTGGCCGTCGGCGGGCATGCAGCCGAGCTCAGCCCCTACCAGCGAGGACGCCGAGCATGGGTCCAGCGCCTCGGAGGGCCCGGATCCGGCCAGGCAGCAACTGAGCGAAGCGCAATCCAAGGCGCTGCTGAAACAGGCCGGGTTTCCCTTGCCGCTCAGCGAGGTGGCCATCAGCGCCCCGCAGGCCGCCCGTGCCGCGGCCCGCATTGGCTTTCCGGTTGTGATGAAGGTCGTCAGCTCCGACATTGTCCACAAGACTGAAAGCGGCGGCGTGCACTTGGGTATCGATTCCGAGGCCGCCGCCGCTGCGGCATTCGACAGCATATGCGCTGCGGTGGCGCAGGCCGCGCCGGCCGCGCGCATCGAAGGCGTGCTGGTGGAGGCCATGCTGCCCGCCGGCGGCCGCGAGGTGCTAGTGGGTGTGCACCGCGATGCCGCTTTCGGCCTGGTGCTGACGTTCGGGCTGGGCGGCATTTTCGTGGAAACCCTGCGCGATGTAGCACACCGGATGATTCCGCTGCAACGGCAGGATGCCCGCAATTTGTTGCATGAAATACGCCACACCGCAATTCTGGAAGGAGTGCGGGGCCAGCCGCCGGGCGACTTGGCTGCGCTGGAAGATCTGATCTTGCAGGTGTCCGCATTCGCCGAACGTCATGCCGATACGCTGCTCGAACTGGAATTTAACCCCGTATGGCTGGGTCCGGTCGGCCAGGGCGCTATCGCGCTGGACGCGCTGATCGTCACCTCGGGTCACCAGGAAGCTCGTGCCATCCTGGAAACGGACGCAAACCCATGACCATACGCACCAACATCGGGTACGCCACTACCCAAGACATTTTCGTACGGGGCAAGAACCTCTCGACCGACATCATCCCGAATGCCGATTTTGTCGATATGGCTTGTCTGTGTATTCTGGGACGGTATCCCGAGCCACGATTCAAGCGCATGATGAACGTCATTCTGGTGACTTCATGCGATCACGGCTTTACGCCCATTTCGATGGCTGGCCGCCTGACCTTCCTGGGCGCGCCCGAATCGCTACAGGGCGCGGTGGCCGCGGGCCTGCTGGGCGCGGGCGACCGATACCTGGGGGTTACCCAGAACGTGGCGCAGATGCTGTCCGACGAAACCCAGGGGCTGTCCGACGATAGCCCGGACGGCGACTTCCGGGCGCGCGCGCACGATCTGCTAAATCGCTACGCGGCCCAGAAGAAGCGCATCGCCGGGTTGGGCCATCCGATCCATGTCGATGGCGACCCGCGCGTCGAGGCTCTGCGCATGGT
Source organism: Bordetella tumulicola (assembly GCF_054779135.1). Classification (NCBI taxonomy): domain Bacteria; kingdom Pseudomonadati; phylum Pseudomonadota; class Betaproteobacteria; order Burkholderiales; family Alcaligenaceae; genus Bordetella; species Bordetella tumulicola. Next base: position 743,132 of record NZ_BAAGYU010000006.1, on the reverse strand, counting down.
CTCGCGCGACAACGGCTACTATGGCAGGCACTGGAAGCTGTTGGATGCCGTCGTCGCCGTCAACCAGGCGTCTTTGGGTAAATTCCTGCCGATCAACGGTGCCGGTGCAATGGGCGCGATGGCCGCCGAGATGGGGCTCGATCCCAAGGCCGCGCGCGGCCTGGCACTGGTGGGACGCACGGCCGGTTTGATCGCGCACATTATCGAAGAGGCCAGTTCGCCCGTGGCACCCGAGATGTGGAAGGTGGTGCTGGACGCCGAGCAGGCCAACCTATGAGCGCTGCGCAGGAGGCCCCGATGAATTTCTTGCTGTCGTCCGAACAGATTGAACTGCAGGATGCTCTGCGCCGCTATCTGCATGCCGAAGTCGCGCCTGTCGTCGACGCGCATGAGGCCGAGTCCCGCATGGTGCCGAAGCACATCGTCCGCGCCATGCGCGACTTCGGGCTGCTGGGTGGCCTGTTGCCCGAGGCCAGCGGCGGATTCGCGCTGCCCATGACCACCTACGGCATGCTGATCGCCGAGGTCGCCCGCGTGTGGCCGTCGTTGCGTAGTATCGTCAGCACCAGCAACCTGGCCGCGTCCGTGCTTGCCGATGGTGGATCGTCAGCACTGAAAGATAAGTATCTTCCCCGCATCCTCAGCGGCGAAGCCATCGCCAGTTTTGCCTTGAGCGAGCCCAATATCGGCTCTGACGCCGCCAATATCGAGACACGCGCAACCGTCACCGGGCAGGGCTGGAAAGTCAGCGGCCGCAAGCTCTACATCAGCTTGGGGCCGGTCTGCGAACTGGGCGTGGTGTTCGTGCGTACCGGCGAAGCCGGCAAACGGCAAGTGTCGTGCCTGCTATTCGAGCGCGACATGCCGGGCTTCTCGTCCAGCCCGATCCCGAAGATGGGAATGCACAGTTGCCCCCTGGGTGAGCTGCTGTTCGACGAGGTGGATATACCGCGTGGCAACCTTATCGGCCAGGAAGGTGCCGGGTTCTCGCTGGCCAAGAAGTACCTGAACGTCGGGCGCTGCGTGGTGGCATTCTCGGCGCTGGGCATTGCCCAGGCTGCGTGCGACGCCGCGGTGCGGTATGCCGGCGAGCGGGTCCAGTTCGGCAAGCCCATCGCTAGCTTCCAACTGGTGCAGCATATGATTGCAGATATGCTGACGCTGGTGGAAACCTCACGGCTGATCTGCTATCGGGCCGCCGCCGCCCTCGATCAGGATGCTGCGGACAGCCAGCTGTTGTGCTCGATGGCCAAGCGTTACGCTACCGATGCGGTCCTGCGCGTGGCCGAGCAGTCGATGCAGGTGCACGGGGGGGCGGGCTACACGGCCTTGTTCCCAGTCGAGCGTTATTATCGCGACGCACGGCACCTGAGCATTGCAGAAGGAACCAATCAGATCCAATCGCTGCTGATCGCACAGGGGGTACTAGGCGTCTCGGCCTTGAAATAGCCGGTGGCAGCTTGGGCGTGCCGCTATCCAAACCGAATTTTACTGCCAACTATCCATTTCTATGCCTCAGATTCTTCCGACCGCGCAACGTGTGCTTCAAGTGTTCGAAGTCTACGCCAGAGAGCGCCGGCCATTGAGCAATTCGGAGATGGCCCGCCTACTCGGGCTGGCGGACAGCAGCTGTTCCGACCTGCTGTATACGCTGCGGCAGGCCGGCTACCTGCTGCGGGCGCCCAAGACCCGGTTCTTTCATCCGACAGCGCGGCTGCTCGATGTGGCCAAGGGCATTGCGGCGGCCGATCCGATGCAGATATTCGCCGCCGAAGCGCTCGAGATACTGAGCCGGCTATCGGGCGAATCGTCGATGTGTGCGCACCTGGACGGCAATCGCGTACAGATATTCGCCTGCCAGGAAAGCCCTCGCGCGTTGCGATACGTGCTCAAGCCAGGCACCATGGTCGACATCCACACATCGGCCTTGGGCAAGGCCTTGCTGGGCACTGTTGACGACAAGGTGCGCGAAGCCCTGATCGACAGCTTGGTCCTGACGCCTACCACCAGCAAGAGCATCGTCGACAAGGGCGTGCTGCGCGCGCAAATACTCGAGGCACGCGATAAGAAATATTCCTATACCAAAGACGAAGGCAACGAAGGCGTATTCGCCATCGGCATTGCCGGCTATGTCGGCGGCCAATTGACTGCGATGTCGCTGGTCGGGCCGACGTCGCGCATGGAACAGAATTTCGATGCCAACGTCGAGATTCTGCTCAAGGCGCGCGCCGAATTCTTCGATTTGTAATGACCGTCGCTCACACTGGGGAAAATATGCCGGGACCATTGAACGGACTGCGGGTGCTGGAGCTGGCGGGAATCGGGCCGGGTCCGTTCTGCGCCATGATGCTGGCCGACCTGGGCGCGGAAGTGATCCGCGTCGATCGCAAGACTGCCGGATTCCTTGGCGGCGGCGGCACCATCGTCGATCGGGGGCGTCGCTCGATTGCGTTGGATATCAAGCAGCCAGGCGCCACCGGCATCGTGCTGGATTTGGCCGATTCGGCCGATGCTCTGATCGAAGGGTTCCGTCCCGGCGTCATGGAAAAACTGGGCCTAGGCCCGGATGTCTGCCTGCGGCGCAATCCGCGGCTGGTCTACGGTCGCATGACGGGATGGGGGCAGACTGGGCCGCTGGCCCATGCGGCCGGACACGACCTGAACTACATCGCCGTGACGGGGGCGCTGCATGCCATGGGTCACGCCGATCGGCCGCCCTCACCACCCCTGCATTTATTGGGCGATATCGGCGGGGGAGGAATGATGCTGGCGCTGGGCATTGTGTCGGCCGTGCTCGAAGCGCGCCAAAGCGGCAAAGGCCAGGTCGTCGACGCCGCGATCTGTGATGGCGTTTCCACGCTGGCCACGGCTTATCACGGCATGCTGGCCAATGGGAAATGGGGTCTTGGCCGGCAGGCCAACATGCTTGACGGCGGCGCGCCGTTCTATGGCTGCTATGTCTGCGCCGACGGTAAATTCATTTCCATAGGCGCGATCGAGCCGCAGTTTTATGCCTTGCTGCTGGAGCTGTGCGAAATCCGCGATCCTGATTTCCAGGCGCAATGGGGTCGCGAGCAATGGCCGGCCTTGCGAGCCAAGCTGGAAAAGCTGTTTGCCGCAAAGACGCGCGATCAATGGTGCGACCTGCTCGAGGGCACCGACGCTTGCTTTGCACCCGTGCTTGACTTCGAAGAGGCCCGTGCCCACCCGCACTACCAAGCCAGGAACGGTTTTGTGGAAACCAGCGGCATTACCCATCCTGCCCCTGCACCACGCTTCAGCCGCACTCCGGGTGAGCCGGGGCCCATTTTCCCGGCCGGTCATCACACTGAGGTACTGCTGGCCGAATTGGGACGGTCCGCCGAAGACATCGACCGCCTCAGACAGTCGGGCACGATCGCCTGATGCGCAACATGCCGCTAGCGGCGCAAGGAGAAGACATGCAGGCAGCCAGCCAGTCCTACCAGGCGGTGCAGTATGCAGTGGCCGACAATGTGGCCACGCTGACGCTGAACCGGCCGGCCCAGCGCAATGCCCTGGACCAGGCTATGCGCGAAGAGCTGGGCGACATCGTGGCCGCCATCCGGCGCGACCGCGAGATCAAGGTACTGGTCCTGCAGGGTGCGGGCGGCGCCTTCTGTGCGGGTGGAGACATCCGTACCATGACCTCGGATACGGCCGCCGATGGGGCGCGCGACCGGATGCTGAACCTGCAAGTCGTGATTGCCGATCTGCTCAATCTGGATCGGCCGGTCATTGCAGTGGTGGACGGCCCGGCGTATGGCGCGGGAGTGGGCCTGGCCCTGACGGCCGACCTAGTCCTGGCCTCGCCGCGCGCCCGATTCTGCCTATCGTTCCTGAAGCTGGGCGCCGTGCCCGATTGCGGCGTTTTCTATACGCTGCCGCGTATCGTGGGTTTGCAGCGCGCTAAAGAACTGGCCTTCTCGACCCGCGAATTCGGCGCGCAGGAAGCCCGCGACATGGGTATCGTGTTCGAGATCCATCCCGAATCCCAGGTTCACGAACGGGCCCAGGCCCTGGCCGCTAGCATCAGCCAGCTTCCCCTGGCGGCCTTGAGCCTGACCAAACGCCTGTTCAATACATCGCTGAATAGCGACCTGAATACGATGTTGGACCTGGAGGCCGCTGGCCAAGGCATCGCGCGCTCGACCGAATACCACCGCGCCGCCGCGGCACGATTCATGCAGAAACAGCCGCCGCTCTATCAATGGCCGGCGTTCACGCCCGATGCCTTGCCCGGCCCATCGGCAGGCTGACGGGGCCCACGCAAGGCGGCGATCTGGTCAAATAGAGGGCTATGCCTTTTCCTTCATTCCGTTCCTCCCTGCTGGCGGGTCATCAGCCTGCCACCCTTGATGCCGCGCTCGCACGGCAAAGCCCGCCCGTTTCATGACCGCGCCCTACGACGTAGCCGTTATCGGCGCCGGTGCGGCCGGCATGATGTGTGCCGCCGTGGCCGGCCAGCGCGGCCTGCGGGTCGTGCTGATCGATCATGCCGAGCGCTTGGCCGAAAAAATCCGCATCTCGGGTGGGGGGCGCTGCAACTTCACCAATCTCGGCGCGGGGCCGGCCAATTTTTTGTCGGATAATCCGCATTTTTGCCGCTCTGCGCTGGCGGGTTATACGCCGCAAGATTTTTTGGCATTGCTGCGCGAGCATCGCATTGCGTGGCACGAAAAGCACCGTGGGCAATTGTTTTGCGATGACAGCAGCGAGTCCATCATCGACATGCTGCGCGCCGAATGCCAGTCCGGCAAAGTGCAGTGGCGCATGCCGTGTCGCGTGACGGAGATCAGTCGATCCGAGGCGGGTTATCAGTTGCGCACCAACCAGGGCGACATCCGTGCGGAAAAACTGGTGGTGGCGACCGGTGGCATGGCGATTCCGCAGTTGGGGGCAACCGACTTTGGTTTGAAAGTCGCGCGGCAATTTGGACTAAAGGTGATCGAGCCTCGTCCGGCACTCGTGCCTTTGACATTCGATCCGGTGCAGTGGCAGCCGTTTGCCGAGTTGTCGGGCGTGGCGCTGGAGGTGTCCCTCGCGACGGGGGCCGGGCGTGCACGTGGCGAGTTTCTGGAAGACCTGTTGTTTACGCATCGAGGGCTGTCCGGGCCGGCGATTTTGCAGATCTCCAGTTTTTGGCGACCCGGCGACGAGATCGTGATTGATTTGGCGGCCGGACGCGACTTGGCGGCCGAGTTGATCGCCGCCAAGCCGGGTAATCGGCAGCAATTGCATACCGTGTTGGGCGGGCTATGGCCCCGGCGCTTGGCCGATCAATGGCTTCGTGCCGCAGGACAAACGGGACAGGGCGACCTGGCGGAACTGCGACTGGCGGACGCGCCCGATAAAGCCTTGCGTACGTTGGCCGATGGGATACACCGATGGCGCCTCGTGCCGAGCGGCACTGCGGGTTACAAAAAGGCCGAGGTGATGCGAGGCGGTGTGGACACGCGGGGCCTGGATCAGAAATCCATGCAGGCACGGACCGTGCCGGGCTTGTACTTCATTGGCGAAGCGGTCGACGTGACGGGCTGGTTGGGCGGCTATAACTTCCAGTGGGCCTGGGCTTCAGGCGCCGCCTGCGGCCGAGCGCTGTAAGACGGCAGGATAGACGCTCTGGTGGCCTCGTTGTTTTATTAAATAAAAATGACTATCATTTAAGTTATCTTTATTGATATTACAAATCCCGCCGGAGACACCACCGGGGGCTGAACTGGAGATTCGCAATGCCTTATACCTTGCCTGATCTGCCTTACGCTTACGACGCCCTGGAGCCGCACATCGATGCGCAGACCATGGAAATCCATTACACCAAGCATCACCAGACCTACATCAATAACCTGAACGCAGCCTTGGAGGGCGCGAGCCTGTCGTCGGAAGAGCCCGTTGATACCCTGGTGGCGCGGCTCGACGGTTTACCCGAGGCGGTACAGGGCGCTGTGCGCAATCACGGCGGTGGCCATGCCAACCACAGTTTGTTCTGGACCGTGATGTCTCCCAAGGGCGGCGGCCAGCCGCAGGGGCGTGTCGCCGCTGCGATTGACGCTGATCTGGGGGGCGTGGACGCGTTTCGTGACGCCTTTACGAAAGCGGCATTGACGCGCTTTGGCAGTGGCTGGGCCTGGCTCAGTGTGACGCCGCAAGGCAAGCTGGTGGTGGAAAGCACCGCCAACCAGGATAGTCCCCTGATGCTGGGCAACACGCCCATCCTGGGACTCGATGTCTGGGAACACGCGTATTATCTGAAGTATCAGAACCGTCGTCCGGAATATATCGGCGCGTTTTTCAACGTGATCGATTGGGCCGAAGTGACCCGTCGTTACGAGGCCGCATTGGCCTGACCCCCGGGCGCGCCGTATTTTCCACGCAGGAGTGTGATGAACACTTTCAGCCGTTACCGCCAACGTCCGGCCTTGATCAGCATCGGCATCTTGAGTCTGGCTGTGCTGGTGGCATGCCTGGGCGCGCATTCCTTGTGGGCGTACCTTGTGCCCCGCGCGCCCCATGTGGCCAACGCCCTGGCAGGTGGCTTGCTGGCCGCGGGCGCGACTGCGCTGGGTACGGTACCCGTGATGTTTTCGCAAACGCTGTCCGAAAAGGTGCAGGACGCGATGCTGGGGTTTGGCGCGGGCGTCATGTTGGCGGCCTGCGCCTTTTCCCTGGTGGTGCCGGGTCTGGATTCGGCGGGTAACCTGGGTTATGGGCCGTGGCAGGCCGGGGCGATGGTCGGCGGGGCGATTCTGTTGGGCGGCGTGGTGTTGTTGTTGATAGACCGCCTCTTGCCCCATGAGCACTTTATCAAGGGCAAAGAGGGTATCGAGGTGCGCCGCTTGCGTCGGACCTGGCTGTTCGTATTTGCGATTGCGTTACATAACCTGCCCGAAGGGTTGGCGATAGGCGTTGGTTATGTGGGCAGTGGCCCGGAACGCGGTACCGCACTGGCGACCGGGATCGCGATTCAGGATGTACCTGAAGGGCTCGTGGTTGCCTTGGCGTTGTTGTCGGTCGGATACCGGCGGACATTTGCCGTGGCATTAGGCATGCTGTCGGGACTGGTCGAGCCTCTGGGCGCGGTGCTGGGCGCTGTGGTGGTCGGCGGGACGGCCGCGTTGCTGCCCTGGGGCCTGGGTTTTGCGGCCGGCGCGATGCTGTTTGTCATCAGCCATGAAATGATCCCCGAATCTCATCGCAAGGGGCACGAGGTCTATGCGACCTGCGGGCTGATGATCGGATTTGTACTGATGATGGTGCTGGATACGGCACTGGGCTAGGCCGCGCTGCGCTGACGCACCCGCGGCAGCGGGCGTGCGGATTTGATGCCCCGAATTGGCTTTGCGACGCCGGAATTTCGATGTATGCTTCACCTCGCTGTCATGTAAGTCGCGGGAGAGAGCGGCCCATTATTTGGTATGGGGCCGTCGCCGAAGGCGCAATTCGCCCGGAATCGCTCAGGTAACCCATACCGCGACACGTCAGTTGCCAGTCTGGCCGTGGGCCAGGGCGCGGCACTGAAACAGCACTCTGGAGAGACCTGGCGCCACGTAACCCGTGCGCCGCCCAGGCGCCGAAGGTGCAAACCCGCGCTACGCGGGGCAACTCTCAGGCAAAAGGACAGAGGGGCGGAAAATCCAGCTGGCTTCTGGCGCTTTCCGCTTTCAGACCGGCATTCCGTAACCCTTGGCGATGCCGCCGCTCTGGAGCCACTCCATGTCATCCTCTCTTCAACGTACTCCTTTGGCCGACACCCATGTCGCCGCAGGCGCCCGCATGGTCGATTTCGGTGGCTGGGAGATGCCGCTGGCCTATGGGTCGCAACTGGAAGAGCATCATGCGGTGCGACGCGACGCGGGCATGTTTGATGTGTCGCATATGTTGAACGTCGATGTGTCTGGCCCACAGGCGATGGATTTTCTGCAACGCCTGGTGGCTAATGACGTGGCCAAACTGGCGGTGCCAGGCAAGGCGCTCTATTCCTGCATGCTGAATCCGCAGGGCGGCATCATTGACGATTTGATCATCTATTTCTTTTCGATCGACCAATGGCGCGTGGTGGTCAATGCCGGTACGGCCGATAAAGACGTCGCCTGGATGCGTCGCGTGGCCGCCGCCGGGCAGTTCGAGGTGACGATCACGCCGCGGCGCGATCTGGCCATGGTCGCGGTACAGGGCCCGAATGCCCGTGCCAAGGTCTGGGCCGCGCGCCCCGCCTGGCAGGCCGCTACCGAGCCGCTGACGCCGTTCGTGGCGGCGCAGGTGGATGACGACACCTTGGTCGCGCGCACCGGTTATACCGGCGAGGACGGGTTCGAGATCGTGGTGCCCGCTAGCCAGGTGGTGACTTTGTGGAACGATTTGGCCGCTCAAGGCGTGCGCCCCTGCGGACTGGGGGCACGCGACACCCTGCGCCTGGAAGCCGGCATGAATCTGTACGGCCAGGATATGGACGAATTGACGCAACCCAATCAGGCCGGTTTGTCGTGGACGGTATCGTTGAAATCGCCTGAACGTCGTTTTGTCGGGTGCGACGCCCTGGAGCAACTTGCAACACCCTGCAGTTTTGTGGGGCTCAAGCTGCAAGAGCGTGGCGTGATGCGTGCCCACATGGCGGTGCGTACGCCGCAGGGCACGGGCGAGCTCACCAGCGGCACGATGTCGCCGACGCTGGGCGTTTCGATTGGTTTTGCCCGGGTGCCGCTAGGCGTGGAGCCCGGCCAGACGGTCGACGTCGAGATCCGCGGCAAGTGGGTCCCGGCGCTGGTATGTAAATTACCGTTCGTTCGTCACGGTAAAGCCGTCGAACACTCGTAAACTGCCGCCATGCGCCGGCAGGGGTGTCGGCGCATGGCGCGTAACCCCTTATAGGAGCTTTCATGAGCCTGCCTACTGATCGTAAATACACCGAGTCCCATGAATGGGTTCAAGCCGAAGGCGACGTGTTTGTCGTCGGCATTACCGACAATGCCCAGGAGCAATTGGGCGATCTCGTTTTCGTTGGCGATGTCAACGTAGGCGCCAAGCTCACGGCGGGTCAGACTGCTGGCGTGGTCGAGTCGGTCAAGGCCGCGTCCGATATCTACGCTCCGGTGTCGGGCGAGATCGTGGCCTTTAACGAAGAACTGGAAAACACGCCCAATTTGATCAACGAATCAGCCTTTACCGCCTGGATCTTCAAGATCAAGCCGGATAACGCTGCCGATGTTGAAAAATTGTTGGACGCTGCTGGCTACGAAGCCATCGCCAATAGCTAAATCCGGCTGACACCGCGTGGATGTGTCATGTCCACGCGGCTATTTCTTTGCCTCCCGAGACCCACATGTCGCGCGCCCTAGATACCCACTCCGATTTCATTCCCCGCCATATTGGCCCCTCGTCAGGCGACCAGGAAAAAATGCTTGCAGCCGTTGGCTGCGATAGCCTGGATGCCTTGCTCCAAGAGGTTGTGCCCCCCGCGATTCGCAGCCGGGCGCCGTTGGCGCTGCCCGCGTCGCGCAGCGAACCTGACGTGTTGGCCGAACTGAAGGCCATGGCCGGTCGCAATCAGGTCTATCGCAATTACATTGGCCAAGGGTATTACGGCACGCATACGCCGAATGTCGTGTTGCGCAATGTGCTGGAAAACCCCGCGTGGTACACCGCCTATACGCCCTATCAACCCGAGATATCGCAAGGCCGCCTCGAGGCATTGTTGAACTATCAAACGATGGTGGCGGATCTGACGGGCCTGGACATTTCCAATGCGTCGTTGCTGGATGAGAGCACGGCAGCGGCCGAGGCCATGACGCTGGCGCGTCGCGGCTCAAAATCGGCCAGCCCGGTGTTTTTTGTGTCGGTGCACTGCCACCCGCAAACCCTTGAGGTTGTTCGTACCCGGGCCGAAGGCTTGGGGATCGAGATCGTCGTGGGCGATGAGGCAGACGGATTGCCGGCGTGCTTTGGTGTGCTGTTGCAGTATCCGCACAGCCTGGGATCGGTTGCCGATTACCGCGCACTCACCGAGGCCGCGCATGCGCAAGGCACGGTGGTCGCTTGCGCGACGGATTTGCTGGCGCTGGCATTGTTGACGCCGCCGGGCGAGTGGGGGGCCGATATTGCCGTCGGATCATCCCAGCGTTTTGGCGTGCCCTTTGGTTTCGGTGGCCCGCATGCGGGTTTTATGGCTTGCAAAGACGCGTACAAACGCAATATGCCGGGTCGTCTGGTCGGTGTCTCGAAAGACGCGCAGGGCAATCCGGCGTTGCGGCTGGCCTTGCAAACCCGCGAACAACATATTCGCCGCGAGAAGGCAACGTCGAATATTTGCACGGCTCAGGTGCTGCTGGCCGTGATGGCCGGCTTGTATGCCGTGTGGCACGGTCCCGAAGGCATTCGTCGCATTGCGAATCGTGTACAGCGTTATACGGCCATTTTGCGCACCGCACTGGGCCAGTTGGGGATCAAGGTCGTCAACGACACGTTCTTTGACACGCTGTTGTTGGAAACGGGCGCGGCCACGCCGGCCCTGGTCGTCGCGGCAGAGTGCTCGCACATTAACCTGCGGCGTGTCGATGGCGCGCGCCTGGCGATTTCGCTGGACGAAACGGTGACAGCCGCCGACTTGCAGGCATTGGTGAATGTCTTTGCTGCTGGTCTCGAAAAAGACGACGTGGTGCTGGATATCGAGGCGCAGGATGCCACGGCAGCAGGCGGCATCCCGAGCGCGCTGCAGCGCGAGGGCGCGATTTTGTCGCATCCGGTGTTCTCGAGCATTCAATCGGAAACCGACATGCTGCGTTATCTGCGCAAGCTGTGCGACAAGGATCTGGCGTTGGATCGCAGCATGATCCCGCTGGGTTCGTGCACGATGAAGTTGAACGCGACAGCCGAGATGATTCCTATCACCTGGCCCGAGTTTGCCCTCATGCATCCGTATGCGCCCGTCGATCAAACGAAAGGCTATCGCGAACTCGTGCAGCGCCTGTCCGATGCGTTGTGCGAAATCACGGGCTATGACGATATCAGCCTGCAACCCAACTCGGGCGCGCAGGGAGAATACGCCGGGCTATTGGCTATACGGGGTTATCACCGGGCCAATGGTCAATCGCAGCGCGATGTCTGCCTGATTCCTGCGTCCGCACACGGCACCAACCCGGCGTCGGCCCAGTTGGCGGGCATGAGCGTGGTGGTGGTCGCGTCTGATGCCAACGGTAACGTCGATCTCGTTGATCTGCGCGCCAAGCTCGAGCAGGTGGGTGACCGCCTGGCCGCGCTGATGATCACGTATCCGTCGACCCATGGTGTATTCGAAGAGTCCATTACGCAGATTTGCGAGTTGGTGCATCAGGCCGGCGGTCAGGTATATCTGGATGGTGCCAATATGAACGCCATGGTGGGCGTGGCCCAGCCTGGAAAGTTCGGCTCCGATGTGTCACATCTGAATTTGCACAAAACGTTCTGCATTCCGCATGGCGGCGGCGGCCCCGGCGTTGGGCCGGTAGCGGTGCGTTCGCACCTGGCGCCGTATCTGCCGGGCGTGCTCAACGCGCAGGGCAAGCTGAACGGTGAGGCGAGCGTTGGACCGGTGTCGGCGGCGCCGTTTGGCTCGGCCAGCATCTTGCCGATTTCGTTTGCCTATATCGCTTTGATGGGCGCCGACGGCTTGCGTAGCGCGACGGAAATGGCCATTCTGAATGCGAACTATCTCGCTGCCCGTTTGCGCGATCATTACCCCGTGCTGTACGCCGGTCGCAACGGTCGTGTCGCGCACGAATGCATTTTGGACGTACGTCCGCTGAAAGACACCAGTGGTATCAGCGCCGAGGATATCGCCAAGCGTTTGATGGACTATGGCTTTCATGCACCGACTATGAGCTTTCCGGTAGCGGGGACGCTGATGGTCGAGCCGACAGAGTCCGAAGGCCTGTTGGAGCTGGATCGCTTTGTCGACGCGATGATCGCCATCCGCGAAGAAATCGCGCAGATCGAACGTGGCGAGCGTGATCGTGACGACAACGTGCTGAAGAACGCACCGCACACGGCGCAGATGCTGCTGGCAGAGGAGTGGCTGCATGACTACCCGCGTCAGCAGGCGGCGTACCCGGTCGAGTCCTTGCGCGAGGCGAAGTATTGGCCGCCCGTGGCTCGTGTGGATAATGCCTATGGTGACCGCAACCTCGTGTGCGCGTGTTTGCCTATCGAGGCCTATGCCTGACGCTTTGTTGGTCTGATCTGAACGCATCGCGTTAGATCAATGTAAAAAAAGCTCGCCGAAATAAAACTCGGCGGGCTTTTTTTGCTGTCGGGCCGTCCATGATGTTGCTGGGCATTGACTGCCGAGTAATCTTGCGTGCTGCCCTTTACCTGAGGCCCCTGTATCAATGCGTCACGGCCACTGCTTCGAGTTGCGCGGGTGCCATGAGCGCGAAGGCCGAACGCATTTCTCGCGCCTCTTCCCCTGGGCTGCGGCCAAAGAGCCGCTTGAATTCGCGGTTGAACTGCGACGCGCTCTCATAGCCGACACGCACGGCTGCCCCCGCAGCGGTGAGATCATCGCGGATCATCAACAACCGCGCCTGATGTAACCGCACTGACTTGATGTACTGGATCGGCGAAGTGGCGGCTACCGCCTTGAAATGCGCATGGAAAGCGGGGATGCTCAGTCCTGCTTCGCCTGCCAGCGAAGCGACGTTCAGCGACTGGGCATAGTCGCTGTGGATGCGCCGCAAGGCGCGAGCGATCCGGCCGAAATTGCCATGGCTGGCCAGCGCGGCCCTGATGGCCCCGCCTTGCGCGCCCATCAACACGCGAAAGCACACTTCCCGCACGATGGACGGCCCCAATACTCTGGCTTCGATTGGTGAGCGCAATGCCCTGAGCAGGCGCACTGTCGCATCGGCCAGCGCAGTGTCCAGTGGCGTAGAAACGATGCCCACGGGCGCGGTGGCTGATGTGTTGTTGCGATGATCCACCTCAATGACGAGGTCGGCCACCGCGGTCATGTCCAGCTTTACGGAAACCGCCAGGAGCGGTTCTTCAGGGGTGGCTTCGGTCTCGGTAGAGAACGGCAGCGGTACCGACAGTACGAGGTAGTGTTGGGGGTCGTAGTGGTACACCTGATCCGCTAGGTAGCCGCGTTTGTGGCCCTGGCAAACGATCACGATGCTTGGCTCATATAGCACCGGCGTGCGCCCCAGCGAGCGGTCGGCACGCATCAGGCGCACGCCGTCAAGTAGAGACCGCGTATGGCCCTCTTGAGGGGCAAGCTGTTGGATCAGCGCGGCCATTTCGGTCTGCCTTGACGTGTCTTGCTCGACGGCGCTCATGGTGGGAGTCATTTAAAAAATAGGAAGTATCCATATCGTCGCATAAATTTTGATCCAGAACGAATATATAAAATAGGAATAGGCAATGATCCAAGAGCCTTGCAGCTAGTCCGATCCGCTCGGCATGCTTACGATTTCACCTTGTTCATTCATCCCCTGCACCGTCGTATTCGGGCGTCATGGGACAACAAGGAGTATCAATACATGCCACAGCAAACACAGAGCTCAAAGGTCTGGTTCATCACCGGTGGCGCACGCGGCATCGGCCTGTCCCTGGCTCGTCAGGCGCTGGCCAACGGCGACGGCGTGATCGCCACCTCACGTACCCTGAGCAGCTTGCGCCAAGCGCTTGGCGAGGACCGTGCACGCCTGCTGGCACTGGAAGTCGACCTGGGAAGCGAGGCGAGTGTGCAGGCCGCCATCGAGAAAACCATCGCCACCTTTGGCCGTATCGACTGTGTGGTGAACAATGCCGGCTACGGCCAGCAGGGCACGATCGAGGCGCTCACCGATGCCGAACTGCGCCGCAATTTCGAGGTCAATGTGTTCGCGCCGCTGCGCGTGCTACGCCATGCCTTGCCGCATCTGCGCCAGCAGCGAAGCGGGCATCTCTTCAACGTAGCCTCTATCGTCGGCTTTCAAGGCAGCTATGCCGGTTGGGGTAGCTATGTCGGCAGCAAATTCGCCTTGGCGGGGCTGACCGAAACGCTGGCTGCCGAAGTAGCCGAACTGGGCATCAAGGCGACCGTGGTTTACCCCGGGCCGGTGCGCACGGGCTTTCTGTCCAAGGACAGCTTGGTCGTGGCCGAGCGTTCGATCGCCGATTACACCGAGGCTCAGGCCTCGCTGGACCTGCACCTTGATGGACTGGATGGGCAGCAGGCGGGCGATCCCGAGAAACTGGCGACCCTGATTCTGCAGGCAGCCAGCGTCGCCGAACCGCCCGTCCATCTGTTTGCCGGCAAAATCGCCAATACGCTGGCCGAGCAGAAGATGCAGACCGTGCGCCAGGATCTGGATGCTTGGCGCGGTGCGTCGGATGCCACCGATTTCACCGATTGATCGCCATCCTGTGCGGCAGGAAACTCGGCTGATCCACCACTAGGGCGATGGTCGCTTCAGTGTGGATGGAGAAGTGCTCGACTTGGGCGAGCGCATGGTGAAGTGGCGCGATCTGATGGATTGATGCGTGCCATTTTTGACGTGCCGCCGCTGGGCGGCGGCACGAAGGCAGGGATTACTGCGCCATGCCACCTCTGACGTGTGCCGGGAAACCGGCCACGGCATCCATGAACATATAAACCAACGTGCGTACGTTGGTTGCGCCGATGCCGCCGTAGGCGCTGACATAGACTTCGAAGACGGCGTTGCGCTCGTTATCCAAATAGGCGCGGCCCGTGACATAGTCGGCGTTCCAGTTGTTCAGTACGTTCAGAGGTACGGGGCTGGGCGTTTTGACGGCGATACGCATGCGCATGTCACCGCAGGACGACTCGTCCTCACATTCACCGAACACAATCTCCGCCTTGTCGTCCTCGTTTTCAAGGCCCTGGATTTTCAGCACCGGACTACCGTTCTCCGACGTTGCGAGTTCGTAGGCGTAGCCTGCCTCCTCGATGGCGGCGGCGATGTCGGATGGATCCAGCGTGCTCAGCAATGTGTTTTCTTCTTCGGCGTCGTCGGTCTCTGCAATGCTGCTCAGCAGGGTGCCGAACAATTCGTCGACGGGAATTTCTTCGCCATTCAACTGGGCCTTGTTGTCAGCATAGTGGAACGTCGTCACCATGTTGCCGCCTTCGGTTTTGGCGATGCCGAACATTTCCGCCATCCCCGCCATCGAATTGACCTGGTCCGCGGCTTGTTCGGCCGCCATCGTGGCCTCGATGCCTTGGCGTTCCATATATCGGGTAGCCAGATCTTGCAGCATGGGCTTGGACACGTTGACCTTCAGGTCGATCAACTTGATCGCTTCCTGCAGCAGTTGTTCGTAATTGGACGGCAATTCCTGACCGGGCACCAGGCTTTCGGGTTTGGTCAAATCGATGGCCAGCTTCAAATTGCTTTCGCCCTTGGCGGTTTGCCATACGAAAGGATCGACACGCAAGGTCGGATTCGCGGCCAAGAGCTGGATGACTTGATTCGTGGTCTCGATAAGACGTGCGTCGGCCTTGGCGCTGTCTGTTTCCTCTACTTTCTGTTCGGCGATTTCATTCAACATCTCGTTGTAAATCTTCGAGAGTGCGGAGGCGGCCTTGCCATCGATCTTATCGGCTTTGATCGTGGCGTTTCCTTTGCCGAAATCACTGCCGTTGACCAGGATGCTGCCGATTTGATACCCGGCTGCGATCGCCAGATTGGAGCCGCTTTCCGAGAGGTCGACGGTATAACCCAAATCTTTCAGTTCGATACGGGTCTTGTCGCCGGCGGCGGAGGCCTGATCTTCGGTGCCCTGTCCGGTACTCGGTTCGACGCTCTGTTCTGCACCCGGTTCGGTGCTGGCGGAGGGGTCGGCATTCTCCTGGGCCGGTTGTTCTTCTGCCGCAGTCGCAGCGTCCATGGTCTGCTGTTGGACTTCGATGTTGACGGCATCAATCTTGGCGCTGGACTTGCCGATGCTGAAGTCAAATTGGCCCATCCGGGTATCGATATCCATCGAGATGCCGTTGAGCTCCGCATTGACCAGTTCCTCGTCTTCGAGGGCGCGGATCGCGAGTTGGGCGACGTTGACGGTGCCGATGCTTTGTTTGGTGGCGCGCAGGTATCTGCCTTCGGACGTGGCCCCGCTGAACTTGATCGATTGCCCGTCTTCCGTGAACTCGAACGGTGCGACCGTCGCGGAGCCGTCGGTATCGCCGTTATAGGACACGACGGTATCTGCAACCAGGGGGGAAACACCCTTGGTCAGCTCGAATACGGGTTTGAGGTCATCCGTTGACGCAACCTGGGAATGAATGAAGGCCAGCTTGGGGGCCCATTGTCCGCGTGCGAGTGCGCTCTTGGCGAAGGGGCCGTGCTCAACATGGGCAACGATTTCGACCCGCTGCTTGGGCGGCTCTTCATCGCCGGGCACTGCGGTCAGTTTGATGCCATAACGGACGTCGCTGCTGAAAAAATGGCGTTCGTAGGACATTTGATCGACGACGACGCCAAAGCCTGTGTGGCCCAGCATCTTCGCCAGTTCTTCGTTGAGCTGCGTCACTTGGGCCGGTGCTTCTGCCTCGATGCGCTTGCCGGTGTACCAGGTGGTGCCGAGCCAGCCTGCCACTGCGATGACGATCACGCCCGCTGTGATTCCTACTGCCTTTTTCATGTCGTGTCCGATTCTCGTTGAAATGCATTCGGGACAGGGGTGCTCCTGTCCCGACGAGGGCGATAGCCGCCTGGGCGAAAGTATAACGGCGAGCGGACGTTATAGCGGATCCAGCGGGTAAATTGGCCGCCGTACATGCTTGAACTCAATTTGACTGTAGTCCGAGGTCGTCACTCCCAGACCGGTGCACTCGATGATCTCGGTGGCCATATCGGCAAAGCCCGCCCGCCAGTGGATGCGGCTTTTCAGCGCGACATAGCGTTTCTGCAGCGGGTCAATCCCCACCGAAAGCAGGCAATTGACATCGAAGGGCTCTTGGTGGCGCGAAATGAGGACAATCTCGACTTTGCCTGTATCGAAGACGACAGTCAGCCCAGTGTCGTTACGCACCCCGCGATACATCGGGCCGCGGTTTACGTAGACACCGTCAAAAACCAGTTTGACTCTACCCTTTACGGCCAGGGTCTGGCTTTGCTGTTTCAGTGCCGGCATGGGGACTTTGGCGCCCATTTGCAAGGTGATTTCGGCGCCGACACCGGCGGCAGCGGCCTGGCGTGCGGCTTCGGGATCGCACAGGGCGTAGAACGCTACGTTGTCTAAATCTTGACGCAGGATTTCGGCCAACACCTCGGTGGTATCCATGGTGCCGCCCGAGCCGGTGTTGTCAAAGTGATCCAGCAAAATGACGGGGCCTTGTTTTGCCGCCGGGCCGCCCCAAGGCAAAACGTTCCCCCCAGGGGGGCAGCCAGCCGAAGGCGCAGCGTGGGGGTCTTGTTTTGCCGCCGGGCCGCCCCAAGGCAAAACGTTTCCCCCTGGGGGGCAGCCAGCCGAAGGCGCAGCGTGGGCGCTTTGTTCAATGGCCTTGGCCCGCGCGATGGCGGGCGACAGTGGTTCACAATGAAAAACCCACTGTTCGCGCGCCTGCCAGGCGGCATCCAGGAGTTCATCGCGATAGCGTTCGGCGACCGGTAGGTCGCCATCCGTGCATATGACGGCGCTCAGGCCAGCCTCGCTGATGTCGGCATGAGGAAAACCGACGAAAACGGAAGCGGCCAGCACCCCTTGCGACTCGAGCGTCCTGCAGCGTTCCTGGAGGGACTTGTTGGGCTCGGCATGGGTGCCTTGGCACATGATGTGCGGCAGCATGGGCTTGTTCGCCCACGTCATGACCGGGCGAATTTCGCCTTTGAGGGTGCGGGCAATGGTGTCGGCCGCGCGTACGCCTGCGGCGCGAATGTCGATGTGTGGGTAGGTATGAAAACCGGTCACGACGGTGGCATGGCGTACGATGTCATCGTAGATGTTGGCATGCATGTCCAGCGTGACCGCCACAGGTGTGTTGGGATCGATCTCGCGCAGGCGACGCAGCAGATTGCCTTCGGCGTCTTCGACGCCTTCTGCCACCATGGCGCCGTGCAGGTCCAGCAGAATCGCGTCGTATCCCCCATGCCGCACTTCATCCAGGATGAGACCGCATAGCCGGTCGTACGTGCCGGCGTCGGTAGGGGCGCTAGGCCACGATTCCGCGGCGACGGGCACCACGATTTCCGCGCCTTCGCGGCGCGCGATCTCGATATAGCCTCCCAGGCCGCTGTCAGTGTTCTCGTAGGCATGAATGGCGCGCTCGCCGGCCAGAATCTCGGGGTTGCCACGGAAAAACCGCTCAAGCGGCGTTGGTACCGGGGAAAAGGTATTGGTCTCATGTTTGATCATTGCCAACAGCCAGCGCATGTCGTGTTCCTTTGTGTTGCTTGTGGGGGCTACGCGTTACTTGTGGCGATGGGTGACGCCACCGCGCGCGGTCGAAAATGCTGAAAGTCCCAGTCCCGTCCAGGGGCCGCGTCGATCAGGGTGCGCGTGTAATCATGGACGGGCTGCGTGAGCACGACGTTGGCCGCGCCGGTTTCTACGACTTGCCCGCGTTGCATGACGAGGATGGTGTCGCAGATTTGCGCGGCTACTCGCAGGTCGTGCGTGATGAACAGCACGCCCACGCCAGTGCGTTGGCGGATTTGTTCCAGGAGCTCCAGGACTTGTGCCTGGACTGAGACGTCCAGTGCCGAGACGGCCTCGTCGGCCACGAGCACCTCGGGTTCCATGACCAGGGCACGAGCAATGCAAATACGCTGTCGCTGCCCTCCGGAAAATTGATGGGGATAGCGTTGCATGGCGTCGGCGTCCAACCCGACAATCCGCAGCGTTTCGACTGCCTTGGCCACTGCGTTGTCGCGTGACTCGCCAAAATTCAACAGCCCTTCGATGACGGACTCGCCAATTTTGCGGCGCGGGTTGAGCGAACGATAGGGATCTTGAAAAACGATCTGGATACGTTGGCGTACCGGGTGAAGCTGAGCGCCGGACAAGGTAGCGATATCGTCGTTGCCCATCAGCACACTGCCGGTCGAGGGTTCGATCAAGCGCAGGATACAACGCGCGACCGTGGACTTTCCTGACCCCGATTCGCCGACGATACCCAGGATCTCGCCCTTGTGCAAAATCAGATTGACGTCTTGCGCGGCGGGGACTTTGCGTGCGCCGCCGGCCCAAAAGGGGCGCTTATCGACATAGTCGCGGCCCAGACCCTGGACACGCAGCACGGGGGTACCTGTCAGCGCCTGCCGCTGTTGGGGAATCAAACTGGGAACGGACGACACCAGTCGGCGGGTATAGCTTTGTTGGGGGCGGGCCAGAATGTCGTCGCGTGTCCCCGTCTCGATCAGATCGCCGCGATTCATGACCACAATGCGATCCGCGATCTCGGCGACGACGCCAAAATCGTGTGTGATGAATAACACGGCGGTGCGATGTTTGGTCTGCAGCTCTTTGATGAGCGCCAGGATTTGCTTTTGCGTAGTGACATCCAGAGCGGTCGTGGGCTCGTCGGCGATGAGCAGGCGTGGCTCCAGAATGAGGGCCATTGCGATGACGATGCGCTGGCGTTGGCCACCGGACAACTGATGCGGGTACGAGTCGTAGATGCGCTCGACGTCCGGCAAATGCACGGAACGGAACATGTCCAGGACCTTGTTGCGCCGTTGCGAGCGGGACATGCGGCGATGGAGCCTCAGAACCTCATCGACCTGGGCGCCGACCGTGTGGACGGGATTGAGCGCCGTCATGGGTTCTTGAAACACCATGGCCATGCGGGTGGCGCGCAATTCGCGCAAGCGTTTCGGCGTGGCGCTCAGGACGTCCTCGCCTTCGACACGAATGGCGCCGCTGGGTTGCAGCACGCCCTGTGGCAGCAAGCCCATGACGGCTAACGAGCTGACTGATTTTCCCGAACCTGACTCGCCGACGACGCAGACCGTTTCGCCGGCATGGACATCCAGGCTCAGATTGCGCACGACCTGCTGGCTGGCACCGATGACGGCAACCGACAAATTACGGATCGCCAGGACGGCATCGGTGGTATCGCCGGGGGGAGGATGCGGGGTATAGGCCATGACGTTAGATCCTGCGTGCCATTTTGGGGTCCAGCGCATCGCGCAGGGCGTCTCCCAGGATGTTGACGCTCAATACTGTCAGCGACAAGAACAGGCCGGGGAACAGAATCAGGCCGGGCAGCATACGAAAGTACATGCGGCCTTCGGACATGATGTTGCCCCAGGACGGGATCTCGGGCGGTATGCCGGCGCCCAGAAAGCTGAGAATGGCCTCGGTCAGCATGGCCGATGCGAAAACGTAGGTGCCTTGCACGGTCAGCGGCGCGATCGTGCTGGGCACCATATGACGCCATAACAGCAATGGCAGCGGGGTGCCCAGGGCCAGCGCGGCCTCGACATAGGGCTCGCCGCGCACGCTGAGGATCTGGCCGCGCACCAATCGTACGACCCGGGGGATTTCCGGGATCGTGATGGCGACCAGCACCGTGGTCAGACTGGCCCCGGTAACGGCCACCAGAGAAATCGCCAGCAAGATGCCCGGGATCGCCATGATGGCGTCCATCGTGCGCATGATAAGACCGTCGAGTCGGCGAAACCATCCCGCCGTCACGCCGATGATCAATCCCAGGACGACACTGATGACCGCCGCGCCCAGGCCGGCAATGAGCGAAATGCGGGCGCCGTACACGACACGCGACCAGAGGTCCCGGCCAAACGCATCGGTCCCCAGGAACGAAACCGTGAATGGACGTTTGAGCCGGTTGCCTGGATCGATGGCGATGGGGTCTGTGGTCCCCACCCACGGCGCCAGGATGGCGGTGGCGACAATCATCAGGAGTATCGCCAGCGCTAGCAATACGGGCCAGCTTTTCAGGCCCTGGCGCACGCGCAGCCAGGCCGTGGACGGCGGGAGAGCATTTGGCGCTTGGGCAGAAACGGGGTTGGTCGGTTTGGTCATCGTCAATACCTGATACGCGGGTCGAACAGCGTGTAGGCGCAATCGACGATCAAATTGATAAATACATAAACAAAGGCGAAGAACAGCGTCAGCCCCTGGATGACAGGATAGTCACGCGCGAGGACCGCCTCGACGACCAGGCGTCCCAGACCCGGAATATTGAAAACGGATTCAGTGACGACGACGCCGCTGATCAACAGGGCAATGCCGACGCCGATGATGGTTGCGATCGGTACCGCGGCATTGCGTAAGGCGTGTCCCAGCAACACCCCGGTTTCGCCAAGGCCTTTTGCGCGCGCCGTGCGGATGAAGTCTTCGCCCATGACCTCGATGACGCTGGTGCGGGTGATCCGCGCGATCAGCGCGACGTAGATGGTCGACAGGGCGAGCGATGGCAAAATGAGGCGATGCAGAAAGGGCCAGAAACCGCTCGACAGCGGCGTATACCCCTGAACCTTGAACCAATCCAGTTCGAGGGCAAAGACCCAGATCAGCAGATAACCCGTCACAAAGACCGGCACCGAAAAACCCAGCACCGAAAAGCCCATGACCATGCGATCAAGCAAACGGCCTTGTTTCCATGCGGCCAGTATCCCGAGTGGTATCGCCACGATCAGTGTGAACAGCAGGGTCAGTACGGCCACACTGAGCGAGGGTTCCATGCGCTGTCCGATCAGTTGGCTGACGGGCACGCCCGACATCAACGAGGTGCCAAAGTCACCTTGCAATAATCGGCCCGTCCACAGGAAAAACTGTTTGATCAGGGGTTGATCCAGCCCCATGACCTGACGGATTTGTTGAATGTGTTCAGCGGTCGCGGCATCCCCGGCCATGATGGCGGCCGGGTCCCCGGGGCTGAGACGAAGGATCGCAAAGACGACGACGGCCACCAGGATCAGAACCGGGATCGTGGCCAGTAGTCGACGCAGAATAAAAACCAGCATGTCCAGGCTTGCCTTTTCAAGGCGCTTTCTTGACGTTCCAGAACGCCATGATGGGCGCGTGCACCAGCCCACTCAGCTTGGTTGAGTATGCCGTCGGGACGGACATTTGGCCCAACGGAACATACAGGCCCTCTTCGATGCCGATGCGCTGGACTTCGTCGGCGATTTTCTTTTGCTCGGCCGGATCGGACGTCAGCGCGAACTTCGTGCGCAGGGCCTCGATTTCAGGAAAGTCGGGCCAGCCAAACCAGGCGCTGTCACCGTTGGCCGCAGCCGGGGCGGAGCGCACGGGATCCATGATGTCGGTCGCATACCAGTTGGTATTGTGCACGTTCCAGCCACCCGCATCCGGCGCGGCCTTGGAGGCGCGACGCGTGGCGACCGTCTGCCAGTCCATGGCGGCCAGGTTCACGTTAAAGCCGGCTTTGCGCAGGGCCTGGGCCATGACGACAGGTTGCGGGCTGAGGGTACCCACGTCGGTGGCGTGCATGACCAGAATGGGCGTGTTGTCGTAGCCGGCTTCTTTTAGCAGCGCCTTGGCTTTTTCGATGTTGGAGGGTACGACCATGTCTTTGCCTATATCGGTTTCGAATGGTGTACCGCAACCCCATAGCGAGGCGCAGGTCTGGTAATACTTGGGATTGCCGACCAGGGCCTTCATCACGTCTTCCTGGCCAATGGCGTACATAGCGGCCTGACGGATTTTCTTGTTGTCAAAGGGCGGGTATTTGAAGTTAAAGCGATACATCGTGAAGTACCCGACCGGGCTGAGCGATTCGACTTTGAATTCGTCGTTACCGTCCAGCATGGGAAGCAGGTCGTACGGGAACTGCTCGACATAATCGAGTTCGCCGCCCATGAGGGCGTTGGCCGTGGTCAGGGCATCGGGCATGACATTCCAGACGACTTTGTCTACGTTGACGACTTTGCCGCCTGCCAGGCCGCTGGCGGGTTCTTTGCGAGGCACGTAGTCGGTGTTTTTAACGTAGACCGTGGTGACGCCCGGCTTGAACTCGGCGACTTTGAAGGGGCCCGAACCCGTCATGTCCGTGATGGGCGTGCCGATCGGTGTCTCGGCGACACGTTTGGGCATCATGAACGCCGCAGTGCCGGTGGGCTTGGACAACGCGCGCAACGCCAGGTCCGTGGGCTCGGTCATGACGATGCGAAAGCTCTGGTCGTCGATCACGTCGATGCTGGAGACGAACTTCAGCAGCGTGCGTCCCATGCCGTCGTTGGCCGCCCAGCGCTTGATAGAGGCGACACAGTCTTCGGCTTTGACGGGCTTGCCATCATGCCACTTGAGACCGGCCCGCAGCGTCATCGTGTAGGTTTTGCCGTCGTCCGAGACGTTCCATTTTTCGAGCATCTGCGGCTGGATCTTGTTGTTGGCGTCGGTGGCCAGCAACGTGTCGTAAATCATGTAGCCATGCCACGTCGTGATGTAGGCGGTCGTGGCGTGGGGATCGGTCAGGCGCAGGGGAGAGTGCATGACTGCCCGGATAACGGTTTCAGCCTGTGCCACGCTGCTCATTGCCAAGACTGTTGCACCGGCCAAGACGGCCGCACGAACAAACTTCAACATGAAACTCTCCTTTCGGTTGTAGAACGGCGTTGGAGCGGCCGCATGATTCGATGGCATCGCCGGTGCGGCGCTGCTCAGACGGTTGCCGAATTGGCTGAAAAAGCAGGACCGCAAGGCGACATTCTGATGCCGTGGCGCAGTCGTGTCCATGGTTGCTGTGCGGCGTCCATCAACATGGACCCCGGCGACGAGCAGACCAAGATGGTTTGCGCGATAGACGTAAAGTCAGCCCGAAAATGCGCCGAGCTTTTCAGGACAAGTATGGCCTGACGCGTGGGTTCGATGCCGGCAAAACGGAACATTTCCTGGTCCGCCATTTGCACTTTGTTTGATGCAACGATAATGCGCACGTCGTTGATGCGCAGGCAGGCGCTGGGACCCAGATCCATGTGAAAGCCCCGATAAAACGCGCCGTGCGTATCGAAGCGTCCATCAGAGATTTTTTCGACGACGTAATCGGCTTCGATAGGGGCATCATCACGGATGCCCGAGTGCCCGCCCAGTGCGATGCGAACCGTGTTTCCGGCGCCGGCACGATGGGCGGCCAATGCCGCGGCCGGATCCACAATAAGGCCGATAGCGGCATTGCTTGCGCCGTGACGTATCAATGCACGCAGAATACCCGTCGTGTCAGAGCTGCCTCCCGCGCCGGGATTATCCTGAACATCGGCGATGATGATGGGACGTGTGCTGGTGCTTGCCAGGGACAGCGCCGTTTGTACGGCTTCATCAGCGGTCAGAATCTTGCCGCCGAAATCGTCTTCCGCATTCAGGACGGCGCGTTGCATCGTATTGGCCGCCGCATCAGCATCTGCTTGGGTATCGCCGTATGCCCAGACGGCGGGTGCACATTCCGGAAAATCCGCCGCCGGAAAACCCGTGGCAAATGACAGACTGACAGTGGGTTCACGGGATTCGAGATCATCGAGCAACTGGTACAGACTATTCGCGGGTTCGATGTCCGTCGATTGCCAGCACAACGAGATCAAATACGGAATATTGCGCAGGGCCACGTAGGGACGCGGCATCCCCTCAAGGCGACGATCGAGCAACTGCGCTGCACGCTGGCCGGTCTCGGCCATGTCGATGTGTGGATAGGTGCGATAGCACACGAGATTGTCGGCATGCGCAATCATGGCGCGCGTGACGTTGGCATGCAGGTCGAGGCTGGCCACGATCGGCACGGTGGGGCCGACCAGTGCGCGCACTCGACGCAAGAGTTCTCCTTCGCCGTCGTCGTGGTGTTCCGCCACCATGGCGCCGTGCAAGTCCAGATAAACACCGTCCAGGGGCATCGCTTGCTTCAGACCGTCAAGAATCATGCCGCTAATGCGCTCGTAGGCGTCGCGAGTGACATAACCGGAGGGGCTCGCAGCGGCCCAGGTCGTGGGGAGCAGCGCATGGGCCTGCATGGCGTCGATGAAACCGGCGACGGGGATATTTGCGCCGGCTACGGCATCGAATAATGCTGCGCCGGAGACCAGTTTTGGCCAGCCCCCGCCCTTGTCAGCGAATTCTTCCCATGTGGCGCGAGAGGGTGCAAAAGTATTGGTTTCGTGCTGGAACCCGCCGATCCCGATGCGCATCGGAGCCATCCTTCATGTAAAGGCCGTGCGTTGTTGATAGGTGTTCAAGAGTTAACTAAGGGGATTCTGCGGAAGATACAAGGGTTGGGCAATAAGGCTTTGCCCGGATACCGTTGCGTTCTGGTAAGGCGGAAGGCGAAGAAGCCCCTCTTTGGGGCTTCTTCGTGAGACGTATCGCTCGTTCAGGCGATTTCTGTCAGGACATTTCTGATGGTTTGGAAAAGTTCGGTAATTTGCGATGCCTCAATGATCAACGGAGGCGAGACGGCCAAGGTGTCGCCGGTATAGCGAACCATGAGGCCGTTGTCGAAGCATTTCTGGAAGGCTTCGGCAGCGCGCGCGCCAGGTGCGCCGTCGCGCGGAGAGAGTTCGATGCCGGCGACGAGACCGAGGCTGCGAATGTCAATGACGTTGGGTACATCTTTGAGCGCGTGCGCCGCGGCTTCAAACGTGGGCGACAGTTCGCGTGCGCGCTTAAAGAGCTGTTCGCGCTTGTAGATATCAAGCGTAGCCAGGATGGCGGCAGCGGCGAGGGGGTGGGCAGAGTAGGTATAGCCATGGAAAAACTCGATACCCGCTTGCGCGCCGTTGATGACGGCGTCATGCACATCACGTTTGACGGCGACGGCGCCCGCAGGCACGGCGGCGTTGCTGATGCCCTTGGCCATGGCGATCAGATCGGGTGTCACGCCAAAAAATTCACTGGCGGTGGCGGCGCCCAGTCGACCGTAGCCGGTAATGACTTCGTCGAAAATCAACAGGATGCCGTATTTCGCGGTGATGGCGCGCAGACGCTCCAGATAGCCTTTGGGCGGAATGAGCACGCCCGTCGATCCTGCCATGGGTTCGACAATGACGGCGGCAATCGTGGAGGCGTCGTGCAGCGCGACGATGCGTTCGAGATCGTCGGCCAATTGCTCACCCCAGGCGGGTTGGCCCTTGGAGAAAGCGTTCTGTTCCAGGTTGTGCGTGTGGGGCAGATGATCAACCGCGGGTAGCAGCGCCCCGGAGAAGGTTTTGCGGTTGGGCGAAATACCGCCGACGGAGATGCCGCCAAACCCGACGCCGTGATAACCCCGTTCGCGGCCAATCAGGCGCGTACGCTGGCCTTCACCACGGGCGCGGTGATAAGCCAGGGCAATTTTCAGGGCGGTATCCACGGACTCCGAGCCCGAGTTCGTGAAGAAGATGCGGTCCATGCCTTCAGGCATGAGACTGGCGACTGCTGTGGCGGCTTCGAAGGCAAGGGGGTGACCAAGCTGAAAACCGGGCGCGTAGTCCATCTCGCCCGCTTGGGTGGCAATCGCCTGTACGATTTCTTCGCGGCAATGGCCGGCATTCACGCACCACAGGCCGGCCGTGCCGTCCAGGATCTGGCGTCCGTCTACCGACGTGTAATGCATCCCTTTGGCGCTGGCCAACAGGCGTGGCTGATTTTTGAACTGGCGGTTGGCCGTAAAGGGCATCCACAGGTGGGACAGATCGGGCAGGGGGGCATTCATGAGACGGACTCCAGGTAGATCTGCGCGGTGCGCCGACATTGACGCGGCGAGGGATAGGTGCGCGGCAGGACGCTATCCATTCTGAGCGTGTGGCGTCAGGATGAAAATATACAATTCATCCAAATATTGATAACTGTATTGGTCATAATCTATTAACTGTATAGTTAACTCTGAGAACGCCGCCTCCCAGCGGCTCGCAGGCCGCGGGCAACGTCATTTTTATTCTTGCCATGATTGATTTTCAGCCGATTCGTACGCGTAATCAGAGACCCACCCTGGTGGACCAGGTGGTTGATGCCTACGTGTCCGCGATTCAGGCGCAGACGCTGCGTCCTGGTATGCCGGTGCCGTCGGTACGTGAGTTTGCCCGCCAGTATCAGCTCAGCACGTTTACGGTCGCGGGCGCGTATAGCCGCCTGGCGGCGCAGGGGTGGTTGGCGGCCCGACAGGGGGCCGGTTATCGGGTGGCGCCCAGGATCAAGGCCGGCACCGAGTCGATGCCGACGTCTTGGCAGCCCCCCCGGCGAAGCGCGGCTTGGTTGTTGTCAGACATTTATGCGGATCAATCCATCTCCATCAAGTCCGGCTGCGGGTGGTTGCCGGGCGAGTGGCTGAACCAGGAAGGCTTGCACCTGGCGCTGCGGCATCTGGGGCGTGTGCCGGCGCTGCGTATTGCGGGCTATGGGCACCCCTACGGTTATGCACCGCTGCGTGAAGCAGTTGCGGTCGCGCTGGCAACGCACGGTCTGGACGTGGCGATGGATCAAGTGGTGCTTACCCATGGTGTGACGCACGGTCTGGACTTGGTGATTCGTACACTGCTGCGGCCCGGGGATACGGTGTTGGTCGAGCAGCCCTGTTATGCGAATTTGCTGCCGCTGCTTCGTTTGGCGGGGGTGCGCGTCGTCGGCGTGCCGTGCACGGTAGCGGGTCTGGATTGCGAGGCGCTGGCGCATGCCGCGGCGACACATCGGCCGCGTGCCTTGTTCGTCAATACCGTGCTGCAAAATCCATCGGGCGCGGTCATGAGTATGGCGAATGCGTTCCAGGTGCTGCAGACGGCACAACAACATGATTTTTGGGTGATCGAGGATGATATCTCCCGCGAATTGATGTCGGGCGCGGCGCCGCTGTTGGCAGCGCTCGACGGTGCGCAGCGAGTGGTCTATCTGGGTGGCTATTCCAAAGTCATCAGCCCGTCGGTCCGAGTGGGCTACA
Organism: Bordetella tumulicola; assembly: GCF_054779135.1. Classification (NCBI taxonomy): domain Bacteria; kingdom Pseudomonadati; phylum Pseudomonadota; class Betaproteobacteria; order Burkholderiales; family Alcaligenaceae; genus Bordetella; species Bordetella tumulicola. The sequence goes on along the minus strand of NZ_BAAGYU010000006.1, from coordinate 715,321 downwards.
TCGCCGCGCACCGGGATTTGATACGCGATCTCGCCCGAACCAAGATGGCCGTCGGGCTGACGTCTCCCGAAATCATGGAGCGCGTGGTGTATCAGGTGATACGCGAAGGGCGCTTTCGTGCACACATCGTGCGCACGCGTGAACGTCTGGCGCAGGCGCATGCCGTGGTGTCCCAGCAGATGGACGCATTGGACATGCAGGTCTGGGCGCGACCGCAGGCGGGCTTGTTTCTGTGGGCGCGTTTGCCCGAGGTAGATGCCGCGCAGGGCTTTGCGCCAGACCCGACGCAAGGCGCGAATGCGTTGGCCGAGGGGGCGTTGAAAGACGGCATCTGGCTGGCGCCGGGATCTTACTTCGACCCTGGCGAGGCCGATGTTCCCTGGATACGTTTTAACGTCGCGTATTCTCAGGCACCGCAGCTATGGCAATTCTTGGCGCGCGCAAGAACAGGCAAGGGTTAGCGCGCCTGTGCGTCTGTGCGGCCGCTGCCGAATCAGGGGCAATACCTACCGCGATCACGTGCGACGTTCGTACACCACAAAATCGTAGGCATAGCCGTTTTCAGCCGCTTGGGGTTGGCGAGAAATCTCGTGCCAATCCTCGTCGGGCAACGGTGGAAAGAACGCATCGCCCTGGATTTGCGCATGGACCTCGGTGGCGATCACGCGTTGCGCCAGTGGCAGAGCCTGTGCATAGATCTGTGCCCCCCCAATGACATACGCCTCATCGACATCGCCGCAGGCTTCGATTGCGGCTGGCAGGGTTGGCGTGACCACGGCGCCTTCGGCCGCATAGTCCGCATTGCGGCTGACAACGACGTTTGTGCGACCTGGCAGCGGCCGTCCCAATGACTCCCAGGTTTTGCGGCCCATGATGATGGGGCTGCCTAACGTGGTGCGTTTGAAATGGGCGAGATCGCCCGGCAGTTTCCAGGGCAGGGTGTTGTCGCGACCAATGGTGCGATTATCGGCGTAGGCGACGATGAGAGTCAGGCGCGGGGACATGGTATCTGCTTGGGGATCGCGCGTTATACCGCCATCGGCGCGGTCAACGCGGGGTGGTGTTGGTAGCCTTCGAGCGAGAAATCCGTGGGTATGACTTGTTCCAGCCACTGCGGTTCGTAGTTCCCGGTTATGGCGTAATCCGGAATACGATCACTCAAGACCAGTTGGGGCGCTTCGTAGGGCTCGCGCGTCAGTTGCTCGCGCAGCATCGGCAAGTGATTTTCGTAGATGTGCGCATCGCCGATGAAATACGAAAACCAGCGCGGCTTATAGCCAGTCAGCCGACCAACCAGATGCAGCAGCGCAGCGCCTTCTGTGAGGTTGAACGGCGTACCCAACCCCACATCGTTAGAGCGGATATACAAGCACAGCGAGATTTCGCGCGTACTGGCGTTGGGCAGAAATTGATAGAGCAAGTGGCACGGCGGCAGCGCCATCTCTTCGATCTGTGCCCAGTTCCAGCCGTGAAACAGAATGCGGCGATCTTGAGGGTTGCTGTGGATGGTATCCAGGCACTGGCGCAACTGGTCCACCGCCTTATAAAGCAACACGTGGGCTACCCCGTTTTCGTCAGGCTCGGCGACCTGCCGGTAGCCTCGGCTCAACGCATCCTGGATTTGTCCGGTGTTCGTGCGGGGCAGCAACTTGTAGGCGGGCCACTGCCGCCATTGCACGCCGTAGACCGGACCCAGGTCGTCGGGTCCTTCGCGATACGGATTGGCTAGCCACGCGGCATTGTCATTGGCATTCTGGTCCCAGACTTTGCACCCCAGCGCCCGAAAGTCGGCCGCGCTACGCGCGCCGCGCATGAACCCTACCAATTCGCCGATCGCCGATTTGAACGCCAGTTTTTTGGTGGTAACGGCAGGGAACCCTTGTTGCAGGTCAAAACGCAGTGCCGCGCCGGGAAGCGACAGCGTGCGCACACCTGTGCGGTTTTCCTGCCATGCACCATGGTCGAGGATGGATTGAATGAGCGAGAGGTATTGTTTCATAGCGTTCCGCCCGGCAAAGCGGGCGTGGCGGTGGGGCGGTCGAGGAGCGGTTTTTCTGCGGCTGCCTTTTTTAGGCGGCCGGTGTTTCCTGGGGGTCGACGATCTCTACCGAGAAGGTCAGTTCTGCCGTTTTTTCCAGCATCGCGGAGGCCGAGCAATATTTTTCATGCGACAACTGCACCGCGCGCTCGACGGCGGTACGCGGCAGGTTTTTACCTGTGACCGTGAACGCAAAGTGAATGCGGGTGAAGACCTTGGGGTCGGTGTCGGCGCGCTCGGCGGATAGTTTGACGCTGCAGCCCGACACGGCATGACGGCCGCGCTTAAGGATCAAGACGACATCGTAAGCCGTGCAGCCGCCGGTACCCGCCAAGAGCAGTTCCATCGGTCGGGGCGCCAGATCGTTGCCACCCCCTTCGACCGCGCCATCCATGGTGGCAATATGACCGCTGCCCGTTTGGGCCACGAAGAGCATGCCGTCCGGGCCACCCCAGTTGATCGTGCAATCCATGAGAAAAATTCCTTGTGGGTAATTCGCAAGCAAAGAGTGATGATAACCGGTGGTGCACAGGTCGGACCTACCCCGGTCGAGGCAGGCCAGATCGCGTCCGCCGACCGTTCTTGCCTTGGGAGATTGCGTTTCTCTGTTTCCGTACAATCCCTAGTATGCAGGACAGTCCCAGCCTATCGCAGGGTGGGGAAGTTACTCAGGAGTCTCGTTCATGTCTGCTGTTCCCACGTTGTCTGATTTTGCTCCGTTTTCCCGCCGGCGCGGCCCACTTGACCCTTTGTTTGCTGAAGTCGATCGAGCGTTGCGTGTGTTGACGGGTGCGGCGACCGCGTCACGCCCTTATCCGGCCGAGGCACCAGAACCGAATCCCGCCTTGTCCGACCGGGAAAAGCGCCACGCGGCGGGCCTGATGCGTGTCAACCATGTGGGTGAGGTTTGCGCGCAGGCACTTTACCGAGGCCAGGCGGCAGTTTGCCGCGAGGCGCCGGTCAAAGCGTTGTTGCTCGACGCTGCCGCCGAGGAAGTCGATCATTTGGCCTGGTGTTCCCAACGCCTCGAAGAGCTCGGCAGCCGCCCCAGTTTGCTCAACCCGGTTTGGTATGCGGGCTCATTTACGCTGGGAATGTTGGCCAGCTATGCCGGCACCGCGCGCAATCTGGGCTTTATGGCGGAAACCGAGCGCCAAGTCGAAGAGCACCTCGACGGGCATTTGAGCAGCCTTCCCGACACGGATCAGCGCTCGCGTGAGATTGTGAACAAAATGAAGGCCGACGAGGCTCAGCACCGCGCCAACGCGGAAAATGCGGGGGGTGTTTCCCTGCCTGCGCCGGTGCGAGGATTGATGCGCGCCATGTCCCGGGTCATGACGACGACCGCGTATCGGCTTTGATGACCTGATACAGTATTGCTGCGACGCACCATTGATCACGAAAAAGCATCGCGGGCATCTGGATTACGCGCATATAAGTGCTTGAGTTTTATAGGGTAAATCCTCAAGGGTTTACCCTTTTGCTACAAACCCTGTCTGACCTGTAACCCAATAATTACGCCGCATTGATCAGGGGTGACGCGAATTTGCAACGCGAAAACCCGGTAAATACATCACCCCAAAAAATATCTTGCATCGCACAAAACGATGCGCTAATATTCGTACATGGATGTTGAAAACGCAGTCGGCGCGGTGAGTCACCCCGATGCGTAGCGGTCGAACCTGATGCAGTGTTCACCTCAACATGCCCCGGTTGTCTCCTCCACCCTCCTCCTTTGGTGGATTTAGCCCGAGATCTTACGATCTCGGGCTTTTTTTTAAGCAAAATTCTTCCGTCCCTAATTTTTAGTGAGAGGCAGGAAAGTCGACTTCAGTGGGCCTGGTCATCGGTATGATCCGGCGACCCGGCGCCTTTCTGACGTTATCTAAAAATGTTTGCCGGACTGCGCATGGTTTGCCCCTAGTAAACTTGGGGATAGCATTACAATCAGTCCATTCTGTGCGCGTGGTTAAGCGCTGGTTGTTGTTACGTTCTGTGTGGCTGGCTTGCACTTGCTTATCCCTCGCATACAAGAACGTTACACGCACTGTACATAATGGTGTGTTCCGTACATTCCACCCAACGAAGGGTTTTTTGTGACTTGGTTGTATATCTGCGTGGTGGCCTTCATGGTTGGAGGGCTGATCGTAGCCTCCGAACGCTGGCACGGCGCGTTTACCGGCGACAGCGACCTTAGCAAGCCGCAGGCCTCGCACACTCGCGCCACGCCTCGCGTGGGCGGACTAGCTGTGTTGGCGGGATCGCTGGCGGGCCTGTTGGTGCTGGGGCCCAGCAACATGACGCTGACTTGGCTGTGGCCCGCCCTGTTTGTCGCGGCGTTGCCGGTTTTTGTCGCGGGCCTGCTCGAAGACATTACTAAAGACATCGGCGCCAGCAAGCGTCTGCTGGCGGCTTTCCTGTCCGCGGCCATCGCATGGTGGTTGCTGGGCGGCGTCAGTCGCGTTGGGATTGCGCCGGTGGACTGGGTGCTGTCGTTTTGGCCCGTCTCGCTGATCTTTACGATGTTTGCCGTGGGGGGCTGTACCCATGCGCTGAATATTGTGGACGGCATGAATGGCCTGGCTGGCATGGTGGCCACGCTGATGGCAGTGTCCATCGCATTGGTCGCATTGCAGGTCAACGATATGCCCATCTTCATGATTTCGGCGGCGTTGGCCTCGGCAACGCTGGGCTTTCTGGTCTGGAATTTTCCGTTCGGCCGAGTGTTCCTGGGGGATGGCGGCGCTTATTTCCTGGGGTTCATGCTGGCGGAGCTGGCAGTCCTGTTGGTGGTTCGCAATCCATCGGTGTCGCCGTTCTATGCGTTGGCCGTCTTGTTTTATCCGGTTTTTGAAACGGGTTTTTCCATCTGGCGCAGGCGCTTCAAGCGTGGCGTGCCGGTCGATCAGCCCGATGCGCTGCACTTGCATCAATTGGTTTTCCGGCGCCTGGTGCGCGTGACGTTCAGCCGAAAGCGTCGCCATGCCGTGCCGGCGTTGTGCAACGCGTTGGCTTCGCCCTATATGTGGGTGCTGGCGTTGATCGGCTTGGTGCCGGCCACTATCTGGTGGGACAACGCCTGGATACTGACCCTGAGCTTGTGTGTCTTTGCCGCCGCCTATATTTGGTTATATGTCAGGCTGGTGTCGTGGCGTCGGCCGGGTTGGCTGTTGTTGCCGCGCGCGCACTGACTGTCCTGATGAAAGGCCTGTGCGGGTCAAGGGCCGTTGTTAAAATTTTCCCCGTACCTATTTTAAATGCCGTGATCGTAACGCGGCAAAGGGAGAGCGATCTTGCGTATCGATGATGTAAAACTTGCCGTGGTTGGCCTGGGCTATGTCGGGTTGCCGTTGGCCGTAGAGTTCGGCAAGAAGCGCCCAGTCATTGGTTTTGACATTAACGTCAAACGAATCAAGGCCCTGCAGGGTGGTCACGACCACACGCTCGAGGTCGATGATGACGAGTTGGCCGAAGCCAAACACCTGACGTACACCGCCGAGCGCGACGAGTTGGGCCAGGCCAATGTGTACATCGTGACCGTGCCCACGCCCATTGACGAATACAAGCAGCCCGATTTGACACCGCTGGTCAAGGCCAGCGAGACGATCGGTGCGGTGCTCAAGCGCGGCGACATTGTCATTTACGAGTCCACCGTGTATCCCGGCGCCACTGAAGAAGACTGCGTGCCTGTACTGGAGCGCGTGTCGGGCCTGAAATTCAACGAGGATTTTTACGCGGGCTATAGCCCCGAGCGTATCAACCCGGGTGACAAGGCTCACCGCGTCAGCACCATCAAAAAAGTGACTGCCGGTTCGACGCCCGAAATCGCGGACCTGGTTGATGCGCTGTACAACGAGATCATCACCGCCGGCACCCACAAGGCATCCAGCATTCGCGTGGCCGAGGCTGCCAAGGTCATCGAAAACACGCAGCGCGACGTCAACATTGCGCTGATCAACGAGCTGGCCCTGATTTTCAACAAGATGGGCATTGACACCGAGGCCGTGCTGGAGGCCGCTGGCACCAAGTGGAATTTCCTGCCGTTCCGTCCGGGTCTGGTAGGCGGACACTGCATCGGCGTCGACCCGTACTATCTGACGCACAAAGCGCAGTCCATCGGTTATCACCCCGAGATCATCCTGGCCGGCCGTCGGCTGAATGATTCGATGGGTGGCTACGTGGTGTCGCAATTGGTGAAATGCATGACCAAGCAGCGCATCCATGTGCAGGGTGCGCGCGTTCTGGTGATGGGCCTGGCCTTCAAGGAAAACTGCCCCGATCTACGCAACACGCGTATCGTGGATATCGTGCAAGAACTCGGCGAATACAACGTCGACGTCGACGTCTATGACCCTTGGGTCGATGCGCAAGAGGCGGTGCACGAATACGGCATTACGCCCGTGTCGGAGCTCAAGCAGGGCCACTATGACGCTATCATCCTGGCGGTGTCGCACGAGCAGTTCGTCAATATGGGCGCCGCAGAGATCCGCAAGCTGGGCAAGGCCAAGCACGTGTTGTACGACCTGAAGTACGTGCTGACCTCCAGCGAATCCGATCTGCGTTTGTAAAAAGAGAGAAGGTATGAGCGAACGCTACGAAAGCATCCAGCAAGATCTACGTCAAACCCCGCGCAAGTGGCTCGTCACCGGCTGCGCCGGATTCATCGGGTCCAATCTGTTGGAAACGCTGCTCAAACTCGATCAGACGGTCGTGGGGTTGGATAATTTCGCGACGGGTCATCAGCACAATCTCGATGAGGTGCGCAACTCGGTAGTGCCTGCGCAATGGGAGCGATTCACCTTTATCGAAGGCGATATCCGCGACCTGGAGATCTGCCAGCAGGCGACGCAGGGTGTGGACTACGTGCTGCATCAGGCGGCGCTGGGATCGGTGCCGCGTTCATTGAATGATCCGATCACGACGAACGCCGTCAACATCAGCGGGTTTCTGAATATGCTGGTGGCGGCACGCGATGCCAAGGTCAAAACGTTTGTGTATGCGGCGTCCAGTTCCACGTACGGAGACCACCCCGCCTTGCCCAAGGTCGAAGACACGATCGGCAATCCGCTGTCGCCTTACGCGGTCACCAAGTACGTGAACGAACTGTACGCCGACGTATTTGAGCGGTCGTACGGTTTTCGCAGCGTCGGTTTGCGCTACTTCAACGTGTTTGGCAAGCGCCAGGACCCCGATGGCGCCTACGCCGCGGTGATCCCCAAATGGACATCGGCCATGATTCGTGGCGACGATGTGCAGATCAACGGTGATGGCGAAACCAGCCGCGATTTTTGCTTTGTGGACAACGCGGTACAGGCCAATCTGCTGGCGGCGCTAGCGTCCGATGAGGGCATCAATCAGGTCTACAACGTCGCCTATAGCGGCCGCACCACGCTGAACCAGCTATACGACTTTTTGGCGAAAACATTGGCTGAACAGGGCGTGCAGTACGACAAAAAACCGGTGTATGTGGATTTCCGCGCCGGTGATGTACGTCACTCACAGGCCGATATCGGCAAGGCCGGCAAGCTGCTGGGCTATCAGCCCGAGTTCGATATCCAGCGTGGCCTGCAAACCGCCATGCCCTGGTATACGAAATTCCTGCGTTGATCATTCGGTACCGAGCCGCCCCACGAGCAACATCCCCCCGTTCGAGGGGGCGTTGCTCCGGCGCGGGGTGGGGAAATTTTTGAAAGCGCTTATACGCAAAGTCAACGCAATCCACCCTGATCATCAGCGGATCTTCAAGGCTGCGTTTCGGGTGGCGATCTTCCTTATTTTGGGAAAGGCCGCCGGCGCTCTCAAGGAAATGGCGGTGGCCTACCGCTACGGCGTCAGCGATGCCGTAGACGCGTATCAGTTCACCATGACGATGGCCACCTGGCTGCCGGTCACGATCGTGGGCGTGCTGGGGGTGGTCCTGATTCCGGTACTGGTGCGGCTGCGACGCAAGGGCGGCGTGGAGCGCGATTTATTTATTCGTGAACTTCAGGGCTGGATGCTGCTGGTGGGCGTAGCGCTGGCGCTATTGACCGCGTTGGCCTGGCCGTGGGTGCTGCAGTGGTTGGGCAGTGGGCTGTCGGTGCAGGTAGCCAACATGAGCACCCAGCTGTTGGTGGCCTTTGTCCCCGTGACAGTATTTGTGCTGATGGCGGGTATCAGCGGCGCGCGACTGCGTTCGCACGAGCGTCACGTCAATACCTTGCTCGATAGCGTTCCCGCCATTGCTACGTTGGCCTGGGTGATGCTGGCCGTGACGACGGAGCAAGACGTGGCGCCCTTACTGTGGGGCACACTGGTCGGCTATGCCATCCAGGCGGTGTGGCTGGCCTGGCTGGCCGCGCGAGCGGATAAGGGGTTCTGGGGGTCGCCGCGCTTGTCGCTGCAGTCGCCGCATTGGCCCGAGTTGCTCAGCGCCGCAGGCATCATGCTGGTGGGCCAAGTGGCGATGAGCTTCGTGGGGCCGCTGGACCAATACACGGCGGCGAACCTGGGCGATAACGCCAACGCCACGCTGGGGTATGCCAGCCGTTTGTTGTCCTTGTTGTTGGGGATCGGCGCTGTGTCGGTGGGCCGGGCTGCGTTGCCCGTGCTGGCCGATATACAAAGCCGGGGCGATGCCGTTCGGGCGCGTGCCATGGCATTGAAGTGGTCGGGGTTGATGCTGGGGGCGGGCGCCGTGGCGGTTGCGATCGCCTGGGTGTTGGCGCCGTGGGGCGTTGCCCTGCTGTACGAGCGCGGCGCCTTTACCGCGGACAATACGCAGGCGGTGGCGGAGGTATTGCGCTGGGGATTGCTGCAACTGCCGTTTTATTTTGGTGTTCTGATTTTGGTGCAATTGCTGGCCAGTCAGAATCGGTATCGTGTGATGGCGGCGATCGCTGTGGCGAATTTTCTGCTCAAGGCGGCCATGAATGCGGTGCTGGCGCCGCGCATGGGCGTGACAGGGATTATGCTGGCCACAGCGGCGATGTATGCCTTGTCATTTACGTGCTATGCCGTGGTCGCCTTAAGGCGCCATGAGCCGCCGGCCCCCAAGGAGGCTGCCTGATGGATTCGCAAGTCATGCGTGAGCCGCGTGTCCTGATTTTTATTCACTCGCTGCACGGCGGCGGCGCGGAGCGCGTCGCGGCGGATCTCAGCGCGCAGTGGGCGCAGTCGGGTTGGCAGGTCTCGCTGGTGACGCAGGCGGATGCGCAGGACGATGCCTACGCTTTACATCCCGCCGTACAGCGCAAAATCTTGCACACGGCAGGCGGGGGCGGCGGGTTGCGGGGCATCTGGGCGAATGTACGGCGCGTGCGCGCCTTGCGTCGGGTATTGCGCGATTTTCAGCCCGATATCGTGTTGGGCATGATGACGACAGCCTCGGTGCTGGCGGTGATGGCGGCACGGGGGTTGCCTTGCAAAGTGATTGCTACCGAGCACACCCATCCGCCGTCTCAGACGCTGTCGGGGTTGTGGCAGCGCTTGCGACGCGTGACTTATCCGCACGCGGCATCTGTCGTCGCCCTGACGCGGGGTACGGCAGATTGGCTGGCGCAGCACGTACCGGGATGCAAGCTCGCCGTGATTCCCAACCCCGTACACTGGCCCTTGTCGCGCGCTGAACCCGTGCAGATGCCGCCGCCGGCCGAGGGCCGTCGACGCCTGCTGGCGGTCGGACGTTTGCACCCCGATAAAGGGTTCGACTTGCTGATCCAGGCTTTTGCGTCCGTCGCGGGGCAGCATCCGGATTGGGATCTGATCATTCTGGGCGAGGGGACCGAGCGTGCGCGCTTGCAAGCACAGGCCGACGCCGCCGGGCTGCAGGCACGCGTCGCGATGCCGGGCCGGGTAGGTAATGTCGGCGATTGGTACGAGAGCGCGGATCTTTATGTGTTGACCTCCCGTTTCGAGGGGCTGTCCAATACCTTGCTTGAGTCGTTGGCGAGCGGCCTCGCGGCGGTGTGCTTTGATTGCGATACTGGGCCGCGCGAGGTGGTGCGCGAGGGTATCGATGGGGTACTGGTGCGGCCCAATGGAGATGTGCCTGCCATGGCCGCGGCGTTGACGAAGCTGATGAGCGATGACGCGGCCCGACAGGCGCTGGCGCGACACGCGATCGAAGCGCGTGAACGATTTTCCATCCAGCGGGTGCTGGGTTTGTGGCAACAACTTTTCGACGATGTGCGTGGGCAGGAGAAATAGCCTCGCCCGGCCGCCGTCCAGACAAGCACGGAAGAAAACATCATGTGTGGAATAGTCGGAATTTGGGGCTCTTTGCAAGACAAGACGCAGGTGTTGGCCGAAAGCTGCCGGCGCATGCGGCATCGTGGCCCGGACAGCCAAGGACAATGGGAAGATCGGGCCGCCGATGTGGCACTGGCCCACGTCCGCCTAGCCATTCTGGATCTGACCGAAGCAGGACATCAGCCCATGGTGTCGGCTTGCGGTCGCTACGTCCTGGTGCTCAATGGCGAGATCTACAACCACCTGGAATTGCGCGCGAGCCTTGAGCAGGCCGGCCAAGCGCCTGATTGGCGCGGCCATTCGGATACCGAGACGGTGTTGGCCAGTTTTGCCGCGTTGGGCGTTCAAGCCACGTTACAAGCCACGGTGGGCATGTTTGCCGTGGCGCTCTGGGACCGCGAGCGTCGTACCCTGACGCTGGCGCGTGACCGCATGGGCGAAAAACCCTTGTACTACGGCTATACGGGCGCCAGCCTGGTGTTCGCGTCGGAGTTAAAAGGACTGATGCCGATTCCGGGTTTTGGCCGCGAACTGAACCGTAGCGCCCTGGCCTCATTGATGCGGCATAACTACATCCCATCGCCACAGTCGATTTATGAGGGGATCTACAAACTGCCGCCGGGCACGTGGCTCGAAATCTCCGAGGCGGATATGCGTGCGCGCCGGGTGCCGCCACATCACGCCTATTGGTCGGCGCTGCAAATGGCCGATCAGGGATTGCAGACACGGAGCAGTTTTGCATCGGATGAGCAAGCTACCGATGAACTGGAAGCCATTCTGTCGAAGGCCGTTGGCGGACAGATGTTGTCTGACGTGAGCTTGGGCGCATTTTTGTCGGGCGGAATTGATTCGTCGACGATCGTGGCGCTTATGCAGGCGCAAAGTTCGCAACCGGTGCGAACGTTCGCGATTGGTTTTCACGAGAAAAAATACAACGAGGCCGAACACGCGAAGGCCGTGGCCCAGCATCTGGGCACGGATCACACCGAGCTCTATGTCACGGCGGACGATGCGCTGGCCGTCGTACCGACACTGGCCGATATGTATGACGAACCATTTGCTGACTCGTCGCAGATTCCGACGTCGCTGGTGACTCACATGGCGCGCCAGCATGTCACGGTGGCCCTGTCGGGCGACGGCGGCGACGAGTTGTTCGGCGGGTATTCCCGTTATCTACGTGTGCGCGACTGGTGGGCAAAATGTGGACGCATCCCCGGACCCGCGCGCCATGCGTTGGGCGCGATGATGACCGCCTCCGGCGCGCTACCGGGCCGTGGCGCCTGGCGCGGCAAAGTCAGCAAGCTTGGTGAGATGCTGCGCGCTGACACGCAAGGCGAGTTCTATCGCACGTTCGTCTCGTATTGGGCAGACCCGGGCCAGATCGTCAAGGGTGGCGTTGAGCCCCCGTCGTTGTTTGAGCAGTCCATGGGGGGCTCGCTGTTCGATGTGATGATGAAGCTCGACACGGTGACCTATATGCCGGATGACATCCTGGTCAAGGTCGATCGCGCTGCCATGGCGGTCAGCCTGGAGACTCGCGTTCCTTTGCTGGATCATCGCGTGTATGAGTTCGCCTGGCGTTTGCCGTTCGAGTACAAGGTGCGCGGCAATACGGGCAAGTGGCTCTTGCGCCAGGTGCTGCATCGCCACGTCCCGCAATCTTTGGTGGACCGCCCCAAGCGTGGCTTTGCGGTGCCGTTGGCAAGCTGGTTGCGAGGGCCGTTACGGGATTGGGCCGAGTCTCTGCTGGATCCGGCTCGCCTGCGGCAAGAGGGGTGGTTTGAACCCGAGCCTATTTTGCAGAAATGGCGCGAGCACATCTCGGGTCACCGTAACTGGGACAGTCGTTTGTGGGGCGTGCTGATGACGCAAGCCTGGCTGGACCGCTATCACGCCGGCATGACTGGCGAAAAGGATTCTCGACGATGAAAGTATTGCTCCTGGTCAGTTCCATGCATGCGGGCGGCGCGGAAAGGGTGGCCGCCACTTTGGTCAACGCCTGGAGCGATCGCGGTGATGCCGTGACTCTCGTGCCCACTTATTCGTCCAAGGGCACTTGCTTTTATCCGGTTTCCGATGATGTGAGCCTGATTTGGCTGGCGGATCGGGTGGGCACGCGCAGCGGTGGGTTATGGGCCGCGTGGCAGCGGCTGCGTGAATTGCGCAAACTGATCCTGGAGCGCAAACCCGATGTGGTGGTGTCGTTCCTGACCAACGTTAACGTGGCCGCCATTCTGGCCATGCGGGGGTTGGGCAAAATCGATATTCCGCTGATTGTGTGTGAGCGTACCAATCCCGTTGCAGAGTTGACGACGGGTCGCGTCTGGCGCGCATTGCGACGTTTGCTGTATCCGCGCGCAGACATGGTGACCGTGCAGGCTGAGGATACGGTGGCGCCGTTTGCGCGTGCCGTGCCTGGTATCAAAGATATGCCGGTTGTCCCTAACCCCCTGCCTCCCGAATTGCTGGATGCCCCCTTGGTCGATACGCAGGCCAACGTGTCGCGCAAGCGCCTGCTGGCCATGGGCCGGTTGGTGCCGGCCAAACAATTCGATTTATTGATTGACGTGTTTGCGCAGCTCGCCGATGAGTTCCCGGATTGGGACCTTTGCATCTGGGGCGAGGGGCCTGACCGTGACGCGTTGCAGGCGCGTATCGCGGCCGCCGGCCTGGCGGATCGCGTGCAGTTGCCCGGACGTACGGAATCCCCGTGGGATGAATTGTCCAAGGGGCAGGCCTTTGTGCTGAGCTCTGCGGTGGAAGGCTTTCCCAATGTCTTGTTGGAGTCGATGGCGCTGGGACTGCCTTGCGTAGCGTTCGATTGCCCAAGCGGTCCGCGTGAAATGACGCGCGATGGCCAGGATGCCGTGTTGGTGCCGGCGGGAGATCGTGAGAAGTTGCGTGAGGGATTGCGCAGCCTGTTGTCCGACGCCGCCTTACGCCAAACGCTGGGTGCGCGTGCGGCCGAGTCCGTGCGCAGCCGTTACGCTTTGCCTGCCGTGTTGGCAAAATGGGATACCTTGTTCGCTCGTGTCCGAGAGACCTCATGAATTCACCCGCTGTCTTGCGCGTTACGCATGTGATCACCGGACTGGGGCAGGGCGGTGCCGAAGCCGTCTTATTTCGTCTGGCCACCTATCCCGATCAGCACGTTCACCATACGGTCGTGTCGTTGACTGACGATGGCGTCTACGGCGAGCGTTTGCGCGCGGCCGGCGTGACCGTGCATACCCTAGGCATGGCGCGCGGCCGCGTCAGTCTGAGTGATTTTTTGACGTTGCGCCGGCTGCTGATAGCGGGCAAGCCCGATGCCGTGCAGACGTGGATGTATCACGCCGACCTGATCGGTGGCCTGGCCGCGCGCCTGGCGGGGATCCGGGCGCTGGCCTGGGGAATACGCAATTCCGGCGCACACCTACAACGCAGCAGTCGCTCGGCACGCGCGGTCCTGAAGTTATGCGCGTTGCTATCCGGACGTGTTCCCGCAGCGATCGTGTGCGCGGCGCGTGATGCCGCGGTACGGCACGAGCAATACGGCTATCGTGCCGAGAGGTTGGTGGTTATTGCCAATGGCTATGATTTGTCGCGTTATCAGCCGGATGCCGAGGCGCGCCAGCGTGTGCGTCAATCGTGGCAAGTCGGGGACGACGTCCCGGTGATTGGCTGCGTGGCGCGCTGGGATCCCCTGAAAGACCACGCCAACCTGCTGGGTGCGATGGCGTCGCTGGTGCATGATGGCGGACCGCAGCGTTTTCCCGAGTTGCGCTGTGTGCTGGTGGGGCGCGGCATGTCGCCCGATAACGCCGAGCTTGCCGCATTGATTGACCGCCTAGGCTTGCGGGATCGGGTCCTGTTGGCGGGCCCCAGTGATGAAGTACCCGCCGTGATGAATGCGCTCGACATTCACGTGTTGTCCAGTTGCGCCGAAGGCTTTCCCAATGTGGTGGCCGAGGCGATGGCTTGCGGGACGCCTTGTGTGGTGACCGATGTGGGCGACGCCGCGCACATTGTGGATCAAACCGCGGTGGTGGTGCCGCCGGAGCAGCCCGAGGCGCTCGCCCAGGGGATCGCCCGCACACTAGAGAATATTGCCGTGCGCGGTCGTCAGGCGGTGGGCGATCCCGGTCGGGATCGTGTACTGGCAGAGTTTGATTTGGCGCATATGGTCGCGGCGTATGACGCCGTGTGGCGTCGCATCGCGCAGGAGTCTCGATGACTGCATCTCGTTTGTTGTTCGTAGTGAATAACCCGGCGTTTTTTTTATCGCATCGTTTGCCCTTGGCGTTGGCGGCGCAGCACGCGGGTTATGACGTACACGTCGCGACGATGGCGGGCGACAGCGTGCCGCAGATTCTGGCGCATGGATTGACGCATCACGTGATTCCCATGACGCGCAGCGGTAAGAATCCCGTGCAAGAACTGGGTACCGTCTGGGCGTTGTATCGTCTTTTTCGTACTTTGCGGCCTGCATTGGTGCATCTCGTGACCATCAAACCCGTGCTGTATGGCGGTATCGCGGCCCGCCTGGCCAGGGTGCCCGCTATGGTGTCGGCGATTTCGGGCTTGGGTTTTGTCTTTGTGGCGCGTGGCGCCAAGGCGGCGCTGGTGCGCCAAGTGGTGGCCACGTTGTATCGCTTGGCATTGGGGCATGGGAACAGCCGTGTCGTGTTTCAGAACGCCAGCGATCGCGAATCGTTGCGCAAACTGGGCGCGCTACGTGACGAGCAGGTCGTGATGATTCGAGGCTCGGGCGTGAATCTGTCGGCCTATGCCGCGGTCGCCGAGCCACCGCCACCCGTGGTGGCGCTGATGGTCGCGCGTTTGCTGCGCGACAAGGGCGTGCTGGAGTTTGTCGAGGCGGCCAGGACGTTGCAACGCCAAGGGGCGGGGGTACGGATGTTGTTGGCAGGCGGGATTGATCCGGGTAATCCGGCATCTGTGTCGCAAGCCGATGTTGATGCGTGGCAGCAAGAGGGCATTATCGAAGCCCTCGGAGAGCGTCGCGACATCGCGGATTTGTATGCGGCCGCGCATATCGCCGTCTTGCCTTCGTACCGGGAGGGGTTGCCACGCTCGTTGATCGAAGCGGCCGCTTGCGCCCGCGCGGTCGTCACCACAGATGTGCCCGGTTGCCGCGATGCGATCGAGCCGGATCGGACGGGTTTGCTCGTGCCACCGCAGGACGCCCAGGCGCTGGCGCAGGCCATTGGCCGCTTGGCCAATGACACGGCATTACGGCAGGAAATGGGCCGTGCCGGGCGTGCCCTTGCCGAACGCGAATTCGATATCGAAGATGTGTGTCGTCAACATCTGGAGATATATCGGTCGTTGTTAAAATGCCCGTCCTCGGTATGACCGCGAACGGGCTTGATCGGATCGAGGTGTCTCGAGCCTAGAACGGCAGCGTTGCGCCGGGAGCGAGTTTCAGCAGTTGCTCGCGGAAGGCGTCCTGAATGCGCGTCAGGGCCTCGGGCGTATCTGCCTCAAAGCGCAGCACCACGACGGGCGTCGTGTTCGATGCGCGGGCCAGACCAAAGCCATCGGCGTACTCGGCACGAACGCCGTCGATCGTTACGACACGCAGCGCACCGTCGAAATTGCCTTTTTCCTGCAAGGCCTTGACCAGCACAAAGGGCTCGCCTTCCGCCATTTCGAGCTTGAGCTCGGGCGTGGACAGCGCTTGCGGCAAGTCTTCGAGCAATTGCGAGGGGTCGGCCTCGCGCGAGATGATCTCGAGCAGGCGAGCGCCCGTGTATAGCCCATCATCGAAACCGTACCAGCGCTCCTTGAAGAAAATATGGCCGCTCATTTCGCCGGCCAGTGGGGCGCCCGTTTCAGCGAGCTTTGCCTTGACGAGAGAGTGGCCGGTCTGCCACATCAGCGGTTGTCCGCCGGCCTCTTGGACGGCCAGGCCCACATGACGGCTGCATTTCACGTCATAAATAATGGTGCCGCCGGGGCAGCGCGTCAACACATCGCGCGCAAACAGAATGAGTTGGCGATCGGGCCAGATGATTTGCCCATTCTTGGTGACCACGCCCAGGCGGTCGCCATCGCCGTCAAATGCCAGGCCAATCTCGCAATCCGTACGGGCCAGGTGATCGATCAGGTCTTGCAGGTTATGCGGGTCAGCGGGATCGGGGTGATGGTTCGGGAATGTGCCATCGACCTCGCAGTACAGTTCGGTGACGTCGCAACCCAATGCGCGGAACAATTGCGGCGCCACGGCGCCGGCAACACCATTGCCGCAGTCAATGGCGATCTTGAGTGGCCGTGCCAGTTTGACGTCGCCCACGATGCGTTGGACGTATTCGTCAATCAGGTCGAGCTCGCGACGCGTGCCGCGCTGGGTGACCGGCGGGGCATCGGCCGTCGCGGCATTCATGGCATCGCGCAGCGCCAGCACATCCGGGCCATAGAGCGCCCGGCCACCCATCATCATTTTGAAACCGTTGTATTGCGGCGGATTGTGGCTGCCGGTGATGGCAATGCCGGAGCCCGTTTCTTGGGTATATGCCGCGTAGTACACGAGCGGGGTAGGCACTTGGCCGATGTCGAGGGTGTCGATGCCACCATCAAGAATGCCGTCCTGCAGGGCTTGTGAGAGCTCTTCGCTGCTGAGGCGGCCATCGCGGCCCACGACCAGCGTCGAAACGCCGTGTGCGTGCGCTTGTGCTGCGAGAGCGCCACCCAATGCACGCGCGAAGTCGGCATTGAGATTATCGGGGACAGTGCCGCGGATGTCGTAGGCCTTGAAAACAGAGTCAGGGTACTGGCGGGTGGATTTCAAGCGTGCTCCTGGTTGCAAGATCGGATGGTGCTACGCCGCGGGGGGCGAATGTGAGGGGTATTATCCTCGATTCGTTTGTCATGTGGGCGCGCGCGCAGCAGGCACGTCTTACAATAAATAACTCACATTTTTAATGTCGCCTGGAGTTTGGCTTGCCAGGTGCTTCGATCACGGTCGTGTCCATGAGCTTACTGAACGCACTGCAATCCGCCCTGGGGACTGCCCACGTATTGACCGGTGCTGACGCCGAAACCTATGTGCAGGATTGGCGTCGCCGCTATCGGGGAGCCGCCCTGGCGGTGATTCGCCCAGGTTCGACCGACGAGGTCGCGCAAGCAGTACGTTTGTGTGCGCAGCACGGTACGCCGGTCGTGCCGCAGGGCGGTAATACGGGTCTATGTGGCGGCGCGACGCCCGACGACACGGGCCTGGCCGTGGTGTTGTCGACCGCGAGGCTGAATCAGATTCGAGCCATCGATACCGACAATGACACCATCACGGTGGAGGCGGGCTGTATCTTGCAGGCAGTCCAACAGGCCGCCACCGACGCGGGGCGTTTGTTCCCGCTCAGCTTGGCGGCCGAGGGCAGTTGCACCATCGGCGGCAACCTGGCGACCAACGCGGGCGGCACGCAGGTACTGCGTTATGGCAATGCCCGCGAACTGGCGCTGGGACTCGAGGTCGTGACGGCCGAGGGCGAGGTCTGGAATGGTCTGCGGGGGCTGCGCAAAGACAACACTGGTTACGATTTACGTGATTTGTATATCGGCAGCGAAGGCACGCTGGGCATTATCACGGCCGCCACCCTCAAACTTTATCCCTGCCCGGTGGCGTCCTGCACGGCTTTGTTGGCACTGGACTCGATTGATGCCGCCGTCGAGCTGCTGTCGCGCGCGCGCCTGGGTTTCGGGGCTGCGCTGACGGGTTTCGAACTGATGGCGGGCGATTGTTTGCAGACCGTGGTGAGTCTGTTTCCGCAACAACGTTTACCTTTTGAGGGCGCGTCGACACAATCGCCCTGGTTTGCATTACTCGAGCTCTCCGATAGCGAAAGCGAGATCCACGCCCGCGAGCGTTTCGAATCGGTGCTGGGCGAGGCCATCGAGGCCGGCCTGGTCACGGATGCGGCGATTGCCTCCAGCGTGGCGCAGAGCCGTGCCCTGTGGCATTTGCGGGAAAGCATCCCGCTGGCCGAGGCCGAGCAAGGCAAAGGGGTCAAGCACGACGTGTCGATCCCGATTTCATCCATTGCCGAGTTTGTGCACAAGACAAACGCGTTGCTGCAAGCGCGCTTTCCCAAGGTGCGCAACGTGGTCTTTGGCCATCTGGGCGATGGCAATCTGCATTACAACGTGGCGCGTGCGCCGGGCCAGACCGAGGCCGATTTGCTGGTCCTGCAGCAAGACATCTATGACATCGTGCATCGTAGCGTGATCGACCACAACGGTTCGATCAGCGCCGAGCATGGCATTGGCCAGCTCAAGCGCGACGAGCTGCCGCACTACAAGAGCGATCTGGAACTGGGCCTGATGAAGCGCATCAAGCGGGCGCTGGATCCGCAGGGATTGATGAACCCGGGCAAGGTCCTGCAGGCCTGACAAAGCCCGGCCTCACCATTGCTGCGCCTGGCAATCTCTTGCGGCGGATGTCCGCCGCAAGAGATCTGTTGCCTATTTATTTGAGCAGTAGCTCCGGCAGCCATAAGGAGAACGTCGGCACGTAGGTGACCAGTCCCAGTGCCGCAATCAGTGCGCCGTAGAACGGCCAGATGGTCCGCATGACGGTACCGACGGATACTTTGCCGATTGCGCATCCGACGAATTGCACAGTACCCACAGGTGGGGTATTTAAGCCCAGCGCGCAATTGATCAGGATAACGACGCCAAATTGCACGGGACTCATGCCGTACTGCATGCAGATCGGTAGAAAGATCGGTGTGCAGATGAGAATGGTCGCCGCCATATCCAGAAAAGTGCCCAGCAAAAATAGCGCGATATTCACCATCAAAAAGATCGCCCAGGGTTCGTTCGAAATGGCCGACATGAGTTCGCCTGTCTTTTCCGCGACGCTGTAAAACCCGATCAGATAGCCAAAGGTGGCCGAGATGCCAATCAGCAGCAGCACGATACCCGTGGTTTTGACGGCTTTGGCGGCGGCGCGGATGAACTGGTCCCAATTCAACGAGCGGTACACCAACGCCGTTAACGCCAGTGAGTACAGGACGGCAATCGCTGCGGATTCGGTGGCTGTGAATACGCCGCTCAGAATCCCCGCGATAATCAGCACGATCACAAACAGGCCCGGTGTCGCTGCGACCAGTGAGCGCAACACGATCGCCCATCCTGGAAATGTGCCAGCGGGATAACCGCGTTTGCGAGCCACGAGATAGGCCGCCGCCAGATTGCACAGTGTCAGAATAACGGCCGGGACGACGCAGGCGGCGATCAGTGCGGCGATCGAGACTTTGCCGCCGGTGGCCAGCGTATAGATGATGATGTTG
This sequence comes from Bordetella tumulicola, assembly GCF_054779135.1. NCBI lineage: Bacteria > Pseudomonadati > Pseudomonadota > Betaproteobacteria > Burkholderiales > Alcaligenaceae > Bordetella > Bordetella tumulicola. The sequence continues at coordinate 695,764 of NZ_BAAGYU010000006.1, read as the reverse complement.
TGACTGGTCGGCATCAGGGCGCCCACCAACGCCGCATGGGTGGTGACGTTCACCGCGTAATCGGCGTGATATCCCTCGCGCTTCATCATAGGGATCATCACGGAGCCCATCGCCGAGACATCTGCGACCGGCGATCCCGATACGCCACCAAACAGCGTGCAAGCTAACACGTTCGACATGCCGAGCCCGCCGCGGACATGACCCACCGTCGACTTCGCGAAGGTCACGATGCGGTCGGCAATGCCGCCGTACAGCATCAATTCACCGGTAAAGATAAAGAACGGAATGGCCAGAAACGAAAAGGCGTTCATGCCCGAGGTCATCTGCTGAAACGCCACCGCGATAGGCAGATCTTCGTACACGATGGCCGATATCGAGGCCAGGCCGATCGCAAAAGCGACGGGCACCCCGATCACCAGAAAGCCCATGAACGTCAGAGATAGGAGTGTTAGTGCCATGCTGGAACGACCTCCTGATTGCGCAACAGGGCAATGATGTGCTCTATCGAAAATAGGACGATCAACGCGCCAGATAACGTGGCGGGGATATATTTCCAGCCTTCGGACAAGCCTAGATTGGGAATCTTGTAGCTATGCACCGATTCGGCCAACTGGCCGCAATACCACGCCATCAATGCGCCAAACAGCAATACCAGCAGGTGCACCACTATCTGCAGGCGGCGCTTGCCTGTTTCGGGCAACAGGTCGGCGAGGGACTCGAAACCGATATGACTCGCGTCGCGTACGGCAACGGCGGCCCCTAGCATCGTCACGTACAACACAAGCAGTAACGATAGACTTTCGGCCCAGGTCGGGGTGTTGTTCAGGACGTGACGGCCAAATACTTGGAACGATACAGCGGCGACCAGGCATATCACCCCGATCACACTTAGCACCATGCAGAGTCGAGCGATGGCCGCGCACAACTGTGCGTAGCCATTGAAGACCCGTGCGAGTGTGCTGCCGCTGCCTTCCGTAGATGAAAGCGCTTGGGCAGACATGACTCTTCCTTATTTAACTGCCTGGATGCGAGACACCAGGTCTTTCATTTCCGGTGTAGTGACATACCGTTCGTATACCGGCGCCATGGCGGCCTGGAACGAGGCCTTATCGGGTTCGATGATCTCCGAGCCCGCTTTGACGACGACCGCGCGTGAAGTGTTTTCACGTTCGCTCCAGAGTTTGCGCATGTAGGGCACGGATTCCAGGGCGGCCTTGCGGATGATGTCGCGATCCGCATCAGAGAGCTTGTCCCATTGGCGTTTCGAGAACAACAACATCTCCGGTGTCATGGTGTGCTCGGTCAACGAGTAATACTTCGCGACCTCGTAGTGATGCGCGCTCTCATAGCTGGGATAGTTGTTTTCTGCGGCATCGACGAGCCCGGTCTTCAGTGCGGTGTAGACCTCGCCCATGGGCATGGGTGTGGCGTTGCCACCCAGCGCTTCGATCATGGCGACCGACAAGTCTGACTGTTGCACGCGGATCTTCATCCCGCGCACGTCGTCCTTGGTCTTGATGGGTTTTTCGCCCGAATACATCGAGCGTGCCCCACTGTCATACCAGGCCAGGCCCACAAAGCCGGCGTCTTCGCAAGACTTCAGGATTTCGTCGCCGATATCGCTGTCGAGCACTTTGTGTAGATGATCCTTCGAACGGAACAAAAAGGGCAACGACGGAACACGGGTGGTTTGGCAGATATTGTGCATGGCCGCGCTGCTCACGCGTGTCATGGCCAACGCGCCCAGCTTGACCTGTTCGATCGAGTCGCCTTCGCTGCCCAGCGCGCCGCCCGAATAAATTTTGACTTCGATACGCCCGTCAGTGCGTTTCTTGATCAACTCCCCCATATAGCGCACAGCCTGTACGGTGGGATAGTCGTTGGGATGGATATCGGCCGAACGCAGCGTTTCGGCTTGGGTGATTGCGCCTGCCGACAGGGTCAGGGCACTGAGCGCGGCCACGGTGGCGCGCTTGAGGGTAAAGCACAGCATTGTCTACCTCCGGATTGGGAGTACGTTGTCGACTCGACTCTTGTGGAAATCGCTGCGGGCACTGCGTTGGTGCCAGTGTGGGCCTGGGTGGCGGCCCGTTTATTGGGGCATCTCGGGGGCTAGCCGATGTGAGCAGATTCCTCCAGGCCGCAGGGGCCGGGTATGAAGGCGAATAACGCACCATCCAGCGCGTCTTTTGCGGCGTGGGGAGGGCGAATGCTAGTAATAAACAAGGTGTCTAGGCGGGCACCACCAAACGCGCACATCGCGGGCTTGGCAACCGGCAGGGCCAGGCTGCGATCCAGCCGGCCATCAGGGGTGTAGCGATACAGCATGCCGGCATCGTTACCGCATATCCAGTAGCCGCCGTCCTGATCCACCGCCGCGCCGTCCGGACGGCCCGCAGGCAGTCGTTCGATGAATACGCGGCCGTGATGCGGCACGCCGACATCCCTGTCGTAATCAAATACCCAGACCCTCTGGCGATCAGGATGCGAGTCCGATAGATACATTTTGCCGCCATCGGGGCTGAACGCCATGCCATTGGGCACGATGAAGGGGGCCGCGAGCGGGATGGTCAGCTTGCGATCCGCATAGCGATACAAGCGACCGGCGTCGCTGGCCAGTGACATGTCCTGAACCATTGTGCCGGCCCAAAATCGCCCTTGCCGGTCGCACCGACCGTCATTAAAGCGCATGTTGGGCGCGGCATGGTCGACCGTAGTCAATGGGGTGGCCTGGGGCTTGGGCTGATCCGGCGTCAGCGCGGGCAACGCGTACAGGCCGGTTTCCATGGCGGCCAGCCACCCCGTTGCAGACATCGCAATACAGCCTGCCATTTCGGGCATTTGCCACTGGCAGATCTGGCCATCGGCCGGGGTATAGCGCCACAGTCGGCGTGCCGGGATGTCGGTCCCGTACAGCGCTTGGTCACCGGGATGCCAGACCGGACTTTCTCCGACCGTGCACAGGAGGTCTCCCAGCCGCTCGATGCATGGCTGTTCAGTCATGCGTTGAACGGCCCGGCTTTGACAAAGGCGCCGCCCTGGTATTGCGTCGCAGGGTCGTTGGGGTCGGGCGTGGGTTGGGCTTCGACTTCGGCGCGAAACGGCTCGGACGAGTCTTTGGGGGCGAAGCCCAAATGCTGGGCGAGATGGTTGTCCCACCAGCGATCGCGATTGGCGGAGGCGCCATAGACAATCGTATGGCCTACGTCAGGCGTGAAGAGCGAACGTACGACGAGTTGCAGCAGGTCGTCGTAACTCATCCAGGTCGCCAGCATGCGTCGATCGCGTGCTTTTGGAAAGGACGAACCGATGCGCAGGCACACTGTTTCAATGCCATAACGGTCGAAATAAAAGCGCGATAGATTCTCGCCAAACGCCTTGCTGATGCCGTAGTAGCCATCGGGGCGCGGTGGCGTGGCCGCGTCGAGCACCTCGTCTTGCCGGTAAAAGCCGGTGACATGGTTCGAGCTGGCGAAAACGATGCGCCGTACGCCATTCAGGCGCGCCGCCTCATACAGGTTATAGGTGCCTTGGATATTGGCGGGCAGGATTTCCTCAAATGGGCGCTCGACCGACACGCCGCCCAGATGGACGATGGCGTCCGTGTCATGGACCAGCGCGATGACGGCTTGCAGGTCGGACAGATCACAAGGGACGACTTCCTCGCCCTCTGCCGCCGGCGAGAGCGGGGCGATATCCGACAGACGCCTTACCTCGGCGTAGGGGCGTAGTCGTTCTCGCAGAACGCCGCCCAGGCCTCCCGCGGCGCCCGTAATCAGCAGACGGTGGCAATGTTGGGCGGGCGGAGGGGAAGAGGTCATGCGGGCATTCCGGCTGGGGGTGGCAGAAGCAAGGGCGTAGGCTGACTGATGCGTGAGCGGGACAGTGTTGCGTGTCGAACATGTACGTTGTCGTACAACTTAGGGCAGTATAATGAGGCCAGAATTTTCACGTCAAGTGCACTTTTATCCGGGGTATCCCTTGATGACCCACTTCGCAGACTTGCAGGCTTCTGCTCCGCGTCGGCCTCGCAACCTGGCGCAGGGCCTGGTTGAAGACGTGTCCGATCGGATCCGGGGCGGGCATATCCTGCCCGGTGAAAAACTGCCGACTGAATCCGAGTTAATGCGGCAATTCGGCGTGAGTCGTACCGTGGTGCGCGAGGCTTTGTCCCGATTGCAGGCGGCAGGCTTGGTTGAGACCCATCACGGGATTGGCACCTATGCACTCAAGCCGAGCGATAGTGCGGATTTTCGTGTCGATCCGGCAGACTTGGCCACCGTGCGCGATGTGTTGGTGCTGCTCGAGTTACGTATCTGTCTCGAAAGCGAGGCGGCGGGCCTGGCCGCGCAGCGCCGGACTGACGTGCAGTTGGCCCAGATGCGCCAGGCGCTTGACGAGTTTTGCCACAGCCTGGCGACCGAGGGCGATACGATCACGCCGGACTTTCGCTTTCATCTGCTGATCGCACAGGCCACGGACAATCGTTATTTTGCCGATCTGATGTCGCATCTGGGGTCGGCCATTATTCCCCGCACGCGCATTAATTCGGCCCGTATTGCCGACGAAGACCGTCAGCAGTACCTCGCGCGGGTCAATCGCGAGCACGAAGACATCTATGATGCCCTTGCGCGCCAGGCGCCCGACGATGCTCGCGCGGCCATGCGAACTCACCTGAGCAACAGCCGCGAGCGATTGCGGCGTGCTCGGGCGCGTTAGTGATCAGGCCCCTTAGCGGGCGGGCATCACCGTGCCGACGGACTCCCCGAATCCGATCCGGGGATAACCGGCTTTTTGGCACTCGGCGCGAATGATGATCTGATCGCCATCCTCCAGGAACGTGCGCTGTTCCCCCCAGGGCAGGGCGATCGGCGCCTTGCCGCCATTGGATAATTCCAGCAATGAGCCCGCTTCGCTGGGTTGCGGACCTGATAGCGTACCGCTGCCCAGCAGATCGCCAGGTTGCAGATTGCAGCCGTTGACCGTGTGATGTGCGATCATCTGTGCCACCGTCCAGTAGCCCGCCTCACTGAAATTACTGGCCGACAAATGGGCGGGTGCATGTCGAGCGGCGCGCGATGCTTGCGTGGTTATCAGCACTTCCATTCGCACGTCGTAGGCCCCGCGGGCCCGATTGGTATCCGACGACAGATAGGGCAGTGGCTGGGGTTCGCCAGCGCCTCGGGTAAAGGCCGTCCGGAAGGGTTCCAGCGCCTCGAGCGTGACGATCCAGGGCGAGATCGTTGACGCAAAATTCTTGGCCAAAAATGGTCCCAGCGGTTGGTATTCCCACGCCTGGATATCGCGTGCCGACCAGTCATTCAGGATGCACAGGCCAAATACGTGTTCATCGGCCTGATCCAGTGCAATGCGATCGCCTTGCGCATTGCCGGTGCCTACAAAGATGCCCAATTCCAACTCATAGTCCAGTCGCTGGCAGGGGCCGAATTGGGGCGCCTCGCCTTCGGCCGTGGGACGCGTCTGTCCGACCGGGCGCGGAAATGCCTGATTGACGCCCAGGCTGGAGGCGCGGCCGTGGTAGCCGATCGGCACCCATTTATAGTTGGGCAGCAGCGGATTGTCGGGGCGAAACTGCTTGCCGATCGTGGTCGCATGGTGCAACGAAATATAGAAATCGGTGTAGTCGCCGATGCGCGCAGGCGTGGTGTACTCGGCGTCTGCCTGAGCCGACAGCAGCGGCTCGATTTGCGCTTGCAGGGGGGAACCGGTGCGCAGCGCGCGTGATAGGGCCAGGCGTAGCGCGCGCCAGTGATCGCGGCCCAGCGCCATCAGTGCGTTCAGGCTATCGCCGGTGCAGGTGTTCAGCGCCTGGGCAGCCAGGCCCTCAAAAACGTTCAGTTTGGCGAGGGCGGCCAGATCGACGATGCGATCGCCAATGGCGACGCCGGGACGAAAGGCACCTTGTGTGCCTTGTTTGCGAAACACGGCAAATGGCAGGTTTTGTATCGGAAAACCGGTGCTGTCGTCATTAGCGGTCGTGACCCAACTGGTCAGAGCGGTGTCGTGGGTTTCGTTCAAAGTTGTCATGGCGATAGATCAGTTAGGCGTGGTGGGGTTGAAGTGCTTCTTCAGGCCCTGCCAGCATCGGTAATAGTCGTCTTGCCGCGCGGCGCTAGCCAGTGCTTGTTCTGTGGGGCGAATAACGCGGCGCGTCTCGAACATGAATGCCATCGTATCGCGGATGTAGTGGGCTTGTGTCGTGTCCGCGGCACTGGCTTTTTCAAAGGTGTCCGCATCGGGACCGTGGCCGCTCATGCAGTTGTGCAGGCTGGCACCGCCTGGGGAAAATCCATCCGCTTTGGCATCATAGACGCCGTGAATCAGCCCCATGAATTCGCTGGCCACGTTACGGTGAAACCAGGGAGGGCGGAACGTGTCTTCCATGACCAGTACGCGCGGCGGGAAAATAGCGAAATCGATGTTGGCCGTGCCCGGCGTGTCGGACGGCGCTGTCAGCACGGTGAAGATCGACGGGTCGGGATGATCGAAGCCGATCGAGCCCACCGCATTAAAGTGACGTAGATCATATTTGTAAGGGGCGTGTGTACCATGCCAGGCCACCACATCCAGCGGCGAATGATCAATGGTCGCACGCCAGAACCCGCCGGTGAATTTGGCGATCAGTTCAAAGTCACCGTCGACATCTTCGTACCAGGCTGTCGGTGTCTGGAAATCGCGCGCGTTGGCCAGGCAGTTCGAGCCGATCGGTCCGAGCTCCGGCAGTCGCAGCGCGGCGCCGAAGTTCTCCAGCATATAGCCCCGAGCGTGACCGTCGGGGAGTTCGACGCGTAGCCGGACGCCGCGCGGAATGACGGCGATTTCCTGGGGCTCGAGGTCGATCATGCCCAGTTCGGTGACCAGGCGCAGTCGTCCCTGTTGCGGCACGATCAATAGCTCGCCATCGGCGTTATAGAAGACACGATCCTGCATGGATCGATTGGCCACGTAGAGGTGGATGCCGACGCCGCTTTGCTCGCCTGGGCTGCCATTGCCGCCCCAGGTTTGCACGCCTGCGATGAAGTCTGTGGGGGCATCGGGGACCGGCAGTGGGCTCCAGCGCAATTGATTCGGGGTAACCGGGCCGGTGCCGAATTCGCTCAGCCAACGCGGCGCACCCGTAAAAAGCTCGAACGGCAAGTGCTGTGCGCTGGGGCGGATGCGATACAACCACGATCGACGATTCTCCGAGCGCGGCGCCGTAAAGGCTGTGCCGGACAACTGCTCGGTGTACAGGCCATAAGGGCAGCGTTGGGGCGAATTGCGGCCGACAGGTAGCGCGCCGGGCAGCGCTTCAGTTGCCCAATCGTTGCCAAAGCCAGATTGGTATTGCAAGGACATGATATGAGTCTCCTGGCGCACGTATTCGGTAGCCTTGTCTAGCGGCCGGGCGGCGCCGTGATGATGTGCATATTGTCGAGAAAAAATCGTGGTGTGGCTATGGGAATATAAAAATATCGACTATAAATTCTATGAATATAGGTAACACCTCAAGGACAAGGCATGGCGGAGCTACGCAATATCGACCTGAATCTGCTGGTTATTTTTCAGCATTTGCTTGAGGACCGTAATATTTCGGCTGTTGCCCGGCGCTTGAATTTGTCGCAGCCCGCGGTGAGCAATGCCTTGCGGCGTTTGCGGTCGGTGTTGGGCGATGAGTTGTTCGTGCGGACCACGCACGGCATGCAGCCGACCCCTCACGCGGAGCGACTCGGCGGACCCGTGGGCGAGGCGCTGGCGCTCCTGTCGCATACGCTGGATGCGAGGCACGACTTTCGCGCAGAGGAGAGCCCGCGACGGTTTCGTATTGCCATGTCGGATGTGGGCGAAATTTACTTTATGCCCCGACTGATCGAGCACTGCGCTCGTCACGCACCGGGCGTACGGATGGATTCATTGCATTTGTCCGGCGCGGATCTGCGCCGCGAGATGGACGCGGGCAGAATTGATCTGGCCATCGGCGCATTCGAGGGACTGGGTAGCGGCGTCATGCAGCGCATGTTGTTTCGTCAGGGTTATGCCACGCTTTTTCGCCGGGGGCATCCCACGGCGCACGAAGGCATGAGCCTGAAGGCGTTTCGCGCCGAACGGCATTTAGTCGTGTCTCACGCTGCCCCCCACGGGCAGGTCAATCAGTCACTGGAAAAAGCCGGCGTCGCCCTCGATGCGCATTTCAGTGTGCCGCATTTTTCCGCTGTGCCTCATATCGTGAGTGCGACCGACCTGTTGGCTACCGTGCCACAAAAACTCGCCGATAGTGTCGCCGCGCACTTTGAACTGGGGCTTTTGGCGCCGCCATTGCGCGTGCCGGCATTGCAGACGAATCTTTACTGGCACCGGCGTTTTCATCGCGACAGCGGCAATCAATGGCTGCGGGCGATCACGGTCGATATCTTCGCCGATGCGCCTTAATCCGGCACCACAGAACGCCGCGCCAAGAGTAATGCTTCCCGAATAATGTCCATATCGCCGAGATGATTGGCCAGGAGCAAGATCAAGGCCGCGTTCAGTTCGGCGCTTTGTTCGTCGGTCAAGCCGCTGTGGATGTCGATCAACGTTTCGTAAAAGGCGTCGGGAGCAGGCAGGTTGGGTTCGGTGATCAAAGGCATGGCAAGGACCTCAAATGGCGCCGAGCGCGCGTTGTAACGCGTGGGTCATGACGCTGGCGTCGAAATGACGGCGACGCGCGGCGACGTGCTGGTCGGGGCGCAGGAGATAGCAGGTGCCGGGGCGAGCGTCGTAGCGTTGTGCCAGGCAGGTGTTGGTGTCTTGCACGACCGCAAAGGAAGGGGGAGCATGCAAGGGCTCGGCGCCCAGATTGACGAGCACAATGCGTACAGGCGTGGTGTGCGGCGTCTGTGCCTCCCATGCCGCCAGGGACGCACTGTCGAGCGAACGTGCATCGCAAAACACTGCCAGCACAAAGTCGCCGTCCAGGTAAGAAAGCCACCACGCGTCGTGACCCGCCGCATCGCGCACCGGTGCGTCCAGGGCGACCGCGCCGGGCACCATGCGGCCCGTAAATGCATCATCTTGCGTCGTGGTGTCGTCTGGCGTATTGAGGGGGGAATCGAGGTACGTACTGGGCAGCGACAAGCGTCCGCTGTTGACAAGTCCGCGCGCAAAGGAATGCGTACGTGCCAGGTTAAGTACGGCATTGCGAAAGTGACGGCTGGCCTCGCTTTTCGGGGTAATGAAATCCGTGGATCGCGTGGAATTCAACAGATTTTCGTCGGCCGCCTGTTCGCGTTCGGCGGGATAGGTATCGAGCAACGTTTCGGGTGCCGTGCCTGCCAGGACGGCCTGCAATTTCCACGCCAGATTTTCCGCATCCTGTACGCCGCTGTTGGCACCGCGCGCGCCAAAGGGCGAGACGCGGTGTGCGGCGTCACCCGCGAACAGAATCCGTTGATGGCGAAACGACTCCATGCGTTCACAGGCAAAGGTGTACACGCTGGCCCATTGCAATTCGAATGACGCGTTGGGCCCTAGCAGCGCGCGGATACGTGGCAGCACGTTGGCAGGCTTGATCGCTTCGGCGGGATCGGCGTTCCAGCCCAGTTGAAAATCGATTCGCCAGACGTTGTCGGGCTGCATGTGCAGCAGCACCGATTGATTGGGATGAAAGGGCGGATCAAACCAGAACCATCGCTCCGCGGGAAAGTCCGCCGCCATCTTGACGTCCGCGATCAGGAACCGGTCTTTGAAGACGCGGCCATGGCTTTCCTGACCGACCAGTTTGCGAGTAGGCGAGCGTGCGCCGTCGCAGGCGATCAGCCATTCGCCCCGCAATGGGTACGGCCCGTCAGGGGTGTCGACGATCACCTCGACATGGCCGGCATGTTGCGTGACCTCGATGACTTTGCTTTTCCAGCGCAGATCAATTAGCGGGTGTGCGTCGGCGGCTTCGTAGAGAAAGCCTTCGACGTAGTATTGCTGCAGATTGACGAAAGCCGGGCGTCGATGGCCGGGCTCGGGCAGCAGGTCAAAGCGCCAGACTTCTTCGTCGCGGAAAAAAACCCGGCCCACATTCCACGACACGCCCTTGCTTGTCATGCGTTCGCCTATGCCCAGGCGATCCCAGATTTCCAGCGTGCGTTTGGCAAAGCAGATGGCCCGGGACCCCGTGGACAATTTGCAGTCGTCGTCCAGTACAACGACGGGCACGCCGCGGTGCGCGAGATCGAGCGCCGTGGTGAGTCCCACCGGTCCGGCACCCACGATGATGACGCGGTGCGAAGCCGGGCGGGGGGATACTTGATCCGGGTGTGGTTGATAGGCGAACTCCAGCGCCTGGTAATCCATGTCGGTCACGCCGTGTCTCCTGGCGACGAGCTGCAAGCTCGTCACGACCCGTCGCCGTCTCCTCTAGGGGATCGGTGCGCGGGCCTGGTGCGGTGCGGGTACTGGGGCAGATGAATCAGCCTTCCAGTTGTTTCCACATCTCGATGTCGCGCTTGTCGGTCCAGATGCGCGGGTCGTCGTAGCCGGTTGCTTCGTCGTAGGCACGGGACACGTCGAAAGGCATGCAGTGATCGAAGATGACCCAGTCGCTATAGCGTGGCTGCATGAAGTCGTACACCTCGCGGTAGATCGTCTTCAAGTCTTTGCCCTGGGCCGCGCCGCGGTTGACCGCGCCATACAGATCCGTCAAAAAGGCCCGCGTGCCGGCCAGGCCCTGGCGGACTTCGGTGGCGTTCTTCAGGGAGGGACCACGACCCGGGACCATTTTTTCCGCACCGAACTCGGCGAGGGCGTCCAGCGTGGTGGGCCAGTCACGAAAATACGCATCGCCGCAATAGGGCGTGGACTGGTATTCGACCAGATCGCCTGCGAACAGGATTTTTTGTTCGGGTAACCAGGCGATGGTGTCGCCTTTGGTGTGACCGCGGCCGACTTGCAGCAGGTGGACTTCCAGATTGCCAAGGTTGACCGTCATGGCACCCTGAAAGGTCATTGTGGGCCATACCAGGCCGGGCGGGATCGACTCCGCATTGCGAAACAGGCGGGGAAAACGTCCGATCTCGCTTGCCTTGTCCTGCTCGCCGCGCTCGGCGATCAGGTCGTACGTATCGCGGCTGGCCAGGATTTCCTGGGCGTTGTAGGCCGATGCGCCAAACACCCGGACGGCATGGTAGTGCGACAGCAGGATGTACTTGATTGGTTTGTCGGTGACTTCGCGGATACGGCGGATGACGTCCTGAGCCATCACGGGCGTTGCCTGCGTGTCTATCACCATGACTGCCTCGTCGCCGATGATCACCCCCGTGTTGGGGTCGCCTTCGGCGGTATAGGCATAAGCGTTGTCGGAAAGTTTGTCGAACGACACGACTTTGTCAGTGAGGTCGGCGTGCGAGGCGAATTGTTTGCTCACGATGTCTCCTGTTTTAGGGGCGGCCATCGGGCCGTTCTGATTGGGATACGGCCAATATAGTTCGTGATTCGTTTTTGTGCAATACGTTTGCTATAGACGAATTTATGGCCATACAGGCAATCCGCCAGGCCTCTCAGCGTCGTTGGCAGCTCGGGCAGTAATAGGTCGCCCGCTGGCCCTGGACCAGTCGGCGGATAGGCGTACCGCAGACCCGGCAGGGTCGGCCATCGCGCTCGTACACTGCCGCATGAATCTCGAAATAGCTGCCGGGCTGGCCAGTGGCGCTGACATAGTCGCGCAACGTACTGCCGCCCGAGGCCAGTGCGTCGCCCAGCGTCGCGCGTACGCAATCCGCCAATCGCGTGCAGCGCGCCCGCGAGACACGGCTGGCGGGGGTGCGTGGATCGATGCCGGCGCGAAACAGGCTTTCCGAGGCGTAGATATTGCCCACGCCCACCACGGCGCTGCCGGCGAGCAGGGCTTGTTTGATGGCGATGCTGCGACCTCGAAACTGCTGATGCAGCCAGGCGCCGTCAAACCGGGGGTCAAAGGGTTCAATGCCCAGCTTGGCCAGCAAGGGATGGGACATGATGGGCCCATCGTTCTCGGGATGCCATAAGACGGCGCCAAAACGGCGCGGATCGTGCAGCCTCAGGATGGCGTGATCAAAGACCCAGTCGACGTGGTCGTGTTTGAGCGGGATGTCGCCGGCCAGCACGTTGCGCAGCGATCCGGACATGCCCAGATGCACAATCTGGGTACCATGCTCAAAACGTAGTAACAGATATTTGCCGCGGCGCGCGCATTCCAGTACGGTCCGCTCGGACAGCAACGCAGGTAGATCGTCGGGGATGGGCCAGCGCATACGCGATTCGCGCACGACCAGGCGACGCAGTGTTTTGCCCGTAATCACGGGGTCAATCCCGCGGCGGGTGGTTTCGACTTCGGGGAGTTCCGGCATGAGCCAGTGTAAGATGATCAAACGTGTACAGATGATTGTGCCATCAACCAGGCGGGTCGTGTGAAGTCGTCATTCAAATCAGCTCATTTCCTACCTACGATACTGACGTTTGCGCTGGCGGGCTTGTTGCCCCTGCCGGCGCTGGCCGCCGATGCCGTTCCGGGCGATGCGACGGGGCCACGGATGTCAACGAAGCCACGGGTGCCGGAAACGCAAATTATCCGCTTGCGTCCCGGGCAGTTGCCTTATGTTTCGCTGACGGCGGACATTTTTTTTCGCGTGATGGCCTCCGAGGTCGCCGCGCAGCGCGGCATGTACGATACGGCGGCCGCAACGCTATTGACCCTGTCTCAGGAAACCGGAGATCCCCGGTTGGCGCGTCGTGCCCTGGAGTTCCAGTTGGCCGGCGGCAATTTGGGCGGGGCACTCGAGGCCGCTCGCACTTGGTCGCGACAGGCTCCCACCGACATCGAAGCCAGCTCGACCGAATTGGCCCTGGCGGCTGCCAATGGCCAGACCGCCGGATTGGCGGCGGCGTTACGCAAGCGTATTGACGCTTCGCCGGACAAGCCCTTTGCGATCGGACAGGCGCTGGCGGTAATTGGTCGTTTGAATGACCGCCGCCTGGCGCTGAAGATTCTGGATGAGTCGTTCAGCCCCGAGGTGCGCAAGCTGTCCGAGGCGCATCTGGCACTTGCCGATATCGCCCAGGCCGCCGGGGAAAGCGATCGGGCGGTGGCAGAGGCTCGCGCGGCATTACAAGCGGACCCCGACTCGGAAGCCGCCGCGCAACGGGTATTGGAGTATGGCGCTCTGGTCGATCCCGGGCGCGCGGAAAGCGAAGCCCGCGCCTTCCTGGTCAAGCATCCTGACGCGCGCAAAGTGCATTTGTCTCTGGCGGGCATGTTGGCCGACCGTGGCGATTACGACGCGGCGCTCGCCGAGTTGCAGGCGATGGCGCGCCGTTCGCCCGAGGACTTCGACCTGCTTTACATGCAAGCACAACTGGCCTACAAGGCCGATCACAAAGATCAGGCGCGCTTGTTGCTGCAAGAGTATCTCTCGGTGCAAAACCAGCGTCAGGAGTCTATCGCTGAAGGCGCGAGCGATGCCGGTGCGGCCGAGGCCGACGCCCGCGTGCTGTTGTCCCGCATCGCCGAGGACCAGGGGCAATACGACGAAGCCATTGCGCAACTGAATCAGATTGATGATCCGGCGCTGCGTTATTCCGCCCAAATGCGCCAGGCCGCACTGCGGGCCAAGCAAGGACGCATCGACGAAGCCTTGTCCATGGTGGATGCGGCGCAACCGAACGACGAAGAAGACCAGATACAAGGGGTGCTGACCAAAGCGCAGATCCTGCGCGATGCCGATCGCATTGACGATGCGGTAAAGGTCCTCGAAATCGCTAATCAGGCCCAGCCCGATACGGTCGAAATCAAGTACGAACTGGCCATGCTGTACGAACGCCAGGAGCGCTACAAGGACCTGGAGGCGCAACTGCGTCAAGTTATTGCGCTGGACCCCGAACACGCACACGCCTACAACGCGCTGGGATACACGCTGGCCGATCGCAATGAGCGGTTGCCCGAGGCGCTTGATCTGATTACGCAGGCTATGGAGTTGTTGCCCGATAATCCGTTCGTCCTGGACAGCATGGGCTGGGTCAAATTCCGCATGGGCGATAAACAGGCCGCCGCGGATTACCTGTCTCGCGCCTATGCCCAGCGGCCCGAGCCTGATATTGCTGCGCATTGGGCCGAAGTGCTGTGGTCCGGCGGCCAGCGCGCCCAAGCCCAGGAACTGCTGCAGGCCGGATTCAAAAAAGATCCCCAAAATCGCACGCTGATTGATACGGCCAAGCGGCTGGGCGTACCGCTTGGAGGGGCTCAATGACCTGGGGCTTCGCAACGCTGCGTACGTGGCTGGCCGTGGCGGTATGCGCAGGCGTAGCCGCCTGCACGAGTGTGCCTACCGCGCCACCGGGCACCGCCGATGGTGCGTTTTCTCGCAGTGGGCGTTTTGCCATCACCGTGACCGAGGCGGACGGGCAGCAGCAGGCCGTGCAAGGGGGCTTTAATTGGCAAGACGATGGTGATCGCTATCGACTGGATCTGACGAGTCCGTTGGGGTCTATTCAGGCGCGAGTCGAAGGCCGTCCCGGACATGCCACGCTGACCAAAGCGGATGGTGCGGTATTCGAGGCCTCGAGCCCTGACGCTCTGGCTGAAGAAGCCCTGGGCGGTCCAATACCCGTATCTCATTTGCGCGACTGGATGCGTGGTCGCGTTGTAGAGGGGGCGGCGACGGACTTGCAGCGTGACGAGCTGGGTCGTCCCGTGTCGTTCCGTCAGGCTGACTGGCAGGCGCGTCTGTCTCGTTACGACACGCAAGGCCCGGGATTGCTGGTACTGCAACGTGTAGAGCCGGGGCGTCGCATTTCCGTGCGGCTGGCCGTCAATGAACCATGATGTATGACGTCCCCGCGCCGGCCAAGCTGAATTTGTTTTTACATGTGGTGGGCCGTCGCGATGATGGTTATCACCTGCTGCAAACCGTGTTCCGGTTTATCGATCTGTGCGACACCTTGCATTTCGAGGCGCGTGGCGATGGCCGTATTGAGCGCGTTTCCGACCTGCCGGGTGTGCCTTCCGAGCAGGATCTCACCGTGCGTGCCGCCCGTGCATTGCAGCAGGCAACGGGAACACGCCAAGGCGTGAGCATCACGCTCGAAAAACAGATCCCCCAAGGGGGCGGGCTGGGAGGCGGGTCGAGCGATGCCGCCTCGACACTTATCGCGCTGAATCGCCTGTGGGGCACCAGCCTGTCGCGCCGCGAGTTGATGGCATTGGCCCTGCCGTTGGGCGCGGATGTACCTGTCTTCGTATTTGGACAGTCGGCATTCGCCGAGGGCGTCGGGGAAGACCTCACGCCACTGACGTTGCCGCCCGCCTTCTATTTGGTGGCCCAACCCGACGTGAGTGTGCCTACGGCTAATATTTTTTCCGATCCGGATTTGACAAGGAATTCTTCTTCCGTCAAAATAACGGACTTTCTTGCTTCACAAAATTTTGGCACAGGTTCTGCACAGCAGGCAGCGCCGGGATTTTTTGGCAGAAACGACTTGGAACCGGTGGTTTACCGCCGCTATGTGGAGGTCTCACAAGCAGCGCAGTGGCTATCGGGACATGGCATACATGTCCGCATGTCTGGGTCTGGTGCGTGTTTGTTCGCCCAGTACGCCACTGCGAAACAGGCCGTTTTGGCAGAGCGGGAAATTACCGCTACAATGCGCGTCGCTGGTGAATTAACTGGCAACTCGCAGGCAGGATTCAGGTTGATACGGGTGTGTTCCGGGTTAACTGAGCATCCGTTGCGGAATTGGGTTGCAAGATAGTTGGGGAGTCGCCAAGCTGGTTAAGGCACTGGATTTTGATTCCAGCATGCGAAGGTTCGAATCCTTCCTCCCCAGCCAAAAAAATACATAAAAAAGCTGTTGAACACGCCCGTCAGACACTGGCCTCAGTTCAGCAGCTTTTTTATTTGCCGATTTCGGCAAGATTGATTGCACACGGCAATACACGTTCTCGCGTCTTCACTGACCATCGCAGCAGCTTCTATCATGGCAAACGATAGCTTCATGATCTTCACCGGCACAGCCAATACCCGGCTGGCCGTAGACGTTGTCAACCATCTTGATATGTCTCTCGGGAAAATGACCGTTGGCCGTTTTTCCGACGGCGAGGTCATGGTGGAGATCAACGAAAATGTGCGTGGCAAAGACGTTTTTGTTTTGCAGCCCACCTGTGCCCCGACCAACGACAACCTGATGGAAATCATGGTCATGGTCGATGCGTTGCGCCGGGCTTCGGCAGGCCGGATTACCGCCGCCATCCCGTATTTCGGTTACGCCCGCCAAGACCGTCGCCCGCGCTCCGCGCGCGTGGCCATCTCGGCCAAGGTCGTGGCCAACATGTTGCAAGTCGCGGGCGTTGACCGCGTGCTGACCATGGATTTGCACGCCGATCAGATCCAGGGCTTTTTCGACATTCCGGTTGACAACATTTACGCCGGCCCGATCTTGCTGGGCGATATCTGGCGCCGCGATTTGTCCAATCTGGTGGTGGTGTCGCCTGATATTGGCGGCGTGGTGCGTGCCCGTGCCCTGGCCAAGCAGCTCGAAGCCGATCTGGCCATCATCGACAAGCGTCGTCCGCGAGCCAATGTCTCCGAGGTCATGAATATCATCGGCGAAGTCGACGGTCGCACCTGCATCATCATGGATGACATGGTCGATACCGCCGGCACCCTGTGCAAGGCCGCCCAGGCCCTCAAGGACCGTGGCGCTGGCGCCGTCTACGCCTATTGCACGCACCCTGTGCTCTCGGGTGGCGCGATCGACCGTATCGAGGCTTCAGAGCTTGACGAACTGGTCGTGACCGACACGATTCCGCTGTCCGAACAAGGCCAGGGCAGCACCAAGATCCGCCAGTTGTCGTGTGCGGCGTTGTTGGGCGAAACCATTCTGCGTATTTCCAACGCCGAATCGGTCAGCTCGCTGTTCGTCGACTGAGTTAACGCTTATCGACCCCTATTTCGTATTTGCTCGCCTGCTGGTCGCGGCAGGCGCGTAAACAACACGGTCCGCGCGTCGCGTTCCGTGTCACTTAACAGGCAGTTTTGCGACTGCCAGTCTGTTTGGAGTTATCCATGAAATTCACTGCCACTGCGCGTAGCGTCCAGGGTTCGAGTGCGAGCCGCCGCCTGCGCCGCGCGGGTCGCGTTCCTGCCATTGTTTATGGCGGTAAGGCTGCCCCCGTAAACGTTGAACTCGACCACAACGAAATTTTCCACGCCCTGCGTAAAGAACAATTCCACGCTTCGATCCTGCAAATGCAATTCGAAGGCAAGGAAGAACCCGTTCTGTTGCGTTCGGTTCAATGGCACTCCTACAAGCCGCAAGTTCTGCACGTTGACTTCCAACGCGTCGATGCCGGTCAGGCCCTGCACACCAAAGTGCCGCTGCACTTCATCAACGGCGACGAGTCGCCCGCGGTCAAACTCAGCAGCGCCGTGATCAGCCATATCAACACCGAGCTGGAAATCACCTGCTTGCCGGCGGCTCTGCCCCAGTTCATCGAAGTCGACCTGAAGAATCTGTTGGCCGGCGCTTCGGTGCACTTGGCCGACATCAAGCTGCCCAAGGGCGTCACGTACGTGCCGCACGGTGGCGAAGCCAACCCGCTGCTGGCGACGGCTGTGGTCAAGGGCGGTGGTGCTGGTGCCGCTGACGAAGACGCCGCTGACGCTGCGCCTGCTGCTGAAGCCTAAGTTCCATTAACCCGACCTGCGTCGGGTGTCGGGCTAAAACCCTGCGTGTGCGTTAGCATGTGCAGGGTTTTTTATTGCCGGGCCGCCTGGGTTTTTGTATGCGCGACGGCTCGGTAGCCTTTCCCCTTTACTATTCTCACCATGTCTACTGCCATCCGCCTTATCGCGGGCTTGGGTAACCCAGGCCCCGACTACGAAACCACTCGCCATAACGCCGGTTTTTGGCTTGCCGATCATCTCGCAGATGATTTGCGTGCCCAATTCAATCTGGAAAAAAGTTTTTTCGGCCTGGTTGCCAAGGCGCGTCATGCGGGCGAGAACGTATTGCTGGTCAAGCCGATCACCTATATGAACCGGTCTGGTCAATCCGTCGGCGCCCTAGCGCGGTTTTACAAACTCGCACCCGAACAGGTGCTGGTGTTGCACGACGAACTGGACTTGCTGCCCGGGCAGGTCAAGCTCAAACAAGGGGGCGGGCACGCCGGCCATAATGGCCTGAAAGATATTCAGGCTGCATTGGGCAGTCCCAATTTTTGGCGCTTGCGTATCGGTATCGGCCATCCCCGGACCCTGGGGCTGGCTCAACAGGTCGTGGATTTTGTGTTGCATCCACCGCGCCGCGACGAACAAACAGGGATCGACGAAGTCATCCGTCGTTGCCGTATCGTCGTACCGGCCATGCTGGATGGCGACTTTGATCTGGCCACACGCCAATTGCACAGTGGCAACACGGCCTGAATTGATGAGTACTCCTTTGGCGCCATCGCAAGGAAATCTCCGCTTTCGCCAAGAGGTCGCCGATTTCTGGCAGTTTTTACAGCAGCCGGATTTGAGACGATTGCCTGGGCGTCGTACCGGCAGCGGCTTGTCCTCCGATTGGTGGCCGGGCCTGCCTTTCGGGCGCTTGTTCGCGTGGGCTTGCGTCTTGTGGGCCCTGAATTTTGTCGCGTTGGGGCCGATTGCTGTGATCGCGGCCAATTCGGGCGGCGCGGCCCATCGTATCGACCCCGCCGCGATTCCTTGGTTGACAGCGATCCTGTGGGCACCTCTCATCGAAGAAATGCTGTTTCGCTATGGCCTGCGTCGACCTGGACAGGTGTTATGGGTGTGTCCCGCCATGTTGCCGCCACTGCTGTGGGGCGCGCAGGGGTGGACCTTGGCGTGGGTGGGTATGGTGATCGTGCTGGCCTGCTTGCCGCTACGCCGTGGCCGGATCAAGCGCACGGGTTGGAAAATGGAATGGCGCCGGTACTATCGCTGGCGCTTCCCGTGGGTTTATCACCTGTCCGCCCTGGTGTTTGCCGGGGTACACCTGAGCAATTTCCGGTTGACTGACTCGGCCTACTGGATGCTGCCGCTGCTGGTGTTGCCGCAGTGGTCTGCCGGTCTGGTGGTGGGATGGATGCGCGTGCGGCGCGGCATAGGCGCGGCCATGTTGTTGCATGGCATGTTCAATGCCGGCCCGGTCCTGTTGATTTTCTTGATCATGCGCTGGACCACGTAACGCGGTGCAACATGTGTTGTTTAGCTCTTTGTAAGCTGCCTTGGGTTTGCCGATATACTTGATATTGACAATCAATATCATTATTAAGCAGTGACGGCCCCCGTCGCAACAAGGAGTACTACCGCTGTGAAACCCTGGATTTTGTTGGCAGGATCGGTTTTCGCCTCTTTCTCGTCGTTTGCGTTCGAGTTACCGCATGACGAGGTCGCATTAACACTGCCTACGACGCCCGAAAAAATCGTGACCTTCGATTTGGGGATTCTGGATACCTTGCATGCCCTGGATATCCCTGTCGCCGGGGTACCGAAATCGACCTACGAAGGGGGGCTAGCGCCGTTTAGCACGACCACCGTCGTTGGATCGCTGTTCGAGCCCGACTATGCCGTCTTGAAAGAGATCAAACCGGATCTTATTTTCGCGGGTGGCCGTAGTCAAAAGGCGATCCCGGAGCTAGAGAAAATCGCACCCACTGTCAGCTTTACGGCCGACCCGACGGCATTTTTGTCTTCCGTCGAGACCAGCACCAATGCCATCGGCAAAGCTTTTGGCAAGCAAGCCCAGGCAAGCGCAGCATTGGCCAAGCTCAATGGCGCGGTTGAGCAATTGCATGCGGCCAATCAAGGTAAAACCGGTGTCTTTCTCTTTGCCGTCAAAGGCAATGTGATGGCTCACGCGCCTGGTGACCGGTTCGGCTACGCGTACGAACTGTCGGGTTTGAAATCCGTCTTGCCGGCCAACGATCCCAACACGCCGTCACAGCCGCGCCCCGAACCGGGTTCGCCCGAAGCCAAAGCCGCCACGGCCAAGCGCGCCGAGACCCTCACCGCCGCGGTAAACGCAGACCCCGATTGGTTGATTGTTCTGGATCGCGGCGCCATCAATGGTGGTGAAAGGACGGCGGCACAAACCCTGGCCAAACATCCCGAGTTGAGCCAGACGCGCGCGTACAAGACCGGGCATGTCTACTACGCCGATCCGAACGGCTGGTATATCGTGACGACCGGGCTGTCGAATTTGCAGACAATCAGCGCAGACATGCTGAAGGCCATGAAGTAATAGCGGGCCATCTCGTTAACACCTAAAACGCACAAGGCACGCTGGCGCTTGGGCCGGCGTGTGACGACGTACGCGCAGATTGGGCAAACATGTTGCTGAGTGACCCGCTGCGTATTTTGGTTTCCTGATCCAGGTCATGGGCTGCCTGCAATTGATGATTGGAACTTGAAGCTCTCCGCAGTTACTTAGTCTGCAGTCCAACTCTATTTGGCTGTAGACATGGCAATCGATTCCGTGGCGATACTACGTAGCTGGGGGAGCCGCCTGGAGCAGGCCCTGGGTATTCCGATCTGCCTCGATGATAGCGGGGCCATGGTTCTCAAGACCAAACAGGGCCAGGCGCTGGGTATTACCCCCGTGCCTGGGCATGGCGTGTTGGTATTTACAGGAATACTCGGTATCGCCGACGCGTCGGTCCGGGTGGATACCTTACTGGCGTTGCTAGCCCTCAATATGGCGCCGAGCTGTTCCGGCATGGGGTGTGTGGGACTGGCGCCCGATACCCGGGAGATCGCGTTGCGATTGAGTTGGGTGCCTGCACCGGAAAATTGGACCGAGCAGGCGTTCGCCGCTACGTTGACCGCGTTTGTCGAGCATATCGACGCGTTGGCGACTGCCATCGTCAGCGGTGACATCGAGCAAATCCTGACAGCAACGACATCGATCGATGTCTCCCCCGCATCCCCGGACACGGGTCCCATTGCGCTTGTGTGACGAGAAAAAATGCAAACCGCCCCCACGATAACGCCGGTGTTGGCGCCGTTTTCTCCTGATACGTCCATGATTGACGCTGTGAAAGGAGGGACGGGAGACGCCATGAAGACCGCGGCTGCGGCATTGGCGCTGGAGCCCGTCGCGCATACGAGTTACGACACGTTGTGCACCATCGGCAGTATCACGCTGGATTCCACTTTTGCCGCCTTGAACGTGGTGGGAAGCGTTGTCGCATTCAGAAATTGCCTGAATGGCAGTTTCATCAGTCTCGATGGCGTGCTGTTTATTACTTGCAGCATTAACGCGGTTGCGTGTCTTGATCGTATAGTTGACGCTGCGGTTCAAGTGGGCATTGGCATCGGAAGTCACGGTCTCGTGACGAGTGGCTTGGTCAGCTCGGTCAAGCTCGTGTCGAAATTGAGTCAAGGCGACATGCTGGGTGCCACTGTCACGGGCGCGAAATTGGTGGCCACGCTGGCTCTGACAGGACATCCGGTCGTGTTGGGAATCGTGATTGCCGTCGATTTGGCCTATTCATACTCCCATTTAGTGTTGCCGGCGCCGATGCCGTGGAACCGTACACAGCAGATGCCTCCATTACCCGGCGGTATTCAGGAGCCGTCGACGTCTCCATTATCGGACGGCGTAGAGGAGCCGTCGACGTCGCGATTGTCGAATGCAGAGGAAGGACTGTCGATGCCGCCATTACCCGACGCTGAGGAGGGGCAGCCGACGTCTCCCTTGTCGAATGTCGCGGAAGGGCCGCCGAGATTGGCGAGCAGTTAGGCGCCATCGGCGTGGGGGAATATTTTCGTTATATAGTATTGTATATAGCGAAATTCTCAATCCTTGGAACCCCCCTGCCATGCGTACTTTGTGCCCTGCTGTTCTGGTAGCGACTGGCTTGTTTTCCATCGCCACATCGACCCTGGCGGGCGAAGTGCAAGTCGCCGTCGCGGCGAACTTTACTGCCCCCATGCAGGCGATCGCACAGCAGTTTGAGCAGGATACCAGCCACAAGGTCCTCGCGTCCTTTGGGGCGACGGGGCAGTTTTACGCACAAATCAAAAATGGCGCGCCGTTCGAGGTGTTTCTGGCGGCGGACGACGAGCGCCCGGCCAAGCTCGAGGCCGAGGGCCTGACCGTGCCGGGGTCGCGTTTCACGTACGCCGTGGGGGCGCTGGCGTTGTGGTCTGCCAAAGCCGATTATGTCGATGATCAGGGCGCGGTGTTAAAGCAGGATACGTTCCGGCATCTGGCCATTGCCAATCCGAAGGCCGCGCCGTATGGCTTGGCCGCCACCCAAGTCATGGCAAAACTGGGGCTCACCGACACGCTGAAGCCGAAAATCGTTGAAGGGCAGAGCATCGGCCAAACCCTGCAGTTCGTGTCGTCCGGCAATGCCGAACTGGGTTTTGTCGCACTATCGCAAATCTTCAAGGACGGTAAACTGAACGGTGGGTCGGCCTGGATGGTGCCCAGTTCGCTGCATGACCCTATCAAACAAGATGCGGTCGTCCTGGACAAGGGTAAAGGCAATCCCGTCGCCTCCGCGTTTGTCGAGTATCTCAAAGGCCCCAAGGCCGCCGAGATCATCAAATCGTACGGTTATCAATCAAGCGGCCAATAAAGGCAATATTGCATGCCCCTGGACTCTGCCGACGTTGCCGCCATTTGGCTGACGATTCAACTTGCATCGTTGACGACGTTGTTGCTGTTGCTGGTTGGCACGCCAATCGCCTGGTGGCTGGCGCGCACCCGCTCGCGCTTCAAAGGGCCGGTGGGTGCCGTCGTCGCGTTGCCGCTCGTTTTGCCGCCCACGGTGTTGGGGTTTTACTTGTTGGTCGCGACGGGCCCGCACGGCTGGGTGGGGCAGGCGACGCAAGCGCTAGGCCTGGGAATATTGCCCTTCACGTTTAGTGGTCTGGTCGTGGCCTCGGTGATTTACTCCCTGCCTTTTGTCGTGCAGCCCTTGCAGAACGCGTTCGAGGCTATCGGTGTTCGCCCTCTCGAGGAGGCGGCTTCGTTGCGCGCCAGCCCGCTGGATTGCTTCTTTTCCGTGGTGTTGCCGCTGGCACGCCCGGGATTTATCACCGCCGCCATCCTGGGTTTTGCCCATACGGTGGGCGAGTTCGGAGTGGTGTTGATGATGGGGGGCAATATCGAGGGCAAGACCCGTGTCGTGTCCGTCCAGATTTTCGATCATGTGGAGGCCCTGGAGTACGAACAGGCGCATTGGTTGTCGGGCGGCATGGTGGTCTTCGCGTTTGTGGTGCTGCTGTTGTTGTATACGCGACGGCGTACCTCGCCACTGTGGTGATGGAGCGTCAGGTCGGACATGTCACTCTCTGATCAGGCTGCTCTCTCGTCGAACACGGGCATCGAAGCGCGCTTTCGGGTGGATTACCCTGATTTTTCGCTGGATGTCGATCTACACTTGCCCGGGCGCGGCGTTTCCGTGCTTTATGGACATTCTGGTTCAGGCAAAACAACCTGCCTGCGCTGCATTGCTGGTTTAGCGCCTGTCACGCAGGGCTATTTACGGGTCAACGGAGAAGTGTGGCTCGATACCGAGGCCGGCGTCGCCGTGCCCACGCATCGGCGTTCGCTGGGATATGTCTTTCAAGAGGCCAGCTTGTTTTCGCACCTGACGGTGCAGCGCAATCTGACGTTCGGCCTGAAGCGCATTCCCGCGGTGCAGCGCCGCGTGGATCTGCGTCAGGCGACGGAGCTGTTGGGCATTACGCATTTGTTGTCTCGCATGCCCGCGGGTTTATCGGGTGGCGAGCGTCAGCGGGTCGGCATCGCACGCGCGCTCCTGACCAGTCCGAGCTTGTTGCTGATGGACGAACCCATGGCGTCGCTGGACATGGCGCGCAAGCAAGAAATTTTGCCCTATCTCGAGCGGCTGTACGACGAGCTGGACATCCCGGTGATCTACGTCAGCCATGCTCCCCAGGAGGTCGTGCGCCTGGCCGATTATCTGGTGTTGCTGAGCGAGGGCCGTGCGTTGGCCAGCGGCGACATTGCCCAGATGCTGACGAGGCTGGATCTGCCCTTGGCCCGAGCGGATGACGCTTCGGTCGTCGTCGAAGGTGCTGTCACGATGTTTGATGCCGACTATCAGTTGATGGCCGTACAGTTGCCGGGCAGCAGTGCTTGCCTGCGTGTCGTGCATCCATCGTTGCCGTTGGGCTCTACTGTCCGGCTGGCCGTCAAGGCCCGCGACGTCAGTATCACGCTGGTGCATCCCGAACAAAGCAGCATTGTGAATGTGATCCCGGTGCGCGTGCAGGACATGGCGCCGGCGGATCATCCTGATCATATTCTGGTGCGATTGGATGCCGATGGTACGCCTTTATTGGCGCGGATCACCCGTTATTCACGCGATCAACTAGGGCTGGCGTCCGGCACACATGCCTGGGCGCAGATCAAAGCGGTGTCCGTGTTGGTCTGAGGGTGGCATCGTGCTCGGATAGAGCGGCAGCATGCAAACTCATGAGCACGCAAGCATGCAAACACGTGAGCACGCCGTCACGCCATCACCCGAAAACATCGTCAGGCAAACAGTTGTTTCATGTCCAGCGCGCGAATGATGCTGGCGGTCGACTCGACGAAAGGCGGCAGCGTCTGGCGTATGGGGGTAGCCAACGTCAGGTTGTTCATGATCACGGGGTCGATGATCTCCGAGCAAATCAAGTAGTCTTGCCCTTGCATATCATTTAACGCGGAACGCGGCAGAATGGTGTACAGGCTTTCCTGGGTCATGGTTTCCAGGATGGTGTGCACGACGTCGACTTCGGCGGCGATATCCAGCGCGACACTGAGATCGCGGCATGTCTTATCGACGAGTGCGCGAATCGTATTGGGCGCGCTGGGCAAGACCAGCGGGTAGCGGCCCAGATCCCGCGCACGCACGCGTGGTGGCGGAGCCGGCCGACAGGATTTGCCGTACGCCAGCACGAGGTCCTCGCGGTACACCGACTCATATCGCACGAGTGTCGAGGGCGGCGGATCGTACAGCAAGGCCAGATCGACCCGATCCTTGACCAGCCATTCGTTCATTTCCAGGCTGAGCCCTTCAGCCAGGGTCAACGCGGCATGGGGATGTTGCCGGCGAAAGGACTGCACGATGTGCGGGGCCAGTCGGCGCGCGACGCGATGCGGCATCCCCAGGCGTACCTTGGCCTGCGAGGTCGATGCATAGGCGCGCATATCTTGTCTGGCGTGTTGTGCCAGATCATCCAGCGCCTGGGCGTGCGCCAGAAAGCGCAAGCCGGCGGGGGTGGGTTCGACCCCCCGACCCGTGCGGATCAACAAGTGATGGCGCAATTCGGCCTCTAACAATTGAATCTGCCGGCTCAGCGAGGGCTGCGACAATCCCAGCACCTCGGCGGCACGGGAAAGGCTGCGCATCTCGCAGGCCACAATGAAATAGCGGATTTGTTTGAGATCCATAGAGGCAATGGTATACGTTTTTTCTATATCAGAAGTCCACTAGACCCCATTGCCGGGGTCGCGCCGGCTGCGCATCATGAGGGGTCACGATAACGAAGCGATCCCTATGCCCGATTGCGCTGCCCCGCTCGCCCAGATCACCCCTGCAAGCCAAGTCTTGCCTGCACAGGCTTGCGATAGTCATTTCCATGTATTTGGCCCGGCCAATGTCTTCCCATACGCCGAAGGGCGTCCCTATACGCCGCCAGATGCCCCATTCGAACAGTTGCGTCAGTTGCATCAGCAACTCGGATTCAGCCGAGGTGTCATCGTGCAGCCCGGTTGCCATGGCTACGACATGTCGGCCACGCTGGACGCGCTGGACAAGGGGGCAGGGCAATACCGCGCCGTGGCCCTCGTGGCGCCTGATGTGAGTGAGCAGGACATCGCCGAACTGGATCGGCGCGGCGTACGTGGCGTGCGCTACAACTTTGTCGCGCATTTGGCCAATGGCGGTTGGGATGAGTTGGCACGTGTCGTGCCGCGTATCGCGCCATTCGGATGGCATGTGTGCATTCATTCGGACCAGGCATCGCTGATGGGTTTGTTGCCGCGCCTGAAAACGTTGCCTATCCCGTTTGTCATTGATCACATGGGCCGTGTGGCGGCTGCCCAAGGCGTCGCTAATGAAGCATTTCAGGCGCTGCTGGCGCTGCGGGACCAGCCGAATGCCTGGATCAAAATCTCAGGATTGGATCGCGTGTCGAGCCAGGGTAAACGGCCTTTCCAGGATGCCGAGCCCTTGATGGCGGCCTTGCTGGACGTCATGCCGCAGCGCCTGCTATGGGGCACGGACTGGCCCCATCCCAATGTGGCGGGCGACATGCCGGACGATGGTGAGTTGCTCAATACCTTTCTGCGCTTGTGCCCGGATCCTGCCATGCAGCGCCAGATACTGGTGGACAACCCGCAAGCGTTGTACCGATTCGCTCCCTGAGCGCGCTGCCGTTCATCACGAAATCCCTAACCTCACACACCACAAGTATGGAAGCAATGCTGATCAAATTTCCGGAAGAGACCTTGGACACCACTGCGTTGCTGGCCTTACCTGGCGTGACGCAAGCGCATGTGCACATCTATCACGCAGCGGACCACCGTGAAACCTATGCCTGGTTAGCGGCTGCGATTGATGTGCCGGCGTTGCAGGCTGTGCTGCGTGCGCGGCATCCGCAGGCCCAAGTGGTCAACCTGACTTTGACGACGGACGTCGCGGGCCACTCCACGGGACAGGCCGCTGCCTGGTTTTATGTGGTTGAAACCGATATCAAGCCGGGTGCCGAAGCCGATTTCGATCAGTGGTATGAAACCGAGCATTTGCCGGGATTGGCCGCCGTGCCAGGTACTGTGCGTGCGCGGCGCTACGTCGCGCAGGTAGGCTCGCCGCGCTTTTATGCTTGCTATGACTTGGTGGAGCGCGAAACGTTTGGATCGCCGTCATGGCTAGCGGTGCGCGCCACGCCCTGGAGCGACCGCGTTCGCCCCAATTTCGTGAATACCAAACGCACCATGTTTCGCTTGGTGCAAGAACCGACAAAGGCCTGAATATGCCCCGATTGAATCCACCCGAACTGGACAATATGTCCGACCATCAGCGTCGCATCTATGACGCGATTGCCTCGGGGCCACGCGGCAAAGTGCGTGGGCCATTGGCGATCTGGCTGCATCGTGCGGGCCTGGCAGAGCACGCTCAGGCGCTGGGGCAATACTGCCGTTACGACTCTAGCCTGAGCCCTCGTCTATCCGAATTGGCCATCCTGACGATGGCGGCATGGTGGGAGGCCTCATTCGAATGGTGGGCGCATCATCCCATCGCCGTGAAGGCGGGACTGGATGCGACCGTCGCCGAACAGATCCGCGTAGGCGATGAGCCGGTGTTTTCCCAACCCGATGAGTCGGTGGTGTATCGATTCGTGCGTGCCTTGCTGCAGAAGCGTCGTGTCGAGGACGCGTTATATCAAGAGGCGATAGAAGTGCTCGGGACTGATAGCGTGGTGGACCTGGTCGGGGTCGCGGGTTATTACACCTTGATTTCCATGACGATCAACGTGTTCGACATCGGTCCTCCGGATGGCAGTACGGTCAGCTTTGCGCGTTGATCATCGGCAGACAATTTTTCATGCGTCGGATTTTTACGGGTCATTGACGCCATAACAACACTACGAGAGACACAACATGACAGGTCGTTTACAGGGCAAGGTGGCTATCGTCACCGGCGCGGGGAGCGTTGGTCCGGGTTGGGGAAATGGGCGCGCAATCGCCTATCGATTCGCGCAAGAGGGCGCACGCGTTTTTGCCGTGGACCGCGATGAGTCCGCCATGAAGGAAACGGTTGAGCGGGTGCGCGAAGCGGGGGGAGATATCTCCACGTGGTGCGCCGATGTGACGGATACCGACGCGGTGAAAGAGATGGTGCAAGCCTGCGTCGAATCGCTGGGCCGCGTCGATATTCTGGTCAATAACGTGGGCGGTTCACGCAAAGGCGGTCCGGTCGGTTTAGACGAGGCGGCGTGGGATGGCCAGATCGACTTTAACTTGAAGAGCGTGTATCTCGGTTGCCGACATGTCTTGCCCGTGATGCAGGCCCAAGGGGGTGGCGTCATCGTCAACATTGCGTCCACTTCCGGTATCCGCTGGACCGGCTCGGCGCAGGTCGGCTACGCCAGCGCCAAAGCGGGTGTCATTCAGCTGTCACGCGTCGTGGCCGTGGAGCACGCCAAGCAGAATATTCGTTGCAATACGGTGATCCCCGGGCAAATGCATACCCCCATGGTCGAAGTACGCCTGGCCGGTCAACGCGCGGGCGGCGATGTAGAGCAGTTGTTGGCGCAGCGACAGTCGCGCATTCCGTTGCCGTTCATGGGTGACGGGATGGACACGGCCAACGCCGCCTTGTTTCTGGCCTCGGACGAGGCGCGGTTTATTACCGCTACGGAAATTGTCGTTGATGGAGGCATGAGTGCACGCTGCGATTGATGGGGCACAGCCCACCCGCTATCCCGACCCCGCCGTTATTACGCTGGATCCGCGTTTCGAGAAACTTGTGTTGCCGCTCGCGGCCGTCGAACGTTTGGCGACGGGGTGTCGCTGGGCCGAGGGGCCGGTATGGTTTGGCGACGGCCGTTATTTACTCTGGAGCGATGTTTCCAATGATCGCATCATGCGCTGGGATGAGGTCAGTCAGCAAACGCATGTCTGGCGTCATGGTTCGGGCAATGCCAATGGCAACACCCGGGACCGGCAGGGCCGCTTGATCACCTGCGAGCACCTGGGCCGTCGCGTGACGCGTACCGAGCATGATGGCCGCGTGACGGTATTGGCCGATCGATACCAGGGCAAGCGGTTGAACTCGCCGAACGATGTCGTCGTAAAGTCGGATGGGTCGATCTGGTTCACCGATCCTCCCTTTGGCATCATCGGTTATTACCAGGGCGAGAAAGCGGAGCAGGAATTACCCGCCGCGATTTATCGGATCAGCCCTGACGGCAGCGATATAACGTTGGTGTGCGATACCGTCCAGGGCCCTAACGGGCTGGCGTTTTCGCCGGATGAGCGGCACTTGTACGTGATTGAGTCCCGGTCGCGTCCGCGCAATATCCTGGTGTTCGACGTGACCGAGGATGGCGGGCGTCTGGAGGCATCTCGAGTGCTCTTTGATGCGGCCGACGGTACGCCCGATGGCTTTCGCGTCGATATTGAAGGCAATCTTTGGTGCGGTTGGGGCATGGGATCCGCCGAACTCGACGGTGTTCGTGTGTATTCCCCTCAGGGTGAATTGCTTGGGCGTATCGCCTTGCCTGAGCGTTGCGCCAACTTGTGCTTTGGCGGCAAACACCGCAACCGCCTTTTCATGGCGTCATGCACGTCGATCTATTCCTTATACGTCAACACGCAAGGGGCGACCACCCTGTAGGGCGTGTCTGACGTTCATTTCATTTTGTCGAACTCGCCGCACCTCAGACGGCAAACCATAATCAGACAGGAGACCACCGTGTTTCATCTATCCCATTCACACATCGCCAAGCGCCTGACCACCTTGCGCGCGCCCGTTCGCCGTTTGATCAAATGCATCGCCGCCACGACGTTGGGCATCGCCGCTATCGGGGCACATGCCCAAGACAGCACCAGTCTGGTTGTCGCATTCCCTGCGGGCGGGCCTGCGGACTCGCTGGCCCGCATTGTCGCCGCGCAGCTAGAGAAAGAACTAAAGCATCCCGTGGTCGTCGAGAACAAACCCGGTGGCAATGGCGCGATTGCCGCGACCGATGTGGCCCGCGCGCGTCCTGACGGCCACAAGTTGTTTGTGAGTTCGGTAGGGGCCATCTCGATCAATCCCGGCTTGTATCCCAAGCTGATTTACGACCCCATCAACGATTTCCTCCCCGTCTCGCAGTTGGTCTCCGTTCCCGAGGTGCTGGTAGTGGGGCCCAACAGCCCCTATGTGGACGCTCAGGCTTTCGTCAAGCAAGTCAAAGGCGAAGGCTTGTCCATGGCCTCGTCGGGGGTCGGCAGCATGCCGCACATGGCGATTGCTCAGCTCAAGCTGGCCACAAAAGGCAACATCCTGCATGTGCCCTACAAGGGGGCTGCGCCTGCCATCACCGATACCATCGGTGGTCAGGTAGCGGGCTTTATCGGCGACGTGTCCGGGTTGATGCCGCATATCAAATCGGGCAAGGTCAAGGCGTTAGCCATTGCCGCGGCCAAGCGCTCGCCGGTATTGCCCGACGTCCCCACCTTTGACGAGTTGGGTATTCCGAATGTCTATGCTAACAACTGGTATGGCGTCTTTGCCCCAAAGGACACGCCTGCGTCGACGGTCGACTCGTTGAACGCCGTGTTCGCCAAGGTGCTGGCCTCGCCTGAAATGAAAACCTACGCCGAGTCAACGGGCGTTGAGTTGTCTCCCACGACACCCCAGGCTTTTTCGGATATCGTCCGTGGCGATGCCAAAAAATGGGGCGACTTGATCCGTGAAGAAAACATCACCGTCAACAACTAATGCACTGAAGAAGAGGGAGCACCGTTGTCGCGTCAGGTAGATTTAGAAAAATTCGTATACATTCTTAGGCATTGATTCCCTCCGCGGCCTATATCCTGAAAAGGAAAGGGACAGCTGGGCTGCATGAGACGGGTCGGGCAAAGGAGTGAGCGCCATGACGCGAACGAAAAAAGTCGTGATCGGATTGGGCGCCGTCATCGTTTTATTGGTGGCGGCCCTGATTATCGGCATCGCGCTCTTCAATTGGAATTATCTCAAGCCCACCATCAACATGAAGGTCTCCGAGGCCATCGGACGACCGTTCGCCATCAATGGCGACTTGACCGTTCAATGGCGGCGCTCGGCTGACGAACCAGGATGGCGTGGCTGGGTGCCTTGGCCACATGTGGCGGCCAACGACATCGCGGTGGGCAATCCTCCCTGGGCACAGTTTCCCGACATGGTCACGCTCAAGCGTGCCGAACTCAGCCTGTCGCCGGTGCCGCTATTGGCGCAACGCGTGGTCATTCGCAATATTCAATTGACCAGGCCGAGCGCGAATCTGGAGCGTTTGAGAGACGGGCGCACGAACTGGCTGTTCACCTTTCCAGAAGGCAGCGGTGAGACAGAGCCCTCTGCCTGGGTGATCGATATCGATCAAATCGGTTTTGACCAAGGGAAAGTTGCGTTTCGTGATGAAACGCTACAAGCCGACGTTCAGGCGAAAATTGACCCACTTGGTAAGCCGATTCCATATGAAGCGATCGCCGGCGGCGGCAAGGATGAGGAAAAGCAGCAGGAGTCGAAAGAGCAGAAGAAAGAAAAGGCCACAGGGGGCCAGGTGTCTGAAAAAGAAAAGACCGCCGACGCCAAGAAAACCGCCGACGCCAAGACGACAGGCGAAAGCAAGCAGACTCCTGACACTCAGAAAGCGTCGGACGCCAAGCAGGTCGCTGATACCCAGAAGACGCCTGACGTTAACAAAACCAGTGACGCCAAGCCCCCCGTTGACGCGGACAAGACCCCTGACGCCGCGACCAGGGCAGCACTGGCCGCTAAGCCGCCCGCCAGTGGCGAGGATGGTGTTCAGGGGGCGGCAACCCCGGTGCCGGTATCGAAGAAGGCCGCGGTGCGGGACGATTACGTCTTTGGCTGGAGCGTAAATGGACGCTACAAGGACCTACCCCTAAAAGGGGAAGGCAAGATCGGCGGCATGTTGGCCATGCAAGATCCCAATCGCCCTTTTCCCTTGCAGGCCGACGTATCCATCGGCAGAACGCGTATCGCCGTGATAGGCACCTTGACCGATCCCGCGAACCTCGGGGCCCTGGATCTGCGTCTGGCACTCTCGGGCGCCAGCATGTCTGACCTGTATCCCTTGACCGGTGTGACTTTGCCCGATACCCCCCGCTATTCCACCGACGGGCGTCTGGTGGCACGTCTGAAAAACGAAGGGGGGTCGGTCTTTCACTATCAAGACTTCAACGGCAAGGTCGGCGCCAGCGATCTACACGGCGATATGACATTTCGCGCCGGCGCGCCGCGTCCCAAGCTCACAGGCAAGCTGAGTTCGCGTTTGCTTCGACTCCAGGACCTAGGGCCTTTGATCGGTGTCCAGCCAGGCAACCAGAAGAAGACCGCCGCTAAAGAGGAGAAGAGCGATAAGGCAAGGTCGTCAGGCAAGGTCCTGCCCACGCAGGAGTTTCGGACAAATCGTTGGCGTGACATGGATGCCGATGTGGCGCTGTCGGCTGATCGGATTATTTATGACGAAAAAAAACCTATCAGCAAACTCGACGTACACCTGGTGCTCGACAACGGATTGTTGACCCTGGATCCGCTGCGCTTTGGGTTCGCTGGGGGCACGATCAACACCAATCTGAAACTGGATGGCGCCAAGACCCCCATGGATGGTCGCGCAAAGATCGGCGTACGCGGGCTGCGCTTAAAGCAGCTGTTTCCCAATGTCGAATCCATGAAAAAGGCGCTGGGCCAATTGAACGGAGACGTTGCCTTAAGCGGCACGGGCAACTCGGTGGCCGCGTTGCTGGGCACCGGCAATGGCAATGCCACGGTGCTGGTCAATGATGGCGTGATCAGTAGAGGGCTGATGGAAATCGCCGGGCTGAATGTCGGCAACTACGTGATCACCAAGTTGTTCGGCGACGAAGAAGTCAAGATCAACTGCGGTGCCGCCGACCTGCAAATGAAGCAGGGCGTCATGACGCCGAAAGTCTTCGTCTTTGATACGGAGAACGCCATTGTCAGTATCGCGGGCAATGTCAATTTCAAAAACGAAACCCTGGATCTGGATATTTCACCCGAGAGTAAAGGGGTGCGGCTGTTCTCGTTGCGCTCTCCCTTGTATGTGGAGGGGACGTTTGCCGATCCGAAGGCTGGCGTTCAGGTCTTGCCCCTGGTCGCCCGTGGCGCAGGGGCAGTGGCGCTAGGCGTGCTGCTCACACCGGTGGCCAGTTTGTTGGCATTGGTCGCGCCAAGCTCCGGCGAGACCGACGAGCAGTGCGGTGCGATGCTGAAGCAAATACGCGAGCCCGCGAAGGGGAAAAAGTAAGTCCATGGGGCTCCGCGCGCCAAGCAAGATACCTGCCTTGAAAAAAGCATGTATAATCTTCGTCTCACTTGCTTGGGGCCTGTCAGTTTTTAGGGGTTCCAAGTTCAAGCGGGCTGTTAGCTCAGTTGGTAGAGCAGCGGACTCTTAATCCGTAGGTCGAGTGTTCGAGCCACTCACAGCCCACCAGAAATATCAAGGACTTAGCGAGAAATCGCTAAGTCCTTTTCTATTTCCAGCCTCTTCGTGTCCGACATGTGTCCGAAATTTCTCCATGTCGGATGAATGAGACGTGGCGAGACGCTATGATGCCGAGCCACTGACCGTGTGGCGCTCCGCTTCATCATGCTGGCCTTCGCGCCAAAGAATGGGACCTCGGCTGACAAGGTGGCTCAGTGGTATATCCCTGAGGGTCGTCAATCCAGGCTTGCAATGATGAGGGTGTCCAGCCGCATGCTCGCCCACCCAAATGCACCGGATGCGGAAATTTGCCGTCCGCGATGCGCCGGTACAACGTCGCCCGGCTCAATGCAGTAATGCGTAGCACGTCGACAATGCGGTAGAACGCCGGTCGGCGGTGCGATGGGCTATCGTCCTGATCGAAATGAGGCATGGCTGACTCCTGTGTGTACAGGCCGATCAGATTGCCTCAAGCGGTCTCGATGCCAAACCCGCAGGGGCGTAGTCAAGCAAAGCGCGACCTCGACCGCCTTAACGCTTGAAGCGCGGTGTCCAGGACTTGATAAGATTGTTCTCATCCTCTTCTTCTTCGGGGTCCGGAAGGTCGATGCCGTAGAGCACTGTCAGGGTTTTTCCGTAACGGCCTAGCCCTACTACGTCTTCGCTAATTTCAATGTGGCGCTTGCCGCCAAACCAGTGTTGGAGGTTTGAGGTCTCTTCCTGACGTACTCCATGCTCAACATTGGCAGGAACTTGGTTGAACGCGAATGTTGCGGTATTGCGTGGTACCCCTTCGCGTTTCTTAAGCCAGTCGATGCCATCAAGTTGTTTTAGCGCCTCGGACATGAAGCAGTGATCGATGACTCCGCCGCGACTGACGATGATAGCGACGGGATCGCGGGCGCATTGCGTGTACCTGATAGCGGTGGCATGTAGGGAGGTCTTACACAAGGTCGCGAGAGCCTCGATCGCCGCGAGCCCCTCTCCAGCCCTGTCAATGGCGGGAAAGAACAAATGCCGTGGCATCAGTAGACCCGCTGCGAAGCGATCGGCTTCGGCCTCATATTTGTTGCCGGAGTTAAAGCCCGCGCGTGAGAGGTGCATTCCGGTCTCGCCCTGGATGACGGCCTCGACATGGCCAGGCATGAAGTAGTGCCCCAATTCATGGGCTATGCTGAAATTCTCGAAACCTTCGTTCTGCAGGTGCGTGGCATAGGCAATGGCGAAATCATTCCCCAGGCGGACTAGCATTCCCGAGCACCCTTTGTCCTCGACCGGTTTAGCCTGAACGACGATTTCGCGCTTCTCTGCAATTGTGCACGGATTGATCGGAAGGGCCGTAACCCCCATGCCTTTGACGATCTGTTCTGCGGCTTGTGACGCAAAGGCGTAGGGGTCAGCGCTCATTTTTTTCCTTTATCTTCGGCGCGTTTGGCGAGCATCGTGATGAGATCGTCTGCCATCTTACGATCGGACCCATCCAGGGCTTCGTAGTGACGGTGGAGCCTGTCGGCCCCGGCTAGATCCTTGAATTCGGCAACGCGGCCCAAAAGGTAGTCGGTTGTCACATCGAGGGCATCGGCCAGGTATCGGAGGTTGTCGAAGGACGGCTTGCGCGTTCCGGTTTCAAAGTGGGAAATCGCTGAGGACTGCATGTTGGCCTTTTCGGCCAATTGGCTTTGGTTGAGGCCGCGATACTCGCGCGCCGTTCGCAACCTCTCCTGAAAAACAACTGCTGGGGATAGGGGGGTTGACTGAGACATGACGATACCGTATAGTTTGTGTTGACTAGTTCGTCATGGCCCTTCGGGCCTCTCTTTTGGCCGGGGGCTTGACGAATTCGTCATATTCTAGATGACGCTCCCGGCGCTGGCAAGCACAGAAAGGAATCTGCCATGGCTGACGCCCAAGTAACCTGTATTACGAAACCACATCCGCAAAGCACTCACGAACACATCACGCATCTCGGTAACCCCGGGCGCTGGACGTGGACGCGGGAGCAAGTGATCGAAAGCATCGAGGCCAAGACCAACACGTTCTTCGTGTTGGACCCAGAAAACGGGAAGCGCGCTGATATCGGCGTGGTTCGCGAGTCGGGGAAAGCCCCTTATGTCCGCACTTACGCGGATGGTCGGTGGAACAACAACCTGTTGTCGCTGAACCAGTGCCCCCTGAACTAACTAACGCCAATCTGACCAGAAGGAGGTTTCCATGGCGACGACGAAGAAGCCCGGTGAAAGCACCGGAAACAAAGGCGGGATCTACCAAGAGGTTGGACCCCGTGGCGGCAAGCAACCGAACTACACGACTGTTCCCGATAACCGGCAGATGCCGCCGACCACCAAGCCCGGCCATGCCTGGACACCTGTGAAGGTAACTCCCACCAGCGACCGATGAGGGATAGCGAAGTGCTTTTCCGGGCGGCTTTGGCCGCCCTTTTTGCTCGAAACCTTTAACTCTTGAATGATATGTCCGGAGCTTGCCGGGGAAAGGGGTCACCTCGCCGTAGTCTCGGAATGCAGCGTGGCATATCTCCGCCTAACTTTTCATGCGTCTGAATCCCCGATCGCTCTCGATGAATCTCGCCAGCATGTACGGAATCAACACCTCAGCATTGACCTTCTCACCGTAAAGCTGGGTGTGCTCGGTCGCATATCGCTCCAATTCATCCCTCAAAGTTGCCGATAGACTGATAGTCATTTTCACGGCCTGCTGCTTGGGCAGCGGCCCAAGGCGTAGCTTGTTCGCCATCGCGTCACCTATTGATGAAAATTGGCCGGTACGGCCGTAGCGTGATGTCCCGATTCACGATCACCCGCACCGGCATGCCGGGTCGGATTGTAAGTGTCGGCTGAATGTTCATGTTCCGGCGAGTCATCTCCTGGCCAAACTGGTTAACGCTGTCCTGAGCGCTATCGCGGCCCGCGATGATGATGCGATCGCCATCGACGCGGTTCTCCGGCGCGGCCAGCTCGGCCCCCACGCCCAGTAGTGTGGTCAGCGCCGCGCCAGCCAGCACTCGATCCCAATGCCAGTCCACGTCATCCTCCAAGCCGGCATAACCAGCTGGATCGATCGCCGCGAGGTTGTCGAGCGTCACCGACGACGTGTCCGGCAGAATGATCCGCTCCCAGACCGCCTGCGCTCGACTTTGCCCGTAGGCTACCCGGCTGTTGTAGCGGCCAATTAGCTGCGAGCCTTGTGGGACAAGGACATGCTGATGCGTCGCGCTGTCGTAGACCGGCTCCGTCACGGTGGCAATGATGTCGCCTGGCAAATCCGATTTGATACCCGTGACCAGCGCGGCCGCGATGACGGTACCGGCCATCAATGTGTCCGGCCCGCGCGGCGCCTCCATGCGGTGCGTGCTCTGCGTTGCTCGCGCGCCCTGGCCAGCGAAGGCCGTTTTGTTGTCCTGCATGTTCTGAGTTTGCAGGGGATCAACCGGGGCGGCGTCGCCGCCCATGCCGGCCAGTGCCGTCGTGCCAGGCGCAGTCATCGACGGCGGCACGCCCGCCGGGGCGCTGCCTCGGTTGCTACCCTTGTAGAAAATCGGCGCGCGGGCCGCGTCCTGAGCCTCTTTCAACCGCGCCAGCCGCTCAGCCTCGGCGGGGTCCGGTCCACCATGCGGGCGCAGATCCGCTTCCTGTTGGGCGCGCAGCATGGGCCGGCCCAGGTCGCCCGGCAGCGGCGGCCCGAGGGGCGGCGCCGGCATCGGTGCGGGTGACGGCACCTGGCTGTAATCGCGCGGCAAGGCGTTCAGGCCCTCTGCCGGAGAAATCTTGTCCACGTTGTAAAGTTCTTCGGAGGCGCCAGCGCGCCGCTTTTGCGGTTGTAGCGACCACATGGTCGCGCCCAACACCATGGCTGATACCCCGCCCACCAGAATGGCCAGCGTGCGGCGATTCAGCCTCGTCACTGGTTGAGGTGTCGCGCGCAACGCAACCGATTCGGGAGCGACCTTGGGCGGCGACTCTTCGGCGTCATCGGAGTGGTCGGTCGTCATGATCCGCTCCGCTTCGTTTGTACGTCGTTGCGCTCGATGCGCACGATCTTGGCGTCGTCACCGCCCAGGCGCAGTTCGACCGCTCCAAACAATCGATCGACGATGTAGTACGGCTCCACATATCTCGGGTTGACCAGTTGCAGGCCGCCGTCCGGCCCGATCAGGAACAAGGGCGGCAATTCGCCCTGGGCGATGGCGGCTGGAAACTGGATATACACCTTCTGCCCGTCATCAAAAGCTCGCAGCGGCCGCCACGGGGGCGAATCGCCCGTGATGTCATATCGGAACCGTAGTTGATCAAGCGACAACCCAGCGGCCAAGGGAGTTGTCGCTCGCGCCTGCTCGGCCTGCTTCTTCAATTCCTCCATGCGATCCTGCGGGTAGTCCCAAGACACGGAAGCCATCCAGGCCGATTCGGTGGACGTCAACTCCAGCAGGTAGATACGTCGATCGGTCGTCACGACCAGATTGGTTTTCAGGCCCGGGCGAATGGGTTTGACCTGCAGGTTGGCGCGCAACTTGGCGTCGCTTCCGCTGGTTGAGTCGCCCACGATCCAGCGCACCGTGTCGCCCGCCGAAATATCGATCAACTTTTCACCTGGTTGCAGCAAGATCAGCGTTACGCGGCCCGGACTGGCGTAGACCTGATAGAGCGCGCCATCTGAATATGGCCACACTTGAATGGCGTTGATGAAGCCGTCGCGAGTCGGCGCCATCCGTGCTTCTTGGTTGGCTTGCGCAATCGATGAGGCCGGATTGACCGGCTGCGGCTTAGGCTGCGGGTCCTCTATCGGCTTGAGCTGCCCCGGCAAAGGCAACGGCGTTGGCACCGGCACGATCTCGACCGGCTTGGCCGGCTCGGGAATTGCCACGGGTGCGGATACGGCCACGGGTTCGTCCAGCGAAATCGTGGGCGGTGGCGTGCCCCGCGCGGCGCAGCCGGCGAGCGCCGCCGACGCCGCGAGAATCATCCAAGGGGAAAAGGCTTTCATGGTGTATTGCCTCCAAGTTGCCGGCTCCAACTGATGCCATCGACATAGATACCGGGTGGGTTTTTTTTCAGCTTCTCTTCGGTATTGGGCGGCTGCAGCACGATGGTGAGAATCGCCGTCCATTGCTCGGTCGTGGCGAGCGAGCCGTTGACGTAAGCGCGCTCGCTCCACTGCACCTGGAACGACCGATCGCTGGCCCGAACGACGCTCGCCACTTCCACGGTCACGGTCTGCTTGCCGATTTTGGTGAAAGGATCATTTGCCCGCGCGTATTCGTTGAGGAACGCAGCACCCCGTGTGGTCGTATAGGCGTAGGCCTGCAGCCAGTTCTGCCGGACGATGATGGGATCAAGCGAAATCGAACGGACATTGCCGACGAACCGCGCCAGGTCATAGGCGATCTGCGCGTCGGTGGGCGTGTAGGGCATGGTAGCTTTGCCAACGGCGCGGACATGGCCGGATGTCTCGACCTCGACGACATAGGGCGTTACCAGGGATTGGGTGGAGCGCCATACATAGGCGCTCATCGATCCCATCGCCAATAGCAAGCACCCGAAAGCCATCAGGCGCCAATTCTTGGCCTGAACACGCGCGCTGCCCAGCCGGTCATCCCAAACCTGTGCCGCTCTCTGGTACGGAGTCACGGGTTCGGGTGTGGCGGAGTACTTCACCGACGGTCGCCGAAATCGCATCGCGCTCTCCTAGTTCGAATCATCATGCAAACGCGGGCTGGGGCTGCTGCCCCCGCCGCCATCGCCCGCGCGTAGCGTGTGGGCGGCCAGCGTTACGCCATGCGTGGCCTGCTGCCGACTTTGTGCCCGTTTGGCCCAGGCGGGCGGCCCGCCTGGTTCACCCGCGCCTCGCGCGGAATCGCTGTGGTGGGAAGGAGGTGCAGCATTGCCACCTCCCGAGGCTTTGCCACCTGGGGTCATCCGCTCCTGGGCAGCCGAAGCGCCAGCGCGGGCAACGGCACCCAAGCCCGCCGCCGCCGCGCTTAAACCGGACTTGCCTGCTGCGCCGGCGGCATACGCCTGCCGGGCGCCGCTCGCCATCGAGGCGGCAGCGCGAGCACCACCCATGCCGCCACGCAGCCCGGCACCTGCCAGCGCTGTGCCCGCTGCGGCGACACCGGCCACACCCATGGCCGTGCCGGCCGCGGCGCCCGCGCCTAGCTGCGGCGCACCGGATACCAGCCCAGTCGCTATGCCCGGCCCAAAAATCGCCAGCCCCAGCATCGCAAGCGAAGCCAGGACGACAGCTGCCGCTTCATCGAGCGTCGGCTCGGGACTGATGCCTGTCCTGAAGTCGTTGAAAACTAGCGTGCTGATGCCGACGATGACGGCCAGTACCAAGACCTTGATGCCGGCGGCAATGACATTACCCAGCACCTTTTCGGCAAGAAACGATGTCTTGTTCCACAGGGAGAACGGCACCAGCACGAAGCCGGCGAGCGTAGTCAGCTTGAACTCGATCAGCGTGATGAAGAGCTGAATCGCCACGACGAAAAAGCTCAAAACCACGATCACCCAGGCCAGTAGCAGCACGACAACAATTTCGAAGTTTGCAAAGATCGACGTGAAACCCGACAGCCTCCCGACCTCCGCCAACAGCGGTGCCGCCGTATCGACCCCGACTTGCGCCAGTCGCCCCGGTTGCAGTAGTTGCGCTACCGTAATGGTCGATCCGGAGGCCACCAGGCCCAATCCCGCGAACGAGCGGAAGATGATGCCAGCCAGCGCATTGAAGT
Source organism: Bordetella tumulicola (assembly GCF_054779135.1). NCBI lineage: Bacteria > Pseudomonadati > Pseudomonadota > Betaproteobacteria > Burkholderiales > Alcaligenaceae > Bordetella > Bordetella tumulicola. The sequence continues at coordinate 655,837 of NZ_BAAGYU010000006.1, read as the reverse complement.
TGCCGATGATGTAGGCGAAGGCGCCGACATACAGTGTCTTTTTGATGAGCTTGCTGAGGATGTCATCGTGGCCGCCCATCGCCCAGAAAAGGCCCGCCAGCGTCATGTCGATGACGACCAGCGTAGCTGTGAGAAAGCTGACCTCGCCGCCCAGGAGGCCGAACCCGCTATCGATGTAGCGGGAATAGACGTCCGTGAAGCGGTCGATGATGGCCAGGTCGTTCATGGCTGAGCGCGTGGCGCCTCGTAGGGCGTGTATTGCGCCTTGCCGTCGCCTTGGAAACGCTGCCGCCGCTTCTGAGCGTCCTGCGTGACGGTGGCGTCATCGGCAGCCGGTGCGGCGGCAGGCGGCTGCGGCTCTTCCTTGCCGCAGCCGGCCAGCATCACGCCACACAGGGCGGCAATCATCCAGCGATAGATCATGCGGATCTCCTCATTGATAAAACTGCACGGGTTGCGGGGTGTAGTTGGCACGGTCGCGGGAAAAGCGCCGGCGGACCTCTTGTGCGCGGGCTTCCTCGGCCGCCTCCTGGGCTCGATCCAGTACCATCGCGCGGTCCTGCGCGATCTGCAATTGCTGGTGCTGGATCGATTGCTTGGCTTGCAGGGCCAGGAGTTGATTCGTCGCTTGGGTGGCCTGCAAGGCTCCCACGGCCGATTGGCTCTGCTGCACCAGATCGGACAACACGCCTTCGTCGTCCCCCAGGTTCTGCACAGCCTGGGACTGGACATTGGCGGTGGTGCGCAAGGCGTCGAGCGACTGGCTCCATCGCTCGCGGGCATCCTGCGCCATCGCATCATTACTGATCGTCGCGTCGTACTGCGCGGGATAGAGTCGGGCGAACTCCGCCTCGGCCCGTGACACGTCGAAGGTCAGACCGCGCGCCTGGTTCATCAGGGTGGTGGTCGACGACAGCGACGTGCGCAACCGGCTGATCGCGTTGAAATCCAGGCCCGTCAGGTTCATCGCGTCGTGCGTGAGCATCTGCGCTTCGTTCTGGAGCTGGCGGATTTGGTTGTTGATCATCTCCAAAGTGCGCGCGGCCGTCAGAATGTTTTGGGAGAAATTCGTCGGATCGAACACGGTCAGGGCGTGCGCGGGATGCGCGGCCAGAGCGGCGCATAGCACCGCGGGGACAAGCAGGCGTTTCATGGCAAGATCTCCTCAGGATGGAACAACGGTGCAGGCACTGCCTGCGGGACAAACCCATCGGCCAATTCAGCGGCCCAGCCGAGGCCACGATGGCGCAGCCACGCGGCCGCGAAATGTTCATGCCCGGCCTGCGCGGTGATGGCATCGATCGCGCGCTGGTCAGCCGGCGTGGATGCCCCGGCAAAGGCCAGGGCCACCTCGCCCAGACCCAAGTCGAAGACGCGGTTGCCCAGCCGAGATTGGTAGTAGTAGTCGCGTTTGGGCACGGCGTGCGCGACGATCTCGATCTGCCGGGCATTCAGCCCGAAACCTTCGTAGATCGAGCGGATTTGTGGCTCCATGGCTTGGGCGTTGGCAAGGAAGATCCGGCTCGCGCAGCTTTCGATGATGGCCGGCGCGATGCTGGAGTCCCGGATGTCGGCCAGCGATTGCGTGGCGAATACGACGCTGACGTTCTTCTTGCGCAGCGTCTTGAGCCATTCGCGCAAGCGCGCGGCGAATACCGGATCGTCGAGAAAGAGCCAGGCCTCGTCCAGAATCAAGAGGGTCGGGGTGCCGTCGAACCGCGCTTCGAGCCGGGCGAAGAGATATTGCAGGACAGCGAGGGCGGCGGCCTTGCTGTGCATCAGCTCTTCCATCTCGAAGCCTTGCACGTCCGCGCTGCCCAGCCGGTCGTGGTCGGCGTCGAGCAGCCGCCCATGCGCGCCACCCAGGACGTAAGGGGCCAAGGCTTGGCGCAACCGGTTCGATTGCAGCAACGCCGACAGGCCCGTCAAGGTGCGCTGTGCCACTGGCGCGCTGGCGAGACTGCCCAGCGCCGACCAGATGGCGGCCTTTTCGTCCGGACCCACCGTGATGCCTTCCTGGATGATCCGGCCTTCGACCCACTCTGCTGCCCAGCTCCGGTAGCCGTACTGGTCGATGTGGGCCAGCGGCTGAAACGCCATGTCGGCATCCATGCCCAGGTCGTAATACTCGCCGCCCAACCCAAGTAGCGAGGCACGCAGTGAGCGGCCCATCTCGAACACAAAGACGCGCGAACCGGCATAGCGGCGGAACTGCAAGGCGAGCATCGCCAACAGCACCGACTTGCCGGCGCCGGTCGGACCGACGATCAGCGTGTGGCCCACATCGCCGATGTGCGGTACGAGCCGGAAAGGTGTGGCACCGTCGGTGCGCGTAACGATCAGCGGCGGTCCATCCAGGTGCACGTTGCGTTCCTGGCCGGCCCAGACGGCCGATACCGGCATCATGTGCGCCAGGTTCACGGTGGACACCAGATGCTGACGCACGTTGGCGTAAGCGTGGCCCGGCAGCGACGACAACCAGGCTTCGACGGCGTTGAGTGTTTCCATCAGGTCACGAAGCCCCTGCCTTGAATCGCGCGTTCGACCAAACGCAGCTTGTCATCGGCTACCGTCGGGTCGAGATCCATCACGACGACGGTGGAGGTCAGATAGCCATACGCCACATCGTCGGCTCCCAGCTCCTGCAAGGCGGCATCGGCATCCGCCGCCTTGTTGTCAGCATCGGTGTCGACCAGCGGGCTTTCCTGCTGGGAAAGTGTTTCCCGTAACATCGCCACGATGCTCTTTCTTTTGGCAAACCATTGCCGGCGCAACCGTGTCAGTTCCGACTCGGCTTCGCTTTTGTCGAGAAAGAGATAGCGGGTCGTCCAGCGATACGCGAAGCCAAGCCGGTTTAGCTCATCCAACAAGCCCGGCCAGGTCGAGGTGGGGAACCCACGCACCGACAGCACCCGCAGGTGCTGATTGCCCAGCATGGGCGCGAGACCGCCTATCAGCGGTGCATCGGCCAAAAGGCTGTCGATATGAAACGGCACCTCGGGCACAACGACCGGATGCCGGCGCGTCGAAATCGCGCCGTGCAGGTACGTCAAGGTCTCCCTGCTATCGAGCCAGGCGATCTCGGGCATGACGCCATCGAGCAGGCCGAAGAAGCGCTGCGTCTCGGCCAGGAAGCTGTCCAAACGCTCCTTCCAATCCACGCCGCGCCGGGGCTGGTTCTCGTACAGCAGCTTGGCCGCGCGCGCCCGCGTTTCCTCAGGCGGCAGCCATACGATGGTCAGGTAATAAGCACTCTCGAAGTGTGAGCCAGACTCCTCGAACGCGGCGCGCCGTTCCTCGTCGATCAGCCAGGACAATCCATCTGGGAAAGAGGAACTGGGATAGTCCGCCGCATCGCGCCTGTCGGCTTCAACAAACAAGGCCCAGCCCGATCCGAAGCGCTTGAGCGCATTGTTCAGCCGCGCCGTGACCGCCACCAACTCTGTGCTGGTTGCGCTGTCCAGATCAGGCCCGCGAAATTTCATCGTGCGCTGAAAGCCGCCGTCCTTGTTCAACACGACACCGTCGGCCACTAGGCCTGCCCAGGGCAGCCAGTCGGCGAGCAATGTCGGACGCTTGCGATATTCGATGAGATTGAGCATGGCAGCCTCACACGTCCAGTACCGAGGGATGCTTTACATGGCGCAGGAATACCGGCATGAATTGCACATCCAGGCGCGCGCCCCAGACCGCGAGCATGTGACCCGCGAACCAGCAGACAAAGCCGGGCAGCCAGAGTTGCAGTCCCAGGCCGATGGCGGCGGCCAGCGTTCCGTTGGCGATCGCCACGGTGCGCGGCGCGCCGCCCAACAGGATTGGTTCGGTCAAAGCGCGATGCAGCGGCGCCTCGAAGCCTTCAGGGAGTCCAGCGCGCTCGTTCATACCAGCGCCCCGCCGGAGAACTGGAAGAACGTCATGAAGAATGACGAGGCGGCAAACGCAATGGACAGGCCGAATACGATCTGAATCAGCCGACGAAAACCCCCGTTGGTATCGCCAAATGCGAGCGTCAATCCAGTGACGACAATGATGATGACGGCCACGATGCGCGCAACCGGCCCCTGTACCGATTCCAGGATGGATTCCAGCGGGGCCTCCCACGGCATACTGGAACCGGCTGCGTGAACCTGCACAGTCAAGACGGCAGCGAGCAACAATACCCAGCCGTGACGGCGGATGAATGTTCGCGCCTGGTCCAGCGACGAGGGCAACGGCGACAAGGTGAGCTTGGGGTTAGTCATGCGGTTTCTCCTGCGGTGAGGGCTATCGGCTCAAGGTGGTATCGCTCGCCATCAATGCCGACCACGCGCGCGATCTCCTTGACCTGGCGGGCTTGTCCGCGGCCAGAGAGAAAAACGATGACGTTGACGGTGCTGGCGATCAGGGCGCGCGGCGGTACACTCACCGCCTCTTGTGTGAGTTGCTCCAAGCGCACCAGGGCGCCATAGGCGGAGTTGGCGTGCAACGTGGTAACGCCGCCTGGATGGCCGGTTCCCCACGCCTTCAACAGATCCAGCGCTTCGGCACCACGGACTTCTCCGACGATGATCCGGTCGGGCCGCTGGCGCAGCGTGGAGCGCACCAGGTCGGCCATGCTCGCGATGCCGGGCAACGTGCAAAGCTGCACGCGATCTTCATTGCGGCATTGCAGTTCGCCCGTATCTTCCAGAATCACGATCCGGTCGCCGTCCTCGGCGATTTCATCGAGCAGCGCGTTCGCAAAAGTTGTCTTGCCTGAGCCCGTGCCGCCCGCGATCACGATGTTCGAGCGATCACGCACCGCGACGCGCAGGTAATCGGCGTGCCCCGCGTCAAGAATCCCGCTTGCCACATAGTCATCCAGTCGGTAGATGCTGACGGCCTGCTTGCGTATGCAGAATGTGGGCGCATAGACCAGCGGCGGCAGCACACCCTCGAAGCGCTCGCCATTGAGGGGAAGCTTGGCCGACAGCAGCGGCCGGTCCCGATGGACTTCGAGCCGCACCGAGGCGGCGGCCAGTCGGATGATCCGCTCGGCGTCCGCCGCGGATAGCGTGACGCCCACCGGCGCACGGCCCTGGCTGTGCCGATCCAGCCACAGCCGGCCATCTGGGTTCAGCATGATCTCCACGACATCCGGGTCGCTGAGTGCGGCGGCGATCTCCGGTCCCATGGCCGTACGCAACATGTCCAAACTGCGCTGGCGAGCTAGCCCGTCGGCGTCATGAGACATGGCGGCCTCCGTCTTCGGCATCCTGCGCGTCCGGGTCGTCCTGCGGCGCCGGGAACCATTCCTCATGTACTTCGCGCACGAGGCTGTGGCCGCGCTGCAAGTGGCGGGCCAATTGATCGACGAACTGCGCAAAACGCTGCTTGCCCTGCGCCCGTGCCGCATCTTGCTGCGCCTCCGGCATGGCGGGATAGACCGTCAGGAAATACCGGACGTAGAGCGACATCGTCTCGATCAGGATGTTCTGGTCGCGGTCAAGCTTGTCAAATTGCCGCGACAGCCGGTCCAGCCGGCGCGCTAGGGCCGCCTCGCGCTGGTCTCCTGCGTCAGGCGACAGGAAGGACGCCAGAGCGGCCGCCACGATGGATGACTTGGACACGCCGCGATGCACCGCCAACTCGTCCAGGCGGCGGGCGTGCTCGGGCTGAATAAACAAGTTCAGGCGCGCACGGCTCATAGCGGTATCCCGTCGTCGGGATCGAGCGCGGCCAGCCGGGCGGCACGCTGCAGGCGGCGGTCTGGCCGGATGGGCAGGACTGGCGCATCGTCGTCGTCCAGGAAGTCCAGGTCAGTACCCCCATCCGGTACTAGCGTGTCGACCTCGACATCCAAGTCAGGCTCACGCCGCAACCCGCCTTCCTCCTCCGCATAGTCAGCCGTGCCATCATCCACGCCATCGACCGGCTGAGGCAACACCAACCCGGTCCAGTCATCTGTGCGAGCAGCTGGCCGGTCCCGATACGTCGTGCCGGACAGGACCGGGGGATCCATGACCCGCTTCGTAAAATTTACGTCCTCGTAGTAGCGCAGCTTGGCGGCGTGAATCGGCGCCTGGCCCGACACCATCACGATTTCCTCATCCACCGGCAGTTGCATGATCTCGCCAGGGGTACGTAGCGCCCGTGCCGTCTCCTGTCGGGACACCATCAGGTGGCCCAGCCAGGGCGAGAGCCGGTGCCCGGCGTAGTTGCGCTGGGCGCGCAGCTCGGTGGCCGTGCCCAGCGCATCGGAGATTCGTTTGGCCGTGCGTTCGTCGTTCGAAGCGAAGGCAACGCGCACATGGCAGTTGTCCAGAATCGAGTTGTTCGGGCCGTAGGCCTTCTCGATCTGGTTCAGCGATTGAGCGATCAGGAAGGCGCGCAAGCCATAGCCCGCCATAAAGGCCAGCGTAGATTCGAAAAAATCCAGGCGTCCCAGCGCCGGGAACTCGTCGAGCATCAGCAAGAGCTTGTGGCGCCGCGCGATCCCGTCGGAGCCATCGAGCGATTCGGTCAAGCGCCGGCCGATCTGGTTCAAGAGCAGGCGTACCAGCGGTTTCGTGCGGCTGATATCCGATGGCGGCACCACTAGGTACAGCGAAACGGGATGCCGCGCATCGAGCAGATCGGCTATGCGCCAGTCGCAGCGCGACGTGACGGCCGCGACGGTCGGATCACGGTACAACCCGAGGAACGACATGGCGGTCGACAGGACGCCGGAGCGCTCGTTGTCCGATTTATTCAACACCTCGCGCGCAGCGGAGGCCACGACTGGATGCGGTCCATCGTCCAGATGGCGCGTGACCATCATGGCTCGCAGGGTTGCCTCGAAAGTTCGGGCCGGATCGGATAGTGCCGCTGCGACGCCCCGTAGCGTCTTGTCCGACCCCGCATAGAGCACATGCAAGATGGTGCCCACCAACAGTGCATGACTGGTCTTCTCCCAATGATTCTTGCGCTCTAGCGCGCCTTCCGGGTCTACCAGGATGTCGGCAATGTTCTGCACGTCGCGCACTTCATGCGTGCCGCGCCGCACTTCCAGCAAGGGATTGTTCGCGGCTGAGCGGGTGTCGGTCGGGTTGAACAGCAGGCAGTGCGAGAATCGCGCTCGCCAACCGGCCGTCAGTGTCCAGTTCTCGCCCTTGATGTCATGGACCACGACCGAACCGGGCCAGGTCAAGAGGCTGGGGACGACCAGGCCGACCCCCTTGCCGGAGCGGGTCGGGGCAAAGGCCATGACATGCTCCGGCCCTTCGTGACGCAAATAGTGTTGTTCGCCTTTATGCTTGAATCGGCCGAGGAATACGCCGGCCGAGCCCGTCAACCCCGTCTTGACGATTTCGTCGTAGGTCGCCCAGCGCGCCGAACCGTAGGTCGTGACACGCCGCGTTTGCCGCGCCCGATGGACAGACATGCCAATTGCAGCGCCTGCGGATAAGAGACCGCCGGTTGCTGCGATGGCGCCACCGTGCATGAACACATCCGGCGCATACGCCTCATAGATGTACCACCAGAGAAAGAGTTGCCAAGGCGGGTAGATAGGCATAGCGCCCCAGACCAGCCATGGCGTACCCAGGCGTGGTGAATAGCCCAGCGCTGCCGCGGTCCATTGCGTGGCAAACCAGAGACAAGCCAACGTGATCGCGCAGACCACCACGATCTGCCCGAAGAGCACGCCCGTATGCAGCGACACCGCCGACACCTTGTCCGCCATTCCGACCTCCTGCGCACGTGCCGCGCACGCCGTCATGGGCGTGCCGCATCAACACGTCGTCAGTCTCGTCTCCTGTCGCTGGATTCAAAACCCGCTCGGGCGTGGTCCAGCGCAGTGAATCGGTAATGGTTTGTCCAGCACGCAATCCGCGCGCGACAAACTTTCTTGTTGGGGTGGCGGCGGGACGTAGTATCCAGGCCGAGAGAACGTTTCCGCGACGGACGTAGGGGCAATCAGGCGCGAGAAGGGAAACGATCAGTATTGATAATCGTCAATGCAGTAAAACAAGTCAAAGACTGAAATTGCAATACTTGAGACGATTCGAGCAAACTCTAATTCAAGCACCTTCTATGCTGTGGCAATAGTGGCGTCGCCACATGAGGTCTTAGCTCTATCAAGCAGATTCCGCAGGGGCGCGCTCATCCCACCGGGGCGGCGGATCGCACACGTTGAAAACACGGCAGCGGCGTCTATCAAAGGTACGAAACGAACATCTTCCCATTTCAACATATTGGCGTGCGCGCGCGCGATAAAACTAACCCCGAACCCGGCGGCTACAAGCGTCAACATGCCAGTGATGCTCGAAGCATAATGGCCCACCCTTGGTGGGGGGTCGCTCTGGTGGATCAATTCGCGTAGACGTTCGCTAACTGCCGCATCATTTTGAGGTTGGCAGATCACCAATGGGTGCGCCAACATGTCGGCGAGCGTCACACTCTTGCGATCGGCCAATTGATGATTGGCCGCGATCACCCCCAAGATCGGATCATCCCACAAACGATGCACAACCAAGTCGTCAGCATGTACGCCGCCAAGCGTAATGCCGACATCCAACAGGCCATCGCGTACCTCACGCAGCATGGCGCCGTAGTCGCATTCAGTGACGACCAAATCAATCGTTGACGATGCGTGACGATGATAGGCTAGGAGCGAAGTCAGATTGGGATGTGCTAGGCCAACAGTCATACCAGATAGGCCGACACGTAGGCGATGCTGGAATTTGTGGCAGGCTTCTCGCACATTTTGCCTGGCCAGGTCATAAGCCACCAAGATGCGACGCGCGTCTTCCAGCAACACCTCTCCGGCAGGAGTAATACTGCTACCCCGCTGTGTACGTTCAAACAATCGTGCGCCTAACTCATCCTCCAATGTCTTAATCGCACGCGACAAGGGTGACTGATCCATATGCAGTCGCTCCGCTGCGCGATGGAAATTCCGTTCCTCAGCCACCACCACGAAATAGCGCAGATAGCGAATTCTCACTGTTCTTCTTAATATCGTTGCGAGTTCTTAGAGTAGAACCTTCTCTTATCGAAGATTCTGGGGTGCAAACCTCAGACTCTAGCCGCCGAAAACCAACAAGATGCGGACTGCCACATTACATTTCTGCAAGGAATGGCGTATCCAAATACTGCGTGGCTAATGGTGTCTTGTTCGAATTTTTGTATCGACAGCACTCTGTCATGGTGCTTCCAAACCCACGATGAAGGCGGAAATTTCGATTTAACCAATCGACGGTCCCAACTTCCGTCCAAACTCCCACGTCACACGGCCCGCCTGTATGGTCGCTGATATTGATTGCCCTAGCCGTTGTTCGACTACCGGTCGCCAGGGCACTAAGCTGAATCCGAGGCCATCGTTCAGCAAGGCATAACGGCCACTGACAAGCTGCAACGATCGCTTGTACACCCCGTGGGCGCGACCATGTTCGCCGACAGGTTTGTAGCTGAGTCCAGTCTCGGTCATGATCGTTGCGGCTGTCTGAGCCAATTCTCGATCACGTAGGGTTTGCAGCAGATTGCGCGCCAGCGTCAAGCGCTGTCCGCGCCGCTCGGCCAATTCTTCCCGCACCAAAAAATCCGCCCGATGCCACATCGCTTCGCGCACCTTGGCGCCAAAGGCCGACGAGGACAGTTCTTTGCCGCCGGCGATCAGTTGCGTGTCCAGCCAAGTTGCACCCATCGCTTGTACCTGTCGCACTAGCGGCAGGTGGCAACGCAACTCGATGGTCAAACCGCCCGTGCGCTTTATGTCAAAGACCTGACCTTGCTGCGTCAGATCCTGCGGGATTCTCCAGACCCCATCGTCGATGCGCTCCACCATGCCGGCACGGCGCAACGCTTCCAGGCGTCGTACATGAGATTTGACAACGCGGTCGGGGTCGCTATCGCGAGTGCGTACTTGGGTAAGGTGGTCGGACGTGCGGTAGATACCGTCGCGCGCTACGGCGGCGATGTTTCGATCCGCAGCGCTGGCCGGCGCAGACTGGGCTGCGACGATGCCGCCCAAAGGATAGTCGGCCAGTTCCGTCATGGATGGCAGACGCACGTAATGCGCCCGACCGTCCACCGCGTCGATGACCAGATAGCCTGTGTCATGCAATTCGTCGGCTAGCCCCTTGCCGGCAACCCGCCCAACGATAGGCGCCTCGTTCCGACCTGGTTCATGGATCACCCATTCTCGCGCCTCGCCACGCATTGCCCGGTGCAGCGTGCGGATGATGTCACCGCGTTCGCCCAGGCTGCGCAGCGTCTCCTCCATCCGCTCATCCAGTTGCCAGCGGGTCGGGTCAAGCGGATTCGCCAGGCCCAGGTCCGACAGATGCCGCAAGCGGCCACGCAGTATCGACTGGTCGCCGCTATCTACCCGTATCGCGGCAAGGTCCACCATGCCGGCCACGGCATGCCGCAGTAGCGTCCGGTCAAGTGTCGTGAACCGCTCCTGCCCCACCTCGCGGACCAGGCTTTGCTGGATCTCGCGCTCGGTCCGCGGGCCAAGCCATTCCGTGACGATTTCGGAGCCTCGCGCACGCATGCCGTGACCGAGGTAATCGGGAGCTATCACCAGGTCTTTCCCGTTGTCATCCCGACCGCGCAGGACAATGTGCGTATGGGGATTATCGGTATCCCAATGATCGACTGCCACCCAATCGAGACGAGTCTCCAGATCGATCGACATCTTTCGCATCAGCGCGCGGGTGAAGTCGCGCAGTCCGCCCAGCTCCTCCGCGTCCTCGGCCGATACAATGAAGCGGAACTGGTGTCGATCACCCTGGCTTCTGATCTCGAATCCGCGGGTATCGGCGTCGTCGGTGTCGGCGCCATAGGCGCGGCCAGGTTCGCCCTCCCGCGTAACGCCGTCGCGCTGGAGGTAGCGCAGGTGCCGGCCGATGCCTTCGCCGCCGGCCTTGACCAATACAAAGCGCGACTTAATGATCACCCGCCGGCTGCGCGGCGAAGGCTGAGCCGCGGCAAAACGGGCCGCTACCCTGCCGCGCCAAAAAGCCGAGCCGCCACGCCGCGCCGTGGTTCCGGCGCGGGCCGGCCCGGTGCGCGACACCTGGCGCAGCACCTGCGAGACAAAGCGTTGCCCACCATCCTTACCGCCGCCCTTGGGTGGAGCGGGACGTGGCTGGAAACGGTCTTCATCGCGGATCGCCATGATGCCTGCTCCAAATGACCCCGGCGTATCCAGGCGTGGATGGCACGTGGCAAACGCTGCATTCATGCGCGATTGCACCCCAGGACGGCACCCACGCTGCAACGCTGCGTGCCGTCTCTCCCCCCGTGCAGACAAGGCTTTGCGGCCAACCACGTGCTGGCCCTTTTATCTTGCCCCCGCCTTTGACGTTGCCGTGAACCTCGCTCCCAGTCCCTGGCGGCTCGCTTACCGATCGGTCGACACCGGGGCCGGCGCGTGGGTCGACACACCGCTGCGATGAGCATAGGCCAGGCGGTCTTGGCGACGTGGGAAAACCCGCCCACGGGCAAGCCGGCTGCACGTCGGAACGCACGTTGCGCGCATCCACGGCGTCGAACGATACGCAGCCCGTTCGGCGAGCCGGCTGCACGGATGAGGACAGCCCGTGTGTCGACGGATGTACCGATCTCATGGCGTCGTCCAGGTCCAGACGGGCGCGGCCCGGCCGTAGGCCGCCGCGCGCGGGACTGGCCCGAAATAGCGACTGTCGAACGACGCCGCATTGTCGGTGCTCAACAGGAACCATTCGCTTTCGGTCAGTATCCGGCAGCCCACCCAGGACGTAAGCAGCCGGCCTTGGCTGTCGTGCGTTAACGTCAAAGCCAGGACTTTCCCGTTGACCCGCACCATGCCATTGCGCACGCAAACGTGATCGCCATACATGGCCGCGACATGCTTCAAGAGCGGGATGTTGGCAGGCAGGTAGCGCCGTTCGGCGGCGAGTGCGGCCATCGCCGCCGGCAAGCGCGCGACAACGTAATCGCCGCGCGCGACCGGTAGCGTGGAGACGGCGTAGAAACCGCGCGGCGCGCTATCGCTGACATTGAACACCAGACGCGGTGCCGCTCGCCCATGTCGGGATAGCATGGCAGGCGCGAAGAGCGCCGCCAGGCCCGCCGTCATGCAAACAAGCAATCCGATCTGCGACATCCGTCGCCTTCTCCGTGGCTGCATCGTGCGCTCCAGACGGGTTAATTGGTTAACGCGCTACGCGCAAGATGTGCGGCATGACGCTCGGCCGTATAGGCCGGCGGCACGAGACGCGCAGCGAGCCGGTCGTTCACCACCTGCCAGTAGACGGTCGAGACGTGTAGCGGCGAGATGCCTAGCGCCTCGATCGCGTCGACGATAGCGAGCACGGCTTTGACACGAGGCTCGCCTTCGGCGCACAGCAAGATGCGCGCGCCGGGCGCCACACCCGCGATGCGTTGGATGCCATCGCGCTGTGTGCCAGCCTGTAGCACCATGACTTGCCAGTGCACCGTGCCGTAGTCGTTAGCAGCCCACGACACACGGCAGCAGACCGCACCCGGTAGAAACACGGCCTGGCGTCGGTAGTCGTCCAGTCGGAAGATCCGCTGTGGCGCGCCAAAGCGCAGCCAGATGTTGATGCGCTGGCCCACCGTGGCAAGCGCGACGCGCATGTTGGGCACGGTAGGTACGCGGACGGACGGCATCATCGCAGCTCCTTCTGAAACTCGCGCTCAAGCAGCTCGCGCAACATCGCAGCGACGGTGATACCACGCTCGAATGCGATGACCTTGATGCGCCCGCGCAGCAATGGTGTTACGTCGATGGTCAGCCGCGCGGTGTATGCCGGTGTGAGTCCATCTCCTTCGCCCCGGCGTACCCAGGTGGTCGCCGCCGTGGATGCCGGGCGCAGACCGATGGCCGCGCGTTCGCGCGCCGGACTCATTGCAATGCCTCGCGTACATGTGCCGCGAGCCGCGCGATTTCGCAGGCAGCGGCGCTGTTGGGGTCCTGCTCTCGCACGAGCCGGCCAGCGGCCACATTGTCGGCGAAGGAGATGCGCTGCGCGATCTCGGCGGCCAGCGCCGGCAATGGCTGATCGGCGAGCGCGCTACGTGCTTCGCGGCCGATCACCGTGCCAACGACACGCCGGTTGATGACAAACGCCGCGCGCAGCGCCGGCTTGTACAAGCGAGCCTCCTCGATCGCCCGCACCATGTCGCCGCTGGCCCAGATGTCGTAGGCCGAGGGTTGTACCGGAATTAGCACCAGGTCGGCCGCCAGCAAGGCCGAGCGAGTGATGGCGGCGGTGCGCGGCGGCCCATCGATCACCACGAAATCGGCCGTTCGTGCGATCTGAGGCACCTCGACATGCAAGGACTCACGCGCTAGGCCGAAGACGCCGTACAGGCGCTTCTGGCCGTTCTGGATGCGACGCTCGGCCCAATCTGAGGCCGAGGCCTGCGGGTCGGCGTCGATCAACACCACGCGCGCGCCGTCGAACGCCAGTTCGCCGGCTAGATGCGTGGCGAGTGTGGTCTTGCCTGAACCGCCTTTCTGGTTCAGCAAGGCGATGACGTACCCAGAACGCGGCGAGGCAAGATCGGCGGCCAGTACGCCGGCCGGCATCGGCAAGGGCTCGCATTGCCGACCGGGTGTTATGCCTTCCGTATGCGCACTGCCCATGTTTTGAGCAACGCCCGTCGCGCTTTTATTGTTAGTTAGTCTTTTAGTTAGATAGTTAGAAGCGCCCCGGAGCGTTAATGTTGGCGCGGGGTTCCAAGGGATCGTGCGCCTGAAAGCACGTACATTCTGCGCCTGATAGCACGTGCCCGATGCGCCCGATAGCACGTGCGTATCCACAGGTAATTCACAGGTTTGTCCACAGGTTATCCACATATCGAACCTCGTCAAGGCGCTGGCGCGCCGGGTTGCCGATAGAAGAACAATTTCTCCACGCCGCCAGCTCGCGCGATGCGCAAGCGGTAACCAGGGAGCGTTTGGCGCTGTGCGAGACGCCGAATGTCCAACGCGAAATCGGAGTAGCGCGCCAGGCTTCCAGACTTGGCGTGCAGATGGCGCAACTCGAACATCCACCCCATGCGCTGGCTGCCGCCGTGCTTACGCACCAGGCGGTATAGCCAGCGTTCGATGCCGCCAGTTAGCTGGAAGTAGCGGGTATCGATGCCGAGCACTAGGGCGTCGTCCAACACGCCGCGGTAGAACCAATCGGGCAAGATCAACTCGATGCCGGATGCTCGCCCATCGGGCCGGGAAGTTTCTTGCCACTCATTGATCCAGGAAAATCGATGCAGGCGGCGATTGGCGCCTTGGCGCAAGCTGGTGGCCACGGTGGTCGATTGCAGCCGGTCGAAGGCCGCGCGCAAGCGTAGATAGTCGTGCCGCGATGTGCCGCGTCCGGTGTAGGTCAGGATCTCGCGCGGTGTCGCGGACATGAGCCGCGAGGTTGGCAGGCCCACGTCGCGGGCAGCGACAATCTGGCTCGCGGCCCAGATCAGAATGTCCGCATCCCATATCGTCGCGATTCCATGTTCGGCCACGCCTTCGACCAGGATGCGCACCTCGCCCGCCTCAAAGGCGATGGGTGCCACGCGCCGCGACTTGCCCAGCGAGAAGAAGGGATACGCCATCAGGTCTTGCGCATCGCGCGGGCGCATGTCGCCAGGCAGCGCGCGGAACAGCGCAAGCTGTTCGCGCTCGCCAGCAGCATGCGCTGCATCCCGTTTACGCGGTGCCATGCCGGCCGGTCCTCGTCGCTTCCACGTCCACGCCTAGCCGCATCAGCGGCCGGCGTGGCGCTCCGTGTATTCCGGATCGGAGGTCATGTCGAAGGTATGGCTGGCGCTCCAGGCATCCAGATCCGCCAGGGTGTACCGCACACAACGCCCGTGCTTGCGAAACCGGGGCCCGCCGCCCAGCACGCGCTTCTTCTCCAGCGTGCGGGGCGAGAGTTTGAGATGCGCGGCGGCTTCGGCGTTGGTCAGAAACGCCGGCGCCGCGTCCGCGAGCGCGGGCGTAGCCGGGCTCGCCTGGGATGCGCGAGGCGAATGAGTGATTGTCATGGCTGTCTCCATCGGGCAAGAGCGTTGGCAGTCCAAACACCGCCAACGGGAGACAGTCTCGTCAAGGCTCATCGCTCTGCACAGGGAGAAATTCAGGAGGGGGAAGGATTTTCTCCCGGCGCGGGTACGGCAGTGGAGCTGGCGGGGCGCAGCCCGGCCAGAGCACGGTAGCCGCCGCGCATCAGCGCCAGGCCACGCGTGAGGTTGTAGCGGACCTGGGCGCGCAACGCGCTATCGGCGTGCCAGCCGCCACAGACTTGCTCACGTCCGTACAGCGCTTCACCTATCGCGCGTTGCGATGCACCCGCGAGCCGGCCATCGAGCGCCTGTAAGGCACGTAGATGCTGCTGTGCAGCCTGGGTGTAGCGAAAGACGCCGCCGTGGCTGGCGGCCGCGCTGGGCCGGCGACCTGTGGGCGAGGCCCGCCTCGGAGCGAAATGTGCGGCATGGGAGGACAACAAGGCGGCCTGTGGATGCAGGCGCGCATCGAGCGGGATGATGCACATGGCGGGCCGGCCATCAAGCACGCCAGGATCGAGCCGGGCGCGCAGGATGCGCACGCCGTCGCTGGCCTGCAAGGCCAGGCCGTGCGGAGTTACCGCGAGGTCCTTGCGGCCGGGGATGTGCCAGAGGTCCAGGCCGGCGCCGCCCGCTTGATTATCGGCCATCCGGATATGCAGCAGGGAGGGCAGGCTGTCATTCCAGACTGGATGCGCGCAGCGCGCATCCAGGTTGGGGTTTTCGAGTTGCTCTAGCCCCCATTGATGCGCGGCGGCAGGCTCGGCCTGGCGCCCCAGAGCACGCCAACAAGCACAGTATCCAGGATCGCGGCGCAGGTATTCCCACGCCAGGGCGGGATCGTCCAGCAGCAGAACATACAGGTACGCGGCCGTGGCTTGCCACGGCGCACAGCGGTCTGCAGCATGGTCATCGGGTGCATCCATATTGGTGTTGTCTCCTCTCGTATGAACGGCAAAATCCCCCCAAGCCCCGCGCAGCGCGTGGGGCTTGATGACACGCGCCGGCGGCAAAGCCGGCGGTGGTGGGGATTCCGAGAGGCAGGCGCAGGACGTGCCCAAACCTAAGACGTATTCGATGCCGGAGTTCAAGTCATCCGGTTCGAATCGAATCGACGGGGATAGGAAGCTTTCGAGGCTATAGCCGATACGCCGCTGGCGTCCAAGACTGATTTGGGAAGAGGTGAGACAAAAAACGCATCATGTCGTACGCGTGCTCGCGGGACGCTAGGGATCGCGATTGAATGGCTGCTTTTAGGCCGTAGTCTTACCTTGATGGTTCAGAACTCGTGGAGCAATTGATCTCGGTGACATGGAATCCAGGAAAAAAAGGGCCATAGTGATGGCCGACCTCCCTTTATCTCCAGAACCGCCGTCGAAGTCAGGTCCATGCCTGTGCCTATGTTTCTTGACCGTGGGTAGGGAGTGCCATCGCTGCTTCGTAGAGGAGGTAGCCTGAGTCGTAGATAGCGCCCGTCTGGTCCGATGAGGGCAACGCGTGGGCCAACCAAGCGAGAACGATCGCGCCGACGCTGCAACACAAGATCAAGCTGAATTTGGTGGTGTTCGATCCCGCGGGATATAGACAGCCCAATGTCACGCTCCGCCCATCCTGACTACGGGAATGAGTCAGATTAGGCAGCACGCCCTGCGAGTTCGGATGCGCCCCGATGTTGATCAACGTATCGTAGATGCCATCCGTCACTTCTGCGAATGACCTATCGCACAGCCTCGCTTCCTTTTGGACCGCCGCCCAGCCAAACTGCTTCGTTCGTTCCTTGCGGGCCGTCTCAGTCGCTTGCCAGACAAGGGCCTTCGCGGGGGTTCGATGGATAACCACCGCATACAACATGCTCTCCAGTGCGCTCCGTAGCAAGCCTGGAATCGGCGCGGTCTGCCCAGACAACGCAGCATGCAATGCAGACAGCAACAGTGCTTTGGCATTAAGGGCAAGGACCATCGCCGTCGGTATGGTACCGGTTGGTGGGTTACGAAGGACTAAGAGATGTCGATCAACCTCGGCGAAATGGTCGAGATAGGGTTTGATCGAGGGATGGGCGACGTTGTCCCGCAAGGTCGCCGTCGCATGATGTAGGAAGGTCTGGTAGTCATTCAGAATCAGAGTTGTATCCTTGGTGCTCATTGATGCCTCCTGAATAGGGTGCGGGCGTGATCGTGTCTACGACGAAACCACGTTGACGTGTTGTCGCCAGAAAACAGTGTGGCGCCGGCTTCCGTCGCCGCGGCGACGACATTGATCATCCAGTGCGCCGCGTCATGACCTGGTGTCATGCACGGTAACTCACTGGAACCCCATACCGTTTGAAGAGGGTCTCGAAGAACGTCTTGACTATGGCGTTCGCCGAATCGCCCAGCAGCTCGTATGCGCCAAACCGGAAGATCTGATAGCCCGCCAATTTCAATTCACGGTCAGCGGCCGCCATCTGCGCATAGCGGACAACGTCAGCCCGCCCGGCCTCATCGGCATAGTGGTGCTTGCCGTCCACTTCGATGACGATGCGGACCCCTTGCGGCAGCAGCAACAGAAAATCCATTCTGAACCGCAGCAGTGCGTCTCGACCCCGCTCTTTGACCGTACGCGGGTCCCAGTGCAGCCACACCTCGGGCAGAAGCGCTGGTAATTCGGGGACCGCACTGCCGAAGCCACCGTAGAACGCATCAAAGAGCAGAGCTTGCGGCGGGGAGTTCGGTGGCAAGCTCTCTCGCAATCGCCTGTAAAGACTCTTCTTGGCCGCTTCCGCCTCTGATATCTTCGACGTCTCGCCCCACCACGATTGCAAATCGCTCCATAAGAGACCGTCCATACCGATGGGACGGTCATAGACAAGTACCTTGTCCGCGTTGGTAACGATCTCGATGTCGTTGTTTACTGCATCGCGGAATCGAAGGTCTGGCTTGATGGATGAGGCAAAAATCAGATTTTTGGGACGCCCTGCTGGCGCAGTGTGGGTAGCGACCGTGCTGAAGACGGGATAGCCCCCATCCGTATCGCTTTCGCTGAGTTCGACACCGCAGTTACGTAGCGGCACATTGACGGTTTCCACGAAGCGGCGCTGCGCCGCCTCATCGGGGCGAACGTCGGACGATGCAAGGCCTTCGAGAAAGCGTACGAAGCGTCCGTTTGATGCCGTGTAGACGCCCAGCTTGTCGAACAGGAATTCGGTAGACCAATCGCCTCGATTCCGATGCACGTGTTGTTCGATGTCTTGCCGGAGGTTCGTTCTGCTGTTGCCCACCATACCGGCCCACGGATCGGTGTCCAAAATCCAGAGTCGATCTAGCAGCGAGTCGAATTGCTGTGCATCCACAAAGAGTTCTTCAATGTCCAAGGTCTGCGCCACTTCGCGTCGGAACCGTTTCGGTATTTCTGGACATGGGGAGTCTGCCCACAGGATGTCCTGGATCGCATTTCGCGTCGCAGGCGAAGGTGGATGCCGTAGCAAGAAGCGTTGCGCAGTGTCGGGCAACTGCGCATCGGGCAGCGCATTGAAGCTCGCGATCATACGCTCCCGTTTCGAGCCTTCGGGATCGGGGGCTGGTAACCCCAACGCCTCGCAGATGGACGGAAGCTCAGGGTGCGTGCCTGCATCCTTGAGACTTTCGATTAGCGGTGCAAGCACGTCGCGAAGGCAGGCGAAGTCCACCCTCAATCCTTGCTCGAAATGATTGACTTGTATGCGTGATCAGGCGAATACAGCTGCAATGCCTCTAGGAAGCGACTCGCCGCATCCTGAATCGCCGACTCGGTCTTTCGTGGCTGCTCTGACATCAATCCACCTTCAAAAAAACAATCTAGTTCTAAGCCGTGAACACACGTCTTACCAACGCACCATGTCGCTGTCTCCCCAGATCAAAATCATTGCGGTGCGCATCTGGCGAGAACAATCCCTGCTCATTGCCTGAAGTCGCCAATTCATAGCCTGCCGCATCGATCCAGTGAATCATGTCTCCGTGCCGAACTGGCACGACGCCGTAGCGCTCCAATTGGCCGTCGGTACCTGTCAACGCCGCATTCTCTGGGCCATTCTGTACAGGCTGCGCTGCGTTGGGCTGCGCTAGGCTGATCTGCCATTCTAGGAATAGCTGTGGGTCGATCATGTCATCCGGCTCTAGATTGATGTACCCCTCGTCTAGCCAGACCTCATAGTCAATGCGACGCTGCGCTGCTTCTCCGCGTGTTTTGGCCAATCCTTGGGCGAGGACAAACGCAATGAATGGGTCCAACGTTCCCCACCGTAGTAACTCGCGAGCCCAAAAGCCAAACCATGGTAGACCTGTCGTGGCACGCCACGTATCGAGCGTCGGTACGGCCAATGGATCGTTCGCACCGGCAGTCCAAGCCCTCGCAACCACAGCGCCAATCGCCACACCCAGTCTGAATTCCAGGTTCTCCGTGACGAATCGCTGCCATGCGCGCAGTTCGTTGGGCGGAGGCGACTGCGCATCCGGCCCCTGCATCCACCACGCCAGAAGGCCTGTCCAGGTGTTTAGCAGACGCTGATCCGTCGCCGTAGCACGGATGCGAAAACCAAAGCCCCGGTCATTGGCAATCAATTCACCGATCTCTTCGAAGACCGTCAATCGATCCGCGTCGGTAGCTTCGCCATAGTTCCTCGCTTGTTCGAGCAGCTCTTGCACTTGCTGCGCCACTTGCTCGAAGCGGCGGCCGACATAGGGCGTGAAACCATAGAGGTAGAGCCGTTTTCTCTCATCGCCATCAGGATAAACGGTATCCACCAAAGCCCGACCGCGCCGAACAAACGCCGCCTCAAGCCATGCTTCCTGCACCGCGGCGACATTCGTGAAGGTCTTTCGCCATAGCTGGACAAGATGTGCTTCGGCCCGTGCGCCATTCACCTCCTCAGCTTGGGCCTGGTTTAGTTCCTCGATGGCGCTCAATAAAATTCCATCGAGTTCATCGAGGCTATCCGCCAAACGCGCCTCCGGCGTCGTCTCGGCCCGACCGGCATCGTGGCTGATCCCGCTTGGCGTGACCGCATCAAGCCAATCTAGAAACTCAGCGCCGGCTATTCCCAAGATAGCCCCTGCTCGGGTGGCAATCGCATTCAGGAGTAGGGCCAGCGGACTGGAAACAGCCTGAACGGCCAGTGCGTTATCCACGAGTCGTTCATGCAACGAACGGTAATCGGCGATCAACTCGCTACGTTGAGTGCGTTGGGTCGCTCGCGTCGCATCTGCCGTCGTCGAGACGTTTCGAGGAATGGCAATCAAGGTCATGCCTTCCATTCCCTTGCTCGCGCCGGGGCGCCCCGCGCGGCCCGCTAGGTTCCGAAACTCCCCCGTCGAAAGCGGCGTGATGACCGGCCGCCGCGTACTAGGATCGAAGGAGCGCCGTTTCAAGGAAGTCACGAATATCATATCGAACGGCAGATTGACACCTTCCGTCAATGTCGCTGTGGCGACCGTGATTGGGCAGATGCGCTGGCCGATCAACTCGGTCATTAACCTGCGCAGCCGTTGAGGCATTTGACCGTGACTGGTCGCGATACCCCGGTCCAGCAGAGCGACCTCGTACGAGTCCGCCCCACAGTAGTCTACGGTTGTGGCTCGCGCCTCATCGAACCGTTCGCGCCGCCTGCCGACTGGGACGGTGAAACGGGGGAGGTCGGCCCAGTCCGGCAGTTCGAACGCCTCCTTGTACCAGCGCATTGTCTGCTCAGGCTCCTGAGCCACAGAGATCAGTATCCGTCGCTCATCGTCCATCAGATGCAGGGCCGTCCACAACACACTGAGTTCATTGAAGCGATACAAGCTATTGCGCATTGCCGCAGGAAGTTGAGGCATGACAGGTATGCGCAATGGTAAGTAGACTGGCGCATCCCGACCTCGCACATATAAAGCCCTTCCATTCATGATCTCCAGCAGGATTCGGCTGGCATGATTGGGCGAGGTTTCAAGAACGCCGATTAACTGGCGCGTGCTCTGATACCGCGTTCCGACGGCCGCGGCGTCACGGCGCCCCTCAATCCACTGAGCAACCGGCGTTGCGGCGCCACCTGCCACCGCGGTCAGCGCAATCCGGGCAATATCTGGTGACAGCGACAGCAGGCGCGAGACAAATCCTTCGAGACGAAGAGAGCGACTGCTGTGCTCTGCGAATGCTATACGTGTACTGTCGTTGTCTTCTGGTACGACCTGATGGGCCTCGTCAACGACAAGCAGGCGAAGACGGGCCAGCAGAAGTGGCCCCACATAGCGCATCAGCGCTTCGGCCTTTTCCACCGTGGCGATCAAGACGGTTGGCTTTTCGCTCTTGAGCCAGTAATCCGTGATACCCCAGTCTGCCCCACCATACAAGCCGGTGACGATCAGATCTTCACCAAGCTCGCTTCGCAACTTGGCTTCCACTTCACCGGCAAGTGCGCGGGAAGGAACCAAATACAGGGCCAGCGGATTGGCGGCATCCTCTTCCGGACGAATAAGCAACTCTTTCACCAACGCAAGATTGGCGACCAAGGTTTTACCCGATCCAGTCGGGGTGCAAAGTGCGAACGAAGAATCACGCAGAAGCCTAGCCAATCCGTCGCGTTGCGATGGCCAAAGAATTCCGCGGCCTCGGCTGAACTGTCCTCGCGCGAAGCGCAGCAACCGCGGCCTGCGATCAAGATTCGTCTCTGCAAGCTGTTCCACAGGAAGATAGATACTCGCCTCACGGTAGTTGTCAGCTACTGCTCGCATGAGCGTAATGAGAAGTGAAGCGTCTTCGCTGAATGTCCGCGTCGCCATCTTTTCCAGAGCATCGAGCTTCTCGATAGCACGGGAGAGCCGGCCGGTGTCTCCTCGCCTCAAGGATTCGGCAATCAACCCCAGACTGCGCACAAGTTCGGTCGTGAAGTACCAGGCGATATGCCCTTCGCGTTCCCTGTCAAGGAGTAGTCTGCGCGGTGCGTCGCGGTCGGTAAGATCAGCATGTTGATGCCAAAAGGCCATCACGACCTTCAGCACACCGTCAAAATCCGCTTGCAAGAAGCTAGCATAGAGCTGTGAACCCGCGTTGCCTAGATCGACTTGCCGCAGCAGGCCAGCGGCCATTGCCGGCAGTCCTCCAAGCTGGAGCGCCGCAGCGGCAAACAGTCCGATCGGCGCGATCAGGCGAAGTTTGTCTTCAGCGCGAGAGAGCCACTCAAGAATTTCGCCAGCACGCCGATAGCAGTCCATTGCGCCTGGTGAATTCTTACCCTCGATCTGCCGAAATATCTCCGCCGCATGGAGTAGACGTCGCGCGTCGGCAAACTGCTCACGCGACTCCTCTTCACTCCACTGGATAGGGGGTACCTGCCATATCGTTTGCAAACATCGCACGAATGCGCGTGCCTGTACGGTCGACAAGGTATTTTCGACGGCAAGCGCTTGCCGTACTTCTCGCGCAACCGCGAGACGGTCTCTATCGTTCTCGGCCATAGCTACTTAGTCCTGAGGCCAAAGCGCATCGTAGATTTGGTCGATCAGATCCCCGCCATCGCTGAGGATCAATTCGACAACCTGTAGATCGTGCGGAGCTGTATATTCTTCCGGCACCTCTTCCCATGGGATGAGTACCTGCCTTTCGCCGCGGCTCGGGACGTCGTTACCGGCAATCAGGATGAGATTGGTGCGCGGGATCGGTTCTGGGTTGCGCAGTGCCAATGCCTTGTCGAGCGAAAGAATTGCAGGACCATGTCCGTCAGGATCGCGTTCTTGAAGCAACCGCTGAAGTTGCCGCAGGCCATGAGGAACCGGTGTGTCGCGGTTCACTTCGTACCAGACGCCCTTCCCTGATCGAGTTCGTTCCCCGGTATCTCTGTTCGTGACCCATTTCCCGAGCATCAATGTATCGATAGTTGCAGGGCTCAACCGATCGCGCCATTTGGCTTCCCCAGCGATGAATCGAACGACATCTCCGTCCTCGTTCAGGCACAGTCCGAGGAAGTCCGATCCAAAGCGTCCAAACACTTGTCTCGTTCGTTCGCCATCTCGGGAAAGATCGAACAAATATTTCTCGACATCGGCGTGGTAACGGAAAAGAAAAATTGGTACATCCCATGCGTGATCGCCAACATAGGAGTAGTGCTCGGTGAGCATCCCTGCCATCACTTCGCCGAAAAGGCCGCGTCGCGCGCTGATCGACAAGCATCGTGGATACAGGGATTCAGCGTCTTCCGCTTCACCATCGCCAGCAACATCGTTATCAGGATGGAGATTGATCCCAATCTGCTCACAAAAATACATACGGGCATCATGGTGCGCGGATTCGAAGTACGGGACGAGCAAGTTAGCCAAATCCGGAACGAGATTCTCTTTTTGCTCAAGGAGAATGTGGCCGTAGTTACCGTCGACAGTGGGATAGTCGTCCAGCCATCCATTGAGGGCAACTTCCGGTGGTGGGCAGGTATGCATCGTCTCTCGTTTTTCTTATCAGTTGAATCGACTCACAAATTTGGAGCTTATGTTACATGTTCTGGTTGGCGCTGTGCTGAGCAATTCTCCAACGCTAGATTTCGACGAAAAAGGAGTCCGAAGGATGAATGATGGCGACGATGCTCACTGACCGTTGTCTTGCACAAGGGCGAAAATCAGTGAATCTTACAAAGCAGCTTCGTATAAATGCGCCGAACCGCAAACCCGTGATGCCGTGTTTTTGGCATACCGTACTCATGCAAAACCGTATCTACGGATTGACGATGTACAGGTTTTACGTATTTCAGGCGCTACGCCGAAAAAAAGCCGGCCACAGCGTAAAGCCGGGCCGGCGTGAAACGCCCGGCAAGCCGGGCGGTGACGGAACGTTTAGCTGTTGGCCTTCAGCCGGGACCAGATCAGGTCGAAGGTGCCGTCCTCATTGCCGATCAACCGTGCGTAGATCGTGGCCGGAAACGACGGATCATCGAGTGTGACCGAGAGGTAGGGACGGTCTGCCTTGGAAACTTGCTTCCAGGCCGCACCGATCTCGTAGCCGCCCGCCACGATGCGGTAGTCCGGGGACTTGTCGCCTTCCTTCTCGGACGGAACGATCTTGACCTTGACGTTCAGCGTCAGGGTACGAACCGTGCCCGCATAACCGTTGTCTTGCGCGTTGAAAGTGCCGATCATTGCCATGATGAAACTCCTTGAGGTTGCAAGTCCGCGCCTATCGCGTCCTTGTTGTGATCCGATAGTCGGAGGTCGGGCGCGGTGCATCCCGTCGGGACGGAAACGCAGTGGACGACCGGGAGAAGCGGCGATTTTTGGCCGCGAGGAATGCGCGCCAGCGCAGGGGAAAATCGTTGCGCCGGACGGTTGCGCCGCATAAGCCCGAGGCGGCCCAGGGCCGCCGTGCCGCAGACAGGATTCACACAAAACAAGGCCGCGATAGGACGGACGTTGCCCCAAGGCATCCTGGCAGGCGCGCTCGATGCCGTGACGGTGCGGGTGAAGTCGGTTTGCTGGCGCATGTCAGGGTTTGGTGATCTGTGCAAGGCTGGTGATGGGCATCGGTGCAGCGGGGAGGTGCCATTGGCGTAGCCTGGAAGTGGGTTTTCTGGTCTCCTGTACCCGACGCTCGCCGTGCTGTGACCAGCACCGTGCCAATACCGCTAGGGTCGATGTAGGAGACGCGCTTCGCAACCTGGATCGGCGCACTCGGGCGTAGACGTGCCTCGACGCTCGCCTGGCGGGTGGGTGCCGCACCTGTTGCACTTGGCGGCATGGGCCATGCCGCCAAGCTGATCGATGCCTTTCCGCCAGGTTGTTGCGCCCGCCGCATCGCGGCGCTCGCTGGGCCGTCTTGGCGGTGTCGGGACGGCGCTAGTCGGGTATGGAGTGGACGTTGCGCGCTGCGTGCCGGCCATGCCGGGGCGCAGCGCGCCGTTTTGTGCGGACCTCGATAGGCCACGCAAAACGCCCGCCGCCCGCTACCCAAAATCCAAGGGCAGCGAACGGCGGGCGACGCGACAGGTTTCCCCACCGCGTTGAGCCGCGCTATCGGCTTAGGCCGGGGTTTGCAGCATCGCAGGCAACCACCCGCTGGCCGTGGCGTGTTGCCCGGCCTCTCCTGCCATCAGCGCCTTCTTGTACCCGCTCACGCGGCTGATCTCGCCCGGTTTGAACGCCTTGAATCCGGCCAGGATCTGCGCCTTGGAAACGTGGTTGAAATACCCCTCGGCGCTGGGTTTCCAGTACACAGTCATGTCTAGCGCCACGGCGC
Organism: Bordetella tumulicola; assembly: GCF_054779135.1. Classification (NCBI taxonomy): domain Bacteria; kingdom Pseudomonadati; phylum Pseudomonadota; class Betaproteobacteria; order Burkholderiales; family Alcaligenaceae; genus Bordetella; species Bordetella tumulicola. The sequence continues at coordinate 630,622 of NZ_BAAGYU010000006.1, read as the reverse complement.
GAGCCAGCGTGTCGGCGCGGGTGTCGTGCTCGTTGCTGGTGACGGCATCGATCATGCTGGCGGTGCAAACCGCCAGCAGCGCCAGCAAGTCGGCGCGTTTGAGTTGTCGCAGCGCATCGAAGAGTTCGTCCGCCTGGGCGGGCAGACGGTCGCGCCACACCGAACGCAGCGCGTCGAAGTCCGCTGCGGCCTTACCCTGGGCCAGTTCAGGGGCATGACGTTCGAGGCCGTCTTGCGGATGAACGGACAGTTGCAGCAGGCTGGCCCGGCTATCGTGGTAGTACACCGACAGCGCCAACCGATGCGTGAGCGCGACGAGTGCCACGTCCGGCTTGCGTGCAAGTTCAGCTTGCAGTGCGGCCGTGCGATGCGCACTCAGGTTGCGGGCCAGCCGATCCGACAGGGTTTTGCCCGGCGCGGGGTTGTCATCCGTATTGCTACTTTCGCTTCCGTTGCCTTCACCCTCGGTGGGCGGTGTCTTTGCAGTCTGGGCTGCCGCCTTGATGTCCTCCGGGCGCAGCAGTCCGCGATGCACGGCCAGTTCACCGTCGCGGTCCACCGTCACAATCGCCCCGGATGCCGCCATCGTTTCAGGCGTGTAGACCAGCAGGGACGCAAAGAGCGCGTCCAGTGCCTCGCCCACCCGGTCGCCTTGCTCGTAGAGCTTGGTGGCTGCGGCTTCATCCTCGGCGTCTTCGGCGGCGTGTAGCGCTTCCTCGATACGTGCTTGGGCGGCTTGGAGCTTGGCGAGCCGCTTGGCTTCCCGCGCACGGAGTTGGCGCTCGGTCTGCTGCGCCCGCCGAAACGCAGCCAGTTCGCTATAGCCAATGGCGGGGATGGCATCGACCCATTTCCAGCCTTCGGTCCGGATATCGGCGGCGAACGCATCGAGCTTGGCCGTCGCCAGCCGATGCAGTAGGCCCGCATCGGTCAGGTAGACGCCCTGACCGTCCTCCGCAAACAGGTCGCGCCGGATACCGCCGCCTACTGCCTCGTAGGCTTCTATGCCGACGAATCGGGCCAGCACGTTGCGCGAGGCGTCGACCTCGCTGTGGGTGATGCGCCGACGCAAGGCGTAGGCTTCGCGCTCATGCTGTGGCGCGTCGTAGAACGCGGCTTCCTGCGTCTTATGGTCTTCCGTGATTGCCAGGGCCATGAGCTGGTCGAGCGTGACATTGCCTGCCCGGTAGTCGGCCAACAGGCGCGGTGATACGCTGGCGAGCTTCAAGCGCCGCAACACCACCAGCGGGGTCACGCTGAAATCTGCCGCGATATCCTCTACCGGACGCCCTTCGATCACCAGCGCCATGAATGCCTCGAACTGGTCGGCGGGATGCATCGCTTCGCGCTGCACGTTCTCGGTCAAGCTGACGATCACAGCGCTGCCGTCGGGCACGACGAGGCAGGGAATGCTCTGGTCTTTGCCGATCCGCTTTTGATGCGCCAGCAAGCGCAGAGCGGCCAGCCGCCGCTTGCCGCCGACCACGCCATACAGACCATCGGGCAGCGCGATGACGATCAGGTTTTGCAGTAGGCCCACGCGCACAATGCTTTCGGCCAGCGCGTCCACCGGGACGGTGCTGGTCTTGCGGACGTTGCTCTTGGAGATGCGTAGCCGCGACAGGGGAATGAATCGCAGTTCGGCGGGTTCCTGGCTGTCTTGTTCTGCTTGGAATGATGCCGTATCGGGCAGGGTCCCGGGTTCCTGGGCGAAGGCCTGTGCCTTGTCCAGCACGGCTTGCGCCTGCTGCTGCGCGGTGGTGTGCAGGGCTTTGTCGTCGGCCACTGCCTGGATGGGGGTATCGGTGGCGGTCGAAATAACAGTGGTGATGTTCATGATGCTGCTCCTTGGGTTGCATGCCCACATGGGCACGAAGGGCCGGGGTGGCCCTTCGTCCCATGAACACCACGCGGCATGGCAGGGGCGCGCCGTCAAGGGAGGAAGCGACTGGCCATGGCGCGGCCCGCAGCCGTAGGCGAGGACACGGGGGCCAGCCGCGGCCCTTGACGGAATAAGCGTCCCGGACATGCCAGGCAAGCGCCACCCGGCGCGCGCAGGCGTTCACCCCAGGGCTTTTCGTCTGGACGCCGGAGAGTCAAAACCAGTAGTTGTTCGCCGGAGCATCCGGCCAATGAATGGGGGATGTCATCAACCTGGTGCGTATCATTCGATGACGCAAAAAAAGGGAGGCCTGTTGCCTCCCGCATCGCGCCGGTTATATCTGTCCCAGCTCGGACATCGAGACAATCTTGGAACCCGCGACGATGAAATGGTCCAGCAAATGCACATCGATCAGTGCCAGGGCTTGCTTGATGATCTGCGTCATGTGCCGATCCGCCATGCTCGGCTCGGGATTGCCCGACGGATGGTTATGGACCAGCATCACCGATGCGGCGTTGTGCTGGATCACCAGCTTGACGATTTCTCGTGGATAGATCGAGGCTTGCGTCAGCGTGCCACGAAACGGCTCCAGGTAGGTGATCAGATGGTTTCGGCTATCGAGCAAGAGCAGCCCGCAGACCTCATGTTCCAGAGAAGCCAAGCGCAGCCGGAGAAAGTCCTTCGTCTTGGTCGGACTGCTCAAATCCTTGCCACACAGTTCGTTGATCGTCACCAGTTCGCGCGCCACTCGCAGGATTTCCTTGCGGCTAGCCGGGCGTACTTCGCCGGCCGAATCGCGCAACAGCAGCGCTCCCGTGCGCGTGAGATCGACATCGGTGAAAAGGGAATATTGGTCCATGACAGCCTCCGGATCGGAATCAGGCGGAATTGCCTGGAACCGGAGGGCTCACGCCGCAGCGCAAGCAGTCAGGGATCGAAGACGGCCGCGTTGCGGCCGCTAGCGCTTCGCGCAGTCCTTGACAGCGAGAACGGTGTGAGACCATGAAAGGAAAGCAAGGCCGCCCCTCTTACAACGGCAGACGGTGCAGGTGGTTGGCAAGCGAGAGCGCGCAGGTGTCAGGGATGCGCAAGGCGGGCTGTGCCCGTCCCATCAGGGATGAGCGGCTAGCGAACCTGGAGGACCGCGACCCGGCTAGGCCGGGAGACACACAGCGAAGTAATTCGCTTCGCATCGTGCGGGATCTTTCGTTCGACCACAGAATCAAGCGCTTAAACCGAATGACCATGCCGCCGATCTTCCAAGCTTCGGGACGCGGACATACTAAGAATCGATACGAGCCGTGCGAAGCCGCAACGCATTGCCGATGACACTTACGGACGACAGGGCCATTGCCGCCGCTGCAATCACAGGCGACAGAAGAATGCCGAATATCGGATAGAGAACACCTGCTGCGACGGGGATGCCTGCTGCGTTATAGACAAAAGCGAAGAATAAGTTCTGTTTGATGTTTCGCATGGTTGCTTGAGACGCGCGTCGCGCCCGCACGATGCCCATAAGATCGCCTTTGAGCAGCGTCACACCCGCGCTTTCCATCGCAACGTCTGTTCCGGTTCCCATGGCGATGCCTACGTCCGCCGCGGCGAGCGCCGGCGCATCGTTAACGCCGTCGCCAGCCATGGCCACGATCCGGCCTTCCGCTTGATAGCGCTTGACCGCTGCACTTTTGTCTTCAGGCAAGACCTCCCCGATTGCCTCATCAATGCCCAGTTGCTGCGCCACGGCCTGCGCGGTGGTTTTGCTATCGCCCGTAAGCATGACGACCTTGATGCCTGCGTCGTGTAGCGCCTGTATCGCTTGCGGTGTGGAGGCTTTGATCGGATCCGCGATGCCCACGAAGCCGGCGTAGGCAGCATCGATGCCCACGTGAATGACAGTGGCGCCTTTGGCGCGAACCGCTTCGCCGGCCTCTGTCGACGGCACGGCAACGCCTTGTTCCGTCAGGAACCTCGCGCTACCACAGACCACACGGCGTCCCTCGACAGTGCCCATTACGCCTTTACCCACCGGGGAATCGAAATCCGTCACGGGCAATAGCGCCAAGTTCTGCTCTTGCGCGGCTGCGACGATGGCTGCGGCCAAGGGATGTTCGCTCGCACGCTCGACGCTGGCCAAGAGCTGGAGGAGGGTTTTTCCGTCTATTGCGCTCGCTGCTTGAATCTCGGTCACCTTGGGCCGTCCCTCGGTTAGCGTGCCAGTTTTGTCGACAATGACCAGATCCACCTTTTGCATCTGCTCCAATACCTCGGCATCACGGATCAGCACGCCGTGTTGCGCGGCGCGTCCTACACCAACCATGATAGACATGGGGGTGGCGAGTCCTAATGCACAGGGACACGCAATAATCAGCACGGCAACCATTGCAATCAGCGCGTACGAGAAAGCCGGCGCCGGCCCCCAAAGCAGCCAGGCGCCAAAGGCAACGAGCGAGACGAGGATGACAACGGGTACGAACCAGGCGGCCACCTGATCGGCGAGCCGTTGAATCGGTGCGCGGCTGCGTTGCGCCGATGCCACCATTTGCACAATCTGCGCCAGGAGAGTGTCAGCGCCTACGCGGTCGGCACGCATGACAAAGCTACCGGTCTGGTTCAAGGTGCCGGCGGTGACGGGTGAACCGGGAGACTTCGCAACGGGAATAGGTTCGCCCGTGACCATGGATTCGTCGATGGTGCAGCGTCCCTCGATGACCTCGCCATCGACCGGCACCTTCTCGCCGGGTCGCACCCGCAGCTTTTCTCCTACCTGGACCGTGTCCAGCTCGACGGTCTCGTCCGTGCCGTCCGCATTGACTTTGACGGCCGTTTTTGGCGCTAGATTCAACAACGCCTTGATGGCTCCAGACGTACGTTCGCGCGCCCGTAACTCTAGAAGTTGCCCCAACAGTACGAGCACTGTAATAACCGCTGCCGCCTCGAAGTACACCGCCACAGCACCTTGCGGCCGAAAATTTTCCGGAAACCACTGCGGGGCCACGGTGGCAAAAACACTGTAGAGCCACGCCACACCTGTCCCCAGCGCAATGAGCGTAAACATATTCAGGCTGCGAAAGACCAGAGATTTCCAGGCTCGCTCAAAGAAGGGCCATCCCGCCCACAGCACGACAGGCGTAGCAAGCAAGAGTTGTATCCAATTGGACACCTGAGGTGCAATGATGCCGTGAATATTGACTAGATGCCCGCCCATTTCAAGCGCGAACACCGGCATGGTAAGCACCAGACCGACCCAGAACCGCCGCGTGAAATCGTGCAGTTCATGGCCTTGCTGCTCATCGTTCAGAGACGCCGTTACGGGCTCAAGTGCCATTCCACAAATCGGGCAACTCCCTGGGCCGATCTGCCGGATTTGGGGATGCATGGGACAAGTGTATTCAGCATCCGGCGTAGCCGTTTTTTTCGCGTTCGCACTTTGGCGGCCTGTACCGTGCCCGTGGCAAAGCTCGCTATGGCCGGCCATAGCGGCAGCATGTTGGTGCGGAGCATGACCTTGAGAATCATGGTCTGCTGGCTTTTCGCCTTCAAGATAGGGACGACCGGCGGCGTCGGACGATTCCTTGAGCTTTTCTTCCATACTGGCCTCCACAAACGATGCGTTCCCGCACGATAAACCTTGCCATCTTTGGAATGTCAAGGTCTGAGAAAAGTCGCAGTCCCTACCCTATGGCCTGAGAAAGAACATGACCGACACATCTACTCATGACCGGCTTGCCCAGCCTGCCGGGCTAACGATACGTTTGGTAGACGCTGGCTTTCCCTCCTCGTGCGATGAGGAAAACGTCATAAGGAAATTTTCGGCCTTCATATTCGGGACCATCCATTCCGGGCGATCCGAGCGGCATGCTCGGAACGGTAAGTCCCACCGCGACAGGACGTTCGCGCAGCAAACGCTTGATCTCCTTGGCAGGCACATGCCCCTCCAGTGCGTACTCTTCTACTAGGGCAGAATGGCACGAGCCGTACTCGTCTGGGATGCCGTTTCGGCGACGGAAGGAGGAAGTATCACTAACGTCATGGGCGACAACGCGGAATCCGTTGCTCCGAAGATACTTGACCCAGTCTTTACAGCAACCGCAATCCGGTGTTTTCCAGACTTCGACTGTTGTTGCCGTCTGTGCCAAGGCCCCAATAGGAGACAGTATGAGCGCCGTTAATAGCGCTCTTCGGAGTGCCTGCGGATGTGTGGTATTCATTGTAGTCATTCACGCTTTCAAAAATTCTTTGAACGGTTAGTGATGATGCAACCGCCGGGACACCGTCTACCGCGCAATGCGATCCACCGGGTTATCGTGTGGTAAGCGAGCCGGCAATACGCCGGCTCACATCGACCCAGATGGACTCAGAGTTCCGAGCCAAGCGACCACCGCCAGAATCAAAACCGCGGCGCTAGCTTCGAAAATTAAGCTTTTTCGTAAGGACGCTACTGCTGATCCATGATCGCCGTGGGCTATCGCCCGCTCCAGCAAAGGACTTAGATGAAAGCGGTTCGCGGCCGCTAGTCCGAGCATTGCAGCGAACAAACCGAGCTTAATTAGCAGCAGCACACCATAAAAGCTGGACACGATGCCTGCGAGGGTAGGACCCACGATGAGTAAATAATTTACGATCCCCGTTATCGCAAGAATGATGACAATGATCGTTCCAATTACCGCAAATCCTGACAGTCCGTGGCTCAGCAGCCGCATCTGATTGTAGGAGTCACGTTTAGATGGGCGTAACAGTAACGCGAACGCGGCCAGCGCTCCTATCCATCCCGCTGCGGCAAGCAAATGAAGAATGTCAGCAGTGAAATGAACGTACCGGCGCGTCCCCTCATCCATGGCACCGTGCCCGCTCCAGGCGAGCGTAGCGAGGGCAATCGCCGAAAGACCAACGGTCAAGCCCAAACTAGCGAGCCGCCAACGCCTCATGAGTGCCAAACAAAGTATGGAGAGAAACAGCGCCCCGATCCGTACTGCACACGCCAAGCCGGCATCGGTGCCTGTAATCATCATGCCGAATATATGCTGCTTAAGCTCAATAAAATGTGAGGCGCCGCTCATCGATTTGGCAAGCAAAACCATACTGCAAACGGATAGCAGTAAACCGAGACTCGCTAGTCCGACCATAAGCGAATCAAACCTGAGTGCTTCCTTTGCCAGGCGTTGCTCATGCCTGAAGTTGTAAAGAGCAAAGAGCGGCAAGCCGAAAAGCAGCATCAGATCGACGTACAGCGCGAAGCGCACCCCCACATTGAGCCAATCGGTCATTGGGCTACTTCACGCTGAATGAAAGACTGCCCGTTACAGGGTGAGTATCCGATGAAACGGCACGCCACTCGACTCGATAAGTACCAGTCACGAGAGGTTTGGCCGGGGTGATGATCATAGTCTTACCGTCTGTGCCACCCGAAACATTAGCGTCGACCGACATAGGCGAATGCGTCATGCCGGGCATCCCTGTCATTACCAACTTAGCGCCAGAGAACTGGGTGACGAGAGTCTCAGAGAAGTGCAACTCTATTTTTGTTGGTGAGACTGTCTCAGCATTGGCTTGCGGGTCGGACGATATGAGTTTGGGATGAGCTTGTGCCAACGCACTGAAAAAGAGCCCACCGGCCAAGGCTGCAATGCTGAGCGACGTACGAAAAGTAGACATATGTTTCCTTAATGCTAATGATGTGATTTGCAAGTTCAGGCACGATCGGCCCTGGTATCAATTATGGATATGCCGAGGAACAAGGTGGGTCCGCGACCACTAGAACCACATGCGAACACCCACCAAAAATCGCGCTTCATTTCGGGCTTCACCGTCCGCACGTGCGTAATCGGCAGTGTTTCCATAGGCGCGGTTCCACGTCACGCCGATGTATGGCGCGAATTCGCGGCGGATTTCATATCTGAGCCTCAATCCAACCTCCGTGGTTGAAAGACCGGAGCCTACGCTCCTCCCTCGGTCGTTCTTGCCATGGAAGTTGATCTCTGCAGTGGGCTGCAGAATAAGCCGGTTCGTAATGAGTATGTCGTACTCGCCCTTCAGTCGCGCCGCGGTCTGACCATTCTCACCGACGAATGCAGTGGCTTCTGCCTCGAAGTTGTAGAGCGCTAATCCTTGTATGCCAAACGCGGCCCAATTTTGCGATGACCCCGGCTTGAAATCGTGGCGAATCCCGCCGACCACATCCCACCAGGGACTTACAGCATGCCCCCAAAGTGCTTGAATCTCCGATTCACCGAGTTTGCCATTGCTGCGTTCGCCTTCCGAGCGAATCCACAACCGGTCGATATCGCCACCTATCCAGCCCTTGACATCCCAATTCAAAGATCCGCCTTCACGACCGTCTTGCCACTCCAATTGGTCGACCAGAAAGAAGGAATTGATAGTCTTGTCGTGGACCGTATGCCCGTCCGAATCCAAGAAGGCTGCTTGTCGGTCGGCATCCGTTAGTGCGGGGATAGGTGTCCGGCTTTCCGCCGGCGCGCGCAACCCCATAGTCGGCACTGGCGAACGATCCGAGCCCGGCATTGTGGCGTGATCCATACCTGGCATTGTTGATGTTTCCGAAGCGCTTTGGCTGGACTGGGCGAAAGCAGCCGGCGTTTGCACCAACCCCAGCCCAATCGTTGCAATTGCGGCAATCAGGGCCTTCTGACGAATTGATAGAGTCATGTCCGATTCCTCACTCTTCCACGCGCACTTCGCGGAACATGCCCATTTCCATGTGGAACAGAAGATGGCAGTGATATGCCCAACGGCCTAAAGCATCGGCGGTGACACGGTAACTACGCTTTGAACCGGGGGGCATGTCAATAGTGTGTTTGCGCACCATGAAGTTGCCATTTTCGTCCTCAAGATCGCTCCACATTCCATGCAGGTGGATGGGGTGAGTCATCATGGTGTCGTTCACCAAAACAATTCGTACCCTCTCTCCGTATTTAAGGCGCACGGGCTTGGAGTCCGAGAACTTAATTCCGTCGAATGACCATGCGAACTTCTCCATGTGCCCCGTGAGGTGTAGCTCAATGGCGCGACTGGGTTCGCGCCCATCAGGGTCTTCGAACGTGCTTCGAAGGTCCGAATAGGTCAACACGCGGCGCCCGTTATTTCGCAAGCCGAGCCCAGGATCGTCCAACTTCGGAGTGGGACTCATTGTTTGCATGTCGACGAGAGGATTGTTGTTCTCAGAAGCCGGATGAGACTGCATGCCGTCCATACCCTTCATCTGGCTATGATCCATGCCCTGCATCTGGCCCGAGTCCATACCCTTCATCTGGCTATGATCCATGCCTTGCATCTGGCCCGAGTCCATGCCCTTCATCTGGCTATGATCCATGCCCTGCATCTGGCCCGAGTCCATACCCTTCATCTGGCTATGATCCATGCCCTGCATCTGGCCCGAGTCCATACCCTTCATCTGGCTATGATCCATGCCCTTCATCTGGCCCTGGTCCATTCCGGACATGCTTCCATGGTCCATTCCTCCCATTCCCATATCGTCCATCGTGACGAGGGGTCGGGGGTCAATTGCAGGAACAGGTGCCTTCAAGCCTTCCCGGACAGCCAGAGTACCCATCGCAAATCCCGTACGGTCCATGGACTGAGCAAAGACGGTGTACGCCTGCTCGCTCGCGGGCTCGACGATAACGTCGTAGGTTTCCGCAACAGCGATTCGGAACTCATCGACCGAAACCGGATTGACGTATTGGCCATCAGCCGCCACTACCGTCAATTTCAACCCTGGGATGCGTACGTCGAAATAGCTCATCGCAGAGCCGTTGATGAAACGCAAACGTATGCGCTCGCCAGGTCGGAAAATGCCCGTCCACCCGCCGTCAGGTGCGTGACCATTCAAGAGGTAGGTATAGGTGTAGCCACTGACGTCGGCGAGATCGGTGGGATTCATCTTCATCTCGGCCCACATCTTGCGATCCGCAACCGTCGCGGCCCAGCCCTTTGTTTTCACGTCGCTGATGAAATCGCCAACTGTGCGCTTATGAAAGTTGTAGTAGTCAGACTGTTTCTTGAGTTTCCTCATGACATCTTCGGGATCCTCATCCGTCCAATCGGACAGCATGACAACGTAATCACGGTCGTAAGTGAAGGGTTCAGGGTCTTTGGCGTCGATCACGAGCGGTCCATAGACGCCGGATTGCTCCTGAAGCCCGGAATGACTGTGATACCAGTAAGTTCCGTTCTGCCTCACCTTGAACTGATAGACATACATTCCATCCGGAGCGATGCCATGGAAGCTCAACCCCGGAACTCCGTCCATATTGGCCGGAAGCAAAATGCCGTGCCAATGGATCGACGTAGTTTCCTTGAGCTTGTTCCGAACGCGCAGAGTGATCGTGTCGCCTTCGCGCCATCGAAGTAAAGGGCCGGGCAGCCCGCCATTGATAGTCATGGCAGTACGCGCATTACCAGTGACGTTAATCGGGGTCTCTTCGATAGATAGGTCGAACTCTGTACCGGTCAATACTTGGGGAAGGCGAGTGTCGTTTACCGCCCAAACCGGCGTACGCCATAGGCCTAGGCCACCCATCACTCCGGTGACGGCAAGAGTTCTGACGAAGGTGCGCCGCGAGGTTTTGGTCTGCATGGGGCTGTCTAATCCATCAATAATGATCGGGCTAGAGTCCGGGGGAGCACGGGCTACCCGATCACTCTCCACTGTAGTGATCAGCCCCCCACCACAAGCTGTCGGAAAGATTACTTTTCTGTAATGTTGGAGGAAGTGGCTACGGTGAAGCCCACTTCCGATCCTTGGCTGTCCGCTACTGCGAACGCGTGTCCGCCGTGCATCAGGGCGATGGCTCGCACAATCGCCAGCCCCAGCCCGTGTCCCTCAGCGCGCCTGCTTCGGGAGTCATCTGTGCGGTAAAAACGATCGAAGATACGTGGCAGCGCGTCGGCAGCAATAGGAGTGCCAGGATTTCGTACTCGAATCTCTACTTCGTCGTCCCGAGCGACACAGTGAATCTCTATGAATTGGCCGCGGGGCGTGGCCTTTATCGCGTTGGACATCAAATTTGCAATGGCACGCCTCAACAAACGTGGGTTGGCCACGACAATGCTGTCACCATAGGTTTGTACCGATACCCCGGCGTCTTCCAGGCGCGCTTCGTAGAACTCCACCACGCGTGCAACTTCCTGGTCAATATGAACTTGCTGCAGGTCACGCGCCAATTCCCCGCCGTCGGCTCGCGCAAGAAAGAGCATATCGTTGATCAGCGCCTTAAGACCTCCGAGCTCCTCAAGATTGGACCCTAAAAGATCCCGTAGATCCTGCATCGAATGAGAGGATGACAGCACAACCTCCGTTCCATTTATCAGCGTAGCCAGAGGTGTGCGCAGCTCGTGTGCTACATCCGCATTAAATCCTTCCATCTGCTGATAGGCGGTCTGCACCCGACTCAACATGCTGTTGAAGGTGTGAGTGAATTCCCTCAATTCCCGGTCGATTTCTGCCTCCGGGAGACGTACGGCCAAGTTATCTGGCTGAATACAGGCTGCCTGCGCGGATAGGCGCCGAATAGGTGCTAATGAGCGACGCACTGCCCAAGCGGACAGGACCACGGTGGCGCCGATCCATACCGTACAGATGAACAACAATGCCGTCGCAAAAACGTATAGGAACCGCGCGCTTGGCCTTACGTCTGCGGCAACTATCAGCTCTGCTTCGGAAAACGCAACACCGTCGAGTCGTACGCGTAAGCCGCGCATATTCCAACCTTCACGCGTTTCAAGAAGAACTTCATCGCCGGATACGGCAGTTAAGGACTGCGGACGCTCCTCCCCGTACAGAACCTCGCCGGCTTTCCCAAGAATCCAGACTTTCAAGTTCGCGTGACCCACGAGGATAGGGTCCAAGGTCTCACGTAGTCCTTCCAACCGGTGCGGTGTTGTCTGCATGCTAACCAAGTGTTCGATTAGCTCAAGCTTTCCCGCCACTTCGGTCATTTCCTGGCTTTGCACTTCTCGCTTTAGCGCCAAAAATAGCGTGTATCCAGCGACACTCGATACCACGAGTGCAATGATGCCCAGTAATAAAGTGAGGCGTAACTCAATGGAAGCAATGCGCCAACGTTTCATTGATCGCGTAGCTCCAGGACATACCCCATACCACGGACGGTATGCAAAAGTTTCGTGTCGAAGGAGTCATCGATTTTCGCCCGTAGGCGACGAACAGCAACCTCGATGACATTTGTATCGCCATCGAAGTTCATGTCCCACACTTGCTCAGCAAGCATGGTTCGGGATAACACCTCGCCGCGGCGTCGCAGCATCAGCGCGAGCAAGGTGAACTCTTTCGCCGTAAGGTCTAGGCGTGTGCCCGCACGGCTGGCCTTGCGGCGTGCCAAGTCGAGCTCCAAATCGCCGAGCGTTAGCAGGGTGGATTCCTGTACTCGACCGCGCCGAAGCAGCGCATGGATTCGGGCGAGTAGCTCTGAAAATGCAAAGGGCTTGACGAGATAGTCATCGGCCCCACCTTCCAAGCCGCGAACTCTATCTTCGACCTTGTCCCTCGCAGTCAGCATCAAAACTGGCGTGTCTTTGCGTTGACGCAAATCAGCGAGAATGCCAAACCCGTCTATGTCGGGAAGCATCACGTCAAGAACCACCAAATCGTAGTTTCCTTCAAGAGCCGCGTGCCTGCCATCTTGCCCGTCGCGAGCAACATCTACCACGTAGTTCTGTTGACTAAGTCCCTTTTGCAGATAGTCGGCGAGTTTTCGCTCGTCTTCGATGACCAGTATTCGCATAAATTTCTCCGCTCGCCTTACTTAAGTATCAGGAGTCAATGCAGATCATGGCGATAGCTGTTATGCAGGGTGCGTCATGTTAAAAGGATCTGCCCGGCCGTTTTGACCTTGCCAGATCCCCCATCTTACAAACCTTTGCCTTAAGCACGAGGGAGGATGGCCGCCGCTCCGCCTTTGGTAGGGACACCTTTCCGCGTGTTACTAGCCTTATGGCCCAGATACCGCAATACAGCATATGCAATTCTACGATCGAATATGTTCCGACATAGCATGAAGCCTTCCAACATGGGAAGGTCAACGTTTTCTTCAGCGTCTCGCCCTCTGCGCATGTTTATGCGAATGACCAGAAGTTCACCCAGCAGCGCTGAATAGCTAAAATTCCGCACCGCTGCGGCGAGTCATCGTCGTTGACCGGCTCGCGCTGACTGCTTCAGTTTCAAGCGGAATCGTCTAAAAAGCCGCATAACGGACAAGCGGACTAACTGGCTAAACAGGGGCTATGGACATTACCCACCTCTCGGTTTAGCGCCATGTCTTGGCATAGGATCCAGCGAGGTATCCATGCGCCCAAAACGACTGCCACAAGGTGCTGGCCAAATAAAAGGTTCGCCGCCCTTGCAGGGACGGCGAACCGAGCGCATCAGTCCGATGCCGGCGCCACCATAGTCTGAAGCTGATCGATCACGCCAAGCTCCACGAAGACGCAAGCTTGGTCGGGAGTGACTTCCACGTTGAACAGACGCTAAGGACGTACTCGTCGGATTGCTACATCCGAGCGTCGTGGAAACAGCGATTTCGCTCCGTCATAATTTTGAGGTTCTTCGCCGGGCGCATGATGCTGGATATACCGATGTCCGGATACTTGCTTCAGACCGGTGTCGGTGTTTGCATGATCTTCTAGACGGACGCACGGTCAAAATACAGTCTCTGCTGGCTGCGTTTAGCGATCCGGTTGCTGAAATGCCACTGCTGCCGCCAGCCCAGACTCCCTGCGGTCACCTTGATTCGCCATCGCTCTGTACGGTGCATCTCGTGCCAGTCCAAAACCTTCGGCAGCCCGGCAATGACATGGCTTTTGCAGACTGGCTAGAGACGACGTTGACTGGTGGTAAAGACAAGAAAGAACTCGAATTGAACTGGCGTGACGTATTAGTCGCTCGAACTGCTCGTTTAAAACGGGGTGAGTGATTCGCAGAAATACGTCGATGCCATTTTGGCTTTCGTTTGAACAGCGCCCGTTAGGACAATCAGTGCCCAGCCTTGGCAATCGCTGCCGTATGACGAACGTCCGATGTGCCACGAAGAAGCAGAAGTGCAGCGAACGCAATGAGGCCCAGTCCGCTGGATAACCACAGTGCTCCGATTCCCCACCGGTTCAGGCAAAGCCCGAAGAGCCAAGGCGCCAACGCCTGCGTGATGCGAGCGGGAATCATCAACAGTCCTTGTCGCTCGCCATAGCCTTGTGGCCCGAACAGTGCCAATGGCAGCGTACCCTTGGCGATGGTCAAAATGCCGTTGCCTGCCCCATGAAAAATAACGAAGGCCGCAGCGGCGGGCGCGCCCAGTACCGCAAAGACTGCCGCGCCCAGCGGATGCATGAGGCTTGCCAGGCGCGCCGAAAACAAAGGGTGTACACGGCGAAGGATACCGAACTCCAGCAGCCGTGCGCCAACCTGAGCCGGCCCTACGAGCGCACCGGCGGCGACGGCTGCAGCAAGTGTCACCCCGCCGGCTGTCAATAAGTGCGGCAAATGAGCCGCCATCGCCGTGCTGATGAACCACGTCACAGCGAACACCACGGCGAGCAGTATCGACGCTCGCAATGAGCTGGAGCGCGAGGCAGGCTGCACAGTCTCGATGGGTGCCACGGACTTCTCGCTACGAGGCAGTGCGGCCGAAGGCAGCAAAGCATTCAGCGGCAACGCCAGCACGAGGTGCAGCATGGCCCAGATATAGCACGCGCCTCGCCAACCTATGTGCACTTCTAGAAAAGTGGATAGCGGCCACCCCACCGTGCTGGCAAACCCCGCGATGAGTGTAATGCCAGCAATCGCGTTGCGTGATTCGTGGCCATACAGACGAACCAACGATGCGAATGCCGCTTCGTAGAGTCCGCTCCCCATGCCGATGCCCAAGATCAGCCAGGCCGCGAAAAGTCCGACGAGGGTGTCGGCACTGCCGAGCCAACCCAGGCCGGCAGCAAAGATCACGTTGGTCGCCATCAGCACCGGCCTTCCACCCCACCGGTCAATGGCTCTGCCCGAGTAAGGCCCCAGCAATGCGGAGATCAACAAAGCGAAGGAGAACGCTGCGAAAATGGTGGGCGTTGTCACAGCCAAGTCCCGCGCCATGGGCTCGGCCAGCATGGCAGGCAGGTAGTATGAAGACGCCCACGCTAGCGTCTGGGTCGTGCCCAGTGCGGCAATCACGCCCGTGCGATTCGCAAGGCGCATGTTAGATAGCCCGTTGATTGACGCGCCTGGACAATTGCTCCGCGCTTTCCTTGCGCTCGCTATATCGATCCACCAAATAGGCGCTGGCATCGCGCGTCAGCAGCGTGAACTTGACGAGTTCTTCCATCACGTCAACGACGCGGTCGTAATAGCTGGACGGCTTCATGCGCCCAGCGTCATCGAATTCCAAGAACGCCTTGGGCAGCGAGGACTGGTTGGGGATGGTAACCATCCGCATCCAGCGGCCAAGGATCCGCATCTGATTGACGGCATTGAAGGACTGCGAGCCACCGGAGACTTCCATCACGGCGAGAGTCTTGCCCTGAGTGGGCCGCACTGCGCCCATCGAAAGGGGAATCCAGTCGATTTGTGCCTTCATGATCCCCGTCATTGCGCCGTGTCGCTCCGGCGATGTCCACACCATGCCTTCGGCCCATTGTGCGAGCGAACGGAGTTCCTGAACCTTCGGATCGGTCTCAGGAACGCTGTCTGGCAACGGCAGACCTGCGGGGTCGAATGTCCGGACCTCGGCGCCCAATGCTTCCAACATGCGGGCCGCTTCGCGCGTCAGCAGCCGACTGTACGAACGTTCGCGCAGGGATCCGTAGAGCATCAGAATGCGCGGCGCATGGGTCGATCGTTGAGCCGGTGCCAGCAGGCGCGCACAATCTGGAGTCTCGAACAATGAGGCATCCACATTGGGCAGGTCGAGCCGATGTTCAGACACGCTGCCCCCCCGCATTCACCACGGCCTGGCCATCCTCTTTCGTGAAGCTGCCTTGTTGCAGTTGCGGCAGGATATCCAATACCGCTTCCGACGGCCGGCAAAGCTTCGTGCCCAAGGGCGTCACCACGAATGGCCGGTTCATGAGGATGGGATGCTGTTGCATGAAATCGATCAGTTGATCATCTGTCCACTTCGAATCATTCAGCCCCAGCTCGTCATAGGGCGTGCCCTTGACGCGTAGCGCTTCACGCACCGTTAGCCCGGCGGCGGCAATCAAGGCCACCTGCGTTTCACGGCTCGGCGGCGTTTTCAGGTATTCGACAACGACAGGTTCCTCGCCGCTATTGCGAATCAGCGCCAGCGTATTGCGCGATGTGCCGCAGTCGGGGTTGTGATAGATCGTGACGTGGTTCATGCCATGGCCTCGCGGATGAAAGATAGTTTTGGGTCAGGTGCGTTCATACCAGCCGCGCGAGCGATTCACCACCTGAACGACCAGCAGCATGATCGGCACCTCGATGAGTACGCCTACCACGGTGGCGAGTGCTGCGCCGGAGTGAAAGCCAAACAAGCTGATGGCGGCTGCCACCGCCAGCTCGAAAAAGTTGGATGCGCCAATCAAAGCTGAGGGGCAGGCAATGCTGTGCTTTTCGCCAGCCCGGCGATTGAGCCAATACGCCAATCCGGAATTGAACAACACCTGGATCAGGATGGGCACCGCCAGCATGGCGATCACCAGCGGTTGCTGCAGAATGGCTTGGCCCTGGAAGGCGAACAGCAACACCAGGGTGAGCAACAGCGCAGCGATGGACAACGGTCCCATGCGCTCCATGGCCCGATCAAATGCGCCTTGTCCCTGGCGCAGCAATATGCGGCGCCACGCTTGAGCAATGACGACCGGGATCACGATGTACAGCACCACTGACGTGAGCAAAGTGTCCCACGGCACGGTGATTGAAGAAATGCCCAGCAGCAGACCAACCACCGGGGCGAAGGCGAACACCATGATGGTGTCGTTCAAGGCCACCTGCGACAGCGTGAACACAGGATCGCCGCCGGTCAGGCGGCTCCAGACGAAGACCATCGCTGTGCAAGGTGCCGCTGCCAGCAGAATCAGGCCGGCAACATAGCTGTCGAGTTGATCGGCCGGCAGCCAGTCGGCAAAGACATTTCGTATGAAAAGCCAGGCCAGAAAGGCCATCGAAAACGGCTTGACCGCCCAGTTAACGAACAAGGTCACGCCAATGCCGCGCCAGTGTTCCTTGACCTGGCCAAGCGCGCCGAAGTCCACCTTGACCAACATCGGTATGACCATGACCCAGATCAACAACCCCACGGGGAGGTTGACCTGCGCAAATTCCATACGGCCGATCGCCCGGAACACGTCGGGTGCGAACTGGCCGAACGCGATGCCGGCCACGATGCACAACAGCACCCATACCGTCAGATAGCGCTCAAAGACGCTCATCGACGGCATCGCCTGCACTGGGCAGATGGCGTTGCTTTGTACCGTCATCAGGTGCTCCTTATTGCTTGCCGATGCCATGCAGCTCTTTTTGGAGCGACATAGCATCGAGGCGTTGCAGCGGCAGATTCAGGAGAAGTTCGATGCGTCGCTTTAAGACAACCGCGGTGTCCAAAAAGGCCTTGAGCTGATGCTCCTCGGTGCCTTCAACGGCGGCCGGATCGGGCACACCCCAGTGCGCGGACATGGGCTTGCCTGGCCAGATGGGACAAACTTCGCCCGCCGCGTTGTCGCAAACGGTGAAGATGAAATCGAACTGCGGCGCATCGGGCTGAGTGAACTCATCCCAGCTCTTGCTACGGTAGCCTGTCGCCGGTAGACGCAGCCGCTCCAGCGCGGCGAGCGCGAGCGGATGCACAGCACCCTTTGGGTGACTACCTGCGGAATAAGCATGGAAGCGCCCGCCGCCTAAACCATTGAGCAAGCCCTCGGCCAGAATGGAACGCGCGGAATTGCCAGTGCAGATGAACAGCGCGTTATACGTCTTGTCGGTCATGAAAAGAAACCCCGGTCAGCAGGTTGTACACGTGGAGGATTCGGTGAGTTCACACACGCCGCCCTGGCAACAGTGCTCTGTCAGGTAGCCAAGTAGGCCGTTCATATGCGCGAAGTCGGCTCGGTAAATCAAATTGCGCCCTTGTTGTTCAATGGTCACCAAACCGGCATGAGATAGCTCTTTCAAATGAAAGGACAGCGCGTTGCGCGCAACGCCGAGTTGGTCCGCCAGCACGCTAGGTGTCAGACCCGCAGGCCCAGCGACCACGAGGGCGCGAAATGCTCGTAGGCGCTGCGTATGGGCTAGCGCTCCGAGGGCAGATATGGCTTGATCTTCTTTCATGATTCAATAGTACACCGTTTATTGAATCATCGATTGAATATTAGAACCGCTTTCGCCAAAAAGCGCGCCCTGTCGTGTAGGGCACCTCAAAAATCGATCGGTGGTTGATGACCTCGACAGCGCTGATCCGCAGGAGCACGCGGCCTTGCCGGCTGTGTAGCCAAACGCTGCTAGAAAGGAAGTTGAGTCGTTGCCGAGTGCCGAAGAAACATAGATGTGCCCCGCGCCCAGGGGTCTCCTCGCTGCGCGGCATATTGCAATGAAGCCATATCCTTGAGCTGCCAAGTCGGCAATTTGACCTCGCCGGTAGCTGCCTGATTTTCCTGTTGGCAGCGAGCCAGGAAATCGTCCATCCTACTCAAAATCTCCGCGTCAGAAACAAGCGTGACGTGCGGGTCGTAACGGATGACTGCCCGATAGCGCAGAAAGCGCGGCAACGGGGCAGCCAGGGACCATCGAACGAACGGTATCGGAACCGACGGATGGCTGGAATTTCGCGGAAGATAATGCGGCCCGACGTCGATCAGGGTTTTTCCAAGTTCTACCCAATAGTGTGAGGGCTCTTGGGAGTTGGGTTTTCCAAATCCTTGAAGCGTTGCCCTTTTACCATCAGGAGAAAGCGCCAGGCACAGAAACTCTCCCCCAACAATCTCGGGGCTCAAACCGGTTTCCTGCAAAAGCGAACGTAACCCAAACGCTGCGTACATGCAGCGCTTGTCAAAATCGTCAGGAAAGGCTGCGCGCAGTGCCTTATCCACGATCGCCATGCTGCGGGCAATGGGATCTTGTTTCGCCATGCTCAGCTCTCCGGCGGCACGTATCGTCAGCTGCGCTACTTGGACGATTGGCTGCCTTGGGCAGACGGGGTATTGCCGCTGCCCGACGTACTTTGAGGCGCGGCGGGGGCAGTCGTGGTGCTCTGCGCGGCCGGCGGGACTGGCGCCATGGTGCCGGCTGGCAGGCCTTTGGTCAACGGAGCTTCTGCCGAGCCACCAGTCATTTTTTGCATCATCGCGCTCGGCAATCCATCCTGAGCAAAACTCTTTGTTCCAGCCATAGCATTCGCCTTATTTAGATTAATTGCGACAAAGATCGAGGTGAAGACCAGCGCCAAAATAAACGCCGCTCCAGAGATGAGGTTGAACCACTTCGTGCATCGATCGCACCAGGATTGTCTGTTCAAGTAGCATTCATTCCCCTCCAGATAATACTTTTCTGCGTACTGGATAGACAGCGTCTGTGCCTTATAGCTGACCAAGAACGATACAGTAGTCAGCGCCGTGGAAAGCACGAACAGCGCCCAGGAACCGTACAGCAGATATGGCATTGTCGCTGTACGGATAGGGATGAAATCCTTGAGGAAAGCTAGCGACAGGGCCAGTCCGCCACTCGAATACGTCAAGATGGATTTGTCGAAGTTCTCGGAACTCGATAGCTGCCGCTTTTTTGCATCATCTAGGAACGCTTTATATAGCGTCTGCGCCGCCTCTGAGGGGGTGTACGAATTTTGGGGCGGCGTGGCAGGTCCACCGCTGGAGCTTTGGGAACTCACGGTTGTTACTTGCCCGATCCGCCGCCTGTCTTCGGCGGTACTGGTGGCATGTGGGAGGTGGGGACCCCGCCTTTGATCGTAATTCTCCCCGGTGGACGAGTGCCGCTTGGCTTGGCCACGGGAGGTGGCGTGCTTGGATTAGAGTTTTTAGTGGTAGCCATGCGGGATCGCCTAGAATAAGAGTAGGGTTCGGGGACTGTCGGCACTTGTATCGTTTACAGGTGCAACATTATCCTACGTACATCCAGGGTTTTGCATGCCCTTCGTGCGGGCGATTGAGTCATTTGGTGGCGGAAAGCGGGCGGTTGACCCATTGCTCAAAATTGAGTAAGCTACTGGCAGATAGATGTATCGGGGCCTGAAAAGGCGTCTATCTGCCCCCTGGCAACAGGGTCCAGCCGTGCTGGTATCAAGAGCTCCCGCGACATATGAGGCCCCGTTCTACGGGGCCTCGCCTTTTTCAGCCCTGCAGCGGCGCTATCGGCGGTGATGGCCGGGGTCGCGCAGCGGTTCCCCTCGGAACACCTTGGCGGCCATGACATGGAAACGTACACGGCCCTTGCGCTCATGGGGTACGCCTGGTCCGGGCGTGCCGTATGCACGGACATAGGCGCTTTCGACCACCATGCGCAGGGTATCCCCGCCATGCCGGCGTAGCTGAAAGTAGATTTCGTAATCCACCTCTTGGCCCCGGTCGTCGATGGCACGAATGACCAGCCAGTTCCCGTATCCGGTGAAATTGCAGTAGTGCCCATCGAGCGTGCGCATCAGTTCGGGCAGGGACTGCGACCAGCGGTAGCGGTCGAAGCAGAACACGCGTGGCATGTCCCGATGGTCGAGAATCCGGCGGTCGTGGCCCAGGACGTCGAAGTCGAGGATTTCGTCTTCCTTCGAGCCGAACGACACGCAATGCGAGGTGAATTCCACCTCGATACGCAGCGTCAAGGCTGGGTAGCGCGGGGTCGCCGCGATGGCCAGCTCGAAGGTGGGCCCGCGCATGTGCGTGAGGTCGTAGCGCGTACCCGCGACCTCGATGAAGCCTTGCCGCAAATAGCGAATCCACTTCATCGTGCTGTCGCCGTGTCGAGACTTTCCGGGCGCGGGACTATCTGAACCTGTAAGCCGTTCGTCATGCTGCGACCAGAGCCGATTCCTGGAGTGCGCTAGTTTCCCCGGCGGGCAAGGAAGTGCCCCCCGATGGTGCGGCACGGCGCGCCGCTTCCTCCGCAGCGGTATTCTCGATGAAGTCCGCGACGGTTTGCCAGCCGGCTCGCAACTGCGCCTCACCCTTGCCGACATAGTGGCCTAGGGTCACGTCATTGTTGGCGGCGTGGTTGATCATCCGCTTGAGTACGCCGCCGGACACCAGCTCTTCGGCCACGGTCGTAAAGGTCGCACGCATGTCATGCCCCTGCACGGTCGTACCCACCTGCTTGTTGATCCAAGCCAACGTCTTGCGGGCATCAACGATGGGGAACAATCGGTCATCGGGCTTGCGCCCTTTGCAAGCTTCCTCGGCGATCGCCAGCGCCTGCCGCGATAGCAGCAACACATGGTCGGTCCGGTTCTTGGTGTCTCGTAGCAGCACGCGGCCGGCCCTGAGGTCCACATCGCGCACCAGGATCGGTTCGTAATCGTATTTCTTCTCGCCGTGGATCTCGATACCACGGCAGCCCGTGAGCAATTGGAAGCGGTAGTAGTTCGCCGCCACGCGACGCGGGGACGCGCAGGCCGCCAGCCACCAGGCGCCGAGCTTTTCCGCGGGAATCGGTGTTGGATTGCCACGGGGCCCGGCAATCACGATCCGGTCCCGCCCTGCAGTTTCCTGGCTCAGAGGGCTATTGGGAACGTTGACTCCGTGCCAGCGCAAGACCGCGCGCAAGACCTGCATGGCGTAGTCCGCCCGGCGCTTGGCCCGTTTCAGCAGGTTGTTATAGACGTCCCAGATGTCCTTCGCAGTGATCTCGGGCATGAGTTTCTCGGCCAGAGGCATAAGTTCGCCGTCGGCGAATTTTCTGCCGTTCTTGGCGACCTTGCCCGGCTCGATCATGGCCACATATTCCGCCTTGGTGCGCGCCTTGAGCGACAAGCCATCTTTGGCCCGGCGCTTTTTCTCGACGTACTCGCGGATGCCTTCGGCCAACGTCAGGGCGTTCGAGGCCGCCGACTGTGTCTGGGTTTCAGCCTCGGCGCGCCGCCGGGCTTCTTCCTCGGCGGGCCAGTCGATGCCGGCGCGGGCCAGAGCACGGATGCGTTGCCCCTCGGCGCAGGCGTCGGCCAGCTTGATCTGGGCAGGGCCGTCCCCGTACTCCCGGGGCAGCGTGTATTGACGCTCTTCCTCCATGCCGCGCACGGTGTAGCGGATCAGGACGGTACGCAAGCCGTCGGGTGCGATACGGAGTTGCACGCCACGATCTAGCGTGATCTTGTACGACTTGTTTTTGGGCTTGTGAGCCTCGATAGCGCGGTAGGTCAGAACAGGCATAGGGATGGTCTCCAGGTCCGAGCGGAACGCTAGTGGCGGCCTCCTGGTCACCTCATCAGCACCTTCCGTGTCCGAACTGTGTCCGAAAAATCCGAAGATTTCGTACCATTAAATGAGACCATAAAAAACAAGAATTCACAATAACTAATTGATTTTAAATAGAATTATTCGTCTCATGCGGTGTCGTGAAATCTCACAAAATACGGATTATTGGGACTCTTAATCCGTAGGTCGAGTGTTCGAGCCACTCACAGCCCACCAGAATTCTATTGTTATCAAACACTTACGCCACTTCTTCGGAGTGGCGTTTTGTTTTTGTGCTTGAGTCTTGACCAAATCCTGACTGAAAAATCCGCTGGTCAACTTTTCCTCTTCCTTGACCAGCTGTCTCAAGGACGTTCACTGTTCGGGCGCGAGGCGCAATGTGACTCGGGGCAAGGTGTGCATGCTTTTGCACCATTGCAATGGTCTCCCAGCCCCCGAACTCCTTAAGAATCATCAGTGGTGTCCCGCGCTGGACGTGCCAACTCGCCCAAGTATGGCGGAGGTCATGCCAGTGAAAATCCTCAATGCCAATGGCCTTGCAAGCATGACTAAAGTCTCGTCTGTTGTTTTGTTCGATTCGAGTCGATAAATCTTCTCTTCTTGTGAAGGCCCATCGCTCGGCGGTCTTCAAGCTGCGCTCGAATACTGCCAGAGCACCGTCATTCAGAGCGCTTTGAAAATGAGCTTCTTGCGGTTCTCCGCCATACCAACGTGGAGAGTACCGTGCATGGAACATACCTGAGTTAACGTGGCGACCACGTCGTCGTTACGCAGATTTCGGCCGACGTAGATGGCGAGTTTCGAAATCAATGGGTTGAAATATTTACTATCGGCCGTCTGCATGCAATGTGCTTGTCACTATTGAATTCAATAATGGACGCCGTTGGGTGTAGGAGTCGTGCGATGCAAAGGGCAGGCATATTCCGCTTTTTCGGTGTTCGCATGGCGCTGCTTGGTGCTGTGCTGAGCATCGGGCTGGGTTGTGCGTCTGCCCATGCTGTGACTCAGATCGGCATGTTGAATCAACCTTATCCGTATCTGGTGATCGAGCAGGACTTGCGGATCGTACTGAGCGAGTTCGGGCGCAATCTGGGCATCGAAACGAAGGTGTCGCCGAATGTCGGCGGTGTGGTGCGTGGTATGCGACATGTCGATAGCGCTGATGCGTTTCTGCGTAGCTTGGCCGACGCCCACGATTTGGTCTGGTATATGGATAGAAATACGCTGTTTGTCAGTACCCGGAAAGAAAACAGCACGGAGCTGCTGCCAGTGCCGTCGATGAAGGCGGAACAACGCCAGGCGTTGGCGAGCGAATGGTCGAGGCAAGGGGCGGGTATCAACATCGTATTGGATGACCGGTCGCCAGCGCTAGTTGTGACGGGGCCGACATCCTTTCGTGAACTTATTGCAGCCGTAGTGAATAGTCGGCGCGTGACCAGTAGTCCTGGCCTGGCCCTTAGCCACAGCCAGGGCGTAGCGGAGATTACGGTGTATCGGGGCAAGGCCGGTCGCCAGCGAGTCATGGTCTCCAGGTGAGGCCGGGTGTGTTTTGTCATGCAACGTTTTCAGGAGCAAGAATATGTCAGTGATGCCAGTTGATTCCGCAGCGGTACCTAATGCGCCAGCGGAAGCCTCGTTCGACGTCGCCGTTCAGAATGCCCAAGCAAATTCTTCAGAAGATCAGGCACGGCTGGACGAAGCGATGCTGACGGGCGTGGTGGCGCTGGCCCAGACCATCATTATGCCCCGTATGAACGAGATGCTCAGCGAAGCCCAGTCCGATGAGTGATCTCTCGGTTTGGGGTAAGGTAAAAGAGAGCAGATAATGGATTTGCCGAGCGCTTCTGGCGTCGCCCTGGACGTTTCCGTGCATCAGGGCGGCGCGCATCCTGCGTCGCAGGACTTGTTCGAAGTCATGGCCCTGCAGGCACGTGACCGACATCTTTCAAGTGTTGGTGAGATCGGCCAGGTGGTGGCTAAGTATCTCGATGGGTATCTGGAACGAGCCAGCCTAGCCTCGTCGCGGGTGGAGCACGTGGCGGGTAGTCACGACCGCGTGTACGCCATGCCAAAAACCGAGGCCGCGAATACGGGTCAGGAGACAGATCAGAGGGTGATGACCGCGCTGGATGCTCTGAATCGCATGTTCGATTATTCCATCGAGACCCAGGTTGTCGTCCGCAGCGCAACCCAGGTTTCCGGCGCCGCTAATACTCTGATTCGAGGCCAATGACTCGTGTTCGATTTGATCGGTTGGCGCACTTTGCGCACGGTTGCCTTGGTCATGTGCGTCTTGATTTTGCAGGCTTGCAAAACGGAGCTGTATTCGGGCCTGAATGAGCGGCAAGCCAATCAGATGATTTCCGTACTGATGAAGCATGGCATCGAAGCCAGGCGGGAAAGCACCAAGGACGGCAGTCTGACCGTGATGGTCGATGAAGAGCGCTTTGCATCGGCCGTGCAGGTGCTAGAGGCCGCCGGCCTACCCCAGGCCCATTTCGATTCCCTGGGGGATGTCTTCAAAGGCAACGGTCTGGTGGCTTCGCCTATTCAGGAACGGGCGCAACTGGTCTATGCCATGAGCCAGGAGCTCTCCAATACTGTGGCTCAGGTAGACGGCATCCGTACCGCCCGGGTGCATGTGGACTTGCCGGATACGGATTTGCGGAGTAAGGAGACGCGTCCGGCGTCCGCCGCCGTATTTGTTCGCTATGAGGCGAGCGTAGATGTCGAGCCCTTGATTCCGAAGATCAAGTCGCTGGTGGCGGGGAGCATTTCCGGGCTGGACTACGAGCGGGTGTCGGTGATTCCAGTGGCGGTGTCCGTCGAGGAAATCGCAGCCGAGCCCAAGATGGCTAGTTGGCTGGGGGTGCCCGTGCCTGAGCATAGCGTCGGCAGGCTCGCCCAGTGGTCGCTGCTGATCTGGCTCTTGGCAGCCATCGTGGCTGGCGGCGGGACATGGTGGTTCATGACCCGGTCTGCCAGAGGGACGCGTATCTATCGCCAAGCGTCGTGATCATGGCGAAGACGACGACGCCTACCGGCGAGTGGGAACGATTTCAAAAAAACCCGTTGCCGGGTGTGCACGTGGCAAATTTGACGCGGTGTTTGGCGCCCATCCAGATCCAGGATGAATCGCTGCTACGGCAGGTCTTCGCGGTGGAGCCGTTCAGGTCGTCGCTCGTCGATTTGCTGCGCCAAACACTGGGCGTAAAGCCGTTGGCGGAGTTGGCCGTCGCGCCCGAGGAAGCCGGTTTGGCGGCTCTGGACGTGGCGGGCTGGGAACGGGCAGCCGGTGCCTGCGGCCTGATGTTCTGGTCGCAGGCGTTGGCGCGCGAATTGCGGGCGCCTGTGCTCAGATCGCTGGAAACGTATTTTGGCGCGTCGTGGTGGCGATGGGTGGAGTTGGGCCAGGATCTGGCTGACGATACGGCCTCGGCCGCGCAGGTTCGACGCCGGCCGGATACCGCCCAAGAGTGGATATCCGGGATCTGCGATGTGGGTTTTGCTGTGCTGGATACCAAGGTCTCGTTGCTGGACGAGGACCTGGCGGCATGGGTGCATTTGAAGCAGCCGCTGAGTTTGGATGGGGCGGGCGTGGATGGTATCTGGCATGTCGATGAGAAATCGGCTGTGGCGCTCGTCGAGGTCCTGAATCGTAATCTGCGAGAGTCTTCATGAGTGCGAATGTTCCAGCGGTTCGAGAAGATGCCTTGATCGTGCGTGCCGAAAGTTTGGCCGCATGGCGCGAGGGCGAACGCTTTCTCGAACAGGCCAGGCAAGAAGCGGACACGATACGAAGCGAAGCCCTTGCGCAAGCGGAGACCTTGCGCGAACAAGCCTGGCACGAGGGCTATGAAAGCGGCCAGCGTGCCGCGATGGACGAGGCGGCGGAATTGGCGCTACGGATTTCGGCCGAGCGGGAGTCGTATAAGACCGAGTTGGAACCGCATCTGGTACGGGTGATCGATACCGCGCTCAGAAAAATCCTCGATGGCATACCTGATCAGGACCTCGTCATGTTTGCCGCGCGTAAGGCTATCGGCGAATTGAGAGAGTCCGGCAGGTTCACCTTGAGGGTGGCGCCGGGGATGGCCGCGATTCTCGGCGAAGAGGCCATGCACCATCTGGCCCGTGCGGTCGTGCTGCGTGCAGATGATTCCTTACAGGAATCGCAATGCTTTCTGGAAACGCCGGCGGGCATCATCGAGTTGACGCCGCACGCCCAATGGGAGCGTATTCTCAAGGCACTACCTCGCGCCGGCGAGGAGAATAAGTAATGGTAGGACTGACACGGGATGACGCGGACCCCCTGCATCACATTCATGCCGCCATGCAAGGGGTCGACACCCGTCCCAGGCAAGGAAAAGTCCAGGAAATACGTGGGCTGACCATCCGAGCCTGGCTACCTGGGGCAACGCTGGGTGAATTCTGCAGTATCGAGCCGAGCATGCCCGAATATGCACCGGTTCCCGCGGAAGTTGTGGGTTTCGCGGATGAGCTGGCCTGGTTGGCGCCGATGGCCAAGGCAAACGGCATCAGCGCCGGTTGCCCTGTGTACCGGACGTCGCGGGGGTTCTCCATTGCGGTGGGCCAGTCGCTGCTGGGCACGGCCATCGATGCGTTCGGACACAACCTGGATCCGCGGGCGCCGCACCGCGTAGGCGAGATGGTCCTGCGCTCTGTTCATGGCACAGCGCCGGCGGCGATAGAGCGCCAACGCATCAGCGAGCCTTTTCCATTGGGCATCCGGGCCATCGATGGGCTCTTGACCGTGGGCCGAGGTCAGCGGGTGGCCATCCTGGGTGAGGCCGGCGCAGGCAAGTCTTCGCTGCTTGCCTCTATGTTGGCGGGCGCGCAGACCGATGTCATCGTGCTGGCGCTGATCGGCGAACGGGGCCGTGAAGTCCGGGAATGGCTGGAAGATGCAATGAGCCAGGACACCCGCGCTCGCACGGTTACCGTCGTGGCGACTTCGGATAAATCGGCCCTGGAACGGGTTAAGGCGGCCGAGACGGCCACTTGCGTGGCGGAGTATTTCCGGGATACCGGCAAGCACGTCCTGTTGATGGTCGATAGTGTGACGCGGTATGCGCGCGCGCGTCGCGAAATTGGTCTGGCCGTGGGCGAACCGCCCACACGTCGGGGATTTCCGCCTTCGTTGTTTGCAGCATTGCCGGAACTGCTCGAGCGTGCCGGTCCGGGCGTGCGCGGCAGCATCACCGGCATTTACACGGTGCTGGTTGAAAGTGACGGCGAAGCCGATCCCGTCGCAGAGGAGGTCACCTCTATCGTCGACGGGCACATCGTGCTTGATGCTCAGTTGGCGCGCAGGAACCGGTTTCCGGCGATCGACATCCTGCGCAGCCGAAGCCGTCTGATGCACAAGGTCGTACAGAACCGGCACGGCAATGCGGCCGCGCAGGTGCGCGACTTGATGGCGCGCTATGCGCAAGTGGAATTGCTTATCCGGCTGGGCGAATACGCTGCCGGCACGGATGCACAGACCGACGTCGCGATCCAGCGCCACGAGGCGATAGAGAGCTTCCTGTGCCAGGACATGAAAACGGTATCCAGTTTTTCCGAGACGCGCAGCCGCTTGATGGAGTTGATGGCGTGAGTACGGAACTGAAGAAAATCCTTACTGTGAAGGAAATTCGTCTCCGGCGCGAGGAGCGGCTGCTGTATTTGAAGAGTCTTCAGGCCAGGCAGTGCGAACGCGTCGAGCAGGAGTTCCTGGACGAGAGCCATCGTTCCGAGGAAACGATGGTTTCGATACAGCAACGAAAGCATGAGCGTTGGCAGGAGCTGTTCAGTGAACCTTTCGATAGCCGGAAAATCATGCATGCTCACGATCAGGATAGTGACGATGCGTGGCAAGTAGTGCAGATGGAGGTTTCGTTACAGAACCTGAAAGGCAAGTTGGCGGAGGTGCAAGCGGAGCTCGATCACCTTACGGCGAATCACGCGCAATGTGCGCGCAAGCTGGAGGCCTGCAACGAGTTGGCGGCCTGGCATGGCCGTCGGCAGTCCAGACGTAATGCGTTGCGCGAGGAGTTCTTGGCCGACGAACTGCAGGGGGCGCGCCATGGCCGTTGATGTTGCCATTCCGGTGGTGCCGCTCTGGCAAGAGCTACCCATATGCGACCCGGCCGCGTTGCAAGGCGGCGTGGCATTGTCGCCGCTGGTATTCAGTCTATTTGACGAGTCGATCACATTCAATTTGCGCGAGGTGCAGCAGACTCCACCGGCCGATGCGTGCTGCGTGGCGCTTGAGGTGGATGGCGCGTACGGTCGCTTGTTTGCCGACGCCAAATGGCTGGATGGCGCATGCCTGCGGGCCGGCGTGTCCCGCCCGCGCCAAACGCCGTGGCCCGAGATCGCGCCGCCGCTGCGGGTCTTTCTACTGTCCTGGGCGATGGCCAATGTGCTGTCACGTTTGAAGGCCGTGTGCGGCCATGACTTCGTGCTGTCGCCCAAGGACGGGCACCGGAATGCCGCCGTCGGTCTTCGCCGTGTGGCCTTGTTTCCTGACGGCGCCGACGAGTCGCAGGGCGCCTTGATATGGCTGGATTTGCCCGACGCCACAGTGAGCCGCCTGCCGCGCGAGCAGGCTCAAGAGGAAGTCTGGCAGCGTGTGCCTATCCTGGCGGCGCTTCAGGCCGGGCGGCAGATGCTGAGCCTGGTGCAGTTGAGTTCCTTGCGGCCGGGGGATGTCGTGCTGTTGAGCCGGCCGTTGGATGGGCTGCATTTGGCTGTAGCGCCCTCCCTGCTGGCTGATGTTCGCGAGCAGGATGGCGGTTATGTCATCGGCAGCGCTTGGTATATCGATGAACGAAGAGAGGTTTCCGTGGAAGAAATCAATGTCGAAACGGAAGCAGTTCCGTCCGTGATGTTGGATCAATTGACCGTGCCGGTAGTGTGTGAAGTCGGCCGCCTTGCCATGAGCATGGCGGATCTGAAGGCCCTCAAACCGGGGTCGGTGCTGCCGATGAGCCGGCGGGCTGACCAGGCGGTAGACCTGATGGTGAATGGGCAGAAGATCGGGCAAGGAGAGTTAGTACGGTTAGACGATGTGCTCGGTGTCCGGGTAACGAGGCTGGCAGATTCAAATGGCTGAGTATCAGCCGAATCTGGGCGTCATCATCCTATTGGTGGCAACGGTAGGGCTACTGCCGCTGTTCATCGTGACGATGACAGGGTTCTTGAAAATTTCTGTTGTGCTGTTTCTGATCCGCAATGCACTGGGTGTGCAGCAGACGCCGCCGAACCTGGTGCTCTACGGTATTGCTCTTATCCTGGCCTGCTACGTCACCGCACCTCTGATCGGCGAGATCAGCCATCAGTTCCAGGGGGTGCAGATACAGCTTAATTCCATGGAAGACTTGACCGATATCGCTAGCCGCGTGCGCGGACCCTTGCAGACACACCTCGCCAGATATGCCTCGACCGAAGAAAGGGAGTTCTTCCTGAACGCGACCGAGGGGTTATGGTCTGAACAGGCGCGTCAGAATTTGCGCGACGACGACCTGGTTGTGTTGGTGCCCGCCTTCGTCGGTTCCGAACTGGCCAGGGCGTTCGAAATTGGCTTTCTGTTGTACATCCCGTTTCTGGTCATTGATTTGATCGTGTCCAACATACTGATGGCCATGGGCATGATGATGGTGTCGCCCGCCCTGATCTCCGTTCCACTGAAAATATTTCTGTTCGTTATCGTGGACGGATGGTCGCGTCTGATGCATGGATTGATCGTCAGCTATGGAGGTTGAACGGAGATGGATCAGTCGCTGATTATTTCACTGATGAACAAGGCATTGATGACGGTCCTGATCATCTCGGCGCCGGCTTTGTTGATTGCGATCGTCATTGGTCTGGGTGTGGGGTTGCTGCAGGCCCTGACGCAGATCCAGGATCAAACCCTGCCGCAGGCGGTGAAACTGGTGGCGGTGCTGTTCTCGCTGATCTTCGGCCTGCCATTGCTAGCGGGGCAGGTGTCAGAGCTGGCAGATCAGTTGCTGACCGGGTTTCCCTTATGGACACGGTAGCGGGCGCTTCGGCGGATTTATGGTGGCGCGGGGCGTTGTTATGGCTGGGTGCCGCGTATCCGGCGATCATGGCCACGTCGCTGGCCATGGCGCGTTGCCTGGGGCTGGTGATGATTTCTCCGGTGTTCAACCGCCTGGGCATTACCGGCATGCTTCGCACTATGATCGCGTTGGTATTCGCGGCGCCGGCGGTGCCCATGTTGCTGCCGGAAGTCATTGACGGTTATTCCCATGCCGGTCATCGCCTGATAGGTGCGTTGGTGATAGAGATGCTGGTGGGCATGGTGCTGGGCGCAGTCTATGGCGTGCCTATCTGGGCCGCCGAGGCGGCGGGCGAATTGATCGATCTGCAGCGGGGCTCGACGATGGCGCAGTTGGTCGACCCGTTATCCGCCACGGAGTCTGGCGTGACTGCTACCTTGCTGGGCGTCATCATGGTGGCCATGTTTTTCCTGGCAGACGGGCTGTTCTTCATGCTGCAGGGGTTGTACACCAGTTACTCCATCTGGCCGGTCGGCGGGTTTTTCCCCGTCATGGATGGCTTGGGGCTAGCAATGCTGGGTTTGCTGGATAACGTACTGAGACTGGCGGTCATGATGATTGCCCCCTTGATGATAGCCATTCTGGTTTCCGACCTGATGATGGCATATCTGTCGCGCATGGCGCCCAGCTTGCACGTTTTTGATTTGTCTCTGCCCGTGAAGAACTTGCTGTTTGCCATATTGCTCGTCCTTTACATGGCGGTGCTGTTGCCGGATATGGCGAGTCTGGTGGCGTCGGCCCAAGGCGTGTCCGATTGGGTAGGCACGATGCGCCGGTAAGGTGATAAGCATGGGTGCCGGAGGTACAAAATGAGCAATGAATCGAGCGAAGAAAAGACCGAACCAGGCTCAGACAAGAAACTGCGGGACGCCAGGCAAAAGGGGCAGATGGCGAAAAGCCAGGACATGATTACTGCGCTGGTTGTGCTGGCATCTACGGTCTATCTGGGCTTGTCAGCGCAGACCATGGCTGTCCGGGCGATTGATTTGTTCGACAGAGTGGCCCTGATACTGGGGGCGCCAGATATGAAGTTCTCAGAAGTCTGGGGGGCCGTCGTGGTAGAGGCGTTGGATGCGTTGATGTCTACGACTTTTCCGCTGTTTGTGCTTATCGTGCTTGTTGTCTTCATCGGAAACGTCCTTATTAGCAAGGGAATCGTCTTTTCGACAGAACCTATCAAACCGGATATCAAGAGAGTCGACCCGATCAGTGGATTCAAACGATTATTCAGTCTGAGAAACGTCGTGGAGTTTCTAAAGGCGCTGTTGAAAGTGGCGGCATTGAGCGTGGCATTTTTCATGGCGTATAAAAAAAGCCTGCCTTTTCTGTTCGGCGCCCCGTCCTGTGGCGCCGATTGTCTGCTGGCATCGTTCAACCATTTATTCATTCCCATTGCAATTACCGCGATTTTGGCATTTTTGGGTACCGGGATACTTGATCTGCTGCTTCAGAAATGGCTGTTCGCGCGCGATATGCGCATGTCGCATAGCGAAGTGAAACGGGAACGCAAGGATATGGATGGAGCGCCGGAAATCCGCAAGGAAAGACACCGGCAGCGCATGGCCACGCAGGCAGGCTCATCTGCCCGGGGCGAGCATATGGCCTCTGTAATGATCGGGAGCGAGAAGGGCTGGATCGTCGGTATACGGTATATCCGTGGCGAAACCAAGGTGCCTGTGGTGGTGCATGTGGTCCCTCCGGACAAGGCGGCCCAGGCATGGGCGCAGCGCCATGAAAAGAGCGCGCCATACGTGTACGACCCGAGCCTCGCTGGCGAGGTGGCGCGCCAATGCTCTCTGGGGGAGCCGCTGCCGGAACGCCATTTTGGCCGAGTGGCGGAAGTCCTTGTCAAAGTGGGCCTGATATGACGATGGCGCGCCCAGGCTACGTGGCGGCCATGTTTTTGCAATCGCCTGTATGTTTGTAATGCTATGAAAATGTAATGCCGTGGTCATTTCATCCAAGCAGAATGGATTTGCTCGCAGGGGTATCTGATGAGCCCTCTATTCTTCGAGTGTTCAATTTCATATTTTTTTTTGGAGTCAATTATGAGCAACGTTTCTCCTACCAATACCGGTGGCGGCGCCGAAGCCGGCTTGGCAAAAATGGAAGCGGCTTTCGATCGCGCGATCGAGATGTCAGCCAAGGTTACCGAAATCACCACGGAAAAAAAGGCGGAACTGGACGCTAGCAAGCAACGTCCTAACTAATAGCCTTTATCGGTGGCAGGGCCGGGAACGATTCCGGCCCTTTTCTGTTTTTTATGTATCCGCCATGCCCAATTTAGTAATGATATGTCTGCTGGCCGGTATCGATTCCGGATGGTGTCGATTGTATGGATGAGCGCCGCGAATCACTTGCATTGCATATAGCAAGCGGCATGCATGCAGGAGCCAGGACGCGCATCCATGAAAATGTCAAATATCGCCTTGGGGCCGATCTCGATGGCGATCTCGTCGTACGGGATGAAGGAGTTGCTCCGTGCCATATGACAGTTGAGGTCAGCAACGGCTGCGTCAGGCTGGAATCGTATGCGGAATCGGTACTGATAGACGGTTTGCGCAAACTGCCAATGGGGCATATCGCAGAAAGCCGTCTGCCGTGCCGCTTTTCCATAGGAAGCGTGCAGTTGCGGATTGAGGATGACGTGAGCGGGGTGGGGCGGCATGACCGGTTGGCGCGCTTGCCCTGGCGGCGTGGCCTGTACGCCAATGCTTGGCTATTGGGGCTGGTTTGCCTGGGGGCAATGGGGGGCTACCTGCTATTGCCAGAATCGGGCGCGGCAAAGAATGCCCAGGCCGGCACGAAGCCCGATACCGCTCATGTTCGTTTGCCGGCGCCCACGGCGCAAGAAGTCCGTCGGGCGTTGCAGTCGCGCTTGCAGGTAGCGGGCTTGCAGGACATGGCGGTCCAGGTTGATGGCAGCGTGGCCGAAGTTCGAGGTGTACTGCCCGACCACAGCAAAGCGCGATGGCAGGCCGTGCAGGAATGGTTCGATCTGCGTTATGGATCGCGTTATTTACTCAGATCAAAGATGGTTGATGTGGAGGTCCCCAAAGTCGCCATTACGGCCGTTTGGTTGGGAAAGCGCCCCTATATCGTCGACGTCGAAGGCGAGCGCCATTACCAGGGAACCATGCTTAATGAAGGCTGGATGTTGAAGAGCATAGACAAAAGGCAAATAGTTCTGGTTCGCGGTGGACAAGAGCATATTTTCGGGCTGTGAGGGGATACCGGAATAATGCGGATCACTCGATCGGATGTTGATCTCTGGCGCGCGCGCGAGATGCAGGGGCTGCGGCGATTGGCCGAGGCTTCGCCTTTTTCTTCTCAGGAAAAGCGGCCCGAACCGGCGCTCAGGCGGGCCTCGAGCAGCCGTCGTCGGCTTGTTGACCGAACCGAGCAGGCAAACGCCGCGCCGCCTATCGACGATCAATTATCGGACACGGTGGGAAACGTCACGATTTTGCAGCATCTACTCGATAGCGTGCTGCCGGCGCTTGATCTGCCTGCTGACGTGCGCCGTGCGGCGGCATCGTTGCTGTCCGAAGACATGGATCATCATTTGCGGGTGCTGGGTGCCGATCTGGCCGACGAAGAAGAACTCGAGGAAGACGCACCGGAGGCCGAACCGGATGGAAGACTGGGATAGCCTTAGTACGGAATGGCTGTGCCGCCGGGCGCGGTTGCTTGCACTCAATGGGCATGTGCGCCGGGGCCTGGTGTATCAATTGGTTGCCCATCACATGCACCCCGTCGATATCGATGTATTGCATGGCTTGGCCGAGTTGTTCGCTATGGCGGGCGACGGCACACGTGCACTCACCGTGACCAACAAAATGGAGGCATTGGGCGTGTCGGCGTCCGACTTGGCCTTGCTGCGAATCAACGCGCACCTGGCGCTGGGCCAATTGGACACGGCCACGGAATTGCTGGCACGGTACGATAGCGGGCCGGAGGCGAAGGCGTGAAAGGCTTGTTGAATCGTATCGTCCGGATGGCGGCGGGCCGCAGCGACATCGTCGTCGCGTCCTTCCTGCTGCTGGTGGTGGTGATGATGATCATCCCCATCCCGGTCTTTCTGGTAGATGTCATGGTCAGTTTCAGCATCGCGTTTACGGTGCTGGTCTTGATCGTGGCATTTTACAGTTCTCGGGCAGCCGACTTTTCCGCGTTGCCTCCCATCATCCTGTTGAGCACCCTGTTTCGCCTGTCGTTGTCCATCACCACCACGCGCCTCATTCTCCGCGATGCGGATGCCGGCGAGATCGTGGCTGCGTTTGGCGAGTACGTCATTGCTGGTGATGTGGTCGTTGGTCTGGTGATTTTTCTCATCATCACGGCGGCGCAATTCATCGTGATCACCAAAGGCGCGGAGCGCGTCGCTGAAGTGGGTGCGCGCTTCAGCCTCGACGCCATGCCGGGTAAGCAGATGAGTATCGATGCGGACCTGCGCAACGGTGATATCAACAAGGAAGAGGCCAAGCTGCGTCGTCAGAACCTGGAGCGTGAGAGCCAGCTGTTTGGCGCCATGGATGGCGCCATGAAGTTCGTCAAGGGCGACGCAATTGCTAGTCTCATTATTCTTTGTGTCAACCTGATGGGCGGCATCATTATCGGCACTGTTCGCCACGGCCTGTCGTTCTCGGACGCGGTGCATACCTACTCACTGCTGTCGGTGGGGGACGGTCTGATTGCGCAACTTCCCGCGTTGATGACCGCGGTAGCTGCCGGGATTGTCGTAACGCGTGTCAACTCCGGCCAGAACGTCGACTTGGGTGCGGAAATCATCGGTCAATTGGGTGCGCAATCGAAGGTCATGGCCTTGTGTGCGGGCGTGCTTGTGCTTTTGTCGCTGGTGCCTGGCTTTCCCATGCATACGTTTCTTGTTATCGCCCTCTTGTTGGGGGGCGCGGCGTACGCGGCCCGTCGGCGTGAGACCGCTGCTGTCGGGGTGGATGACGGTGAGGCGGCGGAGGAAGGGCAGGGCGATGCCGGTGCCGTTCAAGTCAGCGCAGCCCATATGTTGTCTGATTGGGTTGATCCCCCGTCGGGGCGCGTGACGCTGCGTGTCGGCCCGGAGCTGGCTGCAGTGCTCAATCTGCAGCTAGTACAGTTGGCGCTCGAAGATGCCCGAATTCGTGCCGAAATTGCCTTGGGGATACCGTTCCAGCCAATCGGCTTCAAGCTCAATGATTTACTGGCTGACCCCCTGTTCAGTATTTACCTGGATGGGGTGCCAGTGGCAGGCGGAGCATTGCACCCGGGATGCGTGTTTGCCCATGGCAATCTGTCGATGCTGGAAGTGTTGGGAGTCGAACCGCAGGAAACCGTCAGTTTCGAAGGCCAGCCCGCTGTTTGGGTGCCACGTCAGCACATACAGGAAATCGAGAAACTCGGTGGCGTGTGCCTGACACCGGAAGAGGCGCTGGCGGAGTATCTGTTGGCCATCCAGCTTCAGCATGCGCCAGAGTTCCTCGGCATACAAGAGACTCGGCAATTGCTGGGGGAATTGGAGCAGGGCTTTCCGGAGTTGGTTCGCCAGGCTTTGCACGCCGTGCCTTTGCAGCGGATGGCAGAGATATTCAGACGTCTGCTGGAAGAGCGGGTGTGCATTGGGAACCTCAGGGCAGTTTTGGAGGTGCTGGCGAGGATGGGGGAAGGCAATTCCTTGCCTGCGCAGGTTGAAAGCATCCGGGCTGCCTTGTCTCGCCACATCTGCCATCAATATGCGGATGCGCATCGCACGATCGCCGTCTACGTTTTTTCGCGGGACCTGGAACAAGAAATCCGTCGGGAACTTTCGTCCAAGGAAGGGCGTGGCAGCACGCTATCGGTAGGCCTGAGCGCCCGTCTAATCGACGGCTTGCAGGCGGTGCCGAGTGTGGCGGGGCGCACATCCAGGGCGGTATTGATGATTGCTGCGGATATGCGTCGGTACATGTACCACCACCTGTCCAGGCATGGAGTGACCATTCCCGTCATGTCGTATACCGAGTTGGCAAGCGGTTATGTGTCGCACCCCCTCGGCATGCTGGGCCTGAATGGACGCCTGGAGGCCTTGGACACGCAGTCGCTGAACGAAGCAGGAAAGGCGGCTGCGTGAGCGTCAGCGTGAACTATTTATTGGCATAGGGAAGACTTCATGGCGTTTCCGAACAGTAGAAAAAAAACAAGCGAGCAAGCGAATTCGGTGTTTGGAAAACGCTGGCTGGCGGCCGTTCGGCTGCTGCTGGTCGTGCTGGTATTTATTAGTGGGTCGATGGCGCCCGTCGCGACGGTGATCGCGGCGCAGACTGGTTGGACGGTTGGCAAGGACGATGGGCTGATCATTCGTTTCGATCGTCCTGTCAGCTCAGTGATGGTCGCGAACGAAAATATTGCGGATGTAGAAATGGTCAGCACCACCTCAGCGTATCTGTTTGGCAAGAACGTCGGCACCACGCGCGTGACGGCCCTGGATGCGCAGCACAACGTGGTCGCGAATGCGAGAGTGCAGGTCGGTGTCGGGCTGGCAGGAAATGTACGGGAAAATGTCCGCGGCCACCGCATCGTCGCCAGAGGCGAAGTCGATGATTTGGACGAAGGCGTAGGGCAGAATGCCCTACTTGATGGGCACGCGTCCGAAGGCGTCGAGGCGGTGAACATGATGACGCAAGCGAATTTGCAACAGATCAATTTGCGGGTGCGCTTTGCCGAAGTCTCGCGCCGAGAACTACTGAGCTACGGCGTGAATTGGCAGGCATTGATCAATTCCGGGTCGTTCACTTTCGGGCTGATCACGGGCGGCCCGCTGTCCGGGAGTACTGGTGCTACCAACACGGCGACCGGCGGATTCAGTTCGAGCAGCGCCAATGTCGATCTTATCCTGGATGCTTTGCAGAGCAACGGGGTGCTGGAAATCCTCGCAGAGCCGAACATCACCACCGTGACGGGGCGTTCGGCGAGCTTCCTGGCTGGTGGTGAAATTCCGGTGCCGGTGCCCGTTACCAGCGATATGGTCGGCATTGAATATAAATCCTATGGGGTGTCGCTGGAGTTCACGCCGACCCTGCTGCCCAACAATAGAATATCGCTGCAGGTCAAACCCGAGGTCAGTACACTGGCCGGGACGGCGATCGTGGAGATCGCTGGAGTAAGGGTGCCGGAATTCCGGGTGCGAAGAGCGGACACGCAGGTTGAAGTCGCCAGCGGGCAGACCTTTGCGATTGCGGGCCTGTTCCAGCGCGATAGCTCCACGGATGCTGATCAAATGCCTTTACTCGGTGACATCCCTATCCTGGGCAATCTGTTCCGATCCAAGCGTTTCCAACGCAATGAGACCGAATTGGTGATTCTGATTACGCCCTATCTGGTGCGTCCGGTTTCCAACCAGGCCAGTGCGACGCCGCTGGATCCGGACAGCGAGAACCCCGCCATTCTGGCCGCCGGTAGCACCGCCGCAGTCCGGCGCAACGCGCTGGATTTCGGCTTTTATGTATTCTGAGAGAAATGTGATGAAGACGGGTGTCCGGAACATCATTTGCGCTGCTGCGCTGAGCAGCATGCTTGGCTGCACGACAATGTCTGAAACGAGTTATTCGCCGAGGTATGTGGGCGTGGTTGGCCCCGGGGGTGATATTGGCTATCTTCCCCGTGCATGTTTGTCAGATGTGGGTATGCGGCCAGGCGGGTTTTTACCGCCTGGTTGCGCTAATGCCCTGAATTTATTGGGTATGGTCGCCGACAAAAGAGATCTGCTGCAGGGGCGCGAAATGGGGCCGGCTTTTGTGGCGCCGGCCGCCGCCGCCGTGGAACGTTACTTGGGGGGTATACAAGATGGCCCACCGGATCAACAGAGCACTGAATCCGGCGTTTCGAACTAGCACGGTGAATGCCCGGCATTGTCGTCGCAAACGGAGTCATGCTCAAGGCGGATGGGGTCACTGTGCAGCGGGTGAGTCTTTGGATGATGGCGGGGATATGCTGCTAGCCGGGACGGGAGTCCTCAGTGAGGCCGTGATCCCGATGGCGGCCGCCTTTTCCGCAACAGTAGGCAAGTCACGGATGTGTTCGGCACGACTTATCAGCGAAGCACGTTCGGATTTTGGGAGTTCGTGTGTCAAGGCGATGGCCTGCTTGTCGTCTCCGGCCAGCATCAGAATGAGAATCGCCCGCCGCGTATGGTGTATTTCGGCCAATGGTGATGTGGTGACTGCCGATACTTGCTCGATGGCGATCGCCGGTTGCCCGGACAGCGCGTAGGCTAATGCCTCGTTGGTCTTGATTTCCAGATTGGCTGGCGCAAGCCGCTGCGCGCTCTGGAACGCGGACATGGCGGCATCCATTTCTCCGTTCAAGGTGCGGCTGATGCCCAGCAAGTTGTAGGCGCCGAACGTATTTAGCGCAGGCGCCGCCTGCGCAATGAGATCACTGGCACGCTTGACTCTGCCCTCCATGAGCGCCGCTTGGCCTAGTCCAAGCAGGGCTCGGGGGGCACCTTCTTGCAGCCGGTAGACCTGCTGGAAGGCGGTGGTGGCCGATTGGGGATCGTTATTGCGCAAATACGCGCGGCCCAACGCAAGCAGGATATCGGGATTGTTTGGCATCGCCATCGCGGCGCGTTCGTACAGTGCGATGGCGGATGTCGTGTCCCCTTTCTGGTCGAGTTCCGCCGCCAGTGTGGTCAGGCGGTTTTCTGCTTTATCAGCAAACAGATGGCCGGCGCAGCCTGTAATCAGCACTACGGCTGGTATCGCAGCAAAGAGGCGGAGCATCTGTATTCCCATACTATGTATTCCATGCATAAACCAACCATGCATTGAATGACTTTTCAATGACGTGTGCATGACAGGTGCACGCGGACGACGGCTTTCGCGTCATATAAAAACATGGCTACCGCAGTATCTGTATAGCCATGATGAAGCTTGATTGGACCACTACATGCGTCATAGTGGCGTCATGCGGGTACGCTAATTTGCTGGTAATGCGGTAGGGGTTTGGTGGCTATAGGAAACGCCACGCTTCGACTGTTTACGGATCAAGGCGCACGTCAGGCTCAAGGCAACAAACGTCGTATTGCTATTTCAACTCGATGGTTTAACTTGAGTATGGCGTGACGGTATCGAGATCCCTCGCTTCATCGGGAGAGTGATATGCAGGCAGGAACGGATTCCATTGGCGGATGGCAGGCTTTCCACGCTGACCGTACAGAACGTCTCAATGCGGCGACAGACGACGCGCTGCGCAAGCATTTCGAGGCTGAGTTGGAAGTAGCACGTACGACGATGCAGGCGATGGGCATAGAGGTACCCGATGCCGGTGTTTCTCCGTCAGAGATTCCGCAGGAAAACAACGCGGTGGAACAGCCCGGCGTAACCGCCCCTCGTGGCGACGGTGCCGCAGATCAGGCGCAACCGCCTACCAAGGAAGGTTCTGGCGACAGCAAGGCGTTGAGCTCGAATTTGAATCCGCAATTGGAGCCTTTCCGGGATGAGATTCTTGCGGCCTCGGAGGCGACGGGTATTGCGCCGAATCTACTTGCGGCAGTGATCTGGGACGAGTCGAAAGGAGTCGTGTCGGCCGGTTCGGTCAACGGGGAAAACGGAATGACGGATTCCGGTTTGATGCAACTGAATCCGGAAACGTTTGCCGATATGAAGGCGAAGAATCCGGACTTGATCACAGGCGACAGTTCCGATGCGCGCTCCAATATCATGGCGGGCGCAATGTATCTCAAAGAAATGCACGACCAGTTCGGCGATTGGGATTTTGCACTGCGCGCATATAACTCGGGCCCTCTTTCCGTTGATATGACCGATGCTTCCATTTCCACGACAGGATTCGGTACGAAGAATTATGTAGAAAAGGTGAATTTCTATCGCGAGATGCTTGATCAAGGCAATGTCATGCCCGATGGGTTCCCCGGCGGAAACCAGTTGTACTAGATTTTTTTCGCAGGATATTCATTTCAATTCCCGGCCTTTTCTGGTTGCGCCATCAAGGACATATTTCCGAGGGCCATATCGACTGGCCGAATTTTTTAAAACTTTGTGTGGAGAGTTCAAATGTCAGTAGCCATGCCAAACGCGGGTGTCGTCCAGCCCTCGCAGAACCAGCCTTCGTCGCAATTCGACCAGTATCTTGATTCGGCCAAGTCCAGTCAGATTTTGGTCGATTATCTGAAAGGTAAGGGCAAGTCAGCAATCAATATCCAGGAATTGAAAGACTTGGCCGATAACAAGAGCGGTGACGTGCCCAAGGATGTGCAGTCGGCTGCCGCCTATATGGTTCGTCACGAGGCCATCTTTACCGCCGTGGAAACCCATGACGTGGCCGGTACCGATGGTTTGTCGGGAGTCTGGAACTTCGAGTGGGCGGCTGAGGGCGGCATGACGGGTACCGCGGAAGAGGCCTTGGCCAAAATGAGCGACGCTTTTGATCGCGCCATCGCGATGTCCGCCGAGGTGACCAAGGTCACGACCGAGAAGAAGGCCTCGCTGGATGCCAGCAAGCAGCGCCCGCAGTAACTGATCTCAGAGTGCGGCCGCAAGCAGGGCGGCGACGCTGTCCTGCCGTGATGTATGCGGCAGAAAAGACTTGCTAGCAGAAGACGGCCGAGTCGATGCGTCACGGCTGTGTCATCGAGATGGTTTAGTTTTTTCAGCAAGCTACGTTAACCCCTTATTGCCCAGGAACGTTCTCATGTCGAAAGTCGCGTCTGCCCCCGTTGATCCCAAATCGGTCGATCCTAACAACACCAAAGCCTGGGACGAGGCGAAGGAGCAGGCAAAGGAAGCCGGTATCCGTTGGGAGCGTCCCGAAGACGATAAGCGTACAGCGAAGGAAATTCTGGACGACAGCGAGCTGCTGAAGAACCTTGGCAATCAAGCGGGCGTGCGCGAGTCGTTAGAAAAGCGTGTGAACGGCAAGATCGGCGTGGATGCCGACGCGACCTACCGCGCCGTGCAGGTGCTGGAACATATCGAGCGCTTCGGTGGTGACGGAAAGCGCCTGGTTGGCGACGACATCGGCAATGGCGAGATAAACGGATTCTCCAAGGACAACGAGGCTTATAACGGGACCGAGGCCGGGCGGCTGCAGGATTTCGGTAAATACGGTTTCGCCAACCTCAAGGGTGAGCTGCAACATATCGAAAGCGCATCCGAGGATCCCAAGGCTCGAGAGCAGGCTGAGGCCCTGGGTATCGAATGGGAACTGCCAGAGGGTGACGATAGAACCGCCAAGGACATCATCGATAAGAACCCGTTGCTGAAGAACCTTGGCAATCAAAGTCACGTCAAGGAGATGCTGAAAGAGCGGGTCGGAGATTTCGAAAACGATCCTGATGCGGCGCACCGTGCTGCGCAGGTGCTAGAACACATCGAGCAATACGATGAGGATGGAAATCGCGTTGCCAGCAGGGACGTTGGGAACGGCGAAATCAACGGATTCCGTAAGAGTGGCGAGGCGGATCATGGCACCGAGGCTGGGCGTCTGCAAGACTTTGGCAAATATGGTTTCGAAAGCCTGA
The DNA here is from genome assembly GCF_054779135.1 of Bordetella tumulicola. NCBI lineage: Bacteria > Pseudomonadati > Pseudomonadota > Betaproteobacteria > Burkholderiales > Alcaligenaceae > Bordetella > Bordetella tumulicola. The sequence continues at coordinate 588,759 of NZ_BAAGYU010000006.1, read as the reverse complement.
AGGGCAAGATTCGTGACAGCGGAAACGCTGCCGATGACAAGGACGCGCGCGCCAAGGCCGAAGCTCTCGGCATCCATTGGGAGCGTCCCGAAACGGACAAGCGCAGCGCCAAGGACATTATCGAAAACAATCCGTTGCTGAAGGATCTGGGTAACCAGTCCGGTGTCAAGGACATGCTGAAGGAACAGGTTGGCGATTTCGAGAATGACGCCGATGCCGCCTTCCGCGCCGAGCAGGTTCTGAAGCATATCGAGACTTATGATGCCACAGGGAACTCGACTGGCGGGACCAGCGATGGCAAGATCAACGGCTTTGATCCTGAAGGCCGAGCCAAGACCAATACCGAGGCTGCCCGGCTGCAGGATTTCGGTAAATACGGTTTTGACGCATTGAAGGGCGAGATGCCCGACGAAATCACTCCCAAGCATGAGGACGCGGCCGAAAAGGAACGCATCGACGCCGTCAATAAAGCACGCGAGGAAGCCGGCCTGCCGCCGATGGACAAGCAGGACGTCACACAGCTGATGACCTCGGACAAAGGCGCCGACGGCAAGAACCTGACGGTGACCGAATCCGCCTGGCAGCAGGTCATGTCCGATTGGAAAACCGGCATCGAGGACGGCTCGATCAAGGCCGATGATGACCGTGCGAAGCTCTACAACGCGATGAAGGCTGGCGCGTTTGTTGATAATGGCGCGCAGATGTATACGCTGAACATTAGCGAGGGTGTCACGACCCGCGCTGTCACGGGCAGCGACATGGAAGGCATCATCGACAGTGCCAAGGTCGATGAACAGATCGCGGAACTGATGAAGTCCGAGGCGGTGACCAAGGACATTACTGCAGCCCGCAAGACTGCGCTCGGTAAGGTCGAAGGTGGCGACAAGGTTGTCCAAGAACTGAAGGAGATGGCAGAGAGCTCGGAGTATGCGAAGTACATCCAGGAGCTCAGCAAGGATCCCAAGATGAAGCAAGTGGCCGAGGATGACATCTCCTCGACGTATACGTCACTTTTGGCAGCCGACCCAGAAGCCGCGGCCAAGTTTGCCCAGAACATGCAGATCGACAGCATGACGATGGAGCTAGACGCGCTGATGGCTGATCCAAGCAAGATCAGCGAAGAAAACCTGACCCTTGCCGGTTCTGATGTGGGCAAGATGCTGTTGACGCTGATCAAGAAGGCAGGGCTTGATCTGGGGCGCCGCGCAGCCGAAGCACAGAAATTCTTAGAAAGCATGCTGGGCGACAAAAAGACCAGTAAAGAATTTGCGCAGGCAATGGCCGAGCTCGGCGCGAAATATTCGCATACCGGCGAAGTGACGACAAAGGATGTCGAGAAAATCATCGGCAGCGGCAAATACAAGGGCCTTGAGGAGGGTGGTGGGCGCGCCTTCTTCGAAACCATGACCAAGGCTGGCGTCATCGGCTCACTGGGCGGCATGGTTTCACTGGCCTCGGGAATTTATCAGCTGGCAGGAAAGGGTGGAACACTGGCCGACACGCCTGAAGAACGGCTGGCTATCGCCAAGGATTTTGTCAGCTTCGTCGGTGCCGGCAAGCACTTCGCCGATCTGGGTAACCATATCATCGGTGAGCACAACAAAGGCGTCATCGAGTTTAACGAGTCGATCGACAAGAAATACGTTGCCAGCGATGCGCCGAGAGAGGGAGACGGGCCGAACCCGCTTGAGGACGAAACGCGCGAAGTAAAGACTCAGGCCGAAATCGACGCAATGAAAAAGCAGCCGGCGCGGTCGTTGCTGGGTTTGGACAAGACGCTGGACGATCTGCTGAGAAGCCCCTCTGCAACCACGCCCGCCGGAGCACACAACAACTACGCTGGTTTCTACGACGCGGTGGATAACGCGTTGTCGAGTTCGACGAACCGAGAAACCTACGAAAACCGGATGGGTGAGTTCGAGATCGACGAGAAGGAAGGCAATAAAATCATCAAGGCGGTTGAGGAGGGGATTCAGACCCGGCCCGGCGTCAAGGGGCCGGACGGTAGCCCGGCCAGTGGATTGCACAAGGGGGCCTCGGCATATCTCCTGGTGGCCAGTGCTGGCGCCGATACGTTTGTGGGGGCGGCGGACATCGCCATTGGGGCGCTGACCATCAAGAAGGGGCTGGCGTCCGGCGACGATACCACGACGGCCAAGGGTGCGCTTCAGGTCGCTGCTGGCGGCTTTGGTCTGGCGGGCGGCGTCGCGTCTTCACTGGGTCTGCTCAAGAGCCTGCAGTTCGTCAAGGTCGCTGCGGCGCCATCCTTCCTTGTCTCCGCGGTGTTATCCATCGCGACGGTCATTCCCGACATCATCAACGACATCAAGAAGACCAACCAGATCGACAGTTACCGTGCAGACATGCAGGAGTTCATGACCCAGTTGAACGATCAGGGTCTCTTAACCGAGGACGGGTTGGACAAATTCCGCTTCCTGGATAGCTATATGGCCAGCTATGGCCAGCGGGATGCACCGGACGGCATCAGCATCTTCGATTACCGCGATGAGGAAGTGGATCACTTCCTGAGTTATTGGGATAGTGAGAGCGGCAAGAAAGCCGAGGAACGCGGGCAGTTCTCCTCAACCTTCGGTCTGGATGAGGACAATCACGAGGACTACAAAGGCGATGGCGATAACCTGAATACCGATATGGAGGGGCAGGGCGGGTTGTCTTGATCTTTGCGCGAATTCAGCTGATCTGGTTTCTGCTCGAGATTGTGGTGAATACTTAGGAACCAACCTGACCCATACGCCAACCCTTCGGGGTTGGCGTTTTGCATTTCTGCGTTCTGTTCGCCGCGGCATTCGCCGAGGGCCGCAGGGCTAGGGTTTGCCCTAGTTTCTAAAACATCATACGAATACGTAATATCACTATCGCAAATATCCAATAATAGGGGACATAATGCGACTTGGGTGTATCGCAGACGACTTCACGGGTGCGACGGACGTGGCCAACAATCTGGTCCGTGCGGGTATGCGTGTCGTGCAAACAATCGGCGTGCCGAAGGACGCGGCAGATATCGATGCCGACGCCGTGGTGGTAGCGCTGAAGTCCCGTACTACCCCCGGCGCCCAGGCTGTTGCAGAGTCGGTGCAGGCGAGCGAATGGTTGCGCAGGCTGAATCCATCGGCACAGATTTACTTCAAGTACTGCTCCACATTCGACAGCACTTCCAAGGGCAATATCGGGCCCGTAACGGAGGCGTTGATGAACGCGTTGGGCACCACGTTCACGATCGCGACGCCAGCATTTCCCAATAACGGACGCTCGGTGTTCAAGGGGCATCTGTTTGTGGGTGACGTGCTGCTCAGCGAATCCAGCATGCGCCATCATCCACTGACGCCTATGACGGATGCCAACCTCGTGCGGGTGCTGCAGGCGCAATGTGAGCGGCGTGTGGGATTGGTGGACCATCGTGTTGTGCGTCAAGGACCTGATGCAATCAAGCAGCGGTTCGGACAGATCGAGCAAGAGGGTGTGTCGATCGCCATTGTTGATGCGATCGACAATGAGGATTTATTGGCATTGGGCGCCGCGACTGCCGACATGGCGTTGGTGACTGCCGGGTCCGGATTGGCGATGGGGCTACCCGCGCAGTGGGGGTTTGCACCTAATGCCAGCGCTCAGCGATTGCCAATACCCGGTGGGGCACAAGCGATTCTTGCTGGCAGCTGTTCGGCTGCCACGCAGCGTCAGATACGCGCTTTTATCGATGCGGGTGGTGCTGCTTTGGCACTGGACCCTGTGCAACTCGCGCAGGCAAAGGACCCCGTCGCAGAGGTATTGGCGTGGACGCAACTGCGATTGGCTAAAGGCGAGCGCGTGATGGTGTATTCGACGGCTGACGTCGAATCAGTCAAGGCTGTGCAGGCGCGGCTGGGGGCGCAGGTAGCGGGCGAGCTGGTCGAGCGGACATTGGGCGCCGCGGCGCAAGGTCTCGTGCAATGTGGTGTGCGGCAGTTGATCGTCGCGGGCGGTGAGACGTCGGGTGCTTGCGTACAGGCGCTCGGTATCGATCGCATGCAGATCGGTCCACAGATCGACCCAGGCGTGCCGTGGTGCTATGCGCACAGCCCGGCGGCATCCGAAGACGGCATGCATCTGGCGCTGAAGTCCGGCAATTTCGGCAGCGATGATTTCTTTATCAAGGCATTTGAGATGTTGAACGACGAGGCGTCCGTATGAGCGAGGCTGCATTGCTCGAGGAGATATGTTTCGTAGGCCGATCGTTATTCGAGCGCGGCTATGTGCATGCGACTGCAGGCAACATTAGTGCGCTGCTCGAGGACGGTAGTGTGTTAATCACGCCCACAGATGCGTGCTTGGGTCGTCTGACGCCGGCGGACCTCGTGCGTGTCGATGCGGCCGGCAGTGTGCCGGCAGGTGCGCGTCCCAGCAAGACTATTGTGTTGCATCGTCGGATCTATGCTGCCGAGCCTGCTGCCCGTTGCGTGATCCATACGCACAGCACGCATTTGGTGGCGCTGACATTGAAAGGCGTGTGGCAGGATTCGGATGTCGTGCCGCCGATCACACCGTACTTTGTGATGAAGGTCGGTCATGTGCCGCTGATTCCGTATTGCCGCCCGGGTGACGCGCAGGTCGGCGATCTGGTGGTCGACGCCATCGCCGCAGGGCAGCGCGCCGGCGCGCCATTGCGTGCCGTCATGTTGGACCGGTTAGGTCCTAACGTCTGGCACGAATCTCCCGCAGCCGCGATGGCTGTGCTCGAAGAGCTGGAAGAAACGGCGCGCCTGTGGCTGATGACGGGTGCCGACACGTTGACGGAACAACAGATCGACGAGCTGCGCACCGCGTTTGGTGTGCGCTGGTAAACGCGCTATATCCCATCCAAATCTTCCCTTGTCAGGACATCATGCTGAAATTTTCCGCCAACCTTTCGATTCTCTTTACTGAACTGCCTTTCGTGAAACGATTTGCCGCAGCAAAGAATGCGGGCTTTGATGCAGTGGAGTGCTGGTTTCCCTACGAGGACGCATCGGCGGCCGAGGTCCGTGCGTTGCTCGACGAACATCAACTGAAAATGATCGGCATCAACACACCATGGGGCGGGTCCGGTCAGTGGGGCCTGGCGGCGCTGCCCAGCTATGAGGCCGCGTTTGAAAAATCCGTGCGCGATACGTTGGCATTCGCTCAAGCCGTTGGAAATCCCGCGATCCACGTGATGGCCGGCCTGGCCGGCGATGTGCCAGCACTCGATGCACGTCGCTGTTACCACCGCAATCTTGAACGTGCGTTGCGTTGGGCAGAGGGCAGTGGTTCGATGCTAGTGATCGAACCACTGAATGGACGCGATCGGCCTGGGTATTTCCTGCATAGCGTGGATCAGGCCGCCGATATCATCGAACGCCAGGGCTTGGGTGATCTGCGGATCATGTTCGATTGCTATCACATTCAAGTAGAGGAAGGCGATGTGATCACGCGAATGCGCCGTCACTTCGACAAGATTGGTCATGTACAGATCGCCGGGGTCCCTGTGCGCGGTGAGCCGGACAAGGGCGAGTTGAACTACGTCGAGGTGCTGCGCGAGCTTAACAACCTGGGTTGGCAAGGTTATGTCGGCGCCGAGTACAAGCCCACAGGCACCTCGGCAGAAAGCCTGGGCTGGCTTGCTGATTTGCGCCGACTGGGCATCGCCGCCTGAGCCGGGCCACAGACCCTGTTTCACCACGTAGCACCCTTGGCATCACCAAACATAAGCACTTAGGAGACCACAAATGAATTTCACCATTTCTCGCCAGCGGCTGAGCCGCTACAGCCTGGGCCTGGTTGCGGCTTGCTTTGCCGCGGGCGCGATCGCCGCCGACTCGCCTGACTATAAGCAGCGCAACTTCAAATTGGGCCACGTGATCGCAGACGATCACCCGGCGGCACTGGGTGCCAAGCGCTGGCAGGAGTTGTTGGCCGAACGTAGTGACGGCAAGATCAAGGTGCGTATCCATGGTAACGGCAGCATCGGCGGCGATGCGCAGATGACCTCGGCCGTGCAGGGCGGTGTGCAGGAGCTCGGTATCATCACCTCGTCGCCGATCGCGAGCGTCGTACGTGAGATCGGCCTGCTGGATCTGCCGTTCACGTTCAATACGGCCGAAGAGGTCGACGCTGTGCTGGCCGGCAAAGTAGGGGACGCCATTGCCGAGAAGATGAATGCTAACGGCATGGTCGTCGTGGGCTGGATGGAAAACGGTTTCCGCAGCATCACCAACAGCCGTAGCCCCATCACCAAGTTTGAAGACATGCAAGGCCTGAAGATTCGCGTGTTGCAGAACCCGGTGTATATCGAGACCTTCAACACGCTGGGCGCAAACGCGGTGCCGATGCCGTTCCCCGAGGTGTACACCGCGCTGGAGTCGCGCGCGGTGGACGGTCAGGAAAACCCGCTGGGAACGACCAATACGTCTAAGTTCAACGAGGTTCAGAAGTACTTGAGCCTTACCCGTCACACCTATACCCCGTATGTGGTGGTGGTCAGCAAGCGTGTGTGGGACAAACTCACGGCTGACGAGCAGACGCTGCTGAAAGAAACCGCTATGGAAGCTTCCGAATACCAGCGCAAGGTGTCGCGCGAAAGCGAAGCGCGCTTTTTGGCGGAGCTGAAGGAGCGCGGTATGGAGGTCAATCAGTTGTCGGAGCAAGAGTCCAATCGTATGCGCGAAAAGCTCCAGCCCGTCATCGACAAATTCTCTAAGGATTTGGGCGGTGATCTCGGTGCCGAAATGATGGCCGAGATCAACGAAGTTCGCGGTACTTCCAATTAAGCATCGGAGTCACAATATGCAGATCGCCATTACCGGCGGAGGTGGTTTCCTGGCATCGATGCTGGTACGCCGCCTGCTGAATAACGGCCTGGCCGGCCAACCAGTCACCCGTATCGTCACTATCGATCTGGTGCCGTGTCCTGTGGTGGACCCCCGTGTTCAAAGCATGGTGGCCGACGTGGGTGACCGCGAGACGCTCACACGTGCCATCGCGGCGGACACCAAGGCTGTTGTTCATTTGGCCGCTGTCGTCAGCGGTCAGGCCGAGGCGGATTTTGATCTCGGCACGCGCGTCAATATCGATGCAACGCGCGCGTTGCTTGAGCATGTGCGCGCGCTGGGCACAAAGCCCCGATTCGTATTCACAAGTTCGGTTGCCGCATTTGGCGGCAAGTTGCCCGAGCGGGTGCAGGACGATACTCGGGCGCTGCCCCAGAGTTCCTACGGCGTGCAGAAGGTCATTGGCGAGCTGCTGGTTGGCGATTACACGCGTAAAGGCTTCATCGACGGTATCACGCTACGGGTACCGACGATTTCGGTGCGGCCCGGCGCGCCGAATAAAGCGGCCTCCAGTTTTGCGAGCGGGATCATTCGCGAGCCGCTGGCCGGCATACAAGCCATATGTCCCGTTTCACCCGAAATGCGGATGTGGTTGCAATCGCCCGATCGCGCGATCGACAACCTCTTGCATGCACTCACGCTCGATGGCGAGCTACTGGGTAATGACCGGACGGTGAATCTGCCAGGTTTGTCGGTGTCGGTAGGGGCCATGATCGATGCGCTGCGCATCGCGGCTGGCGAAGAAATCACGAAGTTGATCCGCTACGAACATGATCCCGCGGTGGAACGGATCGTGGCGTCATGGCCTAACGATTTCGATGCGGTTCGGGCGCGTGCATTGGGCTTTGTCGCGGACGAGGACTATGTGTCGGTTGTGCGTGCCCATATGGCACGCGTGGGTGATACGCCCTCGGCGACGCAGCACACGCCCGCTTGAAGGAGCACGCATGAAAAGGCTGATAGACGGTTATTTTCGGATGCTGGGCTTGATGATGGTGTTATGCCTGGTGGGGATGGTGGTTCTGGTGTTCGGCAATGTCGTGCTGCGGTATGGCTTGAATTCGGGGATCACTAGCTCGGAGGAAGTGTCACGCTGGCTGTTCGTCTGGTTAGTGTTCCTGGGCGCCATCGTGGCCCTGCGCGAACGTCAACACTTAGGAGTGGAGGTTCTGGTTCGCCGCCTGCCGGTGGTGGGGCAGAAACTGTGCCTGATTGTGAGTCAATTGCTCATGCTGGTCACGCTCTGGTTGTTTATGTCCGGCAGTTGGGAGCAGACCTTGATCAACCTGCACGTCGAGGCGCCTGCGACGGGATGGTCGATGGCCATCGTCTACATGGTGGGGATTGTTTTCAGCATCTCTGCAGGCGCGCTGGTGCTGTGGGATATGTATCGGTTGCTGTCTGGGCGCATGCGTGACGAGGATCTGGTCATGGTGACGGAGTCCGAAGAAAAAGCCGAGCTGGATAACCTGCAGCGTGAGCTCGCGCGCGCTGAAAGGAAACAGCTATGACCGTATTGATATTCGTCGGGGCATTGCTGGGCGCGATGGCGCTGGGCATGCCGATCGCATTTGCGCTGCTGGTGTCCTCTGTGGCGCTGATGTGGCATCTAGACATCTTTGATGCGCAGATCATTGCGCAGAATTTCATCGCGGGTGCGGATAATTTTCCCCTGCTGGCAATTCCCTTTTTCATGCTGGCTGGCGAGGTGATGAACGTAGGTGGCCTGTCGCGACGCATCGTCGATGTGGCCATGGTATTCGTTGGGCACGTCAAGGGCGGACTGGGTTATGTAGCAATCGTGGCGGCTTGCATCCTCTCGGCGCTGTCGGGCTCGGCGGTAGCCGATGCAGCGGCGTTGTCTGCGCTGCTGGTGCCAATGATGATCAAGGCTGGTCACTCCAAGGCGCGATCGGCGGGTCTGGTCGCGGCCTCGGGCATTATCGGGCCGGTGATTCCGCCTAGCATCGGCTTTGTTATTTTCGGGGTCGCGGCAAACGTCTCGATCACCAAGTTGTTTCTCGCGGGCATTATGCCAGGTATCTATATCGCGGCGGCGCTGTGGGTGACATGGTGGCTGTGCGTGCGCAAGGACAATCTGTCCATCGGATCTCGCGCCAGCGCACGCGATCTCTGGCGCGCAACGGTGCAGGCGAGCTGGGCCCTGATGCTGCCCGTGATCATCATAGTCGGTTTGCGTTTTGGTGTGTTCACGCCTACCGAAGCCGCCGTGGTGGCAGCTGTCTACGCATTGTTCGTCTCCACAGTGATCTATCGCGAGTTGAAGCTCGCACAGCTATATGCCGTGTTCATGGCGGCCGCACGTACGACGTCGGTGGTGATGCTGCTGGTGGCAGCAGCCTCGATCGCCGGCTGGTTGGTGACCGTGGCGGATTTGCCAGGGGCCATCACGGACCTGATGGAACCGTTCCTCGATAACCCGACGCTTCTCTTACTGGCTATCATGTTGCTGGTGATCGTGGTGGGTACGGCGATGGACATGACGCCGACCATCCTGATCCTTACACCGGTGCTGATGCCTATTGTGCGACAGGCGGGTATCGATCCCGTATACTTTGGCGTTCTGTTCATTATTAATATGTCCATCAGCCTCATCACGCCGCCCGTGGGCACCGTGCTCAGCGTCGTGGCAGGGGTGACCAGGCAGCGCGTCGATCATGTGATGCGGGGCGTGTGGCCGTTCCTGATCGCCGAGCTGATCATCTTGCTCCTACTAGTGCTTTTCCCGGTGTTGGTCACCGGTCCGGCCCGCTGGTTTAGTGGCTGATATAGTGGCTGATATCGTCAGGAGCCAGGGTATGAGTGAGCGCTCAGTGGGAGAGGCCAACAAACCTGCGGGCGGCACATTGGCCGACCGGGTGACCGCGGAATTAATGCGACTCGTCCGTGGTGGCGCCTATCCCGTCAATACGCGACTGCCGACTGAGCCACAGTTCGCCGAGCAGTTTGGCGTCAGCCGGACCGTGGTGCGGGAGGCCATCTCGCGTCTGAAGTCCGAAGGCCTGGTCGAAACGCGCCAGGGCAGCGGCACGATTGTGCTGAACCCAAAGCGTAATACCTTTCGCATTGATGCGCTGGGCGGGCAGATCGAGGCGCGAGCCGTGCAGGAAGTACGCTGCGGTCTGGAGAGTGAAATGGCGGCGCTGGCTGCCGCCCGCTGCAACGACGCTCAGGTCGCACGTATACAGCGGGCGCTGCGGCGTATCGACGATGCGGTGGCCGATGGCTGCGATGGTGTGGCCGAGGATATGGCGTTTCACGCGGCGATCGCCGACGCGGCACAGAATCCGTTGTTGACGTCACTATTGGAATTCATCGGGCATGTGCTGCGTGACGTGATCACGATCACACGTACACACGAAGCGCGGCGCGAGGACTTCTTTCAGCAGGTCAAGGCCGAGCACGCAGCGATTGCGGACGCCATCGCGCGCCGGGATGTGGAGGGCGCCCGCCGGGCGGCGCTGCAGCATATGCAGACATCGATTCAGCGTCTGACAGCTGCGGAGTCTGATGACGCAGGGGCTGCCCCCCTAGTTTGACCGTGAGAGCAATGCGCGCGCCCGTCGTGTCCGACATGCATCCGAAATTTCCATGTCGGATGAAGCGCCATAGCGGTAGATGATTTCGCGCCGGGGGCGTTTGCGCGCAAACTCAAGCCGGCCGAAACATAACTATGTCGTTACTCCCAACTGCCAGGGTACGAATTCGTTCTGGCCGTAGCCGTGTTGCTCGCTTCGGGTCTTCCGGCCCGATGCCGTGTCCAGCATGGCCTGGAAAATGTGTGCGCCAGCTTGCGCCAGCGTCATTGTGCCGTCCAACACTTCGCCGCAGTTGAAGTCGATGTCGTCCTGCTGCCGGCGCCACAGATCGGTATTGGTCGACAGTTTCAGCGATGGTACAGGCGCGCAGCCGTAGGCGGAGCCCCGGCCGGTGGTGAAACAGATCAGGTTGGCGCCGCCGGCCACCTGGCCCGTGGCCGACACGGGATCGTATCCGGGGGTGTCCATGAAAACCAGGCCCTTGGCCGTGACAGATTCGGCGTATTGGTAGACCTGCATTAGCGGCACGGTGCCTCCCTTGGCCACCGCGCCCAGCGATTTTTCGAGAATAGTGGTCAGCCCGCCGGCCTTGTTGCCGGCCGAGGGGTTGTTGTTCAGGTTGGCGCCGTATCGCGCACAGTGTGCTTCCCACCATGCAATGCGTTCCAGCAGTTTTCCTGCGACTTCAGGGCTGGCGGCCCGCTGCGTAAGCAAGTGCTCCGCACCATAGATTTCCGGCGTTTCTGACAGAATCGCCGCGCCGCCATGGCGCACCAGCGTGTCCACGGCCATGCCCAGTGCCGGGTTGGCGGTAATGCCAGAATAGCCGTCCGAACCGCCGCATTGCAGGCCGACCACCAGATGACTGGCGGAAACGAGTTCGCGCGTGGCCTGGTTGGCGCCGGGCAGCAGTTGCCGAACCCTGGCGATGCCGGTGTCGACGGCCTTTGCCGTACCGCCCATTTGCTGGATCGTGTACGTATGCAGGGCCGGTCCTTCGGCCAGGTCGTAGTCTGCCATCAGGCCGGCGATTTGATTGGTTTCACACCCCAGTCCGACGATAAGGACCGCGGCGAAATTGGCCTGGCGGGCATAGCCTGCCAGCGTGCGGCGCAGTACCGCAAGTCCGTCTCCCTCGGCATCCACCGCGCAGCCTTGTGCGTGGGTCAGCGCGACCACGCCATCTACGTTGGAGAAGGGTGCTAGTTCGTCCGGATAGATTTCGCGCCGGAAACGATCCGCGATCGCGCGGGCCACCGTAGCGGAGCAGTTCACCGAGGTGAGCACGCCGATGTAGTTGCGCGTCGCGACACGTCCGTCAGACCGCACGATTCCCATGAACTGCGCGGGCTGCGCATAGGGCACGATCGGGGCAGGGGGGTGTGCCGGCATGGCGGCGTGTCCGTGTCCGGTCATCGCCAAGTTGTGGACGTGCACGTGCTGGCCGGCGGCGATGTTCCGCGTAGCCACGCCGATGACTTGGTTATATCGCTTGACTGAACTGCCCTGAGGCAGCGGCCGGACGGCAATCTTGTGGCCAGGCGGAACCAGCCCGGCAACCCGGAGATCCGCGGCGGGTAATTCCATGCCCGCCACCAATTGGTGGCGGGCGATGGCGACGTCGTCATCGGGATGGAGCAGAATGATGGGTGTAGGGCGGGGCATGTAAGGGTGCCGGAAGGACAGGTCAGTTGCCGCGGGTCAGCGCAGCGGCGAGTACACGGTGGGTTCGAGCAATTGGTTTTCAATGCGGGCCACGATCGGCCCTTCGGCTTCGTAGCGCTCGCGCGCCTGCAACCACTGCGGATCGGTCGAGAAAGCGTTCCAGATGCGCTCGCGCTCGGCAAGGCTTTCCCAGCGCAGCATGAAGGTCAAGGCCTGGTTGGTGGGGCCGACCACGGTTGTCCAGAATCCTATTGCCTGAACACCGTGTTTTTGCCACAGGGGTAGCGTGGCGTCCTGGAAGCGCGCATGCAGGGCCGGCAGCCGGCCCTGGGCGCAGTGATAGATGCGCAGTTCGTGGATCATGGCTGGTTGGCAGCGGGCAGATCGACGTCATTGTATTTTTTAAAAATCGCGTTGAGCTTTCCATTGGCGCGATTCTCTGTTACCCACCGGTTCACCCAGTCCAGCAACGCCGGCTCGCCTTTGCGCATGCCGATGCCCAAATCGAAGTTCTTCACCACGAATTTGGTCTCCAGGTTGGCACTGGGATTTTTCTCCTGAATCTCCCGCAGCAGCGTCGTGGCCGTCGAGACGATGGTGGCTTGGCCGGTGATGCCCGCGGTGACAAGCGTCGCATCGTCGTCGTAGCGAACGATCTGGGCGCCCACCGCGCGCTTCATCAGTTCCGCCTCCTGGACATTGCCTCGTGTGATGGCGATCGATTTGCCCTTGAGATCGGCAAAATCCTTGATCGGCATGCTCTTGGGGGCCGCGACAACGATCTGTACCGCAGAATAGGGCACTGAAAAGTCGATCACTTTCGCGCGTGCCGGACTGATGGATAGGGTAGCGATCGCGACATCGGCTTTGTTGGTCTGCAGATATGGAATACGGGTCGGCCCGGTGACGGGCACGATCTCGAGCTGCACACCCAGGTCGGCGGCCAGCAGCTTCGCGGTCTCGACATCGGAACCCGTGGGCTTTAATTCGCTGTCCATCATTCCGTAGGGCGGTAGCGAGAGCTCGATGGCAACGCGGATCTTCTTGGCTTTCTGGATGTCGGCCAGAAGGTCGGCGTGCGCCGCTGACGCGGCCAGGGCCGTCAGGCCCAGGGCCAGTCCGTATTGGACAGCGCGTTTGGCGATACGTTGATACATGTTTTGTCTCCCTGATGTATGGGTATGGGTATGGGGTGTAACGGGTGCAGCCGTGCGCGTCCGACAGCCTGCGGCGCCTATAGCCCGCTGCCGACGAACTTACGCAATTCCTGGGTTTGCGGCGCACGCAGAATAGAAGCGTCGCCGGTTTCGTGGACCTTGCCTTCGTGCATATAGATGATCTGGTCGGCAACCTTTTCGGCGAAACCCATTTCATGGGTCACCAGGATCATGGTCATGCCCCCTCGCGCCAGTGATTCCATCACTTGCAGGACTTCGCCCGTCAGTTCCGGATCAAGTGCTGAAGTGACTTCGTCGAACAGCATCAATTGCGGTTCCATGGCGAGCGATCGGGCGATGGCTGCCCGCTGTTGCTGCCCGCCAGAAAGCTGTTCCGGATAGCTGTGTGCTTTGTCCGCCATGCCGACTTGAGCCAACACGCGGGCGGCGATGACTGCCGCGTCGGTGCGGGAAAGCTTGCGCACGAGTTTCAACGCCAGCGACACATTCTGTTCGACCGTCAGGTGCGGGAACAGGTTGTAGCTCTGGAACACGATGCCGACATCGCGACGTAGCGTTTTCAGATTGAGCTTGCTGTCGTGCAACTGGTGGCCGCATACCGTAATGGCACCGCTGTCGATCGATTCCAGTCTGTCGATGCAGCGTAGCGCGGTGCTTTTGCCCGAGCCGCTCTTGCCGATAATGGCCACTACCTGGCCCTTGGCGACTTCGAATGAAACCCCTTTCAGTACCGGAGTCTGGTCGAAGCATTTGTGAATGTTCTCTACTTTGACGATGGTTGTCATATCGTGTTTCCTCAGGCCGTCGCACGCGCGCGGCGGCCGGTTTTCAGGCGCCGTTCGAGTGCATGGCTCCATCGCGACAGCGGATAGCACAGGGCAAAATAAAGAACTGCCATCAGGCTGAACACCATGAAGGGCTCGTAGAGGGTGTTGTTGACCATCTGGCCGGCTCGTACCAACTCGACGAAGCCCACCACTGAAGCCAGTGACGTGTTTTTCACTATCTGCACCAGAAAACCTACGGTACTGGGCGTAGCCAGCCGCATCGCTTGGGGCACGATGACACACACCATGCGCTGCGCTGGAGACAGTCCCAGGCATTCGGCGGCTTCCCATTGCGAGCGCGGCACCGCTTGCAGGCAGCCGCGCCAGATATCACCCAGATAGGCGCTGGCGTAGACTGACATGGCACCGCCGGCGGCGGCTAGCGGTGGTACGTTGTAACCCATCAGTCCCAGGCCGAAATAGAACAAGAACATCAAGATCAGCAGCGGAATGCCCTGGATGAGCTGGATATACAAGCTGGCCGCCCAGCGCACCGGTGTACGCCGCGAAATGCGCGCCAGCGCGATGATGCCCCCCAGGATCCCGCCGCCGAGGAATCCCATCGCGGACAGCCCGACCGTCCATGCCGCGCCTTGCAGCATGTACCCTAGATAAGCCAGATTGAAGCTCGTGTTGCCCATATCCATGCCCTCAGATCGGCGTGCCCAGCTTGCGCCGGCGCGGAAACAGCATCAGCCCCAACAGCGCGAAGCCGGCCCGCATCAATTGCGCCAGGCACAGGTATATGACGGCGGTCACCATGTAGGTCTCGAAAGCCCTATACGTCATCGACTGCACCAGGTTGGCAACCGCCGTGAGTTCTTCGGCCGAAATCTGGGACGTGATCGACGTTGCCAGCATCATCAGTACGAACTGGCTGGTCAGGGCCGGATAAACGCGCTCCATGGCGGGACGCAGGATCACATGCCAGTAGGTCTGCAGGCGCGACATGCCCAGGCATTCCGCAGCCTCGATCTGACCGGGGCTGACGGAATCCATGCCTGCCCGCATGATTTCGGTGGTGTAGGCGCCAACGTTGATGACTAGGGTGGCCATGGCCGCCACCGTGGCGGACAGGGGCAGGCCGATACTCGACAAACCGAAATAAGTCAGAAACAGCTGCACTAGCAATGGCGTGTTGCGGATGACCTCGACGTAGATGCTGACGATGCGTTTGAGCCAGTGGGATTGGCTGTTGCTTGCCGCCGCACACACGGACCCGAGGGCAAATCCGAGAATGGTTGCCCCGAAAGAGAGCTGGATGCTCAGCCATGCGCCATGCAGAAATTGCGGCCAGTACTCCAGTACGCTGGAATAATCGAAGCTGTAATCCATGGCGTTACACCGTTGCGACGGGTGTCGTCGGTGAGCCTACTGCACCGGGCAGGCGCAGAGGCGGCGCGGTCAGCAGGAACCGGTAGCGGCCCTGGCGGCGCAGGTGGGTTGCCAGTGGGGTCAGATGCCACAGTTCGCCCAGGTGGATGCCCAACTTGAACAGGCAGTGCTCATGCAAGGGCAGCGCAGCGCAGCAGCCGTCGGTATGGCCGGCGGGCAGCGCTTCGACGGCGGCGTTGTCGGAAATCAGCGCGGCCAGCCCGCTGTCGGTGATCCAGTTCAGCAACCCGGCGTCTCGGCCATCCAGTTCTGCGCCGATGCCGTTCAGCACTGCGGCGCTGGGTTGCCTGTTCTGCGCCAGCAATGCATCGGCAAAGCCGGTGTGCAGGCACACCATGTCGCCGCTTTCGATCTCGAGCCTGTCGTGATCGATGATGCGCATCAGCGCGTCATAGCCCACGCTTGTGCGCTGTTCGCCCAGGTGCGCCCGTAGATCGATCATGACGGCGCGTCCCTGCACACAGCGCTCAGCCATGTTTTCGATACCCAGCGCGCGGGCCGCCGACGTGGATGGCGCGGTTGCGGTCGGCGGCAGGCCGGCATCGGCTGCCGCGTTCGGGCCGATGATGTCGATGCCGGCGCGATAGCCGTTGTAGAAGACGGGCTCAGGAATGCCGTCACCGTTGGCGTCGAACAACTGGCCGATATGGGCAAGCGAGTCCCATTGCGTTGAATATTGCAAATGCAGGATCGCCAGGTCGTCACACAGAACATCCGTAAGATGGCTGTGTTCGTCCCGCATGCGGTAATTCATGTTGGGATGGCCATTGCGCAGCGTAGGACGCAGCACGGGAGGATGGCGTTTCTCGTTCAGTGCATTGCCGCCGGGAAAGTCCAGCGGCAGGCTCAAGCAGAAAGTCCTGCCCTCGCGAACTTCCGCCAGGCCCTGCAGGACTTTTTCGCTGGTGACCAGATTCATGCGCCCGGCTTGGTCATCGGCGCCGAAATCCCCCCAGTTAGAGCCCGAGGGTCGTTGCTTCCAGCGCGGCGAGTGGTCAATGCCTGGCGGCGTTTTAATGTGCACGACTGTTGTCTCAATTTTTATACGTGATCTAATTATTGAATAACATTGACACTGCGATAATAGGTGAAAACCCGCGTCGAAAGATCGATCATGCCGGCTGAATCCCTGTAATCATCTATTAAAGATGACGAGACTGCAGGACTCCGATGGCGAAAAAAGCATCGTGCACCGTCTTTTTTTTGATACACTGTCTCTGGTCCGAACTCCTCGAAGAGCAATGGTTTAGCGGGTGGACACACAACACATGGGTATGGGATTCAATCTTGCCGAGATAGGTGCGCGGGTGCGCGCCTACAGGCTCGGCGCCGGATACAACGCCGACCAGTTGGCGTCGAGGCTGGGCGTATCGCGCGCGGCGCTATATCGCATCGAACAGGGCGATATCATCAAGGTCGACGTGCTCGAGAGCATTGCCGCCATCTTGGGAACCAGTCTGGCATCGCTATTAGGCGTAGGGGCTGAATACCATTCGAATGCAGCCAGTTATCAGGCGCGCATGCAGCAACTGGAAGAGAATGCGAGCCACATCGTGGCCCTGTTCAGCCCATTGTCGTATCTATTGACGACCGAGTCCTACGACCACGACCTTGCAATCATGCTGCAGGAATCGGTGTCTGATACCGAGCAGCGCGCCGATCGGCAAAACGAGCAACGCGCCCTGCTGCGTACGTTGAGCGAACGGCGCAAACAGGCGCGCGAACGCAAGCCATCCATTACCTGCCTGACTTCGCTTGAAGAACTGCGTCGGCTGGTCACGCTGGGATTGGTCGGGCGCCTGGGCTTGCCCGAAGACGTTGTTGCCAAACGCCGCATGGCAGCGAGACGCGAGGTGCAACATCTGGCCAACATGATGAAGGCCGAGCCGGTGGGCGTACAGATCGGCCTGGTCGAGGATATCGTCCCCAATGTGGCGTTCCAGCTTTTTTATAAAGGCAACGAGGTGCTGCTGGGTACAAGCCCATTCCGCATTGCGGAGCTGCCGAACCTGCATGTAGGCGTGGCAAGTATCACGTCCAATCCCGAAGCCGTGGACCTGCACGTGCAATTGTTCGACCGATTGTGGAGTATCTGCAAGCGCGGCTCGGAAGGCGCCCGGTTGCTTGAGGACATGCTCGCGCAGCATTCTTAGATAGGTCAGGCACCGTGGTGCGAGCCTGACACCCGGTATCATTCGCACTCTCTTCGGAAGCTCACTGATCCGACCACCTAGGTACGTTGCAACTGTGCCGAGCCAATGTACGGAATGAGTG
Organism: Bordetella tumulicola; assembly: GCF_054779135.1. Lineage (NCBI taxonomy): Bacteria > Pseudomonadati > Pseudomonadota > Betaproteobacteria > Burkholderiales > Alcaligenaceae > Bordetella > Bordetella tumulicola. Next base: position 571,018 of record NZ_BAAGYU010000006.1, on the reverse strand, counting down.
CAGCCTGTCCATGCAATACATGATCCTCGTCGACGAGTTGCCACACGGTCACATCAGATATCCAGAATCTTCGCCCCTCTTTGGTAATCCGTTCGCCGCGATAGTCGGATACATAACCATCCTTCTCGACCTGGCGAAGGAATTTCTCCCGTTCGATGCGTTCCGGTGCAGCGGCCGAAAGTCTGGAAGGTAATGCTATAAGCTCCTCCCAGTTATATCCAAAGATCAATTGCGCTTGCCGGTTTCCATAGACGAAGCGAGGATCCTCGCTGGTATCGTGCGCCAATAGACCGAAGGGCGCATGATGATAGATCCATTCCATCGCGGCATATGCAGGTACATCGGGGGGGACCAATGGCTTCCCAACGATGCGCAGATAGCTGTCCGTGAGCAGTTGAAAAAAATCAGTATCTGTTCGGCGACTCATGAGATCCACTTAGATTGAAATTGCGTTTTACACTAGCACCAGCCACTACAAACATAACCCATACCGCTGTCGGCGCGCTCCTATCAACGCCGTTTTTTTCTCCTATGCTTCTCGTGGCCTAGTTGGGGTGGCTGCTAGAAACATGGCAATCTCAGCGTGGGAACAGCGATGTGGCTCTGGTCCAGCAAGACAAGACGGGCATTGTTCGCGAATATGGCCTATGCTGGTTGATATGAGCGATTTCGCTCTGACCGTATTACCGTGAGATTGAAATGGATAAGAAAGACAAGGCACCCGAGAAAGCGAAGCCGGAAGGCGCGACGCCTGCCCTGAAGCAACAAGCCCGCTGGCCCGGGCAAGGCAACAGCGGGGGAATCAAGAACGCCAAATCCGCTCATGATCGCAAGACCATCGGGCGCGGTGCGGCGCGAGGGCGGTGATCGGAGGTCTGCTCTCGGCGTGTCCCGCTGATGATCCTCGCCTAGAGGCCGGCAGCACGCTTTGCGGCAAGACGGATGCTTGAGCCGTAGGTCGAGTGTTCGAGTTACCGGCTGTTCACTAGAAATATCAAGGACTTAGCGAGCAATCGCTAAGTCCTTTTTTACAATGATAAGACGCCGAAACTCGTTCAACGCGTTGTTTCTGCAACCGGCGTGGACGAGCGAGACTTTGCCGGCGCTTCTGCATAGGGGTCCAGGACGCGCTCGCCTGCAGCGTCGCGTACGCGGCTGACCAGTCCGATGCGGTTCATGAGTCCGATGAACGGTTTGGGATCGAGCTCTTCTACGTTGACCATCTGGCCGACATCCCAAACGCCATCGGCGATCAGCATGGCCGCCGCGACGACCGGCACGCCGGCGGTGTAGGAAATGGCCTGGCTACCGACTTCCTTGTAGCTCTCCTTGTGATCGCACACGTTATAGACGAACACTTCTCGAGGTTGGCCGTTCTTCGTTCCCTTGACCAGGTCGCCGATGCAGGTTTTACCGGTATAGGTCGGCGCAAGCGACGAGGGATCGGGCAATACTGCCTTGACTACCTTGAGCGGTACGACTTCCAGCCCTTCGGCAGTGCGCACGGGCTTCTCGGACAACAGGCCCAGGTTGTTGAGCACGTTGAACACGTTGATATAGTGCTCGCCGAAACCCATCCAGAAGCGGATATTGGGCACGCCCAGGTTTTTGGACATCGAATGGAGTTCGTCGTGTCCGGTCAGGTAGGCGGTACGCTTGCCGACGACCGGAAGATCCCAATCGTGCTTGCGCTCGAACATGGCGTTGGCTTTCCATTGGCTGTCTTCCCAGGACCAGACCGTGGAAGTGAACTCGCGGAAGTTGATTTCGGGATCAAAGTTGGTGGCGAAGTAGCGGTTATGGTTGCCGGCGTTGATATCGATGATGTCGATCGAATCGACCTTATCGAAATAGGCGTCCATGGCAAAGCGACCGTAAGCATTGACAACGCCGGGGTCGAACCCTACCCCCAAGATGGCGGTCACGCCGGCCTTGAGGCAAGCATCGCGGCGCTTCCATTCATAGTTTCCGTACCAAGGTGGCGCTTCGCACACCTGTGATGGGTCCTCATGGATGGCGGTGTCCAGATAAGCGGCGCCGGTTTCGATGCATGCCGTCATGACCGACATGTTCAGGAAAGGCGAACCTACGTTGATGACGATTTGCGCGCCGGTGGAACGGATCAGCGCCTTGGTGGCGGCCACGTCCATGGCATCGAGCTCATGCGCCTTTAGCAACCCCGGGCCTCGCTGGCTGCCCTTTGCCTTGATAGATGCGATGATCGCGTGGCATTTGCTCAGTGTGCGCGACGCGATATGGATATCGCCGAGCAGAATATTGTTCTGCGCGCATTTATGCGCTGCCACGTGAGCCACGCCGCCGGCGCCGATAATAAGAACATTGCGCTTCATTGGGCTATCCCCCCGTTTCTTGATTATGGACTGTCAGGACAGACTGTCGACGTAATCGCTAAAGGAAAATTCGCGTATTACGCGCATGGAGCCATCGCTTTCTTTCAGGACAATCGATGGCATGTTGACGCCGTTGAACCAGTTTTTCTTCACCATGGTGTAACCCGCGGCATCGCCGATCGAGATTCGATCACCGACCTGCAACGGCGAGGCAAAACGGCCTTCGCCGAATATATCGCCGGCAAGGCAGGTCTTGCCGCAGATCATGTACTGATGGTCACCCTCATCGGAGCCCAAGGCCGCGGTTTCACGATAGATCAGGAGATCGAGCATATGGGCTTCGGTGGACGCGTCGACGACAGCCAGGTGCTTGCCGTTGTGGCCGAGGTCCAACACGCTCACTTCCAGTGTGGCGCTGTGGCGTACTGCCGCCTCACCGGGTTCGAGATAAACCTGCACATCATGCTTGCGTGCGAAGTCGCGCAGGCGCTTGCTGAACTGCGCAACCGGATAGCCGGGCGCGGTAAAGCTGATGCCGCCGCCCAGGCTGACCCATTTCAGGCGCTGTAGCACCTGGCCGTAACGCTGTTCGACCTGGGTGAGCAGCTCATCGAAACGCTCGAGATCGTCGTTTTCGCAATTGTTGTGAATCATGACGCCGTCGAGCCGGTCGATGATCGCCAGAATGCGATCGGGATCGCGCTCACCCAGGCGGCTGAAGGGGCGGGCCGGATCGGCCAGATCGAAGCCCGCGACGCTCACGCCGGGATTCAGCCTCAACCCCACGGGTTTGCCTTGAGCGTGTGAGGCGTACCGTTCGAACTGGGCGATGGAGTTGAAGATGATCTTGTCGCAATGGGCGACGACCTCTTCAATTTCGTGATCGGCGAACGCGACGCTGTACGCATGGGTCTCGCCGCCGAATTTCTGAGAACCGAGCTTGGCTTCGTATAGGGATGACGACGTGGTGCCGTCCATGTGTGGGCGTATCAGGTCGAACACCGACCATGTCGCAAAACACTTGAGCGCCAGCAAAATCTTGGCGCCCGAGAGTTCTCGCACAGTGTCCATCACTGCCATGTTGCGCAGCAGCGCGGATTTGTCGATCAAGTAATAGGGCGTGGGTAATGTGTGCATTGCGTATCAGGTGCCCGGCGAGTGCTTCGACTCGGCCGGTTTGTTGTTTGTATCCTTAGAGGGTTTGGAGATTTTCTTGCCGAGGCTCTCGACGAGCAGCGGCGCACGGTTGGGGAACGTAGCCAGGATCTGCAGCGTCCCGCCCAGGCTTTGCACATAGTGCTGCAGGGTGGAGACCAGCATGTCGTGGCGCTTTTCGATGCGGGAAATCGTGCCTTGACCCACGCCCATTGCGGCGGCCAGGTCGTCCTGCGTGTGCTGTGTGGCTTTACGCAGATCTTTGAGCGTGCTGACTTTGACGGCCTGGATGTCAGTTGGGGATTTACTGCCGTTGCCGCGCTTGGGTCTGTTGTCGGCCATCGTGATAATGACCTTTTTCGTTTTTTTGGGCATATGCGTGATTTGCTTGGTGATCGGGCATGGAGAGTTGCCGGAAATACCAGGCAAGCGCCAATATGCCCTGCATGCTATATGCTTTCTAAGGAATATGCAATTAAGGCCATATTTAGGGCGATCGAATTACTCCTAGGGGCAGTCAGGGCAAGCCGATATATCATGCATGCGGCGAGGCGAAAGTACCCCGCATGCAACGTCGAGGTGACAGATGAAAACCCATCAGCTACGTGCGTTTCTGGCCGTGTTCGATCACCGCAGCGTCAGAGGAGCCGCTCGCGCGCTGAATTTGACGCAACCTGCCGTTACGCAAGCGATTAAAGAACTCGAGGCCTTCCTGGGCGTACAGCTCTTTCACCGTGGCGCCTCCGGTGTGATACCCACGATATTCGGCGAAGCGCTCGAAAAGCGTGCAAGGATTATTTGCCTGGACATCGAGCGTGCGGGTAATGAGCTGGAGCAAATTCGCGACGGTTCGAAGGGTGTGGTGTCGATTGCGATTTCAACAGCGGCCGCCTTGGACGTACTGCCCCCGGCGTTCGCGCATTTCAGGAAAAATTATCCGCACGTCGAACTGAAGTTGAATGAAGCTTCAATCCCATCCTCATTGCCCAAGCTGATGAGCGGTGAAATCGAATTCATCATTTCGCAGGTTCTTCCTGGCACTTTGCCTGATTGGGATGTCAGTGTTCTCTATGAAACCTCGATGATTGCAGCAGTCCGTGTCGGGCACCCAATCCTTGAGGCATTTAGCGACGAAGATGTCCCCGCAGCCGAGTGGCTCTTGCCCTACGATAACGAAAGTGGCCCAGCACTTTTCAAGCAACTATTTTCTGGCGGTTACCTCAGGCTGCCCAGTCAGATTGTGACTTGTACATCGACCGCAATGGGCCTGCGACTGGTGGGAAGCTCCGACCTCATTGGCGTTTTCGTCAAAACGATGGTGGCAAGCGAGTTCCCCCATTATGGTCTGGTCGAGTTACCCCTCACGCAAGCGTTGGCACCCCTGGAGGTTTGCGTGGTAACCAGGAAGCATGCTTTTCTTACACCGGCTGCTCAGAACTTTCTAGATTGCCTACGGTTTTACGCCAATCGCCTTCAGAAGTGAGAAGCACTGCTTATCGCTGCCAACCGCTGCTTGTCTTTTCGTCTGTGTGATCGAGGTTTAGGATGGCCCACAACTAACTCCTCGGGGAAAAAAATGGGCGAGACAGCCAGTACTGTGGGTAAGCCGTTGAGCAAACGGCGAGCAATAACAGCTATCACCGTTGGTAACGCGCTAGAGTTCTACGACTTCACGGTTTACGGGTTCATGACGAGCGCTATTGGACGCGTCTTCTTTCCATCGCTGAGCCCCTATGCACAAATTCTGCTGGCAATTGCCGGATTTGGCGTGGGATTCTTGGCAAGGCCGCTTGGCGGTATTGTGATTGGTAGTTACGCTGACAAACATGGCCGTAAGAAAGCCATGGGACTGACGATTAGCCTGATGGCCCTGGGGTGCGCAATGATTGCGTTTGCGCCAACGCCTGCGCAGATTGGCGTTCTTGCGCCGCTCGTCATTGTCACAGCTCGGCTGATCCAGGGGTTTTCAGCCGGCGGAGAGGTCGGTGCATCTACTACGTTGCTGGTCGAGTATTCGGGACGAAATGATCGGGCATTCATGGCGAGCTGGCAGGTCGCCAGCCAAGGCCTGGGCGTAATGCTCGGGGCATTTGTCGCTAGCTCAATTATTTCTTATTTACCGCCAGACGCGCTAGATAGTTGGGGTTGGCGGGCGCCATTTGTGCTAGGCATGGTGATCGCGCCAGTCGGCATGTATATCCGCCGGCAGCTACACGAGACGCATGTCGACAACGGGCCAAGAGCCGATAGCTCTGAGCGTCGGGCCAAGGTACGGATTCTATTTGCAGATTATTGGCGCGAGTTGATTCAGGCGAGCCTGCTGTTTGTCTCTTGCACCGTAGGTATTTACATCATTGCTTTTTATCTCCCCACATTCGCAGCCAGGGAGTTGAAACTTCCTGTTCACGTAGGCGTATGGGCCGGTGTCGTGTTTGGTGTCGTCAATTTCATTGTCGCGCCGCTCTCAGGTCGCCTCGCTGATCGATGGGGGAGAAAACCGATGATCTTCTGGTCACGAGTGTGTCTTTTGGGATTGTTGTTTCCGGCGTTTCTATGGTTGCTTGCCGAGCCTTCACCACCGAAGTTGTACCTGCTGGTGGGTGTTCTTAGCGTCTTTCTGACGTCACAGTTTCCGGCACTGTTAGTCATGTTGACTGAAATTTTTCCTCGCCACGTTCGTGCGACCGGACTGTCGGTGGTGTACAGCACCGTCGTCGCTGTTTTCAGTGGATTTTCACCATTTGTTCTCACCTGGCTTGTGCATGAAACCGGCAACAAGCTTGCACCAGCCTGGTACCTACTAGTGATCACTATGATCTCGTCAGCTGTTCTGTTCTGGATCAGGGACCGCACTGGTGAAAATCTTGATGAGACTGAGTTGTCGCTTGGAAATGCGGGCTTGTCTACCGATAGCATTCTCAGGAGGGCCTGATGCTGGATATCCATATTCCTGATTGTTTTTCGGCAACCTATCAAGAGGCGAGAGACAAGTTTCTGCTTGCGGCGCGTGACCGCCAGCTGAGCCATACTGAGAATGTGTTGCCTGCAAGGCGAGGGCTACACGATGAGGCACTGGCCACCGACATTGTGTGGATAGGTCCTGAAGACGCCGATAGACTGCTGATCGTCAGCTCCGGAATACATGGGGTAGAAGGATTTTGCGGATCCGGGTGTCAGATTGCATTGCTTAAAGACGACTCGTTGCTGGATCGTGCGAAGGATCTGGGCGTCGCTATTGCGATCATCCACGCAGTGAATCCGCACGGGTTTTCTTATGGCCGTCGTGTCAATGAAGACAATATTGACGTTAATCGAAACTTCCTATCGTTCAACGGCACCCTACCTGAAAACGACGCGTATCAGGAGCTTGCCAGCATGCTGCTGCCGACAACGTGGCCTGCCGACGAGAAAAACGCCGCGCAGTTATCGCGTCGGATTGCCGAAATCGGGGAGGACAATTACGGCCAAACTCTCTTCCGAGGGCAATACGATGTGCCGAACGGACTCTTTTTTGGAGGCACGTCCCCAAGCTGGTCAAATTCTGTCATTCGTCATTTCCTTCGGACCCGTGCCAAGGCCGCGCAGCAGATTGCTTGGATAGACCTTCATACAGGACTCGGCCCAAGAGGAAACTGCGAAAAGGTGTTCATTGGTAAAGCACAGGAATTTGAAGTTGCCAGCGCTTGGTGGGGGGCGGACGTCATATCGCCGGTTCGTACAGATTCGGTCATGTTCGAAATCAATGGGCCTATGCTGCGGGCGTTGAGCGAGGAATGTTCCCAGGCTCAGGGCGCGACTATCGCACTCGAATTCGGCACGGTACCGCTAATGCGAATGCTCGAGGCGCTTCGCGCAGATCATTGGTGCTACATGAACCAGGAACCGGAGGATTCTGCCCTCCGGAATGAAGTCCGGGAGGAGCTCCGCCGATGCTTTTTTGTCGAGGAGGATGATTGGTACGGAATGGTGGTCGGTCAGTTCAGGACAGCTGTCATTCAGTGCTTGCTGGGTATGGATCAGCAGTCCTTACGAACTAGAACGTCGTCGAATTAAAGTAAGCAGCCGGCAAACCTTGCAATTACCCACAACTTTTGGCTATCTGTACGCCGAATGGGAATCAGCCAAGCTGACGCATGCCTCTGCACATCACCGCGGGGGCTTGGGCTTCGCGCCGCCCAGGCCCAGTTTCTCCATGGCTTCGCTGGCTTCCAGGATCATGGCGGCCACCTCGGCTACGCTGACACGCAGTTTCGTGGCGCGGGTCCGCATGTGTTCGTAAGATTCGCGTTCGCCCAGATGCTGGTGATCCATCAACACGCGAATGGCTTTTTCGATGACGCGCCGTGACTTGATGGTGCCTTCGAGTTTGTCGATCTTATTTTGCTGGCGGTTCTGGAACTGTTTGGCCGATCGCGCCAGTACCAGTGTGCTCAGGATCCCAGCCGACCGGAACGGGCGTGTCAGTACGCCGTGGGCATTGGTCTTTAGCAACAGTTTCAATGTCGTGGGCGTTTCGTATTCGGACAGTGCGATCAGCGTGGCGTCAACCTCGCTGGCGCACCAGGCGGAACTGTTCTGCAGCACCTGCGACACCTGGAAGAACACGACGTCGGCGCCAGCGGGCGGATGCTCCGGGAACGGCCAGTACAAATGGATGCGGCAGCCGATACGCTGAAGCTGATCGATCAGCAGGTCGCGGTCTTCGCCGGGCGGGTACACCACGGCGACGGCCACGCTGCGCAGATCTTCATATAGGCGGCGAAGACTAGGGTCCATGCTTACCTCAGCCAGAATTCGTCCAGACCGAACGTGGTCAGGTAGGGATCCGGCTTGACGGGTTCGGCGCTTTGCCACACCACATCGAAACGGCCATTGGGTCCGCACACGCCTATGCGCGGCGTCAACACGCAATGATTGTTTTCGGCCAGGATGGACAGTGGACCTTCGGGCGAATCCAGCGATACGTCATGCGTGGCCTGCACCAGTTTGCGTGTGTCCAGGCTGCCTACACGCTGCAATGCTCGCGCGAACAAATGAACCTGATTGTACGAGGCCTCGGAATATACGCTGGCCGGGCGGTCGCCGAATCGTGCGTGCCAGCGCTGCAGGAAGTGATCGTTGCGCGGATTCTGCAGCGTGTTGAAGTAGGGCGCAGCCGTGATGTGGCCGATGCAGACATCGGCGCCGATTTCGCGGACTTCCGATTCCGTCATGGTCAGGCTGGCGATCGGGATGTTCCGTGCGTGCAGGCCCACCTCGTGGAAGCGGCGGTAGAAGCGCAGCGCGTCGCTGCCGATTTGCGTGGAAAACACCACATCGGGATCTATGGCCTGGATATCGCGGATCACGTCGTGAATGTCGCTATCCGCACAGCCCAGTGGCAGGTAAATTTCATCCAGGATTTCGCCGCCATGGTCTTCGACGGCTTCGCGCAGAATGCGGTTGGTTTCGCGGGGATAAATGTAGTCCGCACCCACCAGGAATATGCGCTTGCCGCAATGCTGCATCAGGTACGCGGCCAGTTGCATGCTGCTTTGATTAGGTGATGCGCCGGTGTAAATGACGTTGGGTGAATACTCGAAACCTTCGTACACCGACGCATACCACAGCAGCGCGTTGGTGCGCTCGACCACCGGTAGCATGGCCTTGCGGCAATGCGACGTGCAGGCGCCGAAAATCACGTTGATTTCATCGTCCAGCAACAAGCGGCCGGCCAGGCGCCGGTATTCGTCGGCGTCACTGCGCGGGTCGTACGCCACCGGATCCAGCATGCGCCCCAACACGCCGCCCAGCGCATTGATTTCTTCGATGGCCAACACGGTGCCGAAAAAATGCTGCGATTCGGTAATACCGGATACGCCGGTGCGCGAATACAGTACGCCCACGCGCCAGCCTGGGCTGTCGGGGGCGGTAGGGGTAGAGGACGTCATGATTATTCGTTCCACGGAAAAACAAGGCGACGCGCATGTTCCCGCAGCATACCGCGCCCGCGCGTTGCTGCGTGAAAGCGCGCTCGGACGGATGCATAGGCAGATTCACAGCAAGGCCCACACCTAGATGCATGGTCATCCAGATGCGCTGCGCGCGTTACACCTTTAAATGCTCAAAGATGCGCGTCGCCGCGTCGGGCTCGTGCACATGGCCCTGGTCGACGATGCTGCCTTGCTTCAACATCAAGTACCGGTCAGCGACTTTCAGCGCGAACGCTACGTTCTGTTCGACGATCAGCATGGTGGTGCCACGGCGTTCGCGTTCCCACAACAGGGCCTGCGCCAGTCGGTCTATGACCGAAGGCTGCAGCCCTTCAGTAATTTCGTCCAGCAATAGCAAGGTGGGTCGCATCATCAGCGCGCGCGCCACCAGCAGCATTTTCTGTTCGCCGCCCGACAAGGTGCCTGCGTGTTGCCGCAAACGCGAGCGAAATACGGGAAAAACTTCGGTCACGCTGTCGAAGCGTTCGTCAAACTGGCCGTCGTTGGCCAATCCTAACCGCAGGTTGTCGCGAATGCTCAAGTCCTGGAACAGCGGTTGTTCCTGCGCGGCATACGCCACGCCGCAACGCGCGATCTGGTAAGGCGGCATGCGGGTGGCGTCGCGGTCGGCCAGGTGCACGCTGCCGCGTTTTTTGGGCAGGTAGCCCATGATGGTTTTCAGCAAGGTGCTTTTGCCCATGCCGTTTTTGCCCAGCAAGGCTACGGATTCACCAGCCTGGATGGATAGCGAAATGTCCTGTAGCACGATAGAAGACTTGTAGCCGCTGGCGACGCGGTCGATGCTCAGGGTGTAGGTGGACGTGATCATTGCGTCAGGCTCCTTGTGGGCGGATGAGCGCGGACGCGGATGGGGTGCTCGCATCCGGCGCACTGTGTTGCCCCGCCTGGCGTTGCAGGTTTTCGGCGTCCGTGCCCATGGCGGTTTGCGCCGTGCCGGCGTAGATGGTGCGCACAAGCTCCGATTCCACCACGTCTTTGAAGCTGCCTTGCATGACGATGCGGCCCTGGTGTAGCACCACGATACGCGTGGCGACCTCCTGCACGAAATCCAGGTCGTGTTCTACCAGCAGGCAGCACAATCCATAGGTATGGGCCAGCGACGACAGTACTTGCCCGATCTGCGTGCGTTCGGTCTTGGTCAGGCCCGCGGTGGGCTCGTCCAGCAGGATGACGCGCGGTTCCAGCGCCAGCACCATGGCCAGTTCCAGCGCCTGCTGCTCGCCGTGGGACAAGTCGTGCGTGATGGTGTCCAGCTTGCGGTCCAGTCCGGTGGTGCGCAGGACTTCCAGCGCGTAGTCCGGCAATGCCAGGTGCGGCGCGCGTTTTAGCCACGATGGCGCTGCGCGCAGCGTGGACGCTATGCGTAGGCTTTCCGCCACCGTCAATGTATCGAACACATTGGCGTTCTGGAACTTGCGGCCCAGGCCGAATCGCACGCATCGATCGGGGGCATGGTGCGCAATGTCGTGGCCGCACAATTGGATGGTGCCTGCCGAACGTTCCTGGCCGTCGCTGATGCAGCGCATCAACGTGGTCTTGCCAGCGCCGTTCGGACCGATCAGACCCAGTAGCTCGCCGCCGTCGGCCTGCAGGTCTATGCCTTCCAGCACCTTCAGGCTGCCAAAGTGCTTGGCCACGCCGTGCATCGTCAGGGCCGAGGCAGTGGCGCTGGTCGACGACAGGGCCACGCGGCTGGCCGGTTGCACCGCGGATGCCGACATCCCCGTTAATGCCGATGCGCCTGGCATGCCAGCACTGACGGTCACTGCCCGCGAACGCAGGTCTGGGGCGGGCGCGGCGGCCGTGCGGCGGCCCAGTAGCGCCAGCAACAAGGGCAGCAGCCCGCGTGGCAACAGCAGGATCACGGCAATGAATGCCACGCCCAGGATCAGTTGCCACACAAATGGCATGCTGCCGCTTAAATACGATGCGGCCACGTTGATGGCTATGGTGCCGATGACCGGCCCCCAGATCGTGCCGCGCCCGCCTAGCGCTACCCAGATGATCAGTTCGGTGCCAAATACGAAACCAGCCAGTTCGGGCGCGACCACGCCGCTGAATGCGCCGTACCCAAAGCCCGCCGCGCTGGCCACCGTGCCGCACACGACCAGCAGCGCAATGCGAATCGACGCGGTGTTCATGCCCAGGTAGGCGCAGCGCGATTCGTTGTCGCGCAACGCCACCAGCAAACGGCCACCGTCGCTGCGCACCGCGACCCAGGCCAGCAAGGCAATGACGGACAAGGACAGCGCGGCGATCACATACCAGGCTTCCAGCGACAGGTCGAACGTTTCGTAGCCGGTCAAGCCCGATGACGATCCGGTGAACGTGCCGCCCGACAACGCCAGTTGTGTCAGCACGATGGGTAGCACCAGCGAAATGACCGTGGCGAAAAAAGGCGATGCACCGCGATAGAACGACAGCCATCCAGTGACGGCCGCGACAATCGCCGCGGCACCCAGCGCGGCCGCGAATGCCAGCCAGGCCATGCCGGGCGAGAATCCCAAATGCGTAAACACCAACCCCGCGGCATATGCGCCCACGCCAAAAAACGCGGACTGACCAAAGGTCAGGTAACCGGTATAGCCCCACAGCAAATCAACGGTGACGGCCGCGATTGCAAAGAACAAGGCCTTGATCAAGATGTTCAGCAAGTACGTGTCGAACAGCCACGGGCCGGCAACGGTCAGGATTAGGCAGATCGCGGCCAGCCAGCCCAATTCGCTGGCGCGACGGGTGCGACGAGCCGCAGTGTCGGGGGTGGCGTCCCCGGAGGTGGCACGCAAGCCGGCATGCGCGGCTGAGTCGGCGCCGTGGTTTCGTGCAGCCGGATCGGAATAGGCGCGGTCAGTCATGGGCGAATCCTTGGGGTCGTATACGCAGCGTCAATGCGGCCAGCACGGCAATCGTGACGCCGCCCAGGATGGGACTGACGACGGTGCTGACTACGACCTGGACGGCGCCAAACACCACGCAGGTCAACAGCAGGCTGGCCATGGAATGGCCCGATACCATGACCAGCATGAATGCGCTGATCAACCAAGGCAGTCCCATGTTTGGGTCCACACTGGACAGCGGGGTGATCAACGCGCCCGCCAGCGCGCCCAGGCCCGCGCCCAGACTGAAGGTCATGAAGCGGATGCGTCCTGAATGGATGCCCAGCCCTTTGGCCAGGTCTTCGTTCATGATGACGGCGCGGGTCTTTACGCCAAAGCGCGTACCGCTCAGCAACGCCGTCATCAGCAGGCACAGCGCCACTGCGATCGGGATCAGCAGCAAGCGGTACGCGGAATATTCGGTGCCCAGCACCGACAGCGCCCCCTGGACCGGCGAATCCACGAACTGGACTTCACGGCCAAAGCTGATGGTGATGGCCTGGCCTATGACGATACCCAGACCCCACGTGGCCAGGATGGCATCCAGCGGGCGCTTGTAGAGCGGCCGCACGATCAGCCATTCAACTAGCATGCCTGTGACCACGCCCACGACCAGCGCGAATGGCAAGCTGATCCAGGGATCTAGCCCCAAGCGCGTCACCACGAAGCTGGCGTAGCTGCCCAGCGTGATGATGGCGCCGTGGGCGAAATTGACGATCTTCATGACTCCGAAAATCATCATCAGCCCGGCGGTGACGATATACAGCATCGCCGCGGTGCTAAGAATATCCAGCAACATACCCATAGTGTTCTCCCGCGCGTGCCATTGCACGGCAGGTAACCGGTGGCGCATGGTGCGCCTGGCCGGCCCCGCCGCAAGCCGCGCTATGACTAGCCGTGCTTACTTCAGATTCGGGCACTGCGCGCCCGGGTCGACCTTGTCGAACGTCTGCAGGATCTTGATCGATCCGTCGGCCTGCACCTGACCCAGGCGCATCGACAGCGCGGCGTGGCGTTGCTTGTCCATTTGTACCGGACCGCGCGGGCCGTCGAAGGACACCTGGCTCAATGCATCGACGACTTTTTTCCCGTCCAGGCTGCCGGCTTTTTCAACGGCGGCCTTGTACAGGAAAAAACCTTCGTATTGCGGTTCTGACAATTCATTGGCGGTCTTGGTGTCGCTGCCGAACTTCGCTTTCAGGCCGTCCAGGTATTTCTTGTTCGCGGCGCTGTCGATGCTGGTTAGGTACGATGCCGACATGTACATGCCGTTCGCCGTTTCGCCCATGGTCTTGGCCGTGCCTTCGTCGATGGCCAGGTTGCCATACGGCATGGTCAGGCCTGCGCCCTTGACCTGTTTGGCCAGGCTGACATTCGGGCCGCCGCCGGCGGTGGAACTGATCAGCGCGTCGGGCTTGGCCGACCGTATTTTGGAAATTACTGTGGTCCAGTCGCTGCCGTCCATAGGCAGGTATTCTTCGCCTACGACCTTGCCGCCTTGTTTTTCGATGTATTGGCGCGTGAAGCCCAGCATGCCGCGGCCAAATGCATAGTCGCTTCCCACCAGGAAGAACGTCTTGGCTTTTTGTTCCTTCATGAAGTGGTCGACGATGGGTGCGACCTGCTGTTCCGGCACCCACCCATTGACGTGCATCCACCGGTTGCACGAACGGCCCTCGTAGAACGACGTGTAGATATACGGCACCTTGCCGCGGTTCACGATGGGCAGCGCGGCGTTACGGGCCGCGCTCGTTTCCATGGAGATGATGGCGTCGACTTTTTTCTGAAACACCAGCGTGTCGTACGCTTTTTGCGCACCGATGGCGCCCGAACCGTCGTCGGCGATTTCCAGTTCGACCTTGCGACCCAATATGCCGCCGGCTGCGTTGATTTCATCTACGGCTAGTTGCGACGATTGCACGACCGCGGGTGCCACGACGCTGTTGGCGCCCGACAGTCCGACCGGGACGCCTATGCGTATGGGGTCGGCAGCCTGGGCGGCGGGGATCATGGCGGCATACGCCGCGGCCAGGGCGGCGGCCGTGGCGCCGGCACGCAATAAACGTGATACGGATTTCATGAGGTTTCTCCTTGGGGGCGGTGCGCCGTTTGGTTTTGCATTGAAGGTGGTACGGAGACTACGATGCGATGTTGCAGTTGCTGGTTGCCGGTGGGCGCGATCGCGATTAGCGTGCCGAACGCGTGTAGTCGCTGCCCAGCATGGGGTCGTACACGTCGGCACGGCGGTCGCGCAGCACGTGGTTGAAGGCGTTTAATTGCCGGCTATACCGTATTTTCCGTAGGTTCACGGCGGCGATCAGGATTTCTTCCTGATCGTGGCTAGCGGGGCCAGCCACGACCCATCCTTGCGATCCCGCGATCAGACTGCGGCCTACAAATGGTTGTCCGCGTTCCACGCCGACACGATCCGCGCAGGCGATGGTCAGGCCATTGCTGTGCGCCGCCGCGATGGTCAACGAATGCGCCATGGCGGGACCTTCCAGCGTTTGCCCAGGCATGGGCACCCAGTTGGTGGGCACGGCCACGATGTCCGCGCCTTGCATGGCCTGCAGACGGAACACTTCGGGGAACCAGCCGTCGTAGCAAATAGCCACGGCCAGCTTGCCGATGCCGGTGTCGAACACCGGCAGGCCCAGGTTTCCTACTTCGAAAAACAGGTTTTCATCGCCCCACAGGTGCAGTTTGCGATAGGTGCCAAGATAGCCTTGCGGACCGGCGACAATGGCTGAGTTGTACAGTTTGTCATCGTCGCGTTCGGTAATGCCCGCCACCAGGAAGATGCCTAGGCGTTTGGCCAGTGCGATCCAGGCTTGCGACGACGGGCCCGACGGCACGGGCTCGGCCAGGGCATAGGCTTCGTCGCGGCTGGCGAACATGTAGCCGGTATTGGCCAGTTCAGGCAGCACGACCAGCTTGGCGCCGCGGGCAGCGGCGTCTTCGATGAGCGTGGTGGAACGCGCCAGGTTAGCGGCTACGTCGCCTATGGTGGGGTGCATCTGCACGCAGGCAATGAGCGTGTCGGGATACGCGGGCATGCCGGCATCGTGCCCGGCGGGATAGGTGTCCATTCGATCTCCAAAAACAAAAAAGCCCTCGACCACGCGTAAGCGTGAAAGTCGAGGGCTTCTATAGCCAACCTAAATGTGTAAGCGGCAATTATTGCCGCTGCCTGAGCGCGATGCTGCGCGCAGGTAAGTCATGAATTAAATTCTAGGGACCGGATTGCCATGGGTCAATACAGGCTAACCCGAAGTTCGCGCCGCTGGCATTGATACCCGCTTACCGCCCGGACCACTGTCTGTTATTTCCCCATCGACAGGATGCAACTGGTATTGACGACGGCCGCACATCAGGCTGATCAGCCCCTGGCGGCTTCAGTTTTCGGGGGCTTGGCTTTGCCAGCACTTTAAAAGTGCGAATTGAATAACCGGATGACGTGGGAAGCTGCGGTACGCCAAACGGCAAAGAGGCGACGACAAAGTCTCTGTCAGATTACATGAGCAGGTTATGCTCTGAAAACACGGAGGTCTTTGTGTTGGGCCAATAGCCCGGGCTCTTTCTTAGAGGAAATTATCGTGCAGGCATCTGACATGTTTCACCCACGCAAGAACGCGCTAGGCACACTGGTCGGCGTGGGCATCGTCGCCGGTATTATTTCCGCAATGGTCAAGTCCGGGGTGGAAACCGTGCTTCCTCCCCGGTTGCCCACCGCGGTGCCGCCGCCGATTGGTCTGCTCGACATGATGGGCTTTGATGCGGCGACAATGAACTATGTCTTTAATCAAACTGTGGTGAATTGGGGCGGCAACGGGTTCCATATCCTGTTCTCGATCGTCATCGCGCTGGCGTATGTCTGGCTGGTGGAACGGTGCCCAAAGGCTGGCGTCTGGTGGGGGGTACCATTCGGATGGCTGGTCGCCACGGTGGGGGCGCATGGCATCGTGCTTCCGTTGTTGGGCGTCGCGCCGCTTCCGTGGGATATGGGGTCGGCGGGACTCATTTCGGAGGTCGTTGGCACGGCTATGTGGATCTGGACGATCGAATGCGTGCGCCGTGCCCTGCTGCGCCGGTCGGCGGACTAAACCGCCAGCGTCCCGCCACTGAGGGCTGCAAACGGTAGGTCCTGGATCACTTCAGTCCGCACATTGCCGTCTTTCTCGCGCGCCTCAGTGGTCGTGTTTTTTAGGAGACTTATTATGAACAAGCCCTCTTTGCCGCGCCTTGGTGCACAGGCTGTGCTGCCTGGACTGCCCGGTTGGCAAGCGCACGCCGAACGAGATGCTATACAGAGAAGCTTCCAGTTCAAGGACTTCAACGCCGCTTTTGGCTTTATGACGCGCGTGGCCATGCAGGCCGAGAAGCTCGATCATCATCCGGAATGGTTCAACGTATACAACCGCGTTGATGTGGTGTTGACCACGCATTCGGCTGGCGGCGTGACCGACCTGGACGTGCGCATGGCCCGCTTCATGAATGAAGCGGCTGTTCCCAAGGACGTGGCTGACAAAGCGGGGTAAGGGGCGGGCCAGCCAGGTTCAGGCGTATCGGTGACGCGGCGCATGCCAGGTGCTTACACAACGCCGGCCTCATGATCGAAGAAAGTTGGTCTTTGCCAATTCGACCACTTCGTCACCACGGCCACTGATAATGGCCTTCAGCATATAGAGGCTGAAGCCCTTGGCCTGATCGGCTTTGATTTTGGGTGGCATTACTAATTCCTGTTTCGCGGTCACGACGTCGACCAGGGCGGGTCCCGGATGCGCGAACGCCTCGCGAAGTGCGCCATCCAGATCGGCCGAGGCTTCGACTCGGATGCCCTTGATGCCCATTGCCTGCGCCATGGCCGCGAAATCCGGGTTCTCGAGATCGGTGCCCGTGTCGAGATAGCCTCCTGCTTTCATCTCCATCGCCACGAAGCCGAGCGAACCGTTGTTGAACACGACAATCTTCACGGGCAGGTTCAACTGAGACAGGGTAATGAAGTCCCCCATCATCATGGTGAACCCGCCGTCACCGGAAAGCGAGACAACTTGTCGCGCAGGGGCGGCGGCTTGCGCGCCAATCGCCTGCAGCATGGCGTTAGCCATTGACCCGTGATTGAACGAACCCAGGAGGCGACGCTTTCCATTCATGCCAAGGTAACGTGCCGCCCAGACCGTCGGCGTGCCGACATCCGCCGTGAATATCGCGTCCTCCGCCGCTAAATCGCTGATGCGCCGTGCGAGATATTGCGGATGGATCGGACGCCCCACGGGTGACGGGCTCGCCAGATCATCCAGTGCTTTACGGGCTTTTTTGTAGTGGTCAACGGCCGCATCCAGAAACGTACGTTCCTGTCGTTCCTCTAGTAAAAACATCAACGCCGCGATCGTATCTCCGACATCCCCGACAAGGCCCATTGTCAACATCGCCCGCCGGCCAAGTGCCGCGGGATCGCGGTCGATCTGAATGATTTGCGCTTTTTCAGGATAAAAATTTCTATAGGGGAAATCGGTGCCCAGCATGAGCAGCACGTCCGCGTTTTCCATGGCGTGATAGCCAGAGGAAAAGCCGATCAGGCCGGTCATGCCAACGTCATAGGGGTTGTCCCATTCCACATGTTCCTTGCCGCGCAGCGCATGTACCACCGGCGCTTTGAGTCGTTCGGCTAACGCCACCACGGCATCGTGATGGCCCGCGCAACCACTGCCCGCGAGAATGGTGATTGCTTTGTCGCCATTCAATAGCGAGGCAAGGCGCTGAATGTCGGCCGCGGGTGGCACGATATGCGGCGCCACAGGCAGCGCTGGCTGCAATGCTGCCTCGAGGGGTGAATCCGCCAGTGCCACGTCTCCGGGGATCACGAGAACGGCGACGCCCTGCTTGCCAATGGCGGTATTCAGGGCACGATTCAGCACGCCGGGCAATTGCGCGGGACTGGAGACAAGCTCCACAAAATCCGCGCATTCGCGAAATAGCTCTTGAGGATGGGTTTCCTGAAAATAACCCAGGCCGATTTCTGATGACGGAATGTGCGCAGCGATGGCCAATACGGGGACGTGATTGCGCTTGCAGTCAAACAGGCCATTGATCAGGTGCAAGTTCCCGGGGCCGCAACTGCCGGCGCATACCGCTAGCGAACCGGTGATCGCAGCCTCCGCGCCCGCGGCAAAAGCGGCGGTCTCCTCGTGGCGGACATGCATCCATTCAATTCGATTGAGTCGTCGCAAGCTGTCATTGAGACCATTCAGGCTGTCTCCCGTCACCCCCCATATGCGCTGGACGCCTGCGTTCGCGAGAGTGGTGGCGAGATAATCGGCAACGGTGATAGCCATGAACGGCTCCTTATGGGGGTGGAGTCAAAGGCACTGAGATCGAATGACGCTTAAGACAGGGTAGTCTGTTTTCCCCGTTGATCTCTACTGTCTCGGTGCGCAATGAAACAAAACCCTACCATGACATTGGTTTCAAGCTCAATCACGATCGGGGTCTCTCGAGGGAGACTCCGTCGCGCCGACGCGTTTCAAGAATAGGGAGACCGCCGTATGACCATTTCTGCGGGCCAAGTCCATGGCGGATTGGTGAGAACGGTCCAGGATGGCGTTCAAGTTCGCCCCCGCCGCAACGAGACGTCGCACGATAGGCAGATTGCCATTTTCCGCAGCGATTATCAGGGCAGTCCTGCCCGCCGCGTCTGACGCGTTGACGTTCGCGCGATACTGCGTCAGGTTTTCTAGTGTATGCAGGTTGCCTTGCCGCGTCGCCTGCATGATGGGCGTGTGTCCGTGATGGTCTGCGATATTGGGATCGACGTGGGCAATCAACAAGAGATAGGCAACCAGATCGTGATCATTGTTGACGGCATGCCGCAATGCGGTAAGCCCGTCGACGTCCTGGACGTCGAGGTCGGCCCGCTCGGCCGCCAGCCAGGAGAGCGCCCGGGCGCAATCGTTTGCGGCCGCGTGCATGGCCGAGGTGCGCCCCTGATGATTGGTCTGATTGATATCGGCACCGAACTGAAGCAGTATGTCCATCATGTCCGGATGGTCGTTGTGCGCGGCGAGATGCATCGCGGTGTCTCCCTCGTGATTGGCGGCGTTTACCGGCATGTCTAGTTCGAGCAGAAAAACGGCGGCTGACATCTGGTTGCGTTCGGCGGCGATCGTCAGCGCGTTATTGCCGGTCGCGGTGGTCGCCTCGACCTCTGGACCATAATCCAACAACGTTTCCATGGCGTCGACTTGGTCGTGCGCGGCCGCGAATAGAAATGCCGACATCCCGTCTTGGCTTTGGGCGTTCACCGATGCGTGGGCTCGGCACAGGATTTCGATGATTTCCACCCGGCCACGTTGCGCGGCGACCATCAATACGGTGATCCCGTCGTCATCGACGGCATTGGCATAAGCGGGAAACGCCTGCAGGAGTGTCCGAAGCGCGTCGACATCGTTGGTGATGACGGCGTCGAGCACGATTGCGCCGACGCCGATGGTGGACGATGGCGCGACGACCGGTGCCGCGGCAACCGCGCTAACGTGCGCACTGTGGGGGAGGATCGCGGCAAAGGGAAAGGGGAGCATGTGAAACGAGCCTTGAAAGAGTGGCGATCATGTTGCTGTCGCCGAGCGATTTTCAGGCTGTCAGGGGATGCTCGACGATTCTGTGGCGTGAGTAACTCACGCCACAGAATCGGTTCCAACTAAATGTTTTATGGGGTCGGCAGGCGAGCGGCTTGTTAGCCGGCAGGCCCCGACACCGGCGCACTCGATGTCGACTATCGACCCGAGTTGTGGGATCGGGCTTCCCAGAACACGACGCGGCGGTGTATTGCCCGCATGATCAGCGAACCCGTGAGACCGATCACGGCCAACAACAACACACCCGAGAACATGGTCGATAGACTCATGCTGACTGACGCCGAGGCGATCAGATATCCCAGGCCTTGTTGCGCGGAGAGGAATTCTCCGACCACTGCGCCGATCAGTGCCAGCGACACACCGATCTGCAAGCCGGAGAAAATTTCTCCGGATGCGGCGGGCAGCTTGACGTGCAGCAACAAGTACAGGCGCGATGCTGAAAAGGCGCGGCAGGCGTCCAGCAACTCGGGATCGGTGCGCTTGATCCCGTTGACCGTGTTGACAAATAACGGGAAGAAGCAGACCAGCGCGACCAATACCACTTTGGAGGCCATGCCGAATCCGAACCACACCAGAATAATTGGACCCAGCGCGACTTTGGGCATGGCTTGCAGGCCGATGAGCAGGGGATACAGAAATCGCTCAAAGGTGCGTGATTCTGCCAGCAGGGCACCCATCAGCACGGCCAGGCCGCAGCCGATGACGTAGCCGCTGAGGGTTTCCCCAAGGGTGGTGGCGATGTGCGGCCAAAGCTCGCCCGACACCAGACCATTGTATAGCGCGGAGAATACGGCCGACGGCGGTGGTAGCAGATAATCCGGAATGACGAAGATCTGTATCGCCAGATGCCACACCAGCACCAAGACAGCCAGACTGATGAGCGGGTACAGGAACGCGGTGAAATCAAGTCGCTTGAGCATGAGTGAAATGGCGTCGCAAGTGATGGCAGGCTGCGGTGAAGTCCGCGTCGTTCAGGGTTTCCAGTGTGCGTGGCCGCGGCAGGTCTGGGCAATAGTCTTCAATAATGCGTCCCGGACGAGGGGACATCACCAGGATGCGATCCGCCAGGAAAACGGCCTCCGGAATGCTGTGCGTAATGAACAGCACGGATTTTTGCTGGGTGCTCCAGATGCGTTGCAGTTCCAGCGTCAGCGCTTCGCGGCTGAGGGCATCCAGGGCCGCAAAAGGCTCGTCCATCAGCAGCAAGTCGGGATCGGATAGCAGCATCCGGGCGATGCCGACGCGCTGCTGCATACCGCCGGATAGCTCGTAGGGGTAGTTTTTGGCAAAGCCCGAGAGGCCCACTAATTCCAGTAGCGCTTGTGCGCGCTGACGCGCCGGGGCCATGGGGAGTCGGAGCGTCGTGGCGGGCAAGAGCACGTTGTCCAGTACGGTTTTCCAGGGCAGCAGATTCGGTTTTTGAAAAACGACGCCCGCGCGGCGACTCGGTCGCAGGATGCGTTCGTCGCCCAGGCGCAGTTCGCCTTCGGTGGCCGGCAGCAAGCCGGCGGCCAGCTTTAAAAGCGTGGATTTGCCGCAGCCGGACGGCCCCAGTACGGCGACGAATTCACCGGCTTCGATCTGCAGGTCGATCCCTTGCAAAGCCTCGATGACGCCGTTGCGCGTGGGATAAGTAAGCCCCACGCCATTGAGGCTCAGATTGGCGCTCATGAGGACACCTGGCCGGGTGTGCCCGTGTCGGCCTGAGTACGTGACTCCGCGTGTGCACGCACGGCGGCGGCCAGGAACGTTTGGACGCGAGACCACGATGTCGTATTGGCGCGCGCATTGGCCTCGGGCGTGCCACCGCCGGTCAATACGACTTGGGCGACCGGATGCGGCTTGGCAATCAGGGTCGTCGGCAAGTTGGGCAGGCCAATCGCGTGGCCCGCGCCTTCGCCACGCACGTGTTCGACCGGCCAGGCGTGTCCGTGTTCGCGCAACATTTTTTCGATCTGTTCGCTGTACCAGGAGGATGGCCAGAAACCATCGTCAGTACCCGATACCAGCATGACCGGCCCTTGAATCTGTTCGATCGGAATACGCGCCGCGGCCACTGCGTCAGGATTGCGCATCGGGGTATGAAATGCGGGCTCCTGCCTGACGGGTTGGTCGTTTACCGGACGCTGGTCAAAGGCTGTCCAGTCGGCTTGAGGGTTGTTCTGCCAGACATTGGCCAGGGGTTTGCCTTGCCATGTCCAGACTGGCGAGTCCGGTGCTTGGCCCGGCTCGCCGGCACGCAAGGTGCCGTGGATCACAAAGCTGGGGACATAGGCGATGGTGGCACTGATCTGATCCGGCAAGCGCGACGCCAGCAACAGTGAGAGTTCGCCGCCGCGCGATTGACCGGTAATGGCGACGAATCCATGTGCAGGTTGCAGGTGCTGATGTACCCAGCTCAGGGCTTGCTGGAAATATTCCAGCGGCATGTTTCCGATGCTATTGGGCAGGCCCGGCGCTTTGAAGTATCCCAATGCGAAGGCGGTGTAACCCCGGGCCGCGTACAGTGCCGCCCGCTGCCGAGGGATGCCGCCGCCCGAGCCATTCATGACAATGATGGCAGGATGGGGGCCGGGTTGGGCAGGTTCGAACACGGTACCGACAAGTCCCGATTCCGAGATTTCGCGACGGGTGACACCCTCGACGATAAAACGCTGTATGAGTTGTGCCTGGGCCTGTTGACCCTGATCGTTCTGGGCGGCCAGATGCACCGTCAGAGTGTCGGTTTCTTCGGAGCGCGCGGGGTTCGAGGGCAGGGTCTGACGTACGAGCGACCAGACGGTCGCCATGGCGTCAGCAACGGCCCAGTCGCCTTGCGTGGGGACTTGCGCATCGAGGTCTACGATACCGTCCGCACCCGCCACAAAGTCGGCCGTGCTGCGCCAGGTACTGCCATCGGGATGCGTCAATGTCGCGGTGACACGCACCGGACCCGGCTCAAAGCCGGTCAGTTGAATTTGCCTGCGGACATCCACCGCCGCGTCGGCGGGGCTGACCACAATGTGGGGATGATTCATTTTGCGCTCCGGGCTTGCTGGCGCACCGCTTCAGCGTCGAAGTCATTGATCTGCGTGATCAGTTCGTTCGAGAAAATATTTTCGATGGGTACGTCAGCGGAGGGATACTCGCCGGCTTTTGCCATGGTCTCAATGCCTTGTTGAATGGCCTTGAGATCGTATTGGCCGGGGACGCGAGGCTGGCCATCGACGTGGTTCAGCACACGATCCAGGCGGCGCGACAGCAGCGTGGTGGCGTCGGCCAGTGCACGGGCCTCGTCAACGTTGCCCGACGGTTTGGCCTGCGGGTTGGCGCGCCAGAAGGCGTGGACGCAGTATTCGGGGTTCGCCTGGCAGGCGATCTGGCCCTTGGTGTAGGCTCGCGCAAAGCGCACCAGCAGGTCGGGGTGATCGCGGAAATTGTCGGTATGCGTGATGAAGCCGTTGCCGGCCGTTTCACCAAAGACCTTGGGGTACGCGACGCGGTGGATCTTGGTGCCCGACATCTCGAGCATATCGTTCCAACTGCTGTTGAAGTTCAGCGCGTCGACACGTTTCGTTTTCAGGGCCTGAAAGCCCGATGCCAGCGCGCCGACCGCGACATACTCGACGTCCTTGCCCGGCGTCAGGCCGGCCGTACGCAGGGCGGCGCGGCCGCCCGGGATCGTGCCCCAGGTCAGTGCGCCCACGCCGATTTGCTTGCCTTTCAGGTCTTCGATCGTCTTGATCGATGAGTCAGCCAGTACGGCAAACTCCATCGTATTGACGGGAACGCCATTATAAAAATAGCGTAGCGGCAGCACGTCTTTTCCGCTGAAATAGCTGGAGATGACGGGCTCTGAGGTCGGATAACCGAACGTGACCCGTTTGGCGGCGACTTGCGGCAGGAGCGCGCCCGCGCCTTGAAATACGATGGTTTTGACGTCGAGATTTTCGTCTTTGAAGAAACCCAGTTCGTCTGCGGCGGCGTAGGTCGCGCCGTCATGGACCGCGAGCGGCACCGCGAGCGCGACGGTGACTTCGTCTAGTGCATGGGCAGGCGCGAGTGGGGCGATCGCGCATACCGCGGTCGTGAGACTGAGCAGCGTAAAGCGCATAGTGAGTCCTTTTGTGTCAATGTGGGGTCGACGTCCCAGTGGGGGCGTGGTGGCGATACAGAGAGAGGTCAGTTTGCGTGTTGGGTGTCTTCGCTCAAGCGTTTGGCGGCTTCGGCCAATAATTGATGGCGATCGATCTTATTGGTGGATGCCAGGGGCAGGGCGTCAACGAACCAGACTTGGCGCGGGTGCTGATAGGCGGGGGCATTTGCCAGCGCATATTGCTTGATCTGCTCGGTGTCCACTTCTTGGCCTTCGCGAAGTATAACGAACGCCACCGGCTTGGTTCCCTTGATGTCATCATCGACAGGTACCACGGCTGCTTGTTGAACAGCGGGATGCTGTTCGAGCATTTTTTCGACCTCGCCGGGATAGATGTTCTCGCCACCGCTGACGAACATGTCGTCGCGCCGGCCGACAAAGAAGTAAAAGCCGTCCGCGTCACGACGAAAAACGTCGCCGGTGATGTAGTGGCCGTCTGCCGTGAAGGGCAACGTCAAATCCGGACGCTGGTGGTATCCCTGCATCAAGCCGGGGCTGCGCAAGGTCAGAATGCCCTGATCCGGGCCGTCGTCCGGTCCCGGCATCAGTTGTATGGATACCAAGGGGTGCGGGTAGCCGACCGACATCGACGGTGTGGGCAGGCCTTGCGGGTGTGGACCAAAGGCGACCGGGCCACCCTCGGTGGTGCCATAGGCATTGATAACGCGCGCGGCGGGGAACATGGCGTGAATCTGCGTCAACAGGCTTGCGCTGACCGGCGCCGATCCCATGCGAATGACCTTGACCGAGGAGAGATCGGTGCGCGCCAGCAGATCGCGCTCGCGCAGCATCATGGCAATCATGGGAGGGACCGCCGTCAACCAGGTGCAGCGGTAGGTGCTGATGGCGTCGATGTAGGCGGTGGCGGTGAACTGCGGCAACAAGACTGTTGTGGCGTGGCTGGCCAATGAGAGCAGTGCCAGGGCCAGGGCATTCATGTGATAAAGCGGTGCAGCGATCAGGGCGCGGTCGGCGGCCAGTGATGTGGCTTTCCGGCGAGTCTGTACCGTCCACCATTGGCCGGCATGAGACAGCAGGACGCCCTTGGGTTTGCCGGTGGAGCCCGACGTATAGAGGATGATGGCGGTATCGTCTTCATCGGGCACGTAAGATGGGGCCTCGCCTGCGCGACGCCAGGCGTCAAAGTCCGGTGTATCCAGCGCGACGCGAGGGATGTCGTCGGGGATCGCCGCGGTGCGCGCTTGATCATGCAGGACGAGCCGTGCGCCGCTATCTTTCAGCACATAGTCGATGAGCACGGGCGGGAACTTGAAGTTGACCGGCACGGCGACCAGACCCGCGCGCATGATGCCCAGCACCGTGGCGATGTAGGGCACTGAATTTGCGGCCAGGATGGCAATGCGGTCACCTGGCTGAAAGCCCTGAGCTCGTAGCGCCTGGGCGACGCCGCGTGCGAGGTCATCGACCTGGGCATAGGTGTATTGCTGCGCAGTCCCGGACGAACCCGCGTCGCTATCCAGTCCAATCAGTGCGATTTGCTGTGGATTGGCGTGCGGATCTATCAAATCGCCCAGGTTCTTCAGAGTAGTCATGATATGGACTGCGTGACAGCAGGAAGAAAGATTGAAATTCAGCGTGATGAGGCGCGCCCGGCCGTTGGGTCGGGCGCGCCGAGTCGTCAAGCCTTGGGCTTGGGCGTCGAATAGGCGCCGCGACCGCTGGCCAGCAGCTTGCCGTCGGCGTCATACACGTAGGCTTCCGCGATCGAGACCTGGGAGCCGAACTTGATGACTTTGCCCTTGGCCCGCAGATCGCCGCGCAGGGCGGCGCGATGGTAGTCGACACGCAGGTCGATGGTCGGTACGCCGCGCCCGGTTTGTGACACCAGGGCCCAGTCGGCCGTCAGGTCGACCAGTGCCGCCAGAATGCCGCCGTGGGTGTAGCCACCCTCGACATTGACCACCCATTCTTCGCGCCATTTGGCCGAGAGTTCGATTTCCCCTTCGGCCACGGACAGGACTTCGATGCCCAGCCATTCATGGTACGGGCCGCGACGCAGGCGGGCCTGGATATCTTCCTTGGTGGGGAGTGTGGTTTCGCTCATGTGTGTTTACTCGAAAAATAGTGGAGAAGGTGTGGGGGCTCAGGGCGTGACGATGACTTTGCCCAGGACTTCGCGGTCGCGGATCAGGGCCAGGCCTTCGGCGGCCTGCTCGAGCGGTACCACGCGGTCGATGACGGGCTTGATGCTGCCGTCGGCGACCATGTCCAGCAGGGCTTTCAGGTTGTCGTCGTAGAAGCTGTTCGAGCCCTTGATGTTCAGCTCGAAGCTCCACACATAACGCAAGTCTTCTTTGGGGTCATGGCCTGCCGTGGCGCCGCATACCAACAGCGTGCCTCCGCGCTTGAGGCACTTCAGCGACGGCACCCAGGTATCGCCACCGGTGAAGTTGATGACGACGTCGACACCGCCTTCGTTGTTGCGGCGTTGAGGTTTGCCGTATTGCGCGATCGCCCACTTCGAGAAGTCGGTCTCGCGGTAGTTGATGACGTGATCGGCGCCGATTTTGCGCAGTTGTTCGCCCTTGGCGTCGCTACCGGCGCAAGCAATGACTTCTGCGCCGAGCAGCTTGGCCAAAATGACGCAAGCCGTGCCCACACCACCACTGGCACCCAGAATGAGGACGCGATCACCGGCCTTGACGGTGTTATGCGTGATCAGCATGCGGTGTGCCGTGCCGTACGCGACGGGCAGGGCGGCCGCATCTTCGTAGCTGACTTTCTCGGGCAGGGCGATCAATTGCGGTTCGGAAACCAGGCAGTATTCGGCCATGCCGCCGTCAAGCATTTCGCCCATCAGGCCTTTGCCGCGATTCAGGGGGTTGACCAACACGCGGTCGCCCACCTTCCAGTCGGACACGCCTTCGCCGACTTCGGTGATTTGACCTGCCATGTCCAGGCCGATCACGACCGGCAGCGGAACCTTGATGCCAGGCATGCCGCGTACCGTGAAGACGTCGTGGTAGTTAAACGAGGAGGCGCCCACGCGAATCACCACGTGACCGGGGGTGGCAGTCGGCGCGGGTTTGTCGGTAACGACCTTCAGTTGGTCCAGGTCGCCGTGCTCGCTCAACAGTAGTGCTTTCATGGTTTTGCTCATCGATATTCCTTTGCTGGGTTACTTGATGGATTTGGATTGTTCGTACGGACCGGTCACGAACAGGTCGTCTTTGAGTTCGCCCTTGATCACGCCGCTGTCGGTAAAGACTTTGTGCTCGCGCTTTAACGTGGCGATGTCCGCGGGCTCGAATGCCACGCGGTTCATGTTGGACCATTGGGCCGCATACACACGCGCGTAGTCTTGCGGCAGGTTCGCGGACTTTTGCAGGATGCTCGCGACTTCTTCAGGGTTTGCTTCGCCCCAGGCCAGGGTATTGCGCAGGCCAGCCAATACGCGGGCAACGACATCGGGGTGTTTTTCAATGAATTCGGTACGGGCGGCACCGATGCCGATATACGGCACGGAATCGCTTTTCGTCAGCTTTTTCCACTCATCGGCAAACGAGCCTAGCGAAGTGACTTTCAGGTCAGACAACTGGGCGATCGTGACGGAGCGCAATGCAGCGCCGTCGACTTGCTTTTGCGCCAAGAATTGCGCCAAACGCGATTCGTTGCCCCCGACCAGCGAGAAATCGGTGGCCTTGATGTCATAGTTCCCAACCAACACCGCGGAGGCGATGGCAGAGACAGAGCTGCCGGCCGGGGACATACCGATTTTTTTGCCTCGTAGCTGTTCGATCGAGGTGATGGGCGAGCCTTCTGGGACGACGAACTGCACATCGGCGGGTTGGGTCGCGGCAAAGACTTTGATGGGCACGCCTTCGACCGCGCTGCTGAATACGCCGGCGGCAGGCGCCCCGAAGGCCAGGTCAATCGAGTTCGATGCCAGCGCGCGCAGTGGCGCATTCACATCGGGAAAGCGAATGAATTCGACGTCGAGATTTTGGTCCTTCAGGAAGTCGGTGCCTTCCAGCACGGAGCCATAGCCCAGGCTGACGCCGCTGCTCCAGTAGCCGATGCGGATTTTGTCGGCGGCCAGCGCGTTGGTTGATGCGAGGGCGGCTGTTGTTACCAGTGCCGCGGAGAATAGTTTTTTCCAGTCCATGCGAAAACTCCTTTGAGTTCTAAATCGGTTTCCAGCGGAACAGGCGACGTTCCATCGGTTTCAAGAGCCCCCCTTCGAGGGCTAGCATTAGCAAGACCAACGTCAGTGTCCAGGCGAACACCTGATCGGTTTGCACCAGATCGGCTGCCTGCCGCAGTCGGTATCCAATGCCGTCCGAAGAGCCCAGCGTCTCGGCGACCAGCGATACTCGCCAGCCAAATCCAAAGGCCAGTCGGGCGCCGGAGAAAAAGTACGGCAAGATGGAGGGCAGATAGATCTTGCGCAGGATCTGCGTGCGAGACATGCGGAAACTGCGGGCGAGATCAATATGCTGTTTATCGACGTTCTTCGAGCCCTGCCATACGTTGGTCAGGATCAGCGGCATCGCGGTCATGAACACGACAAAGATGGTCGTCGCGTTGGAGATGCCAAACCAGATGATGGCGAACACGGCCCAGATCGCCGACGAGACGGTATTGGTCACGGAGAGCAGTGGTTCAAAGAACTGCGCCAGCGTGCGATTGGAGCCCAGTGCGAGACCCAGCGGCGTGCCTACCAGCGTGGCCAGGAGAAAACCCATGACGACGCGATACATCGTCATGCCGACGTCGTGTAAAAAGGTCGCTGTACCGAACAAAGTGAGCATGGCGTCCCCGACCTTCGCGGGGCCAGGCAGCACAAATGCCGGCATACGTGATGCCGCGAGCGCCCATAGAGCGATGAATAGCGCCGCCAGAAAGAGACGTTGTGCCAGCAATGTCCAGACGGAGGGCGTGGTGGCTTGGCTCATGGCGTCACCTTCAAACGGAGTTGGCGAGTGAGTTCGGCGGTATCCGGATCCGTGGGTAGACGCGGACGATCGAGCGGCACCTCCACAATCTGCTTGACGCGGCCAGGGCGAGGCTCCAGCAGTACGATCCGGTCTGCCAGCACCACGGCTTCTTCGACGTCGTGCGTCACAAACAGAATGGTGGCGCCGCTAGCGACCTGGAGTCGCAGCAGCTCCTGATGCATTTGGCTGCGGGTATAGGGGTCGAGCTTGGAGAACGGCTCATCCATGAGCAGAATCGAGGGCTCGACTACCAGGCTGCGTGCCAGCGCGACCCGGCTGCGCATGCCGCCGGAGAGCTGATGCGGCCACGATTGTGCGAAATCGCCCAGTCCGACGGTTTGCAGAACATGCTCGGCGCGTTGATGGCGCGCACGGCGGGAAAGTGCCTGTGTTTCCAGACCGAGTTCGACGTTTTCACGGACGGTGCGCCATGGCAGTAGGCGGTCCTCCTGGAACATATAGGCCAGTTTGTGCCACTGCTTGAATTGCGCAGCGGGCTGGCCCTCGATCTCGAGGCTGCCGCCATCGAATGAATCCAGGCCGGCCGCGATATTGAGCAACGTGCTTTTGCCACAACCCGAAGCGCCAAGCAGGGCGACGACTTCGCCGCGGCGTACGTCGAACGAGACATCACGCAGGGCCTGAAGTTTGCCGTAGAACTTGACCATGTCGGTCACTTGCAGCACGGTGGGAGCCGCACTGAGGGGGGCGTCGTTTGTCATCAGGATCTCGGGCCGTGCATTCATCGCCAGCTCCCTGGTCCACTAATAGGAATCGCTGCACCGGTTTCGGCCAGGCTGGCGTAGAGTTTCTCCATGGTCATCGCCTGAAAGGTTTCGATATGCCGGCGCGCGATGAGCTCGGCACGCTTGGCGTCTTTCTCTTCGAAGGCGGCGATCATGGCGTTGTGGTCGTGCTTGATTTCAGGTTTGGTTTTCTGAACGCCAAATCCCAATGCCACGAGGCGCGACATTTCGTCCAGCAGGGACGCCAGCGTGCGATGCAGGCGCTCGTTGCCGCAGGCTGCCGAGATGGCCAGGTGAAAGGCTTTGTTTGCGTCCATGAATGCGTCGATTTGATCGTTCAATTGCATGACGGGATGCTGTACACGACAGGCCGCTTCGAGTTCGCGCAATTGCGCGATATCAATGCGATCCACTGCCAGGCGCGCGGCCAGGGGCTCGAGCTGTATCCGTAACGTGAACACTTCTTCGACGTCACGCAGCGTGATCGGGGCGATTTGATAGCCCTTGCGAGGCCGTGATCTGACAAATCCCTCTTGGGCCAATCGAACCAATGCAATACGTATGCTGTTTTTACGTATGGCGTACCTGTCCATGAGTTCAGGCTCTGTGACGAACGCGCCAGGCGGCAAACGGCACGAGAGGATGTCGCGCCGCAGGCGTACATAGGCGTCCTCACCACAGTTCAAGGTGGCGTTCGCTTCATGTGCAGGTGCGGAAAAAACAGGGAAAAACGTCATGGCCGCCACGTAGAAAAGAGGCTGTGAGCAGCTCACAGAGATCTATAAGTCAGCTTACAGAACCCATTCTAGGCACTCACTAACGTGGCGTGAAACACCAATATGCGCTTTGTATATAACGAAAAGATATATAGACCGTGGGGAAAGAGTGGCCACGAATCGTTACGGACTGGTGCACCTGGTGTGTCCCGGTGGGATTACAACGTTAGAAAGTGCATCTCATCGCGACAGGAGCCGCCTATGGCAAAGGACAAGAGCAAGGTGCCCACCTCTACGCGGACCTTGTGGAAAGGGGCGATCAGTTTTGGCCTGGTCCACATTCCTGTGGGCCTGTACTCCGCGACCGTGAGCTCTGGCATTGACTTCGATTGGCTCGACAAGCGCTCGATGGAGCCCGTCGGCTATAAGCGCATCAACAAGGTCACGGGCAAGGAAATCGCTGCCTCGGACATCGTGAAGGGCGTGGAGGTCGAGGATGGCCGCTACGTCGTTCTTTCGCCAGAAGAGATCGCCGTCGCCTACCCGAAGATCACCCAGACTATCGAGATCGAAGCTTTTCTCGATGCCGATGAGATTCCTTTCGTCTACCTGGAGCGTCCCTACTATACGGCGCCGCTGAACAGGGGAGAGAAAGTCTACGCGCTATTGCGCGAGGCGCTGCGCAAGAGCAACAAGGTGGGTGTGGCCAAAGTCGTGATTCAGACCAAACAGCATCTGGCCGTCCTGATTCCGTGTGGCCGCGCGTTGATTCTGAACCTGTTGCGCTGGGGGGGCGAGATCCGCTCCTTTGAGCAACTCAACCTCCCACCGCTGGATGGCAAGGCCGCCGGCATCAAGGAATCGGAGATGAAAATGGCGATGGCGCTCATTGAGGACATGACGTCCAAATGGGATGCGGACGCTTTTCGCAACTCCTTTGCCGACGAGATCCACAGGTTAATCGAAACCAAGACCGGGGCGGGTGAGGTCGCCGACGTCGTCAAAGTTGAACGAGAGACTGATTCGCCGAAGGGAGCTGACGTGTTGGATCTCACCGCGCTGCTTAAACGCAGCCTGGACGGTGGCAAAAAGTCCGGTTCGTCAGCGTCAACCCAAAGATCTCCTGCCTCTGTGACGGCTTTACGTTCGGCCAAGCGCGCGTCAAAGAAGAGCGCGCCGGCTAGAAAAGCACCCGCCAAGAAAGCATCCACTGGCAAGACGTCGAAGACCACCCCCGCGAAAAAGGCCGGACGTCGCTCGGCCTGAATGTCTATGGAGGTTCGAGCATGGCTGACTCTCTGGCGCTCTACAAGAAAAAGCGCAATTTTGCCCTGACCAACGAGCCCGCCGGTGGCGGCACGCCCAATGCGCCCGCTCCCGCATTTGTTATTCAGAAGCATTGGGCGAGCCGCCTGCACTACGATCTGCGGCTTGAGCTCGACGGTGTCATGAAAAGCTGGGCCGTGCCCAAGGGGCCCAGTTACGACCCCAAGGACAAGCGCATGGCGGTGCCGGTCGAAGACCATCCCATTGCTTACAACGAATTCGAGGGCGAGATTCCCGCCGGGCACTACGGCGCGGGCAAAGTCATTATCTGGGACGAAGGTTACTGGGCGCCGACCCAGAGTGCGCGCAAGGGCTATCGCGACGGTGTGCTCAAGTTTGAGCTCAATGGCGTCAAGCTTAAAGGACGGTGGGCGCTGATCCGGATGAGAGGGCGGGGCGAGAAGCAGCCTCCGTGGCTGCTCGTCAAGGAGAAGGACGAGTTCGCGCGATCGGCCGCAGAGTTCAACGTGGTTGATGAGGCACCGGATAGTGTTGTGCCGCTGCGCAACGCCGTCAACGGAGTCAGCAAGGCAACGAAAGCAACGAAGGAAACGAAAGCAACGAAGGCGACCAAGGCGACCAAGGCGACCAAGGCAACTAAGACAACCAAGGCGACCAGCGCAGGACCGGTCGACGCGAGCTTGCCGGGAAAGAATGCGGAGCTGCCCGCAACGCTTGCACCACAGTTGGCGACGTTGGTTGATGGCGTTCCCTCCGATCCCGCGGACTGGCTATTCGAGATCAAATTCGATGGTTACCGCGTGCTGGCTCGCGTAGAAGCTGACTCAGTACGGTTATTCACACGTAATGGGCACGATTGGACGCATAAGTTGGAGAAGCTGGCGACGGCGATTCGTAAACTGAAGCTTTCTTCGGGTTGGCTGGACGGCGAGATTGTCGTATTGAGCGACGCTGGCGTGCCGAGTTTTCAGGCGTTGCAGAACGCCTTTGATGCCAGCCGCACGGCCGATATCGTTTACTACTTGTTCGACGCGCCGTATCTGGGCGGGCGTGACTTGCGGCGTGAGCCGCTGGAAGTTCGGCGCGAATGCCTGCGTCAGTTACTTGGCGATCACCCACCGTCGGGTCTGCGCTTTAGCGAGGTTTTTGACGCTGCCCCCCGAAATCTGATCGCCTCTGCCTGCCAGATGGGGCTGGAAGGGGTGATTGGCAAACGTCGCGGCTCGCCCTATGTGACGCGCCGCACAGGCACGTGGATCAAACTGAAGTGCGCCAAGCGACAAGAGTTCATCATCGCCGGGTACACCGACCCAAAAGGCTCGCGACACGGTTTTGGTTCGCTGCTATTAGCGGTGAACGACGAACAGGGCAGGCTGCGTTATGCGGGTAACGTAGGCACCGGCTTTGACAACAAAACGCTGGTAGATTTGAAAGACAAGCTCGACGCGCACGCCACATCGAAGCGGCCTTTCGCGACGTCGACCGGCATGGATCGCGTGGCGCATTGGGTGCAATCGCGTCTCGTCGCCGAGGTCTCGTTTGCCGAATGGACAAGCACGGGGCGTGTTCGCAACGCCGTCTTCCGGGGGTTGCGCCGCGACAAGGCGCCCAAGGCGATTACGCGGGAGAAGCCAACACCTGCCAAAGCGGTCGTGTCGGACGCGCCTGCTCGGATTAGCGCCAATCCGTCTACCCGATCGAAAGTCAAGCAGTCGCTTCGCGTTACGCATCCAGAGCGGATCATCGACCCATCGACTGGCCTGACCAAGCTGGATATGGTGCGTTATTACGACCTGGTTTCCCCATTGCTGGTCGAACACTTGAAGGCGCGCCCAGTATCGCTGGTGCGCGCGCCCGCGGGCATTGACGGCGAACTTTTCTTCCAAAAGCACCTGGAGGGCAAGATCCCGGGCGTAAATACTCTGGATCGAAAGCTCGACCCGGATCACCCGCCATTGATTGAGGTTCCGACACGGGATGCGGTGATTTCTGCCGCACAGATGAACGTGATCGAGTTTCACACTTGGAACGCGGTAAAAACGGCGATTGATAAACCGGATCGCATGACGTTCGATCTGGATCCCGGCGAGGGGACGCCGTGGAAGAGCATGCAAAAAGCGGCGGAGCTGGTACGCGTTTTCCTGTCAGAGCTGGGCCTGGCATCGTTTGCCAAGAC
Organism: Bordetella tumulicola; assembly: GCF_054779135.1. Taxonomy (NCBI): domain Bacteria; kingdom Pseudomonadati; phylum Pseudomonadota; class Betaproteobacteria; order Burkholderiales; family Alcaligenaceae; genus Bordetella; species Bordetella tumulicola. The sequence goes on along the minus strand of NZ_BAAGYU010000006.1, from coordinate 536,991 downwards.
CAGCGGCGGCAAGGGGTTGCATATCGTTGTCCCTTTGAGAAAACACTATGGATGGGAAGCCATCAGGCGCTTCTCACAGGCGATTGTGCAGCACCTGGCTCGGACGTTGCCACAACTATTCGTCTCCAAGAGCGGGCCACGCAATCGTGTGGGAAAAATTTTCGTCGATTATTTGCGCAATGGCTTTGGGGCGACGACGGTGTCCGCCTGGTCCGCCCGCGCCCGACCCGGCTTGGGCGTTTCGGTGCCGCTGCACTGGGATGAGATAAATTCGATCAAGAGCGGCGCCCACTGGCAAGTCACCAATATCCACACGCGTCTCGATCAGGGCAACAAACCCTGGGACGCCTATGCGCCGCAGGCGGTGGGCAAGGCAATGAAGCAGCTTGGTTTTGATCCTCAGGGTGATTAATGGACCCTTTTCACGCGCGCGACATCGTCAATGCGCCGTGGCAGAGCGATCGTTTCCGGTGACATTGCGCGATGCGCGCCAGTTCTGAACTGTCATGTGGCTGAATGCCATCGAAAATAGAGGCATGGCGTTCCGCCGGAAAGTTGTCTAGTATCAAAGTCTGCTGAGCCGACTATCAATAAACAGGCAATGGCCGATACGCATGGCGTGTCGAGCCGAAAGGAGACATCTTATGCTGGGCTTCAAACGGGTTTTGGCTTCATTAGTGGTTGTCGCGTTGCCGTGGGCGGTGAGCGCCGAGCCGGCGAAGGTGATGGCGCCGGGTGGCCCAGGCGGCGGGTATGATGCCGCGGCGCGCGTGCCGCTGCGGGTCATGCAGGAGGCCGGCATTTTCACTGACGGTGCACAGGTCACCAACAAGGGTGGGGCGGGCGGCACGATCGGTCTGGCCGAGTTCATCAATACAAGCAAGAACGATGACAACGCCATCATGTCGATGGGGGCGATTCTGGTGGGCGGCATTATCCTGAACAAGTCGCCGGTTTCGCTCGACCAGGTCACCCCCTTGGTGCGTCTGACCGATGATGCTGATGTGCTTGCGGTGCCGATGGATTCTCCCATCAAGACGGTGGCCGATGTGATCAAGGCCATGAAAACCAATCCCGGCGCATTGGCGATAGGCGGCGGCTCGGTCGGCGGCGTCGATCAAGTGGCGGCCGGGCTGATCGCCAAGTCCGCCGGGGTGGATCCGCGCAAGCTGAATTACATCCCCTATCCAAGCGGCGCCGAATTGGTGCCGCTGCTGGTGAGCGGACAATTGAAGCTGGCCTTGTCGGGACTGTCGGAGTTCAAACCCTATGCCGATCAAAAGCGATTGCGCATTATTGCGGTGACGTCCGAAAAGCGTCTGCCGGGGGTGGATGCGCCGACGTTGAAAGAATCCGGTGTGGACGTGGTAATTGGCAACTGGCGCGGTATTGTGGGGGCGCCGGGCATGAGTCAACAGGGCCGTCAGATGTGGCTGGACCGGTTCCAGAAAATGCATGCTTCGCCCCAATGGGAGGAAACCCTGAAGAAGCAGGGGTGGGACGACGCCTATTTGGCGGGTGACGATTTCGCCAAGTTTCTGGAGCAAGAAAAAGTCCGTCAGGCGCAGGTGCTGAAGGATCTCGGTCTGACCAAGTAATCCCTCCCTCCGACACGAGAGACATCTATGTCCGCAACGCTGCAACGCCGCCCATGGTGGCTGGGTCTGGCCGTGATCGTCATTGGGGCGATCTGGCTGCAACAGGGATACGCGCTACCGGATGCGTCGGGTTATGGCGGTGTGGGTCCTGGGGCATTTGTCATGCTGGTCGGCTTGGTGTTGATCCTGCTCGGCTTGGCGTTGATGGCACAGATCGCGCGCGGTGATTCGTTCGAACCTCAAGAGGCAGAGAGCGCCGAGGCGGGGGCCAAGCCCTCTCGCCAGGCATTGGCCTTTGCGGCGGCGGGCGCAGGGGTTCCCCTATTGACGATGCAATCCCTGGGTTTCCCTCTGACCGCCATGCTGGCATTTACCTTGGTGACTCACGCCTTTGGGTCGCGTCGCCTGGTGCTGGACGCTGTCATCGGCCTGGTGCTGGGGGTGATCTGCTGGATGGGGTTTTCGTGGCTGGGCGTGACGTTGGGCGGTGCACTGCCGCTGGCGGGGTGGTGAGATGGATGCCTTTGATTCGTTGATGGTCGGCTTTGGGGTCGCTTTGCAACCGACCCACTTGATGTGGGCCTTCGTGGGATCGTTGCTGGGAACGGCTATCGGCGTGTTACCCGGTATCGGGCCGGCCCTGACGATTGCGCTGTTGCTGCCGGTCACGGTCAAGCTGGCGCCGACCGCCGCGTTCATCATGTTTGCCGGTGTGCTGTACGGCGCAATGTATGGCGGCTCGACGACGTCGATCTTGTTGAACACGCCTGGCGAAAGCGGATCGATGATGACCGCGCTGGAGGGCAACAAGATGGCCCGGGCCGGGCGCGGCGCGGCTGCCTTGGCAACGGCGGCGATCGGGTCGTTTGTGGCCGGCACGATCGCGACATTGGCGTTGACGTTTTTAGCGCCGGCGATTGCGGAACTGGCATTCGTGTTTGGACCGGCGGATTATTTTGCCTTGATGTTGTTGGCGTTTACGTCGGTCTCGGTGGTAATGGGGACATCGCGGGTGCGCGGCTTTATCGCGCTGTTCCTGGGGTTGGCCATGGGTGTGGTGGGAATCGATGGTCCCACGGGACAGGCGCGTCTGGCATTTGGCTCGCCGGCCTTATTGGATGGCATCGACATTACGGTTGTACTGGTGTCGCTGTTTGCCATCGGAGAAATCCTTTACGTGGCGAGTCGCTATCGTCACGCTCCGCCAGCCGTCAACCCCCTGGCGGGCGGGCGCTGGATGACACGGCAAGATTGGCGTCGATCCTGGAAGCCTTGGCTGCGAGGTACGTGCCTGGGTTTCCCGATCGGTGCGTTGCCGGCAGGCGGCTCCGAGATTCCGACATTTCTTTCGTACACCATAGAGCGCCGGCTGAGCCGCCACAAAGAGGAGTTCGGCAAAGGCGCCATCGAGGGTGTAGCAGGTCCCGAAGCGGCGAACAATGCGGCGGCTGCGGGCATCCTGGTGCCCTTGTTGACGCTGGGACTCCCGACATCGGCCACGGCCGCCGTGTTGCTGGCGGCGTTTCAGAGCTATGGCTTACAGCCCGGGCCATTCTTATTCGTGAACAGTGCCGATCTGGTGTGGGGCTTGATTGCCTCGTTGTATATCGGCAATCTGATGTTGCTGGTGTTGAATCTACCCTTGGTGGGATTGTGGGTCCGGTTGCTGCTGATCCCTCGCCCTTATTTATATGCCGGCATATTGGTGTTCGCGTTGGTGGGGATCTGGGGCGTGGGCACATCCTGGATGGACCTACTGCTGATGTTCGTGATCGGTCTGGTGGGCTATGTGATGCGCGTCTATGACTTCCCCATCGCGCCGGTATTGATTGGCCTGATCCTGGGGCCACTGGCCGAGACGCAACTGCGCCGGGCGCTGTCCATAGGCGAAGGCAATCCGCTCGTCCTGGTGTCATCTCCGTTGTCGGCCACGCTGATCGTGTTGGCGTTTGCCGTACTGTTTTTGCCCGGCCTATTGCGCAGACTACGAGCGAATGCGTGAAGGTGTCTCGTCGGAGGCGTTTCTGCCGTGGGCTCAGTGGCTGCACTGGCCTAATCGAAACGGCTCGGCCCAACCAGGGGCCTCGGCCCCGCTGCGCGGGGCTGCCCGTCTCTCAAAAGGCCAGTGCAGCCACTGAGCCCACGACGGAAACGCACAGCCGCGGCATGCATACAGCGCTGAACACTCTAGGCCTCCCGGATTCAACGCTAGGCTACCCCCTCCGCATAGCCATCACGCTGTGGGTCGGCGCCGCCTTCCAGTTTGCCGTCAAAACGGGTGATGCCATGTACGCCCGCAAAGGCGTAGCTTAGATAGCTGCGGCGGACTTCGTAGCCGAGTTGTTCCACGGCCTGTTGGACGGGCTGTGGAATGCGGTTGGAAATATCGATGGCGTTGCTGGTGGCCACCACGCGCGGCGCGATGATGGCCTCCTGGATGCCCATGCCCCATTCCAGCACGTTGAGAATGACCTGCGCGACGGCGGGCCCGATCCAGGAGGCCCCGGGGGCGCCCAGCGTGAATACGGGTTGCTCGCCGTCGTAGATGATGCTGGGGGCCATGGAAGAATAGCGGCGTTTGCCGGGCTCGATAGAGTTCGGTGTGCCCGGCGTGGGGTCGAACGTGCTCATGGCGCCGTTCATCATAAAACCCGCATCTTTTACGATGAAGCCTGATGGGTTGCCCAGGGTATGCGTCAACGACACGATCATGCCGTTGGCATCGATCGCACTGACGTGCGTGGTGTGCTTGGACTCTCCCGGACTGCGGCGTTCGACATTGGCCTTTTCACCGGCCCGGATGCGCGCGGCTTGTTCCTGGCAATAGGCATCGGACAGTAGGCGTTCGACCGGATTGTCCGCGTAGTCGGGATCACCGATGAACTGCTCTTTATCACGCAGGGCGATTTTCATGATCTCGGCGAGTACACGGATGTAATCGGGCGAGTTGTGGCCCAGTGCGGGTAAATCAAACTGTTCGGCAATCCTCAGGATTTGTCCGACCAGCACGCCGCCTCCCGGCGGCGCCGGCATATCGACGCGCCAGCCACGATAGTTGACGGACAACGGGTCGGCCGTGCGTAGACGGAATTGCGCGAGATCAGCGCTCGAGAGCAGGCCGCCTTGACCGCGTACGTCGTCGATGATGTGGGCGGCAAGCGAGCCCGTGTAGAAACTGTTCGCGCCTTCTTGGGCCAGCGTCTGCAGCGTCGTCGCCAGATCTGGATTGAAAATAGTGGATCCGAGCTTCTTGTATGAACCGTCGGGCTCTAGATAGATGCGGCGACCGTCCGGAGTGAGAGCCAGTTTCTCTCCGTAGTTCATGCGTCCGTACTTCTGCTCGTTTTGCGTGAAGACGGTATAGACGTGCGGGCGCACAATCCAGCCATCGCGGGCGACGCGAATCGCCGAGTTGAACAGATCCCCCCAGGACATGCTGCCAAATTGCGCGTGAGCTGCCGAGAGCGCCTTGAGGATGCCCGGCGCGGTGACCGACTGTGCGCCCGCTTCATTCAAAAAATCTTTGACGATGAATCCAAACCCGTCGGTGGTCTCGCCCAAGACAATGTCTTGCCACATATCCGCACGGCTCTCAACCGGGCAGCCGCCAAAGCCCTCGTAGACTTTGCGAGTCCCTGTCGCGGGATCATAGATGTGCAGCATACCGAACCCACCAATGCCACACATCAACGGGTCGACCACCCCCTGTACCATGGCGCACGCAATGACAGCATCCAGCGCCGATCCGCCGGCCCGAAGAATCTCGGCCCCCGCGGAGACTGCCTCCGGTTGAGGCGCAACAATCATGGCCTTGGCTGCGGGTATTTTGCGTTCAGGAGCTTGTCCCATTATGACTTCCTTGGATGATATCGACAGGGCGGTTTAACAAGTGCGCGATCCAGGTTGCACTACACACCAAAAATGAGGTACCTATTTCAATGTTCTCGGTGCAGAGTGACGTGGTTCCAAAAAGGACCATTCAAAACTCGACTCTGACTGCCACTTTGGATTGTTCTGGCCATTTCAAGACGAACTCGCACAGGGTCAGTTCAGGTTCACATCGGAGGCGTTTGTGCCGTGGGCTCAGTGGCTACGCTGGCCTTTTGAGAAACGGGCAGCCCCGCGCAGCGGGGCCGAGGCCCCTGGTTGGGCCGAGCCGTTTCTATTAGGCCAGCGTAGCCACTGAGCCCGCGGTACAAACGCACAGCCGTGGCAAGCACCCACCGCTCGCCACGGTACTAAAAACCCCTTACAGCCCCGCCTTGAACTCCTTGTTCCAGAACTCCAGGCTGGCGGAGCGCTGACTGGCCAGGGCTTTCAGGTCATAGGAGTGAATGCGCGCCAGCTCTTGCTCCGTGAATCCCACCGACGCCTGCAGTTCGGGCGGTAAGGATGCATTGCGAACGGTTGGCGCGTAGCCCATGGTGTCGGCGAAGTGCACTTGGCCTGCCGGATCGAGCAGGGCATTCATGTATTTCCACGCCGCATCTTTATTGCGGCTGTTTTTCGGTACGGCTGCTTCGAAGGTCACGGGAATGGCGCCTTCCTCGGGGATGACGAACTCCAGTGGCAGGCCGGCTTCTTTCCACTGCAGGGCACGCGCTTTCCACATGCACGCGATCCAGATTTCACCCGACTTGAAAGCGGCGGCGACGGCTTCGTTCGAGGGAAACACCTTGGGCGAATTAGCTTGGAGTTTTTTCAGGAACTTATAGCCAGGTTCGAAGCTGGTGCCATTGCCACCCTCGGCCAGGCCGACAAACAGCGTGTTGAAATTGAAGAGAATGTCGGAGAACCCCACACGGCCCTTGTACTTGGGGTCCAACGCATCCTTGAATGAGTGCGGAGGCGTGGTGACCTTGTCCTTGTTATAGACCAGCACCATGGCGCTGAAAATATGGGGAATGGAATAGGGCGTCTTGAAGGTGTCGATCGCATTTGCGAGATTGGGCACGTTGTCTACGCTGACCGGTTCCAGCACACCCGCGGTGCTAGCGTCGTACATGTCCAGATCGCCCAGTAGTGCAACATCCATGGAGCCGCGTCGCGAATTGCGTTCAGCCTTGAGCTTGGTGTTACGTGCGGTGGCGTTACCCGTATCAAAGACGACGTCGATCCCTTGGGCGTTCACGATAGGGCTGATGAATTTCTGCAGCAGGTTCTGGTAGTCGCCGCCCCAGGTACCCACAACAACATTGGACGAGGCGCCATGCGCCATGCCAGGGATCAGAGGCAGGGCCGGCGCGATGGCCAGGCCCGCTGCCTGTTTGATAAAACCGCGTCGATGGAGATTGTGCTTATGCATAGTGCCCTCTGTAGAAATGGAATGGGTGCAGAGCATCCTGCCGGGGAAAAGAGAAAATGTATGGAAGAAATGTGCGCATGGCCGAGTTATCCGACGGTTTGATTATGCGCAGGCGGCCGCGGCCAGTGCGACCGGCGCGTCGGGAAACGCGGTATTGATGGCCGTGGCATCAATGTCGCGCGTGATGACGACGCAGATGTCTTCGGTGTTGACGCGCTGCATCAATCTGCGCGGCATGCCGAAGGTGGTTCCGACGCTTTGAATCAGTATAGGTTCGTCGCAGTCGGTTGTGTTGACGACCGCTTTGACTCGCAGCAAACGATCACCGCACAAACCTGCCAGGTCATCCAGCCAGATCGACATGTCTTCCCAGCTTGTGACGTCGCGCAGCGTGCCTTTCAGCACGTGAATGCGGGGATGTGCCAGCGCGCGAGTGTCGGGAGAAAATATCGCCCGTAGCGCGAGATCAACCGGATCGTTGGTGGACGCAATGGTGAAGGCTTGCTGCACGGCCAGGGCGCGATCGGTCTCGGCGACGATCTGTGCGAACGGGTTGACGCCACGAATGGTGCCGAGATGCTGTTCCAGGGTTTCCAGTGCGACCAAGTCGACTTTGGTCAGCACGATGCGTTGCGCGGCCGCTAGTTGTGCGGCGGCCTCGTCAAAGGACTCGATGTTCAGCAAACCCCGTTCGCAATCGTAGGTGCTGATGACCGATACGCGCAGGCCTCGTGCACTGAGCAGTGGATCCGCCAGGGACGCGATGATGGGGCCGGGGCGCGATAGCCCGCTGGTTTCCAGGACGATGCGTTTTAACGGCGCGCGACCCGCCGGCCTGGGGGCGTCGAGCAATGCCATCACCGTATCGACAAGACTGCTGCGCAGCGAGCAGCACACGCAGCCGTTGGCTAGCATGGTGACCGGCAGGTTTTGCGAGCCATCTTCCACAATGACACCGTCGATGCCAATTTCACCGGCTTCATTGACGATGACGCCGGTTTCTCCGCGGTCGTCGCCCTGGAGCAGATCGACGAGCAGCGAGGTCTTGCCGCTGCCCAGAAAGCCCGCAAGAATAATGAGTTCAATGGGCGTGTCGATGCGTCGCGTCGATGTCTCGGCGGCGTGTCCCGGGGAGGGTGCCGCCGATTGGGTCTCGGCAGCATTCGCGGCGAAATCAGCGGACATAGGGAGGTCTGTTTTTGTCGTCGCCCCAACCGTCGTTCACGAGCGCGCGCACGTCTGCCAGCAACTGGTCGACGTCATAGACCACGCCGGATTTGACGGTGTATTGCAGCGCACGACGCCATTCGGGTTTGCCCGTGCCGTCGTTCAGTCGCAGCGCACCGGTGCCGTACAGCAGCTTGAAATCCTCGAGTGGGTTTTCTTGCAGAATCAGCAGATCGGCACGCTTGCCGATATCGACCGAACCACGGTCCTCGCTGACGCCGAGGAGTTCGGCGCCTTGCGAGGTGGCGCTACGCAGCACCTCCAGGGGATGAAAGCCGGCCTCTTGCAGTAGTTCCAGTTCGCGAATCAGACCGAAACCAAATATCTGGAAGATGAATCCACTGTCGCTGCCGGCGCAAACACGGCCGCCGAGGTTCTTGTATTCGTTGATGAACTGCATCCAGATGCGGTAGTTTTCTTTCCACTCGATTTCGTTGGTGGTGCTCCAGCGATACCAGTAGGAACCATGGCCACCGCGTTGCGGCTGGAAGTATTTCCAGACGGCTTTCCAGGTGTAGTCGTCGTGCCAGTCGGCGCGGCGCGCACGCATCAGATCACGATTGGCGTCGTAGATGTTGAAGGTGGGAACGAACGTATGGCCCAATTCCAGGAACTGGTCCATGACGGATTTCCACTTTGCGCTACCGGGGGTCGCGGCTTGCTTGAAGGTCTGGCCGGCCAACGCGAAGCGAAAGTATTCGTCGTTGTAGTTGTAGTCGGTGGGGTAGTTCTGTACGACTTGATTTTCGAACAGGGCCTCGGGTAATCCGTAATAGTGTTCGGAACTGGTCAGGCCCCATTGGGCGGACTTGAGGGCGTTGACGCGGGTCACGGCCATTTGTGCATGGTGGCAACCGGAGCCCAGCCCGACCTTGGCGGCCTCGTCCAGCGCGGCCTGCATGATGGTCGGGGGGGCACCAAAAAACTTGATGCCATCAGCGCCACGAGCTTTCAGGCGTTGGACCCAGTCGCGCGCCTGATCGGGAGTGTGGATGGTTTTGACGCGATCGTTGACGGCAGGGAAATAGGCGTACGACAGAATGTGCGGCGCGGCGATCTCGTTCTTGGCCGAGGCGTCTTTTTGCTGCAGCGTGTATCCCAATCCATTGAGCCCGCCCATTTCACGCACGGTGGTAACGCCGTGCGCCAACCAGAGCTTGTAGATGTAGTCGGCGGGCGGCTCTACATCGCACATCGAGTGATAGGGCGTGCCGATGTGCGCATGCGAATCGATCAGCCCCGGCATGACGAATTTGCCGTGGCAGTCGATTTCATGATCGCCCGCGGCGGGGCGGCGGTCGGGGTTGATCGTGTCCAGCGAGGCGCCGACGCCAATGAGGGCGACGATACGTTCATTTTCGATCACGATATCGACCGGACCCCAGGGCGGCGCGCCGGTGCCGTCGATGATCGTGGCGCCGCGCAGCACCAAGCGCTTGAAGGGGCCGTCGCCTCGGTCACGGCGGGTGGCAGGGACCGGGGGCTTCCAGCCTTTGCTGGCATTCATGTCCCCCATTTCCTCGCCGGGCTGGGAGTTGATATAGGGATTGTCGGGCTTGGACATGGGGTTCCTTAATCAAATCAGTGTCGGGGATGAGGATCAGGCTGCGAGCTCGTCGTGATAGATCTGTCCGGCTTTCATGACCAGCGGAATGTGGTCGCCCTGGCCGAGCAGGCAATTGATGTCTTTGTAGGGGTTGCCATCGACCACCAGCACGTCGGCGATGGCGCCTTCGATGAGCTGGCCGAGTTTGCCCTGCATATTCAGAATTTCCGCACCGATCAGGGTGGCGCTTTGCAGGACCTCGAAGTTCGGGAGGACCTCGGCACGAATACGGAATTCGTCGCTTTGCAGCCGTTGTGACGGGCCGAGCAGGTCAGAGCCGAAACCCATCTTGACGCCGGCGCGCTTATAGAGCGCCAGCGAAGCCAGGCCCGCCGTGCGGACGGTGGCGATTTTGTCGACGCTATCGGCGGGCAAACCATAAGAGGCGCCTTCGTTGGCCAGGGCCTCGTAGGTGATCAGGGTGGGTACCACGTAGGCGCCTTTTTCTGCCATCAGCTTGGCGACGCGCTCGTCGATCAGGTTGCCGTGTTCGATCGTACGCACGCCATTGCGTACGGCGCGTTCGATGGCCTCGGCGGTATACGAGTGCGCCATGACATAGGTCTGGCGGCCCCGGGCCTCGGCCACGATGGCGGCAATCTCGTCCTCGGAATAACCGTAGGCCGCGATGGGGTCGGTGGGCGATGCGACGCCGCCCGAGGCCATGATCTTGATCTGATCGGCGCCCATTTGGAATTCCTCGCGCACGGCGCGGCGCAGGTTGTCGACGCCGTCGACGACGCGGCCGATGTCACCGGCTCGGAAACAGCAGCCGCAGTAACTCATGGGGCGAAGATGGTCCGAACGCTGGCGGGGATCGCCGTGCCCGCCGGTTTGGCTTAGCGCGCGTCCGGAAATGAACAACCGCGGGCCAATCACGGTGTCTTCTTCGACCGCGCATTTCAGGCCCCAGCCCGCACCGCCGGCATCGCGTAGCGTGGTGAAACCACGGCGCAGCATGGCCGCCATGATAGGCACGGCGCGCATCATCACCAGGGCATCCGGCAGGGCACCTTGGCTGCTGAGGTTGAGTTGGGTGGCCATCACGTGGCCATGCAGATCGATCAGGCCGGGCATGACGGTTTTGCCGCTGGCATCGATGACTCTGGCCGATGCCGCAGTGATGGGCTTGTCGGAGACCTCTTTGATCAGGCCATTTTCGACGAGGACGTCGTAGCCCTCTTGCAGTTCGGGCTGGGTGGGATCCAGCAAATTCCCGTTTTTAAATAGCACAGCGGACATTGAGGGTGCTCCTGGTATTCGGTAAAAAAGGATCAGGACACCATCGTCTTGACGTAGCGACGATGGATAAACCAGTTGGACAAGGTAGCCATGACCAGCGTGGCAACGACCAGCACGAGGGCCAGCGCAGCGCCGAACGGCCAGTTTGCGGCCTTGGTGATCTGGTCATACAGGGCCGGCGCCATCATGGTGATGCCGGTCCCGCCCAACAAGACCGGAGTCGCGTAGGCATTCATGCACAGAATGAAAACCAGCACGGTGCCCGCCGCGACACCGGGGGCGGCAATGGGCAGGACGATGCGATAAAAGGTCACGAAAAAATTTGCGCCGAGACTTTGCGAAGCCTCTTCGACGGCAAAATCGATGCCTTCGAGGACGCTTTGCAGGGTCAGGATAAAGTACGGCAGCACGACGCCCGTGGTGCCGACGATGACGGCAAATGGCGTGTACATCATCTGTAGCGGCTTGTCGATGAGTCCAAATAACTGCAGGAAATAGTTCACGAAACCGGCGTTGCCCAGAATGATCATCCAGCCTGCCGCGCGTACGACGTTGCCCACCATCAGCGGGAACACCAGCAAGATGATGAACAGGCTTTTGTAGCGGCTTTGGGATTTTGCCAAGAAATAGGCGACGGGAAAGCCCAGCACTAATGACAGTAGGGTGCACAGGCCCGCGACATAAACCGTATCGAGGAAGACCGCCCGGTAGTACGGGTCGCTAAAGAATTTGATATAGCTGTCCAGCGTGAAGCCTTCGACCATCATTGCATTATCGAAGTGGTTGAAGCTGTACCGGAACAACATCAGAATGGGCACGAGCATCACGATCAAGACCATGAGCGAGGCGGGGAACGCCAGGCTGGCGCCCATGCGCCGGCTCTGGCGCGCGCTTTTTTCAGCGGAATCCATGGTGTGTCGCCTTATTCGCTGAACAGCACGCAGTCCGCCGGGTCGAAGCACGCATGGACGCGCGCGCCTTCGGCCAGGTGCTGAATATGCTCGCCGCCACGGTTCGATATTTGGGCACTGACCGACTCGCCCGAATCCAGGCGTACGCGTACATCGATGATCGATCCCAGGTAAATGGCATTGTCGATGGTGCCGGCCAGCACGTTTGGCCCTTGGGGCTGGGTGCAGAGCATGACGCGCTCCGGGCGCACGCCGACTTTGTTGATGCTGCGATCGGTTCCGTCAATAACGATTTCGCGCTGGTGTTGCGTGATGAACCTGCCCGACTCGGCCACACTGCCGTCGAAGAAATTCATTCGCCCCAGAAAGTCCGCGACGAACAGATTGGCGGGCCGCTCATAGAGCGCCTCGGGCGAGCCGATTTGCTGGACCTTGCCGTCGTACATGATGGCCATGCGATCGGCAATGGCCAGGGCTTCTTCCTGATCGTGGGTGACGAAGATGGTAGTCAGTCCCAGGTTGCGCTGTAGTTCGCGGATTTCTTCGCGGACCTCGAGGCGTAGTTTGGCGTCCAAGTTGGAGAGGGGTTCATCCAGCAGGAATACGCGAGGCTGGATGGCCAGTGCACGAGCGATTGCTACGCGTTGTTGTTGCCCGCCCGAGAGTTGACGCGGATAGCGGTCATGGAATTGGGACATGCGCACCATGTCCAGCGCAGCGCGCATCCGTTTGTCGCGGTCGGCGGCGGGGACTTTGTGCATTTCCAGACCGAACAGGACGTTTTGACTGACGGTCATGTGGGGGAACAGCGCATATCGCTGAAACACCATGCCGGTATTGCGTTTGTGTACTGGCATATGGGTGACGTCGTCGTCGCCGATATGAATAGTGCCGGCCGTAGGCGGGATGAACCCGGCGATCATGCGCAAGGTGGTGGTTTTGCCGCAGCCGCTGGGGCCCAGAAAAGCGACCAGTTCGCCGTCCGCGATGTCGAGGGAAAAATCCGAGACTGCTACGGCAGAGCCGAACGTCTTTTTAAGCCGCTCTATAGAGACTTTTGCCATTGTTTTAAACCACCTGACTGAGTTTTACGAAGCGATCGGTCACGAGCATGACGATACCCAACAGCAAAATCTGGATCGCCGAGACCGCCGCAATGGTCGGGTCAAGGTTGAATTCGAGATATTGCATGATCGCAATCGGGAGCGTGGTGCGGCCGGGGCCCACCAGCGAGAGTGAGAGTTCGAGGTTTTCGAACGATACGACGAAGCTGAACAGCGAAGCCGCGACGATGGCGGGTCGAAGCATGGGCAGCGTAACCCGCCAGAATGCGATCCGTGGATTGGCCCCCAGGTTTCTGGCGGCCTCTGCGATGGAGGGATCGAGCCCGTGCATGCTGGCCGAGACCAGTCGTACCGTCCAGGGGATGGTCAGGCAGATGTGGGCAAGCACCAGTCCGCCGTACGTACCGACGACGTCCATGTCGAGAAAATTCTCGACCTGCAAATAGGCCAGGTAGATGGCGACACCCGCGACGATGCCGGGCACCAATAGCGGGGAAAGCAGCAGCGTGTTGATCAGGTTGTTGCCTTTGAAGGCATAACGAATGATGCCCAGTGATGCCGCCACGCCCAGCGTCACGCCGCAAATCGAGGCGATGGCGGCCACCTGCAGACTGGTAATGAACCCATTGACAAAGGCGGAATCGGTGACTGCCTTGTGATACCAGGAGAAGGTATAACCCGATGGCGGGAAATAGAGAATGGCGTCTTTGAAGAAGCTGAGCCACACGACAAAAATCAATGGGCTGAGCATGAAAAGGTACATCGCGACGATAAAAATGCGATGCAGCCATGTGATCCAAGGCGTCCGTGGTTTACGGCGAGAGCCAAGAGTGGCGGCAATGCGCATGTCAGCGCTGGCGGGGGTTTGCAATTCATTTACCTGTTTCAAGAGGCCTACTGCAAATCCATGCGACACACCTGGTTGCACCAAACCAATAAAGATGCAACCGATGCTAATTAATTAGGGCAACCTTTGATATCCGTATTAGCCCCTATGGTTGTACTCCGGATAATTTGCGGGGGGTAAACCCGTCGCGCCGTTGCATTCATAGCGATTTCTTGCAGGCCTCGCGTCAGGCGGTCGAGTTCGGGTTTGTGATGTTTTTTGCATTTGGCAGCGAATCAGACGCAGAATGTCACGGATGGTGCATGCGGTCTTGCTAGCATCATCACGCCGGGCTGACCCGGTTATGTCAATTTGCGCCATTCATGGGCGTTATTGGAGGCTGTCATGCAAGCAAAAAGAATATTTCCCCGTATCGCGACGTTGATCGCGGTGGCTGCGTTAGCCGCCGGCTGTGCGACGCAACAGCAAACCAATACCGCGGTCGGCACGGGCGCCGGTGCTGCGGCTGGCGCTGGGATTGGGGCCTTGATCGGCAATGGCAAGGGGGCGGCGATTGGCGCGGGTATTGGCGCTGTGGCCGGCGGCCTGATCGGCTACAACTGGTCGGGCGTCAAGAAAGATGTGCAGCAATCTGGCGCGTCGTCGCTCGGGATTGACGTGGTCGAAATGCCCGATGGCAGCCTGAAGGTCAATATCCCCAGCAACGTCTCGTTTGACACGGACAAGGCCGTACTGAAACCCGCGCTGTTGCCGGTGCTCGATAGTGTGGCGCGTGCGCTGACAGAGCACCCGGAACTGCGCACGAAAGTGGTGGGCCATACGGATAGCACGGGTGCCGCCGCGTATAACCAGACCCTGTCTGACAAGCGCGCTCGTAGCGTGACCACCTATCTGGCCGGCAAGGGCGTGGCTCAGAATCGCATGAGCATCGAAGGCCGTGCCGCCCGTGACCCGATCGCGGATAACGGAACCGCCGAAGGCCGTGCGGCAAACCGGCGCGTCGAGGTTTACTTGTACGCGGTAAAGCCGCAGTAAGAAAACAGCCCGCCGACAGGGGCGGGCTGTGAATGCCGTGGCGGGCCTTACGTGCCCGCCACGATAGATCGGTTAACCGCGCACGTAGTACACGCGCATGGCTTGCTGGCGGTCGCTGGGATCCATCACCTGGATGCGTATCGAGCGTGGGGTAAGACCCTCGGGCACCTCTGCCGTGCCTTGTGCCACGTGGTAGTGATTCAGTGTGATATCGATGGGAGGCAGATCGATCGCGCCCGCGCGCCCATTGCGATAGACGCCCTCTACGGTCAATCGCAATGTGCCCTTGAATTCGGGGCCTTTGCTGTCCCTCATCAAGAGCACTTGGTAGCTGAGTTTGCCCGGGGCGCGGCTGAACAGGCCGGAGCGCACGCCAATGTCGGTGCCGCGCGGATCCGGTGGGACCACGTTCTGGAAAACCGTCAGCGCTTTGTCGAGTTGCTGAAGCTGCTCGCGCGCTGCCGTCAGTTCAGTCGTCGCCTGTTTTTGAGCGGCCTGACTACTGTCACGTTGTGTCGTGGCCTCGCCGAGTTGCGTGCGCAGGCGCTGACGCTCGAGATTGGCCGCGTTCAGTTCAGACTGCAGTTGCTCGGATTGCTCGATCGTTAAGCGAGGCGGTCCGTAGTTGGCTTGCAAAAATAATACGCCGCCTGCGCCCAGGCCGACGCCGATCAACATCAAAAAAACCCAACGCGGCATCCGGCGAGCGCGTTTGCCGGGGTTATAGACCGACGGCTTGAAAGTGGCTCGTTGCGAGCGTCCGAACATCCCCATGCTTAAAACCTTGTGTGCGTGTGTTGCTGGCTGTGACGAGCCAAAATCGGTAAAGAATAACGTTTGTATCGTAGCTCAGGTTACGGCTGACAAATTTAGTTGCGTATTGCCGCCGTCGCGCAGGCTAGGTGGTGCTCAGTCGCGCATCCAGCATGGCCAGCCGTTGTGGGGTGCCGACGTCGGTCCACGTGCCGCGATGATGAGTGCCCAGAACCGTGCCGCGCTGCATGGCGGTGCGCAGCAACGGTGCCAGCGGGGCGGGGGTGGCCGCGGGCAAGGCGGCAAACAGGCTGGGACGGTACAGGCCGATCCCGGCAAAGGTCAACCGTTGGGATGCCCCGGCTGTACCCGAGATGCCGGCTTGACCCGCGGGCGCCGTGTCATCGCTCAACACGCGGCCTTGGGCGGACAGGACAAAGTCGCCCTTGGGATGATGCTCGGGGTTGTCGACCAGTAACAGCCACGCCTCGGCCTGGGCGGCGTTGAGCTCCTGCGCCCGGGTTTGCGCCTCGGTAGGGTCCCAGTCGCACCAGATGTCGCCATTGATGACCAGAAAAGGTGCTTGCCCGAGAAAGGGCAGGGCCTGGACGATGCCGCCTGCGGTTTCCAGGGCGGGCGGGGTTTCCGCGGAATAGGTGATGCGCACGTTGTATCGGCTGCCATCACCCAGTTGGGCAGGTAGTTGCTCGCCCAGCCAGGCGTGGTTGATCACCACTTGGTGTATGCCGGCCGCGGCCAGCCGTTCGAGGTGCCAGACGATGAGGGGTTTTCCACCGACCGGCAGCAATGGTTTGGGTGTGTGGTCGGTCAGGGGACGCATGCGTTCGCCGCGTCCGGCTGCCAAAATCATTGCATGCATCAGAACGTATACCCCACTTGGACTTCGCGATTGTCGAGTCGATCCAGGAGGCGAAGCAGGGGCTTGAAGACGCCATAGCGCTGCGCGACCTGTCGCACATAGGCATTGACGCGCGGGATATGTGTCAGGTAGACCGGCTTGCCATCGCGGTGATGCAGGCGGGCGAAAACACCCAGAATACGCAGGTTGCGTTGCAGGCTCATCCATTCATAAGCCTGATGAAAATCGGCGAAATCGCCATGGATGGGTAAACCGGCGGCACGCGCCATTTCCCAGTAGCGGATGGCCCAGTCCAGTTGTTGCGGTTCTTCCCAGGTGGTGCGTGCGTCCATGACCAGCGAGGCCAGGTCGTAGGTAATGGGGCCGGCCAGGGCGTCCTGGAAATCCAGAATGCCGGGGTTCGGGCCGAAAGCGGGGTCGTCGCAGACCATCAAGTTGGGCGAGTGAAAGTCGCGATGCACCAATACGGGCGGCTGAGCGGCATTGGCATCGGACAGCAGGCCAAAAATGTGCTGAATCGCCGTCGCGGTCTTGTCGTCGAGTTGCACGCCATGATGCCGCTCGACATACCACTGCGGGAAGAGCTCAAGCTCGTCTGCCAGACGGGGGCGGTCATAGGCGGATAACCCCTCGGTGCGCGCCTGTTGCATGCGCACCAGTGCGGCCAGGGCCTCGCGGTAGAGATTTTGTAACTGATCGTCGGGCAGGCCCGCCTGGATGCGTTGGTAATAGGTGTCGTGTCCCAGGTCCGATAGCAATAGCAGGCCTTGGTCGGGGGCCTGCGCCAGTATCTCGGGAACGTTCAGCCCGGTTTCCCGCAACAGGTCGCCGACGTGCAGAAACGGGCGGACGTCTTCGTGTGGCGGGGGCGCATCCATGATAATGGCCGTGCGTGCGCCGGCGCGAATGCGGAAATAGCGTCGAAAACTAGCGTCGCTAGAGGCCGGTTGCAGGGTTTCGGGGGCCAATGCCAACTCGGCGGGCAGGGTCGTTAGCCAAGTCTGGACCTGGGTCAGGCGGGGGTCGTGATCGGTGCTCAAGGGGGCCGTCTCGCAATACGGTAGGGTTTGGTTGCTTGCCGGGCGTGTTCTGTTAAAAACGTTATGCTCAGCTTCTCTATAATACCGGGTCGCCCCTCCTGACATGCATGCGAATGTGTATGTCCTGTCCGGGTCATTATCGCCGCCGTGCAGATTGGCATCGGGGCGGGTGTTTTTTATCAATAAGGCGTGCATTTACGGTGAGTATGGTCCGGTGGTTGATCCTCTCTGCTGTCAGCTTGGCCGGTGCCGTCCATGCGCAGGGCAGCCAGGGAACGCGTTTGCCCGCCGAGGCCAATGCGACTGGAGCGCCGACTTTGCGCGCGACGCCCCAACTGCGCAGCTCTACAGGCCTGCAGGAGCACAACCCGCCTGACGATAGCGTGCCGTCTTATTTGCAGGCCGATCATATCCAGGGCGACCCGAATGCCAATGTGACGTTGACGGGTAACGCCGAGGTGCGTCGTATAGACGGGGTGGTCAAGGGCGACAAGATCGACTATCGCAACGATACCGGTGCGACTGACCTCCAGGGCAGTGTGCGCATGATGCGTGGCGGCACGCTCGTGACGGGTCCAGCGGCACAGTTCAATATGGATACGGATAGCGGCGAGATCGAATCGCCGAATTTCTGGATCGGCGCGAATGGCGGTACGGCGCGTGCGGATCAGGCCGAGATTTTCAGTCGTTCGCAAATGCGGCTGACGAACGTGCAGTACAGTGGCTGCCCGTGCCCCAATCCGTCCTGGTACATCGAGGCTGATAGCGCTGATCTCGATTTCGACGAAAACGAAGGCGTGGCCCGCAATGGCGTGCTGTATTTCAAGGACGTGCCGTTGTTCGGATTGCCGTATCTGACGTTTCCGGTCAAAAAAGAACGTAAGTCAGGCTTTTTGGTGCCGACGTACGGGCTGACCAGTAATAGCGGCCTGGATCTGTCCATTCCGTATTACTTCAATCTGGCTCCCAACTACGATTTGACGCTGCAGCCCCGCTATCTGAGCAAACGCGGCCCGCAGTTGGGCGCCGAGTTCCGGTATATGGGCCAGTCCTATTCGGGTGACATGGTTGGTACGTATATGTCCCGTGACCAGGACACGGGGGACCGGCGCTGGATGTTCCGTTCGCGGCACCAGCAATTGCTGGGGAACGGGTTTTCCGCCGATTGGGACTATGCCAGGGTTTCCGACAACGACTATTTTCGGGATTTTTCCACATTGGGCCTGAACGAGGCTTCAACGACGTATTTGCCGCAGCGTGGCCGGGTGGGCTGGAGCGATCGTTACTGGAATGCCTATGCCCAGGTCTACAAGTACCAGACCCTGCAGGACGAAGACGCACTGCTCGCGCCGCCCTACAACAAAGTCCCCGAACTCTACCTGAAGGGCTCGCGGTATGACGCCAATGGCTTCGATGTCGAGTGGACCAATACGGCGGTGCGTTTCGAACGGCCCTTGCTCAACGACGAGCGCCTGGGTCCGGACGGAGATCGGTTGCAAAGTTATTTGACGGCGTCCTACCCGATCGTGCGTCCAGGCTGGTTCGTGGTTCCCAAGGCCGGCATTCACCATACGCAATACAAGACCGATTGGTATCGGTTGAATCAGAACGAGAGCAATATGTCGCGCACCCTGCCGATTTTTTCGGTGGATGCGGGCATGGTGTTTGAGCGGGACACCACGCTATTTGGCAACGACTCGATCCAGACATTGGAGCCTCGACTGTATTACCTGAACGTGCCTTATCGGGACCAGTCCAAGCTCCCGGTGTATGACACCACGCTGGCGAATTTCAGTTTCGAGCAGGCGTTCGAAGAAAATATTTATACGGGTGGCTGGGATCGTATTGCTAACGCCAACCAGTTGACGGCCGCATTGACCACCCGTTGGCTCGACGCGGATAGTGGCTTTGAGCGGTTGTCATTGTCGGCGGCGCAGCGTCTGTATTTCGAAGATCAACGCGTCACATTACCGGGTGAAAGCCCACGCGAAGACCGTAATGTGCGCTCCGACTTTCTGGTGGCGGCGAGCGCCGCGCTGACCGATACACTCAGCACCGCGGTCGCGGCGCAGTACGATCCCTACGACAACAATTGGTCTCGTGGCCTGATCAGTGCCCGGTGGCGGCCGCAACGCCTGACCTCGGTGGCGCTATCGTATCGCTATCAGCGCAATCCGCTACCGGACACCGGGATTTATCAGCCGCGCGGCCAGAACCAAATCAGTCTGGCATTCCAATGGCCATTTACACAACGGTGGTACGGTGTAGGCCGGATCGATTATTCGTTGGGCTCTGAACAAGCAACGGATACGTCGGCCAACGAGTCTTCCCGCGTGACGCAGGCGATCGCCGGCGTCGAGTACAAGGGGGATTGCTGCTGGACGGGCCGGGTAGTGTTCCAGCGCTATGCCGTGTCAGCATCCGACACCAACACCGCGCTGTTTTTCCAATTGGAATTGAGCGGTTTGGGTTCATTGGGCACAGACCCGATGAGCCTGCTGAACAAGAGTATTCCTGGGTATCAGTCTGTGACGCCGCAGACGCCTCAGGGCACGACATTTGAAAGGTATGAATGATGCGTAGCTTGCACACTTTGCGCCGGCTGTCCGGTAACCTGTTGGTCTTGACTGCATGCGCGTCTGTGCCTGTCGCCTACGCGCAGCAGCCTACGACCCGCGGGTCGGTCAAGCCCGCCGCCGCGCAATCCGCCAAGCAGGGCGATCAGTTTGTCGATGGCATTGCCGCAGTGGTCAACAAAGACGTCATTACGCTGCGTGAGGTCGATAGCGCCTCAAAACGCGCTATCGAAGATCTGCAGCGGCGCGGTATTCAGGTGCCGCCTCAAGATATCCTGCGGCGCCAGGTGTTGCAAAGCCTGATCATCGAGCGCGTGCAGACCCAAGAGGCGGACCGTCTGGGGATCCGCGTCAATGACGGGCAGATCGATCAGGCCATTGCCAGTATTGCCGAACGCAATCGTATAACGCCACAGCAAATGCGGGCTGAGGTCGAAAAATCCGGCGTGAAATGGGAGGATTACCGCAAATCCTTATCCAATGATCTGCGTATGAATCGCCTGCGCCAGCGCGCGGTGGACTCGAACATCGTCATCAGCGATGCCGAGGTCGACGCATTCCTGAAAGATCGCGCCAACAATCCCGCGGTGGGCGCCGCGCCCTCCGCGCCCTCCGCGCCCTCACCCGCGCAGCGTGCGCCGCAGGCACGCGCACAGTCCGGACCCGAGCAAGTCGCACTGGGGCAGATTCTGATCCGCGTCCCCGAGGGCGCCAGTTCCTCAGAGGTCGCCGAGTTGCGTAAAAAAGCGGAAAGCGTCCTCGCGCGTCTGAAAAAGGGCAGTGATTTCGCGAGTCTGGCCGCCGAAACGTCGGATGGCCCAGAGGCACTGCAAGGCGGTGTGATGGGCGCCCGTCCGATGGACGGTTGGCCTGACCTGTTCGTTCAGGCGATTGCTTCGCTGTCGCCCGGACAGGTGAGTGATGTGATTCAAAGCGGTAACGGCTTTCATATCCTGAAGGTGCTCGATCGCGCCGGCGGGGCGCCCGCTCAGCCTGCTCAGCAGCCAGCGCCGCAAAGTCCCGCCGTGGCTCCTCAACCGGGCCAAGGCATGCCCACGCAGCAAGGGCCGGTGCAAGTGACGCAAACGCATGCGCGTCATATTCTGGTCAAAACCTCCGCCGTGATGACCGACGATCAAGCCCGTCAGCGACTGGAGCAAATTCGTCAGCGCGTCATCAACGGAGGGGCTTCGTTTAGCGATATGGCTCGCCAGTACTCCGAAGACGGCAATGCGCCGCAAGGCGGTGACTTGGGTTGGGTGAATCCGGGCGAGATGGTGCCTGCGTTCGAACAGGCCATGAACGCACTGCCCGTGGGTGGCCTCAGCGAACCCGTGCTGTCGCCATTCGGTTGGCATTTGATTCAGGTCGAAGAACGCCGTGAGCACGATGTCAGCGACGACTTGCAACGCATGCAGGCCCGTCAGATCCTGTTCGAACGCCGTGCTCAGCCTGCGTTCGAAGACTGGGTCGAACAACTGCGTACCGGGGCATATATCGATAATCGCCTCGAAAAACAGATGGCCGACGACCAAAATAATCGCTAAGCGTTTCGAGTGCATCCATGAGCAAGCACCAGGCGCGCAAGCGTTTCGGACAACACTTTCTGACCGACGAAAGTGTGATTGAAGGCATCGTGCGGGCCATCGCGCCCGCATCGGATGACCACGTCGTCGAAATCGGGCCGGGGTTGTCTGCATTGACGCAGCCCCTGTTGCGTAGTCTGGCGCATTTGACCGTGGTCGAGATTGACCGCGATCTTGCCGCGCGGTTGCGCGGCAAGCACACCGCCGAACGGTTGACCGTAATCGAAGCCGATGCCCTGACGGTCGATTTCGCGAGCCTGGGGGCCGGACTGCGCGTCGTGGGTAATCTGCCCTACAACATTTCCAGCCCGCTCCTCTTTCACTTGATGGCCGCCGCCGATACGGTGCGCGATCAGCATTTCATGTTGCAACGTGAGGTCATTGATCGCATGGTGGCCACACCGGGTAGCTCGGATTTCGGGCGCTTGTCGGTCATGCTGCAATCGCGCTATCGCATGGAAAAACTGTTCGATGTGCCGCCGGAGGCTTTCGACCCCCCTCCGCGTGTCGTGTCAGCGGTAGTGCGTATGGTGCCGTTGCCCATCGACCGCGTGCGTCCTATCAGCGAGTCGGCATTGGAAAAAGTGGTGGCGCGAGCCTTCGCGCAACGCCGCAAGATGCTGCGGCGCGCGCTGGGGGACTGGGCGGCACTCGTACCCTGGGAGGCACTTGACATTGCGCCAACCGCGCGCGCCGAGGAAATTTCTGTCGACAAGTTCATCAAAATGACTGATGCGCTGGTCGAGGCGGGTGTCGTCTCGGCCTAAAGCCCTGGTCGGGACGGACGATGTGGCGGCAGGCATTGCCGCCCTATAGCATGCGCTTGCTGGCTGCCAACCACAGTTGCGTAACATCGCGGGCACGGTCGGACAAATACTGTGCAGCGTTGTCGCAGGCGTGTTGCAGGCTGATCGGCCCCGGCGCCAGACTGAAGGCGGCGGTGATACCCCCGGCATGCAGGTCTTGATAGCCCTCTCCCAACGAGCCCGCCAATGCGATCACTGGGACCCCCGCTCGCTGCGCAATACGGGCGACCCCAGCGGGCGTTTTGCCGCGTAACGTTTGGGCGTCCATGCGACCCTCGCCGGTGAAGGCCAGCGTGGCGCCCTCCATGGCTTGTGCCAGCCGGCCGAGCTCTGCCACGACCTCGACACCGGGACGAAAGCGCGCATTCAAAAAAGCGTGCGCCGCAAAACCTAATCCACCCGCCGCACCCGCGCCCGGCGCGTCGCGCATATCACGTCCCAAGTCGCGGGCGCAGACATCGGCCAATCGACCCAGACATTTATCCAGGAACGCGACCTGCTCTGGCGAGGCGCCTTTTTGGGGGCCGAAAATATGCGACGCGCCTTGTGGGCCACATAGCGGATTGTCGACATCCGATGCGATGTCGAGTTGAACCTGGGCGAGACGTGGATCCAGCCCTTGCGTGTCGACACGGTCCAGGTCGGCCAACGCTGCTGCGCCAAGGGCCAAGTCTTGACCCGCCTGGTCCAGAAAACGCACGCCTAATGCGCTTAGCAGACCCGCTCCGCCATCGTTGGTCGACGACCCGCCCAGACCCAGAATAATGCGCTGCGCACCGGCATCCAGCGCCGCACGCAACAGTTGCCCAACCCCCACGCTGCTGGCGCGCAGCGGATCGCGTTGATCCGGTGGCGTGTGCTCCAGGCCGGCCGCGGCCGCCATTTCGATGACTGCTGTCTTGTCCTCGAGCCAGCCCCACGCGGCATCCCGCGATGCCCCTAACGCGTCGCGCACAGTGGTCGACCGCCATTGCCCGCCGGCAGCGGCCAGGACGGCCTCGACGGTGCCTTCGCCACCATCGGCCATCGGCACACACACGGTATGCGCGCCAGGGTAGGCTTGCTTAATACCGCGTTCGATAGCCGCAGCCGCGTCGGGCGCAGAAAGACTTTCTTTAAACGAATCGGGGGCGATGACAATTTTCACGGGGATGATCGTAGATAGCAGAGAGAGGGACGAGGAAAGCGGTAGGGTAGAGTTTGCAATGAAAGATGTTAATAATACCCGCGCAGCCGTGAGACTTTGTTAGGTACCTGATTGCCTGCAATGTCGGAGGCCGGCGTACCATACCGTATTCGTCGTTTCGAGAGAGAGGTCATTTATGTCCGTATTGCGTCGCACCAAAATTGTCGCCACGCTGGGGCCGGCCACATCAACGCCAGAACAGCTGGAAGCGTTGGTGCGTGCGGGCATCGATGTGGCGCGATTGAACTTCTCGCACGGCACCGCCGACGACCATCGCGAACGTGCACGTTTAGTGCGCGACATCGCCGCCAAACAAGGCCGCTATGTCGCTCTGATGGGCGACCTGCAAGGCCCTAAAATTCGCATCGCACGGTTCACTGACAAGCAAATCGTCCTGCACACGGGCGATAAATTCATCTTGTCGAACAGCCATCCCAACGACGAGGGCAATACGTCCATCGTCGGCATCGACTACCCCGAGTTAGTCAAAGACTGTCAGCCGGGCGATGAGTTGCTGCTCGACGATGGTCGTGTTGTGCTGGTCGTGGATCATATCGTCGATGACGCGGTGCACACCACCGTCACCGTCGGTGGCCCCCTGTCGAACAACAAGGGTATCAATCGACGCGGCGGCGGCCTGTCGGCCCCCAGCCTGACCGACAAAGACCGCGCTGACATCCTCGTTGCCGCCGAGTTGAAACTCGAGTACGTGGCCGTGTCGTTCCCACGTTACGGCAGCGATATCGACGAAGCACGACAGTTGGTACAAGCGGCAGGCAGCAGTGCCTGGATCGTCGCCAAGATCGAACGCGCCGAAGCTGTCGTCGACGACCAGGCCCTTGACGCATTGATTCGCGCCAGCGATGGCGTCATGGTGGCTCGCGGCGACCTCGGTGTAGAGGTCGGTGATGCCGAACTGGTCGGCATCCAGAAGCGCATCATTCAACATGCGCGCACGCTGAATAAGGTCGTGATCACGGCGACGCAGATGATGGAGTCAATGATCTCCAGTCCGTTGCCCACACGCGCCGAAGTCTCCGATGTGGCTAATGCCGTCCTGGACTACACGGACGCCGTCATGTTGTCCGCGGAGAGCGCCTCGGGCCAGTACCCCGTCGAAGCCGTGCAAGCCATGGCCCGCGTATGCCTGGGTGCAGAAAAACACCCCACCACGACGCGTTCGCACCACCGCCTGGGCGAAACCTTTACCCGCTGCGACGAGACCATCGCCCTGGCCGCCATGTACGCCGCCAATCATTTCCCGGGCGTCAAGGCCATCATCGCGCTGACCGAAAGCGGGCACACCCCGCTCATCATGTCGCGCATCCGCTCAGGCGTACCGATCTACTGCTATAGCCCACACAGCGAAACTCAGCATCGAACAGCACTCTTTCGTGGTGTCTACACGATCCCGTTCGACCCGACCGCCTACGACCCCGCAGATCTGAGCAACGCCGCGATCGATGAACTCAAGAAGCGCGGACGCGTGCAAGAGGGCGACTGGGTAATCCTCACCAAAGGGGATTCTTATCGCGATAGCGGTGGGACGAATGGCATGAAAATTCTCGTTGTCGAGTAGGTTTTGCTTGCGGTGAGTGGCAGTTCTTGAGACGCCGCTGTCCGCCGTGTAAAGGCCACGCCGGCCTAATCGAAACGGCTCGGGCGCATACAGGCGCCCTCGGCCCCCTTGCGGGGGCTGCCCGTTTCTCAAAAGGCCGGCGTGGCCTTTACACGGCGGACAGCGGCTCGCAATGTCTTCCCTTTACGGATGCTGTTGTCCTGTCGGTGGTTCATGGGGAGGACGTTATGGATGATCGGCACGATGCATGTCAGCTCCGGAAGTGCATCACTACTGTGAGTTGCAGGCGTGTGCGCAGTGGCGGCGCCGGCCTTTTGAGAAATGGGCAGCCCCGCGCAGCGGGGCCGAGGCCCTTGGTTGGGCCGAGCCGTTTCGATTAGGCCGGCGCCGCCACTGCGCACACGCCTGGAACGCGTCAATAGAGACACCCTGCGCCAGCAACAACACCGCTAGCTACTGAACTACGGTACTTAACCGAAGAACCAATAGCACACCGCAATGGCGGCAAGAACACCTGCGAGGTCTGCGATCAATGCGCAACTGATGGCGTGGCGGGTGCGCAGGATGCCTACGGAGCCGAAGTAGACGGCGAGTACGTAGAAGGTGGTTTCCGTGCTGCCTTGCATGACGGCGGCGAGGAGGGCGGGGAAGCTGTCTACGCCAAAGTGCGTCATGGTTTCCAGCATCATGGCGCGGGCGGCGCTGCCGGAAAAGGGTTTGACGAGCGCGGTGGGGAGGGCATCGACAAAGCGGGTGTCCCAGTTGGCGGCGTGTGCCAGCCATCGGATGCCGTCCAGGACGAGGTCGAGAGCGCCCGAGGCGCGCAGGACGCCTACGGCGCATAGCATGGCGACCAAGTAGGGCAGCAGGCTTTTGGCGACGTCGAACCCTTCTTTGGCGCCGGTGATAAAGGTCTCGTATACCGGGACGCGTTTGTACGCGCCGACGATCAGGAATGCCAACAGGATGCCGAATAGCGTCAGGTTGCCCATGAGTGACGAGAGGCTGGCAATGGCGGCGGTGGACATGCTGGCGAGCAGTGCCATGAAAGCGCCTAGCAGCAGAGCGATGCCGCCTAGCCAGGCGAGAGCGACGGGATCATGGAGCTTGAGGCGTTGGCAGGCGGCGACGGCGAGCAAGCCGGCTAGTGTGGAAGCGCTGGTGGCCAGCAGAATGGGCAGAAAAACGAGCGTGGGGTCGGGGGCGCCTTGCTGGGCGCGAAACATGAATAGCGTGACGGGCAGCAGCGTCAGCGACGAGGCGTTGAGGACGAGGAACAGGATTTGCGCATTGGTCGCCGTGTCGGGTTTGGTGTTGAGGCTCTGCAGCTCGCGCATGGCACGCAGGCCGATGGGGGTGGCGGCGTTGTCCAGGCCCAGGCCATTGGCGGCCATGTTCAGTGTGATGAGGCCGATGGCGGGGTGATTGCGGGGGACCTCAGGCATCAGGCGCGCAAACAGGGGGCCCAGCAGGCTGGCCAGTTTTTCAACCAGGCCGGCGGCTTCGGCGATGCGCAGAAAGCCCAGCCACAGGGTGAGCGTGCCGAACAGCAGCACCATGACTTCGACCGATATGCGCGCCATATCGAACAGGCTGGCGACGACTTGGCGGAATACGTCGGGGTCGCCGATGAATAGCCAGCGGTACGAGGCGGCCGCGGCAGCGGCAAGAAAGAAACCCAACCAGAGTTTATTGAGCATGGCAGAAAGCAAAGACAGCGAGAAAAGGCCAGTCGCGGCGAGGCCCATTGTCGCAGACTTGGCATCATCAGGGATGTGCGGGGCGAGGCAATTCTGTTAACTTGGTTCTGTACGCGCACTTCATTCATACAAGGCTGCATATGGATTTCAATGCTTGGCGTCGTCGCCGTATCTCTGACCCCGCCTTTCGGTGGGCCCGCAAGGCTATGCCCGGTCTGTCCGATACCGAGCGCGAGGCGATCGAGGCCGGCGACGTCTGGTGGGACGCGGATCTGTTTACGGGAAATCCCGACTGGAACAAGTTGCTTGCGGTGCCGCAGGCTACGCTAACGCCTGCCGAGCAGCAGTTCCTGGATGGCCCAGTGGCGCAGCTGTGTGCCATGCTCGACGAGTGGGATATCACCTGGAATCGCGGTGATCTGCCCGAGCAGGTGTGGCAGTTCATGCGCGACCAACGTTTCTTCGGCATGATCATCCCGACTTCGTACGGGGGGCTGGGGTTCTCGCCGTACGCTCATTCCGAGGTGGTGCGACGGATTTCGGCCTATTCCGGGACGGCCGGGGTCACGGTGATGGTGCCTAATTCTCTGGGGCCCGGCGAGTTGCTGATGCAATTCGGTACGCCAGAGCAGCGCGATTATTGGTTGCCGCGCCTGGCCGATGGCACGGAGGTGCCGTGCTTTGGGTTGACCAGTCCCGAGGCGGGTTCGGATGCGGCATCGATGACCGACTCCGGCGTGGTCTGCCGGCAAGAGGTCGATGGACAAGAGGTGATCGGCATACGCTTGAACTGGCACAAGCGTTACATCACGCTGGGGCCGGTGGCGACGGTGCTGGGCCTGGCGTTCAAGCTGCAAGATCCGGAGGGGTTGCTGGGTGGTCCGGTCGATGTCGGTATTTCGGTGGCGCTGGTGCCGACGAATACACCGGGCGTCACGATCGGGCGTCGTCATCTGCCAGCCATGCAGGTGTTCCAGAATGGTCCGAATCAGGGCAAGGATGTTTTTCTTCCCCTGGATGCCTTGATTGGCGGGCCGGCCAAGGCAGGGCACGGTTGGCAGATGCTGATGAGCGCCCTGGCCGCGGGTCGGGGTATTTCTTTGCCTTCGTTGTCGGCCGCGGCGGCGGTGTACTGCGCACATGTGACGGGTATGTATGCCCGTGTGCGTCAGCAATTCGGGATCGCGGTGGGGCGCTTTGAGGGCGTCCAGGAAAAGCTGGGGCGTTTGGCGGGTAATGCCTATCTGGTCGAGGCGGCGCGTCGATTGACGTGCGCGGCATTGAACCAGGGGCACAAGCCCGCTGTGGTGTCGGCGATCATGAAATACCATGCGACAGAACGCATGCGCGTCGCGGTCGATGATGCGATGGATGTGCATGGGGGCAAGGCCGTGATTGACGGGCCGTCGAATTACTTGAGCCCGCTGTATCGGTCCGTGCCGATTGCGATCACCGTCGAGGGCGCCAATATCCTGACGCGTTGCCTGATCATCTTTGGCCAGGGGGCGATTCGTGCACACCCTTTTATGATGAAAGAGGTGTTGGCGGTAGGCGACGAGGACGAAGATCGTGGCGCGCAGGCGTTCCATGAGGTGTTCTGGAAGCACATCGCGCATAGCGCCAAGAACGGTTTGCGCGCCTGGGGACGGGCCTGGACGGGTGGACTGCTGGCGCGTTCGCCATCCCGTGGGCCTATTGCTCGCCAGTATCGTCGGCTGAGTCGCTATGCCTCGGCGTTTGCGTTGGTGGCGGATGCCGCCTTGGGCACGTTGGGTGGGGCCCTGAAACGTCGCGAGATGTTGTCGGCCCGCTTGGGCGATATTCTGTCCGAGCTCTATTTGCTGTCCGCTGTCCTGAAGCGCTGGGAAGACGAAGGGCGGTGTCAGGCAGATCTGCCGTTGGTGCAGTGGTGCATGGACGACGGCTGCGCCCAACTCGAAACACGTTTTGATCAGGTGCTGGCGAATCTGCCGTCACGGCCGGTGGCGTGGGTGTTGCGGGCCCTGGTGTTGCCTGTGCGCCTGAATCGCGGCCCTAGTGATGCCCTGACCCGAGAGTGCGCCGATTTGCTGTTGTCGCCGTCTGCGACACGTGACCGGTTGACCGCTGATTTACAGCGTGGCGAGGGTGATGATGGGGTGGCTCAGTTGGAGCGGGCATTTAGCCTGGTCCATGCGGTGCAGCCCCTGCACGATCGCTTGCGTCGCGAAGGTGTGCGTGATTGGCGCGAGGCGCAGCGAGGCGGCGCGATCACGGACGAGCAAGCCCGTCAGCTCGAGGCGGCGGAGGTCGCTGTTCAGCACGTCGTGGCGGTCGATGATTTCGCGCCCGGGGCGTTTGCGCGTCAGTCCGCTTAGCGCGTTGTGCTTGCCTGCGCCTCAGGTGCAGACGTGATGGACATTCGGGTATTTGGCGTCGGCTTCCGGCTCTGTGATTTTGCGCAGCAAGTAGAGCAGCGCGACCCGCTCGGCATCATTGAGCGGGCCAAATGTTTCTTCGGTAATGATCCGGGCAAAAGGCTGCATTTCGGTGACGAGTTGGTCACCCGTTTCGGTCAGTGTCACCATGACCTTGCGTCGATCCGTTGAGTCGGCGCGTAGCGTGATGAGATCGCGGTTCTTGAGGCGGTCGACGACGCCGCGGATGGTGGCCTGATCGATTACCGTTGCCTTGACCAGGTTGGCGATCGAGGCGGGGCCGTCATCTTTGAGCGCGCACATGACTACGAATTGCGCGACCGTCAGTTTGGAATCCGGAATGAACTGCTGAAAAAGCGCGGTGTGTCGTTGATAGGCGCGGCGCAGCAGGTGCCCGACCTGCGAAGAAAACAGGTAAGACGACGTGTCTTCTTTGGCGGGGTTATCCGGTGATGGCTGTCGTTGGGGCGAGGGCATTTTCATGGGTACGAGGGGGCTGATGCAAGGCTAGGCGCAGTGTCTCGGGAGTATACGGGGGAGCGCACAAGCGTCGTCCCGTCGCGTCGAATAAGGCATTGGCCACCGCGGGCGCACAGGGCAGCGACGCCGACTCACCGACTCCGAGTGGCGGCTCTTCTTGGCGCGGCATCAGCAGTACGTCAACCTTGGGTAGATCACGGAAAGTCAGGATGGGGTAGGTGCCCCATTCGCGACTGGTCACCCCTTGCGGTCCAAATGAGACATGCTCGAGCAGCGTGCGGCTTAGCGCCTGAATGATATTGCCGTGAACCTGGTGTCGAACGCCTTGCGGGTTGATCATCATGCCGGCATCGTGGCCGACCACCACGCGCGTGACGCGCAGACGCCCGCTTAAGGGGTCGACCTGCACGTCGACGATCCATGTTGCCCACGAGGCGCCGAAGCCCGGGAACTTGCTGTGCACGTAGCGTGCGTACGCGACGCCGCGGCCATGCAATAAGCCGTCTTGTCCGGGAATGCCTCGACTGCCGGTGGCGTTAGTCTGCCAGCGTGCACGCGCTGCGGTGGCAACCAGTAAATCGCGGGCGCGCGTATCGTCCAGATGACGCAGGCGATAGTCGATGGGATCTGCGCCCGCGTGGTGGGCGAGCTCGTCGATCATGCATTCGTGCGCATAGGCATTCGGCAATGCCGATACGCCGCGCAGCCACGATGCGCGCATCAAGGGTGCCATGTCGTGGCAGACGATATTCAGGCTCGGATACCGGTAGGGCGGCATCGCGGTGCGATCACCCATTTGCAAGGTACGGGGGTGATTGGAGATGCTGCCGGTCAACAGCAATGCGAGTAGCGGCGCGTCGTTGGAGGGATAGCGCACCCCGAAATCGTAGGCCAGCAGATTGCCTTGCGGATCAATCGCCGCCTGCACGTCGATCAGTTGCGCCGTACCCTTGGGCTCCCATTGGTGTTCTTGCTCGCGCGTGAGTTGTACGCGGACCGGGGCGCCCACGGCCATTGCCAGTAGCGCCGCATCACCACAGACATCGTCGGCGCAATTCCGGCCATAACAGCCAGCCGCCTCGAGACGCACGATTTCAATATTGCCTTCACCCAGATTGAGCAGGCGATCAATATCGGTGCGCAGCATGTGCGGGTTTTGGGTGCCGGACCAGAGGGTGAGCCGGTGCTCGGTGTAGTCTGCCACCGCACAGGACGGACCAATGGAACCATGCATCTGATAGGGCCAGACGTAGGTTCGCCGGACGCTGCGGCCAGCGTTGGCGTGTGCGGCTTGCGTCAGCGCGTGGCCGGGTTGCCCCTGACTGTGCAGGGGGCGGGGCTCAGAGGGGTGGGCGCGTATCGCTGCCTCCAGATCACTCAGATCTGGCGCGGGCGGGATGTCCTTCCAACGGACCTTCAGGGCTCGCATCGCGGCAATCGCTTGTTCTTCGCGGTCGGCCACCACGCCCACGAAATCCCCTCGCACGACAACCTGTACCCGGCCCGGCAGATGGGCAATAGAGGACTCGTCGACGGCCACCAGGCTGTTGCCCACAAAGTCGCCGCCATCGCGACCGGGGTAGGGCGGGCGGATAACGCGGCCATGCCGCATGCCGGGCACGCGCACATCGTGGACGTATGTGAGGGTGCCGGTCGCTTTGGCGGGAATGTCGACGCGGGCCTGTGGCTGGCCCACGAGCTGATATTCGGAGGCCGGCTTGAGGGGGGCGTTTTCGGACAGGGGCAGATGATCGTGTCTGCCTCGGAGGAGTTCCCCATAGTGCAGGCTGCGAGCATCTGCGGGGTTTTTGAAGACGATGGCACCTGCGCGTGCCTGTAATACATCAACGGGAACGCGCCAGGTTTGCGCTGCCAGGCGACGTAGATGCTCGCGTGCCTGGGCGGCGGCGCGACGCAGCGGTACGGCCGAAATCTGGATGGATGCGCTGGCAATGGTGGGGCCTTGATTGGGCGATGCCTCGGTGTGGCCCAGCACCATGTCGAGTTGCCCGAAAGGGATCTCAAGCTCCTCGGCCACGATTTGCGCCAGCGCGGTGCGTATCCCCGTGCCGAGATCGACGTGCCCGTTAAACGCCATCGCGCGCCAGCCGCTGGCGATCTCGGGGGCGTCCTGGATCGCGATAAAGATTTCCGGCGTGGCCGGGACGTAGTCGGTCGGCGCACCGGGTTGACCCGGGGCGGGCTTGGGAGGCGCGACCGGATGGCGAATGATCAGCAGCACACCGCTCTGATTGAGTAACCCGTCGTGCAGAGATTTCGGCTGGGGCAGGCTCATCCGAATTAGCTTAGCCCGACAGGGCCTCGATGTCGATCAGGGCCTGGCTCAGCGGCATGACCGCTGCGTATTTCTGTGCCATGTCGAACAGATTGGCGTCATGCGGGCCGAGTGCCCGATCGCCCACGCAGTCCGAGACCACCAGGGGGCGGAAGCCGGCCTGCATGGCATCAACCACGCTGGCGCGAACACAGCCGCTGGTGACACACCCCGCGATCACCAGGGTCTGTACACCGCGCTGGCTCAACCACGGTGCCAGCATCGTGCCATAGAAGGCCGAGGGCGTGCTTTTGCGCACCACGTACTCCCCGGAGGCCGGTGCGAGTTCGGGCACGATGGCGCTGGCCGCGCTGTCCTCTTTGAGCGTGAGCATGCCGGGGACTTTCAGGCAAAAAATATTCTGGTCGGCATCATCGTCCGCGAACACGATGCGGCTGTGTGCGATCGGCCAACCTTGCTGGCGTGCATGAGCAAGCAGATGCGTCGTCTGGTCGATTGCTTGCGGGATGTTGCCCCCGCCGAAGACCGCTGGATCCGCGAATCCGTTAACGAAATCAATGATCAGCAGGCCAAATGGCGCCTTCAGGGGCAATGGTGTGCCAAAGCCCTGCCGTGCGTAGGCCGAGACGTCGCCCTGGACGCCGTCCGTGGAAATGTGTTGGGCGGAGAGTGTGCTCAATTGACGATTCCTGCGAGTTGGCTCAGTCGCTCGGCGCGGGCGAGCCCTTCTTTGTCTTGCACGATGCCATCGATGACAGTCGGCGTGCCGTCAAGCGTGACGGTGCATCGGCGCATCGGAATGTCGATGTGGCACGCCGTGGTGCGGTTGCCGCCGGCCTCGTTGTTGGGTCCCATGGACCAGAGGAAGTTGCCCTCGAATGCGCGTGCGTCCATGCCGATATGCGACTCTTTGTCGTAGTGGGCCAGCATCGACCAATGCGCGCGGGGCTGCAGACCCCAACCCACATGCGATACGGCGTAAGCCTCGGGGTCTTCGTAAGAGGCCATGTACTCGCGCAGGATGTCCGCCTGCAGGCCGCCTTCGATCGCGGTAACGAAGCCGTTGCGGATCGTGAGCTGGATGGGATCGTTGACGTATTCTTTGAGCGGCAACAGGATATCGCCGCGATCCAGCACGACAACGCCCTGGCTCTGGCCTTCGTCGGGCCAGGTCAGTACGAAACCGCTGGGCCAATGATCCCATCGGCCAGGCTGGTCGACAAAGCCGTATTCGCAGATGACGGGGAACTCGCCCAGCTTGCAACGCAGGTCGGTGCCCGCCTTGGATGAAATATGGATTTCGCGGGCGGCCTCAATGAGTCTGGAGGCGTTGATGACCCGTGTGCGATCGGCCTCGGTGGGGACGAGGCGGCACAGCACTTCAGGGGGCTCGACCGCCAGCAGGATTTTCGTACCGGCGCTCAGGATGTCGTGTTGCTCGGGCGAGAACAACAAGGTCATGAGATCCAGCACCAAGTCGCTGGCCTTGAGCGCCGCGATGGCGGCGGGGTTGCCCGTCAGCGGAGTGGTACCGAGATAGGCCAGCGAGTCGCGCGAGAGCGATTTCTCGGCGTTGATCGGCGGCAGGTCCAGGCGATTGACCCGCGCACCGAGGTCGCTGGCCGCGGCGATCGCGCAGCGCAAGGTTTGCGGATGGGTGTCGGCGCCGGTCAGTACGGTGACTGTCTGGCCGGCTTCGAGCCTGGACAGGGTGAGGACCTGTTTCCAGGCTTGAATCAGATCAATATCGCTCACGGACATGGCGAACTCCGGTTGGCTAGAGGGACAAGAGACCAAGGTGCCGGCGTGGCACCCGGTGGGCGTCAGGTCAGGGGGTGCCCCAGAAAATCGCCAAAGGCGGCGTAGAAGCCGTCCTCGTTGTCCCAGGGAATCATGTGCCCCGCGCCGGGCACGCGCACAGATTGCGTTTGCGGTGCGAGGGTTTGCCATTCGGCGACATCGCCATCGTTGACGACATCGCCGCGCTCGGCCGTTATCAGCAGCAGCGGGATCTTGATTTGAGGCAAGTCGGCATGGATATCATCGCGGCCAAAATCCTCGAAGCTCTGCACGATGGCAGGTTCGTAGCAGGTGTGCAGCCATTGGGCGCGCAGCCGCAATTGATCATCGGTCCAGGTGGGGCAAAACGCGCGCATGGCCTCGGCGTCCATACCCTGCGTGGCCTGGCGGATGGAGTCGACGTACCACGGCAGTTTGGCGGGATAGGCGCGGCGGCCGGGCCCGGAGACGGGGGGATCCACGGCAACCACTCGCACGAGCCCCGCGGGCTGAGAGCGCGCGGCGCGGACCGCGATGCGTGCACCCATCGAGTGGCCGATCAGTGCGTAGCGCTGCAGTCCTAGCGCCTCCGCAAAGGCGGTGACGTCGGCAGCCTGGGCATCAAGACCGTAATCCAGACCGGGGCCCGATTCGGACAAACCGCGGCCACGAACGTCGAGCACATAGGTATCGAAATGGATGCCGAGTCGTTCGGCGACAAAGCCCCAGGTCACCGCCGGGCTGGTGATACCGGGAATGAGCACGATGGCAGGGCGTTGCGCGCGTGCGCCGTCGTTGCCGCCATAGCGCAGATAGTGTTGGCGGATACCGTTAGCGTGGACATGCGCGCCGTAGAGATAGGTCGATGGCATGAGGCTTTTTCTCGCAGAATGTTTTGAAAAAATACAGCGTAGACACTCAATATATAGAAATAAAACGCGCCCCGCAATGCTCGATATTCATAGGTGAAAAATGAGAAAAATCTAGGGAAAATACCTAGATAGATTCGGTTTTATTTCCTTGTCAGTAGTCTTTCTTGTCTGTAAATTTTAAAAAAAGAAGCGTATACGCTTTAAATTCACGACTCGGAACGACCTGCCGATCTTGCGATTGGTAGCGAGAAATTTTGATTGCCAGGAGAGTTTTCTGTATGTCCGCACAACCTCGAATTGCCGTGATCGGTGCCGGTCTTGGAGGAGCGGCCGCGGCCTCGCTGCTCGCTAAAGAAGGGTTCAATGTTCGTGTCTATGACCAGTCTCCCGTTTTTTCGCGCCTGGGGGCAGGGATCCACGTCGGCCCCAACGTCATGAAGATCCTGCGTCGCATTGGCGTCGAGGATGCACTTAACGAACAAGGTTCGCATCCGGAGTACTGGCACAGCCGTCATTGGCAAACGGGCGATGTGCTGGCACAGATTCCCCTGGGTGACTACGCCGTCAAGGAATACGGCGCCAGCTACCTGACAGTGCATCGGGGTGACTTCCATGCGCTGCTGATCGATGCGTTGCCCGACGGCATACTGACCTTTGACAAGCATCTCACGCAGGTCGAAGACCTGGGCCACGTGGTGCGCATGCATTTTGCCGATGGCACCGTCGAGGAAGCCGATCTGGTGATTGGCGCCGACGGTGTCAATTCGCGCATCCGCGAAGAACTGCTGGGTGTCGAGCCGCCGAAATACGCGGGTTATCTGGCGCATCGCGCCGTGTTTCCGACACCCGACGTCAAGGCCGGTATGTTGCCCTTCGATCCCTGCGTGAAGTGGTGGAGCGACGATCGTCACATGATGACGTATTTCGTGACCAGCAAGCAGGATGAACTGTATTACGTGACCGGCGTGCCCGTCGAGCAATGGAATCTCGAAGACCGATGGCTGCCGAGCAGCAAGGAAGAAATGCGAGAGGCATTCGACGGTTGGCATCCCACGGTACAAGCGTTGATCGATTCCACCGTCGAGGTCACCAAGTGGTCCTTGCTGGAGCGTGATCCACTGCCGCTCTGGAGCCGCGGCCGTCTGGTGTTGTTGGGTGATGCGTGTCACCCCATGAAACCGCACATGGCGCAGGGGGCGGCCATGGCCATCGAAGACGCCGCGATGTTGACGCGCTGTTTCAAGGAGGTGGGTGCGAGCAATTATCAGTTGGCCTTTGATTTGTATGAGGCCAACCGCGCAGAGCGCGCGAGCAAGGTTCAGCGTATTTCGCACGATAATACGTGGTTGCGCACCAACGAAGATCCTTCCTGGTGCTTTGGCTATGACGTATTCAATGTGCCGCTGGTTGATCCGTTGCCCACAGCGCAAAAAACGTAAGGCCATTGGCACTCACTGAGCGGCGACCCTCATGCACAGCAGCGTTTCCACGACGCCTCATCCCGTCAGTTCGTCTGTCTTTCGTTTGTCCGTTAACGGATGCGAGCGAGAGCTACACGCGGACCCGGGGACGCCGTTGCTGCTCGTGCTGCGCAATGATCTCGCCTTGAACGGCCCCAAGTATGGTTGCGGGTTGGGTGAGTGCGGGGCGTGCACCGTGCTGATTGATGGAGTCGCTGCGCGGTCTTGCGTGATCCCGGCGCGTGGCGCTGTGGGTCGCGAGATCACGACCCTCGAAGGTCTTGGCGATATTCATTGCCCAGGCCCCACTCAACAGGCATTCATCGACTGTCAGGCGGCGCAATGTGGATACTGTCTCAACGGAATGATTATGACTGTCGAGGCACTGTTGCGACGTCAGCCGTATCCGTCTGAGGCCACGCTGCGAGAAGAGTTGAGTCACAACTTGTGCCGTTGTGGCACGCACCTCGAAATCCTGCAGGCGGCACACCAGGCGGTGGCATTGCGTGCGGCCGCGACCGCGCAAAGCCCGACTGAAGGTGGGGAGCCGTGAGCGGCCCCGCATTGCCTGATGTTCTCGCCTCGCAGCGGTTCGCCCAGCCGCCGACCATTCCTGGCGGCGTATTGCATGGCGCCGTGTTGCGCCCGCCCTGCATGCTTTGGGACGGACGGCGCTATGGTGGTGCGCGTCTGCAAACAGTCGATATGGCGCGTGCGCAGGCGTTGCCTGGCGTCGTTCAGGTGGTGACTCAAGTGCATTTTGTCGGGGTGGTGGCGGTATCGGCCATCCTGGCACGACAGGCGCTGGACGGGCTGGGCGCGTGTTGGCAGTCGCCGCCGTCGTCGGCACAGTATGCTGCGGCCGCAGAAGATGCGTCTGCCGTCGAGACGGCGCTGGATGGGGCCGCATCGGATGACACTGCACCGACTGAGGCAGCACCTTATGTTTGGCACGTGGCCGAGCATTCGGTGACTGAAGGGCTCGGCGTGACTGTCTGGTGCACAAGCAGTCATGCGACAGTTTGGGCACCTTGTCCCGCATCGTACCGGTCGGTTTTGCAAGAAGACCTCGGACGTTTGCTGTCGCTGCCCGGACATCGAATCACACTCGTGGATATCGATCCGGGCCGATCGCTGGACCTCCATATCCTGGACGTATTGGATGCCGTTGCGGACGCGGTACTGCTCTCGCGTGCGGCAGCACAGCCTGTGCACGTCGCCATTCAGCGGGACCCGGTGCCTGGCGATATTGTCCTGAGTCCTGACGCGCCTGTGGCGTACGAGATCGAGGGCGATGCGACAGCACCCCCGCGGTTGCTGTCGAGCCAGCCATGGGGATTACGGCCCAGTAGGGCGCGACTGCTCAGCCAGCCCACGCAGGCAGATCCCGTCGCGGCACCCCGGGTGCAGGGTATCAACCCAATTCGACAGGTTGCTGCGGATGCCGCGTCGCCGCTGACGCAGGCGTGCATCGCCGAATTCGAGGCGATGCACGTGTTTGCGCAGGAGAGTCTGCTGGACGAACAAGCCGCTCGCCTGGGCATCGATCCGTTGGCGCACCGACTGGCGCAATTGCCGGCCGGGCCGGGGCGTGCGTTAACAGAAAGAATGGTCGAACAGGCGAGTTGGCAGGCATTGCCACCGCAAGAGCAAGCACAACGAGCCGTGGCCCGGCGAGACCATGGCGCCGAGACGGGGCTGCGCGGTCGAGGTTATGCGGCCGCGCATGTGCGCGACGAGCACGCGGATGGCAGTACGACCGATACTTGGAGTGCCTGGGTCGTCGAGGTCGAAGTCATGCCGGCAACGGGCACTGTGGACGTGACGCGCCTGGTGGTGGGGCACGACAGTCAGTCCTTGCAACAGGCGCGGCAGGCCGCTATTCATGATCAACATCCTCAGCTACTGGACGCCGCCCGTCGATTGCTGGCAGCGCCCTCACAGTTCGATGACTGGGGTGCGACGGCTGCGCAGAGGACGTCATCGTCGGGCAGCCAGGCGGCATCGCATGATCTGATGCCTGTGCAGGGTGCCGATCAGAACACGGGGTTGACCAGGCGGGTCGAACAGGGGCAATTGGCGCTGGACGGCGTCGTCACCCTGCCGGCCGCCGCGGCCATTGCGAATGCCATTTTTGATGCAACGGGCGTGCGTCTGCGCCAGGTGCCTTTCAACACCGAGCACCTGCGCGACGCGTTGGCGGCGCCGGGCGCACCGTCGTCGCCCGCTCGCCGTTGGTGGCGACGCGGCGGCCTGTGGTTGGCGGCGGGCGCAAGCACCGTGGCCGGGTTGATGACGATGGCTTGGCCCGTTAAACCGGCCATCGCGCCGACCACCGGACCGGATGTGTCGCTGTATTCTGCTGCGGCCATCGAGCGAGGGCGTCTGGTCGCCGCCGCGGGGGACTGCGTGGTGTGCCATACCGCGCCGGGCGGCAAGGAGAACGCGGGTGGATTGGGGTTGGACACGCCTTTTGGCACGATCTACACGACCAACATCACCCCCGACAACGAGACCGGGATCGGTCAGTGGTCGTACCGCGCCTTTGAGCGCGCCATGCGCGAGGGTGTGCATCGCGACGGCCGTCAACTCTATCCCGCATTTCCCTATACCGCTTTTGCCAAGATCACGGATGCGGATATGCAGGCGTTGTATGCCTATATGATGGTACAGCCGCCCGTACGCAGCGAGCCGCCCAAGACGGCGTTGGCATTTCCGTATAACGTGCGGCCCGCCATGGCGGGCTGGAACCTGCTGTTTCACGACAATCGCGTATACGAACCCGACCCCACACAAACGCTGGCGTGGAATCGTGGCGCTTATCTGGTGCAAGGGGTGGGACACTGCGCGGCGTGCCATTCGCCACGCAACGCGCTGGGGGCAGAGAAGACCGGTGTCCAGAATTATTTGGCGGGCGGCGAGGCCGAAGGCTGGGCGGCCCCGGCCCTCGATCAATTGGCGACCGGCAAAGTCCCCTGGACGTCTGACGAATTGTTCCAGTACCTGCGTACCGGCTACTCGGCCAATCACGGCGTAGCGGCGGGGCCGATGGCGCCTGTTATTCACGGATTGGCCGAGCTGCCCGAGAGTGACGTGCGCGCCATCGGTACGTATCTGTTGAACCTGCCTGGTAGTCCGGTCGCGCGCACCTCATCGGGGGAGGGGAATGCCCCTGCGCCTGCCATCAACGCATTGACGTCTGATCTGACGCCTGCGAGAACGCCTGAATCAACGCCCAAATTAACGTCTGAATCAACGCCAGCGTCGGCGTTAAGCCTTGCGGCGTTGACGCCAGCCGTATCCTCGACGCAACGTCTGTTCGAAGGGCATGCCCAGGGCGAGCGCATTTATCAGAATGCCTGTGCGGTTTGTCACGAAGCGGCGGCCGGTCCGACCTTATTTGGCGTAAAACCTTTATTGGCGACGAATACGAATTTGCACGCTGCGACGCCAGACAATTTAGTGCAAGTCATCCTGCATGGCATTCAGACTCCGGCCAACGATGATCTGGGTTATATGCCAGGATTCAAGGATAGCCTGGACGATCAGCAGGTGCAGAATTTAGTGGGTTATCTGCGGGCGCGCTTTGCGCCACAAGAGTCTGAATGGGCCGATAGTATGGCGGTGATCGGTCGGATACGGAGTCAATCCCAATGAATCGGCGATTCGTCGACGCACGCGATTGATTTTTAGTTGCGCGAAAGCGCATAAAAAGCAACGGCAAACCTCGTAGGAGTAGCCATGGCAGCATCAACAATAACGATTGAACAAGGGTTGAATACAGTCGGCGTCGGGAAATTCCAGTACAGGCTCTTCGTGATATTCGGGCTCGTCTGGATGGCCGACGCCATGCAAGTGTTGTCGATCGGATTCAGTGCACCGTCGATCGCAAAGACCTTTGGCATCACCATCCCTCAAGCCTTGCAAACAGGCACTCTGTTTTTTATCGGCATGATGATTGGCGCTTTTGCTTTCGGCCGTTTAGCTGATCGCATTGGCCGGCGCCCCGTCTTGATGATGGCCGTGATCCTGGATGCGCTGGCAGGGGTTGCATCGGCCTTCTCGCCTGATATGACATGGCTGCTGATTTTGCGGTTCCTGGCCGGTGTCGGTGTGGGCGGTACGCTGCCCGTGGATTACACGATGATGGCCGAGTTCCTGCCGCCGCAGCGTCGTGGCCGTTGGCTCGTGTGGCTGGAATCATTCTGGGCAGTAGGCACGATCTTGCTGGCCATCCTGGCGTTGTATGCCAGCGCGTACGGTGACGATGCATGGCGAATTATCTTCTTCGTCACCGGGATTCCGGCGATCATCGGTGTGGTGTTGCGCTTCTATGTGCCTGAATCGCCGCTGTATCTCAACAAGAGCGGCAAATCGGACCAGGCGCGGCAGGTCCTGGAGCGGGTGGCCAAGACGAACGGCAACAATGTTCAGCTCGCCGCGATCGAGCCTCAAGTCATGGAGCGCAAGTCGGTGTTGGCCCTGTTTGGCTCGGGTCTGGCACGACGCAGTATTGCGCTGCTTGCCGCATGGATGCTGATCTCGATCGCGTACTACGGGGTCTTTGTCTATCTGCCGGTGAAGCTGTCCGGGCAGGGCCTGGGCTTCATGCGAGGTCAGGAGTTCCTGATCGTGCTGGCCCTGGCTCAATTGCCCGGATTCGCCCTGTCGGCTTATGCCGTGGAGCGCTACGGCCGCAAACCCACGCTGATCGGCTTCTTGTTGCTCAGCGCCGTGGGTTGCCTGCTATATAGCCTGGGGACCTCGGTTCCCCTGATTGTGGGCTCGACGTTGCTGATGAGCTTCGCTCTGCTGGGTACTTGGGGCGCGTTGTACGCCTTTACGCCTGAGGTGTATCCCACGAATTTGCGCGCCAGCGGGATGGGGTTGGCAGGTGCCGTTGCCCGTCTTGGCGGGCTGTTTGCGCCCGCGCTGATTGCGCCGATCATGGCAACGCAGTTCACCGCGTCATTGTTCGTGCTCTCGGGGATGCTGGTTGCCGGCGCCGTGGCGATCAAGCTGGTCGATGTCGAGTCCAGGAATCGCGCGCTGGATTAAGCACGTCTGAAGCAAGAAGCGCCAGGCATTGTGGTCGATGCCCGGCGCTTCTTTTTCGAGTCTACCTTCAGTGGGCGATAACATTCGAGCCGCGCGGCAAAGAATCCTTAAGCGAAATCGCCGTTTTCTTCAGCGCAGCGACAAACAATTGTGCATGCCGGGATAAAGGGGTGTTGTTAGGTAATAGCAATTGCGCTTTGACCGACATGCGTGGCTCAAACCGGATAGTGACCACCCCCTGGTTGCGACCTGTCAGTAGATAAAACGGATCGATGATGGCGACCCCAGCGCCGGATCGAGCCAGCGAGTAGGCGACTGCAGTCAGGGTGACCCCCAACGCAATTTTGCGTTTGACACCGGCGATTCGATAGCTTTCTTCGATCAATGCCCCTAGCGGCAGGTTCTTGTCGAAGGATATCAGCGGATAGGGTTCCAGATCATGAGGCGTGACGACCGATAGCTTTGCCAGTGGGCAATTTTCGGGAACGACGCAGACGAGCTCTGCTTCGCATAGGTCAGTCAGGCGGCCTTCGATCATGCGTCCGTCCTGGCTTAAGGGCGAGAGCACAATGCCAAAATCCACCCGTTCCTGAAAAACGCAGTCAGATACGCTGACATTGTCGGTAGCAATGACTGACACCTGAATCTGTGGCCACTCTTGGCGAAACCTGAAGCTGGTAGGCGCCAATAGATTCTCTGCAACGGTCGGCACGGTAGAAATCTGCACCGACCCTTCGGTCAACTCGCGCATGTCCTCTACCCGGCGATTGACTCGAGCAATACTGTCGAACGCGCGATTCAATTCGCTCATGATTTCCAGCGTTTCGCGCGTGGCGTGCAGACGTCCCCGTTTGCGCACGAAGAAGGGAAAACCCGCGTGCAATGCGCATTCGCGCAGCATCAAACTGATGGCCGGCTGAGAGATGCCCAGCGCGGAAGCGGCTTCGCCCACACTGCCGTAACGATGCACGGCACGTATGACCTCCATTTGGCGTACGGTCAAATGCATGGTGTCCCCTTTGGTGGACTTTGTTCTATTTCCGCAGGTTTCGTACAGTGCTTTCGCTTTGCGGATACTGATTTGGTACATCAGTGCAGCGTTGATTGAACATAAGTCTAGCTTATCTTTGAATTAGTCCACTTCCATTGTTTTTGCGCCCGACGGCTTTTACAGTCGTTGCCTGGGACAGGTGTTGACGACAACGATAGAAACAACGCTCAGCACTGGATCCACTGCAAGATGACATAAGGAGCAAACGCATGAAAATTGT
The DNA here is from genome assembly GCF_054779135.1 of Bordetella tumulicola. Classification (NCBI taxonomy): domain Bacteria; kingdom Pseudomonadati; phylum Pseudomonadota; class Betaproteobacteria; order Burkholderiales; family Alcaligenaceae; genus Bordetella; species Bordetella tumulicola. The sequence continues at coordinate 494,417 of NZ_BAAGYU010000006.1, read as the reverse complement.
GGCAGTCGAGTCTTCGGTGGTTTCCGTGCCGTTCGACATGGGAGGTCCTCATTGTCGTTTCGCGGGGAAGTTATGGGACAAGCTGGAAATCTTGCTTGTTCGCGTCGAAACCGACGACGGCCTGGTGGGGTGGGGGGAGGCGTTCGGCCATGCTGCGATCCCGGCGACACGCGCCGCGCTGGACACTATCGTGGCGCCGCTGGTGATCGGAAAAAATGCCGGAGACATTTCGGCGTTGACACGAGAAGTACTGCATTCCACGCATTTACTGGGTCGCAATAGCAGCTTTGTCTATGCATGGTCGGGAATCGAAATTGCCCTGTGGGATTTGCTGGGCAAGCGTGCCGGTTTACCGATATATCAGTTATTGGGTAACAGCAGCCGTACCACATTGGAGAGCTACTCCAGCCTGCTGGCTTATGGTGATGCGACGATCGCTGCCCGTAATACGCGTGCAGCGGCCGACGCAGGGTTTCGTTATGTCAAACTGCATGAAACCACTCGTGAAGCCCTGCTGCATGCTCAGTCGGCCGTCGCGGGCATGGACGTTCAGATCATGCTGGATGTCAATTGTCCGTGGGATGTGCCCGACGCTTTGGATAAAGCGCGCAGTATGCGCGATGACGGAATGTATTGGCTTGAAGAGCCTGTATGGCCGCCGGAGGACGCCCGTGGTCTTGCTCGAGTACGTGAATGCGGGATCCCCATTGCAGCGGGCGAAAATGTGGCGGGCCTGCAGGGCTTTCGTACGTTGTTAGAGGCAGGTGCGATTGACATCGCCCAACCCAGCGTGACGAAAATCGGCGGCATTGGCGAGGTGATGCGCATCGCGGCTTTATGTGCCGCGCATGGGGTTCGTGTGATTCCTCACTCTCCCTACTTCGGGCCGGGTTTCATTGCGACGCTACATATTGGCGCGGCCCTGCCTCAGTCGCCCTTGATCGAAGTGCTATGGATGGATATGGAGGCGAATCCCTTTGCCCCTTATGTTCACGCAGTTAACGGCATGCTGAGCGTTCCACAGGGGCCGGGGCTGGGGTGTGACCCGAACGAGGAAATCATGACACGTTATCGCATCGGATCCGTGCATCGCATTACGACGGCGGAGGCTTACGCATGAAGGTCGTCAAACTGGAAACGCGCCCAATCGTCGTGGCACTGAAAGATCCGATCATTAGCGCGCTGGGACCGATTTCAAGCTGCGGCGTCGTGCTCATCAGGCTGCATACGAGTGATGGCGTGGTGGGCGAGAATTTGGTGTTTACGCTGAATAATCGACGTACACGCGTACTGCACAGCATGGTCGACGAACTGGCCGATCTGGTTGTTGGCCAGGATGCGGGCCACATCGCCGGGTTTTGGGCGCGGGCCTGGAAGGACATGAATTTCTTCGGGCAGAAAGGTATCCCGGTGATGGGCATATCTGCCATCGATGGCGCATTATGGGACGCGGCCGCCAAGTCGGCGGGCCTGCCTTTATATCGGATGCTGGGTGGGGCACAGGATCGAGTCCCCGTCTATCACAGCGGCGGTTTGTGGTTACATCGCAGTGTCGATCAACTCGCGCATGATGCACAGGAAATGGTGCAGCAGGGGTTTAACGCGGTGAAGATGCGGTTAGGGTCTCCAGATCCTGCCGTGGACGTGCAGCGAGTACGCGCGGTGCGCGAGGCTATCGGTCCGCATGTGAAGCTCATGGCGGACGCGAATCAGGGATTGACCGAGACGCAGGCGATACGACTGGGGCGGATGCTCGAAGAGTATCAGTTAGCGTGGTTCGAGGAGCCCTTGCCCGCCTGGGATCTTGAAGGGCTGGCCCGTGTATCGGCGGCACTGGATACCCCCATCGCCAGTGGCGAGACGGAATACGCGCGATATGGATTTCGTCGCATGATCGAGCTTCGTAGTGCTGATGTATTGATGCCGGATTTGCAGCGATCGGGCGGGGTGTCGGAGTTTATGCGTGTTAGCCAGATGGCCGCAGCCTACGATATCCCGGTTTCAAGTCATTTGTTTCCCGAAATGAGCATTCAGGTATTGGGGGCGCTGAGCAATGCGCTATTCCTGGAATACATGCCGTGGTTCTCTGACCTTTATCAGGAACGATTGGAGTTTGACGCGGGGTTCGCGATCGTGCCGGAACGCCCGGGATGGGGGTTTACCTTTGATCTAGATCGGATTGCCCATCTAGAAGAAAAAACCCAGTAGTGTCGGCCGAGGAGGGTAGACAGGGATACCCGCACCGTCCTCGGATCACAATATCTAGGAGACAAAAATGTCAGTTTCTCGCCGTGATTTTGTATTGGGTGCCGCAGGTGCATTGGGCGCCTCCGCATTAGGGATGCCAGCATTGTCCCTGGCCGCGACGGAAGACATCAAAATAGGCTGGCTAGCGGCCCTGACAGGGCCGAGTTCGGCACCTGGTGTGGGTTTCAACCGTGGCGTGGAGTTTGCCGCCCAGGCGATTAATGCCGCGGGCGGGGTAAAAGGGCGCAAACTCGTGATCGTCACACGCGATACCCAGGGTGATCCAACGAAAGCCGTGAACGCCGTGCAGGAGATGATCAATTCGCAGAAGGTACACGCGATTTGGGGGCCGACGAACTCGGGAGAATCGCTGGCCGTTACGCCTATTATGGCGCGAGCCAAAATGCCGAATATTCATCCTTGCGTTATTGATCGTCTGATTAATACGGATAAGTACCCCAATGCCTTTCGACTCGCGCCGTCAAATTCGCAATGGGACGATGCTTGCCGGGATTATTGCCTGAAGGTACAAAAATTCTCAAAAATCGCAGTGATTGGCGACACCACAGGTTATGGCGTTAGCGCAACCAAGGCGTGCGTGGCGAATTTCAAGAAGGACGGGGCGGAAGTCGTGTATTCGACAAATATCGACGCGACACAAACCGACATGTCGCCCGATATGACGCGCGCTCGTGACGCAGGGGCCGAAGTGATTGTGGTTTGGAGTGTATCCACGGGTATGGAGGCGCGATTATTCAATACCCGCGCGAATATGGGTTGGGATGTGGCATTTGTCGGCCATCCCTCAATGGCATCGGGAGAGCTGCGCACGTTGATCGAAAAGCCGGAAAACTGGGACAAGGTCTATGCGATTGGCTATAAGAGCGCCAGTTACGATGCCGATGGAAAGCTACCCACCCATTCGCAAGAGTTCGTGGACATGGTCAAAGGCAAGGTCACGCTGGAGGACACCTTGTATTGGTGGGTGTCAGCGGGCTATGACGCTATTGCGTTGGTGGCCAAAGCGGTAGAGACAACCGGGTCGTCGCAAGCCAAGGACATTATCGAATATTGGAACAGCCTGAAGGCTTACCCCGGATATTTCGGAAACTATACGTACTCGTCCACGCAGCATGATGGCTATCCCACACAGGAAGTCGTCATGTCCGAGGCCAAATCTGCGCGTGACGGCACGTTTGCACTGGCGCCGGGATACCAATAACGATAGGGAGGAGCAATCATGCTGGCTTCTATCATCAGCTCTGGCCTGGCCGTTGGCGCGGTTTACGCGCTGATCGGTATCACGTACAACACGATGTATTCTACTTCCCGAGTGATGAGTTTCACCGCAGGGCAATTGGGAATGCTGGGTGGTGTTTTTGGCTCCTTGTTCATGCTGCGTCTGGGCTTGCCCGGACCGGTGGCATTTGTACTCACTCTGGCAGTGTGTGCCTTGGTCGGAGTGATTACCGAGTTTGTCGCCGTCAGGCCTGTATTGAAAAGCCTGGACCAGCACTTATACGTGTTGTCTACGTTGGCGTTGGCGTTGATGATCCAGCAGGTAACTGCGATTAAGTGGGGAACAGAGCCTCAACCGTTTCCAAAGTTGCTTGCCTGGGGCTCGGGCCCCCTGGACCAGCGATTTTGGTTGCCGGTTGTTGCATGCGTGGTGGTAGTGCTCGCATTGGAGTATTTGTATCGGCGCACACTGGTCGGCTTGGCATTTCTGGCCGTGGCGGAGAATAACTTTGCGGCGCGATCTATCGGACTGCCTGAACGGCGGCTACGTGTCATTAGCTATGCGCTGGCAGGCGTGATTGGCGGCGTGGCCGGTTTCGCGTCGGGGCAATTGCTGCTGGCGTTTTTTGCTAATGGACCGTTATTGAATTTCTACGGGTTCGTGCCTGTGGCATTGGGGGGGCTGGGAAATAATCGTGGCGCCTTGGTGGGGGGATTGGCCCTGGGCCTATTCCAGCAGACCGCGAACTTTACCGTGGGCGGCGTGTTCGCATCGATAGCGGTATTCGTGCTGTTCATTGTGGTGTTGATGTTAGTGCCGCAGGGTATTTTTGGCTCCAATACCGCTCGGAGGGTTTGATGACTGCTCAAGCAAATATATCCGCTGCCATGGCGTTACGCTCGCCTGCGAGTTCGTCCTTCTGGGTTCGAGTTCTTCCCTTTGCCTTGTTGTTGGTGGCGGCGCTCGCATTGCCGACTCTTGGTGATACGTATTGGACGGTCATTGCGACGCGCGCCGCGGTTTATTGGGTACTGGTGTCCGGCCTGAATTTGATCGTGGGGTACGCAGGCCAATTGGCGATCGGCTATGTTGCCTTGCTGACGATAGGCGCGTATACCACTAGTGTGCTCGTCGAAGGTAATGTCTCTGAACCGTGGGGGCCCTTCTCTGCGCTGATCGCCGCGGGCGCTATCGGGGGTTTTTTTGGTTTGGTCGTAGGCTTGCCGGCGTTGCGGCTGCGCACATTTTATTTTGCGATGGCCACGCTGGGGTTTGCCACTATCGTTACGCAGATTGCTTTGGCTTGGGAGTCTGTCACGGGCGGTGGAATAGGGGTTCCCGGGCCGATGATGCCCGCGCCGTTCAACTCTGACACTGGCCTTTATTACTTGTGCATTGGGGTCGCCACGGTAGCCACGATATTGACGGCAAATGTTGCTCACAGTCGTTTTGGCCGGGGCTTGATTGCAATTCGCGATGCGGAAGTCGCGGCTGAGGCTTACGGCATATCCAAACCCAAGTTGCTGGCGATGGTGTTCGTGCTGGCCGGCGCACTGGCAGGTGTGGCGGGAGGTTTGTTTAGTTCGCTGCAAACTTACATTACGCCAGAAGCGTTTACGTTCGAGCTGTCGGTACTATTTTTTATCTCCATTTTGATAGGCGGGCGCAGTTCTATTTTGGGCCCATTGTTGGGGACCTTGATCTTGACCGTTCTGCCAGAGATTGCGGCGCCATTAGCGGCGTGGTCCAATTTCCTGTATGCGCTGTTGCTGCTGGTGATTGTGCTGGCAATCCCGGGTGGTATTGCGTCACTGCTGGATTTTGGCGGGCGTAGTCCGTTGCCGGCCGATCGTCGTATCCGGCCAGAGTTGGATGCGGTGCATCAGATTTTGGCCGAGGTGCCACAAGGCGGGGGCATCTCCTTGAAAGATCTGCATCTGTCGTTTGGTGGCGTGAAAGCGATTAATGGTGTTGATTTGCAGATCAAGGCCGGGCAGGTACATGGATTGATTGGACCCAACGGCAGTGGAAAAACGACCATGTTGAATGTGATCTCCGGGTACTACCGCCCACAAGCGGGTAGCCTGATGGAAGACGGCACAGAGTTGCCAGTCGGCAAACCGTTGCAGCGTGCCAAACGGGCGTTTGCGCGTACGTTTCAGACACCACGCATGGTGGGTGATACGTCGGTGCTAAAGAACGTCATGGCGGGCGGTTACACCCGTGCAAATGGCACGTTCCTGGAGGCCATGTTTCTGTCCGGCAGGCATCGCAAGGACGAACGTAGATTGCGCACGATGGCGGAGCTGGCGCTGCGGGCAGTCGGCTTGTCCCATATGGCGCATGTCCGCGCGGACCGCCTGCAGCACAGTGAATTGCGTTTTGTAGAGATTGCCCGTGCCCTGATGCTGCAGCCCCGCTACTTGTTGTTGGATGAGCCGGCGGCAGGTTTGACGGGAGACGAGATCAAGCGGCTCGGGGCAATCATTAAAGAAATCAGCCATTGTGGAACGGCCGTGTTGCTGGTTGAGCATCATGCGGATCTGATTTTTGATATCTGTGATCATGTGACAGTATTGAATCTGGGAACCGTGTTGGCCAGTGGTACACCACAAGAAATTCGATCGCACAAGGAGGTGGTGAGTGCATACCTCGGCGCATGAAGATTTACTGCAAGTGCAACGGCTGAATGCCGGTTACGGAAAAATCCAGATATTGCATGATGTGGATATGGCCATGAGGCCTGGAGAAATCGTCGCTTTGCTGGGTCCGAATGGGGCAGGGAAAAGCACGTTGATGCGCGCTATTTCGGGCTTGTTGCCTTGGATGTCGGGCGATGTGCGGTTTGACGGCAAAAGTCTTCATCGCGCTTCGCCGCGAGATGCCGCCAAATTGGGGTTGGTGCATGTGATCGAGGGCCATCATGTGTTCACTCAACTGTCTGTACAGGACAATCTGGCGCTGGCTGGATACGACATTGCTCGTGCTGAGCGACAGCAACGGATCCAGGATGCACTGGCTTTTTTCCCGGAGATAGCGCAAAAGCGCCATGACCGAGCCGGCGCACTCAGTGGTGGCCAGCAACAGATGCTGGTGGTGGCGCAAGGCCTGGTAAAGCGGCCTCGGCTATTGATTCTGGATGAACCGTCAGCGGGCTTGTCGCCCGTGTTGGTTGACCGGGTGTTCGAGGTGGCAGCCCGGTTACGAGACGAGGGGACATCGGTGCTGCTGGTCGAGCAGCTCGTGGAAAAATCTCTCGCGTTGGCGGATCGCGTTTACGCCATGGCCCACGGGGAGATTGTGTTGCAGGCGGACACGAACGAATCTAATCTGCAAGGCCGTCTGGAAGAGGCCTATTTTGGCCAGCATGCTTGAGACAAAACCATGAACTCAATACGCAACGCCCTCGCGCCAGATTCGTTGTGGCGCGTCAGTTCCCGCTATCCTGATCCGCGCGTGCAGTCACTGGATGCCCGTTTTGATCGATATCGATTGTTTCATGCCGCGGTGGAAATGTTGGCATCGGGTTCACGCTGGGCGGAAGGCCCGGTGTGGTTTGGCGATGGTCGGTATTTGCTGTACAGCGACATTCCGAATAATCGCATGCTTCGTTATGACGATACGTCGGGATGCGTTACCGTATTTCGGGAACCTTGCGGCAATGCGAACGGGAATACGCGTGACCGTCAGGGGCGGTTGATTACCTGCGAGCACGCCACTCGCCGTGTGACGCGTACTGCCTATGACGGAACGATCGAGGTGCTTGCCGACCGCTACGAAGGCAAGCGTCTGAATTCGCCAAATGACGTGGTGGTGAAGTCAGATGGATCCATTTGGTTTACGGATCCCCCCTTTGGCTTGAGTAGCGATTATGAGGGTTACTGCGCGAAGCAAGAGCTTCCGGAGCGTGTATATCGTATCGATCCTGAGGGCCATATCACGGTAGTGGCTGACGATATTTCGGGACCGAATGGTTTGTGCTTTAGCCCTGATGAAAGTCTGCTATATGTCGTGGCGTCGCGGGCAAGGCCCAATCGCACGATTCGAGTGTACCGGGTGTCGGGCGCAACGTTGTCAGACGGGCGTGATTTCATTGACTGCGGTCCCGGCACGGCCGATGGTTTGCGCTGTGACGTCGATGGAAATCTGTGGTGCGGCTGGGGAATGGGGACGGAGGCGTTGGACGGTGTGCGCGTGTTCGCTTCTGACGCCACACCGATAGGCCATATTCACTTGCCGGAGCGCTGCGCGAATGTGTGCTTTGGCGGAGAGAAGGGGAATCGCTTGTTTATGGCGGCAGGCAAAGGCCTGTACAGCCTGTATGTCAACACGCGAGGCGCCGTTTGAGGGTAGTGGCGCCGATCCTCCGGCCCAAAGGACAGAGGAGATTCATTACGTCGGCGGCCAGGACGTGAATAACGGCGCCCCCGCCGCTGTCGAAATTCAGTCGACGCGATTTTTGTCTTGAATGAACTCGATTTTGTAGCCGTCGGGATCTTCGACAAAGGCGATGACCGTGGTGCCGTGTTTCATGGGGCCGGCCTCGCGAGTGACCTTGCCGCCTTTTTGTTTGACCTTTTCACAGGCCTCGTAGGCGTTGTCGACCTCCAGCGCGATGTGGCCATAGCCGTTGCCCAGGTCATAGTGGTCGGTGTCCCAGTTGTGGGTCAACTCGATGACGGCGCCTTCGCTTTCGTCTTGGTAGCCAACGAATGCCAGGGTGAATTTGCCTTCGGGGTAATCTTTACGGCGCAGCACCCGCATACCCAGGACATGGGTGTAGAAATCGATGGATTTGTCCAGGTTGCCGACGCGCAGCATGGTGTGCAGGAGACGCATGGGGAATTCCTTATGCTAGATGAAGTCAGGCGAGTAGCCAGACTGATATCGTAGCAAACCCATGCGCTCCTTGCCGGTCAGTTCGCGATCGCGCCAGCGGCGTCGATGGTCTTGGTCCAATTTGCGCCGCCTTTTTTCAAGGAGCGCCTCCTCCGTGAACGGTGCGATTAATCAGATCCCAGCTTCAATCCATCGGGTTGTCTTTTTTCGATAGACGATTTCAGCAGGGCCGCACAGCGATAGATACCGTGTGCGAATTTTCCGTACGGCAGGGTAAGGAACAGGGCCATGACCACGCCCAGGTGGATCGCCAGCAGCAAGCCCATGGCGGATGTATCGCGTAACGCCAGCAGCAGCAGCCCTGTCAGGCTGATCAGGAACAGCAGGACGATAAACCCGCGGTCCATGGGGCGTTGTGCGGCATCGCCCTGGAGCGGATGGCGCTTGATATTCAGCCACAACAAGCCCGCGGGGCCGATCAGCAGCCCGATACCGCCGACGGTTCCCAATATGACGGGCAGGCTGAAATAGGGGTAGGGGGCTTCCCAGCCGAATGCATAGTGGTATAGCGTGGCGACGCTGGTGGCGGCGAAGCACAGCATGAACCCATAAAAGGTCAGGTGATGGAAACGACGTCGTGCCAGGGTGAATGCATCATCAGCATCGTTGCAGCCTTTCCCGTGGCCACCATCCAGGTATTTCAGGCGCAGCGCGTCGTGGGTGGCTTCGGCGACGGCAGCCCCGCTCGCGGTGCCGGGCGAGACGTCACGCCAGAAGCGCCTCACGCCCATTCCCAATGCGAAGACGGCAAAGCCGAATACTAGGCCGAACATCAACGCCAACGTGTTGTGCGGAAAAATCGCGTAGAAGTTGCCGGCCAGCGGTTCGTGCAAGAGTCCGCCGGTGATGGCGATTGTTAGCACCAGGAACAGCGCGAGCGCGGCGGCACTGGCCAATGACAGCGTCAGTCCGTTGCGCTTGTACAGTTGACCCAGGGCGGCAGGCCAGGCGTAGTCGGTATAGGTCTGAAGACGTACTTTGGCCAAGGCTTTCGGCACATTGACGCCGAACTCATGCGGGGGGGCGTATTGACAGGCGTGCAGACAGGCGCCGCAGTTGTGGCACAGGTTGGCCAGATAGTTGACGTCGGCCTTGCCGAATTCCAGGCGACGGGTCATGGCCGGGAAGACCGCGCAGAAACCTTCGCAGTAGCGGCAGGCATTACAAATCTGCATCACCCGGGCGACTTCGGTTTCATCGTCGGTCAGCGGGGCTGGCGTCGGACGGGCGCCCTTGGCGTGCCATTGTATGGATTGCTCTGTTGCTGCGGCTGCCCTCGCTGGCGATGCGGCGTCGCGCGCCTGACGGGTCAGTTCTTCAAGCTGCTTCACGTTTTGCTCCTGTTGCCCGTTGGGCGAGCGCCGAGGCCGCGGCGCGTGTGCCGGCAATGCGGCCAAAGGCCGTGCCGATCGACATGCCGACGCCGGCGGTATAGCCCTTGCCCAGCACGTTGCCGGCCATCATTTCGCCGGCGACGAAAAGGTTGTCGCTGGGTTGGTCGTTGAATCGGACTGCGGCGGTGTCATCCACCTTCAATCCCAGGTAGGTAAAAGTGATGCCGGGCCGCACGGCATAACCGTAGAAGGGCGCCGTGTCGATTGGGCGAGCCCAATGCGTCTTGGCCGGTTGCACGCCTTCGGTATGGCAGTCGTCCAGTTGGGTATGGTCGAAGGTGCCGACGCGGCAGGCAGCGTTGTAGCCCGAGAGCGTGCGCATGAACTGGGTTTCGTCCAGTTCAAGTTTGCGCGCCAGCTCGGGCAAGGTATCGGCTTGCACGCCGGGAAACACCGGCGGCATGAATCGGCCAATCGCCTTGCTGTCAATGATCGAGTAGGCAATCTGGCCGGGCTGCATGGCTGTGAGCCGGCCCCAGATGGCATAGCGTTTGGGCCAGAAGTCTTCGCCTTCGTCATAGAAGCGCTCGGCGTCGCGATTGACGACGACGCCCAGGGAGACACAGTCAATGCGCGTACAGATGCCACCGTCGTACAGAGGCGCGCGCGCGTCGATCGCGACGCAGTGCGATTGCGAGGGGTCGCCGATACTGTCCGCGCCCGCGTCAATCATGAACTTCAGCAGCACGCCCATGTTGAAGCGCGTGCCGCGAATCAGGAAGTTGTCGGCGGGCCATTCACCACGTTCGTTCTGGCCCCAGGCTTCGCGCATCCATTCGCGATTGGACTCGAAGCCACCCGCGGCCAGCACACAGCTGCGTGCCGTAATGCGTTCGTCGCCGATGCGGGCGGCGACGAAGCGGCCATTGTCCAGCTCCAGCGAGTCAACGGGGGCGTCGTAGCGGATCTGCACGCCGAGCGCTTCGGCGCTGCGGTAATACGCGTTGACCAGCGCTTTGCCGCCCCCCATGAAAAACGCATTGGTGCGCGCGACGTGCAGCGCGCCGGATAGCGGCGGTTGAAAATTCACGCCGTGCTTACGCATCCAGTCCCGACAGGTCGAGGACGCGCGGATGACGAGACGGGCCAGGTGTTCGTTCGTCAGGCCGCCAGTGACTTTCAACAGATCTTGCCAGAATTCTTCTTCTGGATAAGCGTCAATCAAAACGTCTTGCGGCTCATCGTGCATGCAGCGCAGGTTGCGGGTGTGCTGGGAGTTGCCGCCACGCCATTCTTTAGGGGCGGATTCCAGCAGCAGCACGCTGGCGCCGGCTTCGCGCGCCATGAGCGCTGCGCACAGGGCGGCATTGCCGCCACCGATAACCAGTACATCGATCATGATAAAAGGCCTGTAAAGTCAGGCCTGAACTATAGGGCGGCACCATAGGGTATGCCAGCCTATGATCGTCAACGGCTGTTCACGATTTGTGAAGAGTCGCGCCGGGCCAGATGCCGGCGCGAACCAGATTTTCGACTGTCTGCGCCAGCAAAACGCGCGCCGCCAGCGCGGCGGGCGAGAGTTCGTCATCCGAGACGCTGGCCAGCAGGTTGCTGCGCCGCAGATGGCGATCCGTGATCTGGCGTACGGCCAGGGGCTCGCCACGTAGCCGCACGATCGCTGCGCCCGGCTGGATAGTGGCCCCAAAACCATTGCGCACCAGATCCATCAGGACGTCCAGACCGTCGATTTCGGCCGCCAGGTTGGGCTCTATGCGCAACCGCGCACAGGACGCGTCGACTTGCTGACGCAGGCCGTGGCTGGCACTGGGCAGCAACAACGGCAGCTTGGCAATGTCGCGCAGACGTACGGTGCCCTCGGGTGGCAGGCCGGGCAGATCGGGCGGGGCGATCAGGAACAAGCGTTCATCCAGCAGGGGGAGCGTGCTCCAGCGCCGGGCGCTTTCTGTGCGAAAGACGACAGCCAGATCGAGTTGGCGGGCGTTTAGCATGGCGCTCAAGTAGCCCGACAGGCTTTCGACCAGATGGATGCGCACGTCGGGATAGCGCTCACGCATGGCCTGCAAAAAGGGGACGGCCAGGACAGACGCGGTGGTGGCGGGCAAGCCCACGCTGACCTCGCCGATCAGGCGCGCGTCCTTGGCGGCGCGCGCGGCGCCGTCCGCGTGGCGTATGGCCAATTGCGCTTGACGCAAAAAGGCGACGCCGGCGTCGGTCGGCACGACGCCGATGGATGTGCGTGTCAGCAATCGGGTGGACAGCTCGCTTTCGAGGCGGCTGATCTGCTGGCTGAGTGCCGAGGTGACCACCCCCAGCTCGGCGGCAGCGCGCCCCATGCTGCCGAACTCGGCGACTTTGACGAAATAGCGCAGTTGGCGGAGCTCCATGAGGCCTCTCAGAACCGTGGCAGACTGGCCGGATCGTGCCGCCGCAGCACTTGTTTTGCTTCTTCGAAGTTCGGCAGAATCTGGCCGACCTCTGCCCAGAAGTCCTGGCTGTGGTTCATTTCGCGTAGGTGTGCGAGCTCGTGCGCAATGACGTAATCGATGATGGCGGGCGCGAAATGGATCAGGCGCCAGTTCAGCATGATGTTGCCGTCGCTGGTGCACGAGCCCCAGCGCGTGGCGGCCGAAGACAATCGCCAGCGGCGGATTTTCAGACCGCTGATTTCCAGGAAATGCGCCAAACGCGTTGCGAACAGGGTGCTGGCACGCTGTTGCAGCCAAGCCTGGGCGGTGTCGCGAATGCGCGACGCATCGGCCTGGACGGGCAAGGGCAACGACAGGATATCGCCATCGCTGGGCGCATTCATATCCCCTGAGAAGTGGGCCTGCCTGTTTTCCGGATTCAGGTCGAGAATGACACGTTTACCCAAATAGGGGAGATCACCACCCGCTTGCCAGCGGGTTTGCGACAACGCGAGTTGCTCCTTACGGGCCTGCCAGTCGCGTAGCTTGGCCAAAATCCATCGGGATTTTTCGCGGACGGCATCGTCGATCTGCCCCAGGGTGACCCAGTTGGGCGCGGTGACGCGCAGGCCGTCGTCGGTGACGACAAAGCCGATGCTGCGTCGGCGGGATCGCTGCAGGACAAAACCGATGGTTTGCTGTTCGGTGGCGACTTCGCGCCAGCGCGCGCCCGGCGGTAGAGGCTCTGGGCAGGGGGTGGAAATAACGGTGACGCCCGACGAGTTATTTGCGGGGGGGCGCAGCGCGGCGTCTACCACGTCCGTGGCCGGTGAACGAGGTCCCGGACGATTATTGGTGTCGACAGCGTTGGCTGCATCAGCACCGAAAGCCTGCAGGGGCTCGGTGCCGGCGTTGGCGGACACGGAGGCTGCAGGCTGGGCGAACAAGAGTTCAAGCTGACCGTTGTGGGGGGGCATACCTTTCGGGATTGAGTTGGCGCATTTCCCCTTCGATCCAGGCCTGTACTTTGGCGTTGAGCTCTTCGGGGGTGAGACCCTGAGATTCTATCGTGGGACCAATCGAGACGGTGATCAGGCCGGGACGCTTGATAAAGGCATTGCGGCGCCAGCACTCGCCCGCGTTGTGCGCGACGGGGATGACCGCCGCACCCGTACGCGAGGCCAGCAGCGCCCCGCCCATTTTGAATCGGGCGGTTTTCCCGGGCGGCACACGGGTGCCTTCGGGAAAGAGCAAGGGCCAGCGGCCTTCGTCCATGCGCATCTGGCCTTGTTTGATGACCTGCTCAAAGGCATCACGGCCCTTGGACCGGTCAATCGGGATCATGCGCAGCAGCGCCAGGCCCCAGCCAAAAAATGGCACCATGTGCAGCTCTTTCTTGTAGACAAAGCAGACCTCGCGCGGCATGTGCGATGGAAAAAACAGGGTTTCCCAGGCCGATTGGTGCTTGGAGAGCAGCACGGCCGGGCCATCGGGGAAGTTTTCAGCCCCTTTGATCTGCCAGCGGATACCGCAAAAAACCCGGGCGCCCCAGATGGCCAGACCGGGCCAGCCCACGGTCAGCTTGTAGCGCCAATGCTGGGGCAGCGGGGCCCATAGCAGACAGGCAAAGGCATACGGGATGACCGTGACGGAGAGAAACACCATATACAGCAGTGAACGTAGCCAGGCCATGGGTCAGGCTTCCTGCAGCAGGGCGTCGACCACCGCCGAAAGGTCGGTGGCCACGCGTGTGCCCGGGGGTAATTCACCTTGTTGCGCCTTGGCGCCATTGCCGGTCAGGACCAGCCAAGGCGCACAGCCTGCCGTTGCCGCGGCTTGCAGGTCACGCAGAGAGTCACCCACCGCAGGGACGCCATTCAGGTTGACGTCGTAGCGCCGGGCGATGTCGTAGTACATGCCAGGCAGCGGTTTGCGGCAGGTACAGCCGGCTTTCGGGCCATGGGGGCACAGGAAAATCGCGCTCACCGCGCCGCCTGCCTGCGCGACCTCGCGGTGCAGTTTGGCGTGGATGGCATTGAGCGTGGCGGTGTCAAACAAGCCTCGCGCCAGTCCGGATTGATTAGTCGCCACCGCAACGGTGTAGCCGGCCTGAGTCAGGCGGGCAATGGCGGTCAGGCTGCCTGGCAGGGCCACCCATTCGTCGGGGCTTTTGACGAAGGCGTCGCTGTCCTGATTGATGACGCCATCGCGGTCGAGGATGATGAGTTTCACTGTGCCAACCTGGAAATGTCAGCAACCTGGTTCATCAGCCCGTGCAATTGGGCCAGTAGCGCCAGACGGTTGGCACGTACGCCAGGATCCTCGGCCATCACCATCACGTCGGCAAAGAACGCATCGACCGGCTGACGCGCTTGTGCCAAGGTGCTGAGGCTGCCCGCGAAGTCGCCCGCTTGCAATTGAGCTTCGGCTCGGGGGCGCAGTTCGGCCACGGCGGCGGCGAGGGCTTGCTCGGCGGGCTCGGTGAGACGCGCCGCGTCGATATTCCCGATTTCACCGTCGGCCTTTTTGAGAAGATTGCCGATACGCTTGTTGGCGGCAGCCAGGCTGGCGGCTTCAGGCAACAGGCCAAAGGCCGTGACAGCACGGACGCGAGCCGCGACCTGATGCAGCGGCGGCGCCAGGGCGATGACGGCGTCCACGGCATTGCGGTCGAATTCCCCAATGAGCTGGTTGCGATAGCGTTCGTAGATGAATGTGCGGACATCGTTGCACGTATCGGCGGGGATCTTGTCCGCGGGAAAGGTTTTCGCGGCCAATGACAACAATCCATGCAGCGACAACGGACCATCGGCGCTGGCTGCCAGCCAACCGCCGGCGGCCAGTTGCTCGAACGCGCTGATGAGGCCCAGCGCGGCGCGGCGCAGGCCAAAGGGATCGCGCTCGCCCGTGGGAGCCAAGCCGATTCCCCAAATACCGATCAGGGTCTCGGCCCGTTCGGCGATGAAGAGCGTCGCCGCGGTGAGTGCCTCGGCACTGACGGGAGCATCCAGCCGGATGCGGTATTGTTCGCGCAAGGCGTGTACAACGGCCTCGGGCTCGCCATCACCGGCGGCATAGTAGGCCCCCATGATGCCTTGCAGCTCGGGGAATTCGCCCACCATGTTCGAGCCCAGGTCGGCCTTGGCCAGCAAGGCGGCACGATCCGCGGCAGCGACATCGCTGCCAAGCTGTTCGGCGATGGTGCGGGCAATCGCGCGCACGCGTTCCACGCGTTCGAGCTGCGTGCCCAGTTTGTTGTGATAAACGATGGTGCCCAACTGCTCCACGCGAGCCGCCAGCGGGGTCTTGCGATCGGTATCAAAGAAGAACTGCGCATCCGCCAAACGTGGGCGCACCACGCGCTGATTGCCTTCGACGATGTTGACCGGATTGTCCGTCTGCATATTGCTGACGATCAGGAAATGGTGGGTCAGCTTGCCAGTGGTCGGGTCAAACAACGGGAAGTATTTTTGATTCAGCCGCATCGTCAGAATCAGGCATTCCTGCGGAACCTGCAGGAACTGCTCGTCAAACTGCCCCTCGTACACAGTGGGATGTTCGACCAGTGCGGTGACTTCGTCCAGCAGCGCGACGACCTCGGGGTCATCGCCCAGCGTGGCACTCAGACGGCTGGCGTGCGCTTGCAATTGACGATCGATATCGGCGCGCCTTGCTTCGAACGAGGCGATGACGCGACCTTGTTCGGCCAGCGTGGTCTCGTAGGTGTTCGCGTCGGCGATTTCCACGGGACCGGTGCACATGAAGCGATGCCCCAGGGTGCTGCGCCCCGCGCTCAGGCCCAGTATCGATACCGGGATGACGTCCGCGCCATGCAGCGCGATCAGGCTGTGCGCAGGCCGGACGAACTTCACGCTCGTGACGCCGTCGGCCAACTGATAACGCATGACCTTAGGGATGGGCAGGCCGTCGATGGCCGCTTGCAGGCCCTCCTGGAGACCATCGGCGAGCTTGGCGCCCGGCGCGGTGCCACGCGCGATCAGATAGTCTTGTTTGCCGTCGGACTCGCGAGCCAGCGTGGCCGGGTCGAGGTTTTCCAGGCCTTTGGCGGCCAGTTTCTTGATCAAGGCGGGCGTGGGCTTGCCATCGGCATCCAGGCCGACTTTGACGGGCATCAGCTTTTCAGTGTAATCCTGATCGGGCGCCTGGTCGCGCACGGCCGACAGGCGTACCGCCAGACGGCGAGGGGTCGCAAACACAGCGGCCTGGCTGTCATCGGCGAGCAGGCCATGCTTGGCCAGCGTGCCGCGAATGCCTTCGGCGAAAGCCTGGCCGAGCTTTTGCAAGGCCTTGGGCGGGAGTTCTTCGGTCAGCAGTTCGACCAGCAGGGGGCGGGTATCGGTTGTCATTCAGGCAGCCTCCTCGGTGCGGCGGCCAGCCAGCATGGGGAAGCCCAGTCGTTCACGGGAATCGTAATAAGCCTGTGCGACGGCACGCGACAGGTTGCGGATACGGCCGATATAGGCGGCGCGTTCGGTCACACTGATGGCGCCACGCGCATCGAGCATGTTGAAAGTGTGTGCGGCTTTCAGCGCCGCCTCGTAGGCCGGCAGGGCCAGGGGAACGTCCATGAGGCGCTTGGCTTCGGCTTCGTAGTCATTGAAATGCGAGAACAGCATGTCCGCCGAGGCATATTCGAAGTTATACGTGGACTGCTCGACCTCGTTTTGGTGGAACACGTCGCGGTACAGCACCCGATTGCCGTTGACACCTTCGGTCCAGACCAGGTCGTAAACGCTTTCTACGTCTTGCAGGTACATGGCCAGGCGTTCCAGGCCGTAGGTGATCTCGCCGGTTGTCGGGGTGCAATCCAAGCCGCCCACTTGCTGGAAGTAGGTGAACTGGGTGACTTCCATGCCGTTGAGCCAGACCTCCCAGCCCAGGCCCCAGGCGCCCAGCGTGGGGTTTTCCCAGTCGTCCTCGACGAAGCGGATATCGTGCTGCGTGGGATCGATACCCAGTGCTTTCAGCGAGCCGATGTACAAATCCAGGATCTCGGGCGGCGCGGGCTTGAGCACCACCTGATATTGGTAATAGTGCTGCAGACGGTTCGGGTTTTCGCCGTAGCGGCCATCCTTGGGGCGGCGCGAGGGCTGCACATAGGCGGCACGCCAGGGTTCCGGCCCGATCGCGCGCAGGAAGGTGGCCGTATGCGAGGTACCGGCGCCCACTTCCATGTCGTACGGTTGGAGCAGGGCGCAGCCCTGCTTGTCCCAGTAGTCCTGGAGCGTGAGAATGATTTGCTGAAAGGTGAGCATAAGATTCTTGGAATTCGGATCGCCGGGCAGGCCGGCCAGTGGATGCTGCAGCCCGGCCTTTGGGCGGGAAAGTCGGCCATTTTAACTGGCCTGCGGCCAGGACGCTGCCACCGGCTCTGGCGGTAGCGGTTAATGGCGCAGCTTACCCGGATTTCTCTCCTCAGCTTTGACCAGGGTTTTTCCAAGTCTCGAGGGCGTGACGCCTTCGCACCCGATGTGCGAGCGCGTCGTCGTCGGGCAGATCCGCGATCAGATTTAGCACGCTATCGCCTGCATCATTCCAGATCAAAGTGCTGGCTAGGAAGATACACAGCAAATCGACAGAGGGCTCATGGCCATTGAACACTGCGTGTATGAGCGCCGTGTTTCCATCCCGATCCTGTGCGTCGATAATGGCACGGAAATCAGCCCTCGCTAATGTGTGCTGCGTTTGTGGGGAATGCGGCAAAAAATGATTGTATTGCGCTGCAGTTCTATTACACAGCGTCCAAACGCACTTACGGAGCATCGCTGTTTGCTCGGCACGCACCGTCAGTATCGGCAGTGTCTGGCCGGTGTCGCCGGTGCACATTGTGAGTACGTTGAGCGGCAGCTTGTCGACTAGCACCTCGAACGCCTGGACGCTGCCTTGTTCTATAGCGTTATGCAAAAGTGAATACGCAAACGTCATCTCGTCAGGATCGGTCCATTCCTCTGCGTGATTATCGATGAGCAACGCGCCGATGGCCTCATGGTTGTTGTTGGCAACGTGTTGCAACAGTGCTTGTTCAAGCTGCGTCCCTTGTTCTGCCGCAGTAGGGGCCGCGTAGAAAAAGGAAGAACAATATTGTCCGAACGATACGAGATAATTGTTTAACATTTTGGTCCTTGGGATTGGGCGCGTCATTACGCACCGCGAGGTTGCGAGCGAAAACGTCGTATTTGCCGGATCGCCGCACTCCTAGGTGTCCCATTGACGGTTCCAGTTCCGTTTCCTTTCGCTAATGTCGATGGACAGGACAGAGGTATTACTAATTGTAAATTTATCTGGACGCCGTTGATCGTATGATTCGGTATCTCTGCAAGTCTTATAGATAACTGCGGGCCGAGCGCCCGCCCTGGGAGCTTTGCATGTCCGAATTGATCAAGGTCGAGGTATCTGACGGTATTCAGATCATCACCGTGAACCGTCCCGAAGCAAAAAATGCCATCAACCTGGAAGCCGCGCAGGCCATGGCCGCCGCGCTGGAGGATCTGGATAGCCGCGACGACGTGCGCATTGGCATCCTGACCGGCGCCGGTGGCACATTCTCGTCGGGAATGGACCTGAAGGCGTTTGCGCAAAGCGGCCAACGCCCGCTGGTCGCCGACCGTGGCTTTGCCGGCCTGAACGAAAAGCCACCGCGCAAACCGTTAATCGCCGCCGTCGAGGGCTATGCCCTGGCGGGCGGATGCGAAATGGCCCTGGCCTCCGATCTGATCGTCGCGGCCAATAATGCCAAATTTGGTTTACCTGAAGTCAAGCGCGGACTGGTCGCCAGCTCGGGCGGGATGTTGCGCCTGCCGCGCCGGTTGCCCTATCACATCGCCATGGAAATCATCCTGACCGGCGACATGCTGACCGCCGAGCGTGCCCACGCCTTTGGACTGGTCAACCGCCTGACCGAGCCGGGCAAGGCCCTGGAGGGCGCGCTGGAATTGGCCCGCACCATCGTCGCAAACGGCCCCCTGGCCGTGCAGACCGCCAAGAGCATCGTGTCGCAGGCGACAGACTGGGATCAGGACGGGATGTTTGACCGTCAGCGCCCATTGGTCGCGCACATTTTCACGTCCGCCGACGCCAAAGAGGGCGCCACGGCCTTCGCCGAAAAACGCAAGCCAGTCTGGCAAGGAAAATAAGCCCCGTCAGTCATAAAATAGTATGTTGATCGCGCGCGACCCGGCCATCGGGCCGCGTATTCCCTTATCTATTGCTTTTGCTTATCCCGCCATGTCCACTCTGATCAAAGAAGACGACCTCATACAGTCTATTGCCGATGGTATCCAGTTCATCAGCTACTACCATCCCGTCGACTACATCCGTCATCTGGCCCGTGCCTACGACCGCGAGGAAAGCCCGGCCGCACGCGACGCGATGGCGCAGATCCTGACCAACTCGCGCATGTGCGCCGAAGGCAAGCGTCCCTTGTGCCAAGACACCGGCATCGTGAACGTCTTCCTGAAAATCGGCATGGACGTGCGTTTCGACACAAAGCGTTCGCTGCAAGAACTCTGTGACGAGGGTGTGCGCCGCGGCTACACCAACCCCGACAATCCGTTGCGTGCCTCCGTGCTGGACGATCCGCTCTTCGCCCGCAAAAACACGCGCGACAACACGCCCTGTATCCTGCACGTCGAGCTTGTCCAAGGTGATAAGGTCGACGTGCAAATCGCTTCCAAGGGCGGTGGTTCGGAAAACAAGTCCAAGTTCGTTATGCTCAACCCCAGCGATTCGCTGGTCGACTGGGTGCTCAAGACCGTCCCCACGATGGGCGCAGGCTGGTGCCCGCCCGGCATGCTGGGGATCGGCGTCGGCGGTACCGCCGAAAAAGCCATGTTGATGGCCAAGCAGTCCCTGATGGAAGACATCGATATGTACGAGCTGCTGGCCCGCGGCCCGCAAAACAAGCTCGAAGAATTACGCATCGAACTCTACGAAAAGGTCAACGCGCTGGGTATTGGCGCCCAGGGCCTGGGTGGCCTGACCACGGTGCTCGATGTCAAGATCAATACCTTCCCGACGCACGCCGCCTCCAAGCCCGTCGCGATGATCCCCAATTGCGCGGCGACCCGTCATGCGCACTTTGAGCTCGACGGCTCCGGTCCGGCCCGCCTGGATCCCCCGGCATTGTCGGAATGGCCCGAAGTGCACTGGGCGCCCGACTACAACAAGTCCAAGCAGGTCAATCTGGACACACTCACGCCCGCCGAGGTCGCCAGCTGGAAACCCGGCCAGACCTTGCTGCTGTCCGGCAAAATGCTGACCGGCCGCGATGCCGCCCACAAGCGCATCCAGGACATGCTGGCCAAAGGCGAACCTTTGCCCGTCGACTTCACCAACCGCGTCATCTACTACGTCGGCCCGGTTGACCCGGTCGGCGATGAAGTGGTCGGCCCCGCAGGCCCCACGACGGCGACCCGCATGGACAAGTTCACCGACATGATGCTGGCCCAGACCGGCCTGATCTCCATGATCGGCAAATCCGAGCGCGGCCCCGTTGCCATCGAAGCCATCCGCAAGCATAAGTCCGCCTACTTGATGGCCGTCGGCGGTGCGGCCTACCTGGTGTCCAAAGCCATCCGCGAAGCCCGTGTCCTGGCCTTCGAAGACCTGGGCATGGAAGCCATCTACGAGTTCAACGTAAAGGACATGCCGGTAACGGTGGCGGTCGATTCCGAAGGGATTTCGGTGCATAACACCGGACCTAAGGAATGGCAGGCGCGCATTGGGAAGATTCCGGTCGCGGTTGCTTAATTGCTCTTGGCACTCTTGTCGTTGAAGGCGGGAGTCCTGGGGGGGACCGGTCGTTCCCTATCTGTCGGTCGTGCAGGTCCAGAGCCGGGCTAATGGGCCGCGGCGGCCTGGTCGCTCGGCTCAGGCGCAAACCATGCGCCTGATGTCCCCTGCGGGGACTTCCCTTCCTCCAACAGGCCGCCGCGGCCCATTAGCCCGGCTCTGGACTTCTTCGGGTCGAGATTGGGTGCGCGATGGGTTTGTTCCGATTTGTGTGGCTCGGTTTTAATTTGGGCTGCTCGGATTTACTTCGGTAGGGCGTTTTTTCTGCGTGGTTTGCGGGGTTTGGGGGCTACGCCTATGCGCGGGTCGTGCGCCAGGACCAGGGTCGTCAGCTTTTCGGCGGTTTCTTCGAACGCGGCGTCGTCTTGGGGCATGTATAGCCACTTGCCCAGAACGGAATGCGGACGCAGGGCGGGCATGTCCTGGATGAGTTCGGCATGTTGCTCTTTCGCTGTGCAAACCAGCAAGCCATCCCAGGCGCCTCCTTTGTCCGCCACGACCAGGCACAAAAGATCGTCCAGATACGCCGCTTCGCAACCAAACATTCGCTTGCGCAGATAACCCGCATCACGTTCCAGCGCATCGAAAACCCAAAGCAGCGAATTCTGCCCCCCGTCGCGTTTAACCACGCCAAAAATAGACTCAACCATCCCAATCACCTCATCGGTACACGGTATATCCCCCGCATCAGCCGACCATGCCGACACCGTCGATAACATAGCCCTAGAGTAGTACGAAGAATCCGACATCAATCGACAACATACCCCCAGAGTCGCGTGAAGCGTCCGACATCAGCCGACAACATAACAGTCAGGCGAAACGTCCGACATAGAAGCATCCGACATTATTCAATAACGCAAGTCCCGGGCGGGGTAATGGCCCCCACCGGCCTGTTGGAGGGAGGGAAGTCCCCGCAGGGGACATCAGGCGCATGGTTTGCGCCTGAGCCGAGCGACCAGGCCGGTGGGGGCCATTACCCCGCCCGGGACGCTTTAAGAACAACATCGCATCGCAAAAACGCGGGTTTTCCCTAATGCAAACCCTGTCGATTAGAGAAGAACACGTTCGTCGTAACGGTACATCCTCTCTTTTTAACCAGAACGGAGTACATACCATGTCGACGGGAACTGTTCATCTGCATCGTGTTTTGCGTGCCACCCCTGAGCGGGTTTATCGGGCTTTTCTAGAGGCCGATGTCGTTGCCAAGTGGCTGCCGCCTTATGGGTTCACGTGCCAAGTGCATCACCTGGACGCGCGGGTCGGCGGCACGCACAAAATGTCGTTTCGTAACGTGACGACGGGCAAGGCCGACTCGTTTGGCGGCGAATATCTGGAGCTCGTGCCGTTTGAGAAAATTCGTTATACCGATAGCTTTGATAATCCGGCTCTGCCAGGCGAGATGATCGTCACCGTGACACTGCGGCAAGTGTCTTGCGGGACGGATCTGAGTATTGTGCAAGAAGGGATTCCCGAGCAGATTCCGACAGAGATGTGTTATCTCGGCTGGCAGGAGTCACTCCTGCAACTGGCGAAGGTCGCAGAGCCCGTGATTCCCGATGAGTGACGTCAATTTTCGATAGTTGCGCCGTCGTTGATCAATCGCTGTTGAATCGACGTCACGGGCAGATCGGTGAAGGCGCCGCCCGTGAACAGGCTTGCGGCGGTGCCGGCGGCTTGTCCCATGACAAAGCATCCACCACTGGCGCGCGAGGCGGATTGCCCCTCGTGGGTAGCCGAAGCGCAGCGTCCCGCTACCAGCAGATTGTCGACTTGACGCGGTATCAGCATGCGCCATGGCAAGTCGTTGTAGGCGCGAGTCGATGAGGTCGGGAAGACCCATTGAACGCCACCCGACGTATGGAGCTCCATGGGCCAGGCATTGATGCCGATCGAATCTTCGAATTGTGCCGAACCTTCGATATCCGCGCCGGTGAGCTGATAAACGCCTTTTATCCTGCGCGTTTCACGGATGCCGATTTGTGGCGCGATTTCGATAATGTAGGCGTTGGAAAAGCCGGGGACTTCGGCGCGCAGAAATTCGAAATAGGCGGCGACTTGGCGGCGGCCTTCGATCTCGCCGCGGCTTAACTCGAGCGCGTCTACGCCATTGACGGCATTGCCTTGGGCATTCTTGATTTGCGTGACATTAACGCGCCATTCCGTCGGGTTGATCTGGGGACGAATAATGGCCCCGTCGCGCGGGAATTGGTATTTGTTAGGGTGTTTTTCTTGAGCCAGGCGCATGAAATCGTTGATGGCCTTGAACTCGCCCACGGCTTTCAGCGCGATTTCCGCATCCACATTTCCGACGCGAAACATGGTGGTGGGATACAGGCCGCTACCGTGACCATCACCGACCTCGAAGTCCACGCCCGCCTGCGCCGCAAGGTCGCCGTCGCCCGAGCAATCGATGAACGCATTGGCACGTATCGCGCGTCGCCCTGACTTGGTTTCGACAATGACATGTGTGATGCGGTTGGCGTCTTTGAGCACGGCGGCCGCGTGCGCGTGGAACAAAATGTCGACGCCGTGATGCAACAGCAGTTGGTCCGCCGCGCACTTATAGGACGACGTATCGTAGGAGCGCACACGGATGCGGCCCTGCATGCCATCTTGGGGTTTGTTCAGGCCGCCGAGGCGATCCAGTCGTTCGAGTAGTTCGTCTACGACGCCATGAACGAGCTGCACCATTTCCCCATTGCGACGACCGTACAACCCTGCGAAATTCGTGACACCGCCGGCGGTACCCATGCCGCCAAGAAAACCATAGTGTTCGACGAGCAGCGTCTTCGAGCCGTTTTTGGCGGCGCTGACCGAGGCAGCGATGCCAGCGGGGCCTCCACCGATCACGACGACGTCGTATTCCCCATAGACGTCAATGGCTTTCTCCGATTCGCGTAATTCCATAGTCATGTATGAGCCAAAATAAGGTTGCGTTTCGTGTTGTGTCCCTTGATAGTAGCGCGCCGGGGTTTGGCCATGACCGGATCGAACTGTGTCAGGTGACTTCAGAATGGCGTTAAGGTGGCATTAGGATCGCATTAGAGCGGCTTGGGCGTAGCATTAGGGTGGCCCTGTAGCACGCTCTACACCGGCTTGCCCAGCACGTCTCGCAAAATCTCCTGCGTGTGCTCTCCCAGCAGAGGCGGCGCCTTGCGATACACCACGGGCGACGCGGAAAAACGTAGCGGGCTGGCCGTGACCGGGGCCGTGCCGCCTAGTGGATGGGGGAGTTCGCGCCGCAGTTGGCGAGCCTGTACCTGCGGGTGGGCGAAGGCTTGCGCGATATTGTTGATGGGCCCGCTGGGCACGCCCGCGGCTTCCAGTTTGGCAATCCACTCGTCGCGCGGCCCTTGCTTCATGATGTCTGCCAACAGGGCGATGAGCGTCTCGCGATTTGTCACCCGTAGGCGGTTGGTGCAAAAGCGCGGATCATCGCCGAGCTCGGGCGCTCCGATGGCTTTGCAGTAGGCGCGGTACTGTGACTCGTTGCCCGTCGCCACGATCAAGTGTCCGTCACTGGCGGCAAACACCTGATAGGGCACGACATTTTGATGGGCATTGCCCGCGCGCACGGGTGCGACGCCCGAGGTGAAATAGTTCGAGTTCTGGTTTGCCAGCATCGCTACATGGCAGTCCAGCAGTGCAATGTCCAACTGTTGCCCCAGCCCGCTGCGGTGCCGCTCTTGCAGCGCGGCCAGGATCGCCACGGTGGCATACATCCCCGTGATGATGTCCGTGACTGCGACGCCGGCTTTCTGTGGCCCGCCGCCTGGCAGGTCATCGCGCTCGCCCGTGATGCTCATCAGGCCGCCCAGCCCCTGGATCATGAAATCATAGCCGGGCAACTGCGCGCAGGGGCCGTCCTGGCCAAAGCCCGTGACCGAGCAATAGATCAGGCGCGGGTTCAGTTCCTTCAGGCTGTCGTAGTCCAGGCCATACTTGCGCAGGCCGCCGACCTTGAAATTTTCGACCAGGATATCGCTGTGCACGACGAGTTCGCGAATCAACGAGGCGCCCTCTGGCGTGGCCATATCGGCCTCCAGTGATCGCTTGTTGCGATTGGCGCTCAGGTAATAAGCGGCTTCGCTGGTGTCCTGCCCCTGGCCGTCTTTCAGGTAGGGAGGGCCCCAGTGGCGGGTATCGTCACCCGTGCCCGGGCGTTCGACCTTGATCACATCTGCGCCCAGATCGGCCAGATTTTGGGTGCACCAGGGGCCAGCCAGGATGCGGCTGAGATCGAGGACGCGTATACCTTCCAGGGGTGGGGGGCGTTGTTGCATGAGAGGTGAGGCCTTGTTGCGGCGAACCGCGTTCAATGAGGAATCGTGCCGATACCGGGGTTTAGGAGCCTGCCGTCGAACATCCCGTGTTTGACGGGATATGCATTCAGGCGATGGCGCTTCTCAGATGGGATCCCAGTCGATGACGTCCGGCGAACGCTCTAATGCGTAGAAATGTTTACGCATGGCGGGCATGGCGATCTCGCCGATCAATTCCGGGGTCCAACCCTCGCTGTGATGCACGGTGCGTAGTGGCCGCGGCTGGCTCATCAGCATGATTTCATTGGCGCGCACCGCGAAAATCTGCGCGGTGATTTCGTGGGCGGCGTCGCTGACCAGATAGACCGCCAGGGGAGCCACCTTGCCGGCTTCCATCTTCTTCAGTTTTTCGACACGGGCTTTCTCTGCCTCGGTTTCCGCCGGGATGGAGCTGGTCATGCGGCTCCAGGCAAACGGCGCAATGCAGTTCGAGCGAACGTGGTAGCGCGACATATCCAGCGCGATCGATTTGGATAGCGCCACGATGCCCAGTTTGGCGGCTGCGTAGTTGGCCTGGCCGAAATTGCCGATCAGGCCCGATGTCGAGGTCATGTGCACCAGCGCGCCCGATTCTTGTTCGCGGAAATAGGGCGCGGCGGCACGGCTCATGTAGAACGATCCGTTCAGGTGCACGTCCAGCACCTGGCGCCATTCTTCTTCGCTCATTTTGTGAAAGACGCGGTCGCGCAGGTTGCCGGCGTTGTTGACGACGGCATCAATGCGTCCATAAACGTCAATGGCGGTCTTGATGATGTTGTGGGCGCCCTCGTAGCTGGCGACGCTGTCGGTATTGGGGCAGGCCTGGCCGCCCGCGGCCTGGATTTCCCGCACTACGGCCTGAGCGGGGCCATCGCCGCCGCCTTCGCCTTGCAGTGACACCCCAATATCATTAACGACCACTTTGGCGCCTGCCGCGGCCATGGCCAGCGCGACGCTGCGCCCAATCCCGCCGCCCGCTCCTGTGACGACGACCACTTTGCCTGAAACCATACCGCTCATGAAAATGTCTCCTTATAGGGCGAGTCCGTGACGGGGAGTGAGCCAGCCCGAACTGTGTACCGATGTTGGCACACTTCACTGCCTACATGGTAGATTTCCAGGCTGGGTAGCGGAATTCAAAATTAAAGACACCCCCCTTCTGCACGGCGGAACATGAGACATGACCTGACCGACCTGCGTTTATTCGTGAACGTAGGAGAAACCCTGAACTTGACCCGTGCCGCCGAGCGCACCTTCCTGTCGCTGCCTGCGGCCAGCGCGCGCATCAAGAACATGGAAGAGGCCTTCAAGGCCCGATTGCTGGTGCGGCAGGCAACGGGTGTTGCCCTGACGCCGGCGGGTGCGGTGTTGCTTAAACACGCACATGCGGTGTTCCGACAACTAGAGTGCCTGCATGCGGATTTGCAGCCCTACGCCAGTGGCATCAAGGGGCGGCTGCGGTTGCTGGCCAATACCACGGCCACCAATTCGTTTCTGGCCGATGCGATGTCCACGTTCCTGGCAGAGAATCCCGATGTGGATATCGAACTCGAGGAAAAAATCTCGGGCGACATCGTATTGGCCATCCGCGCCGGCGCGGCGGATCTGGGAATTGTCGCAGGCAATGTCGACGTCGAGGGGCTGGACGTGATGCCGTTGTTTCGCGATGATTTGGTCGTCGTTACGTCATTGAATCATCCCCTGGCACAGTCGGAGTCGGCGCGTTTTGTAGACGTGATCGACGCGTATCAGTTTGTGGGTATCCATCCCAACAGTGCGATTCAGACGTTCCTCGAAGACATTGCCTCGGGCCTGGGCAAGCGCCTGTGTCAGCGCGTGCACGTAGGCAGTTTCGAGGCCGTCTGCCGTATGGTCGAGGCGGGAGCGGGTATCGCGGTGGTGCCGCGCGCTTGCGCGGCCCGTTATAGCCGTCCGCAAGCCCTGCATGTGCTGCGTCTGGAGGACGCCTGGGCCAAGCGCGCACGCCTGTTGTGCCGTCAGCGTGGTCGCGATGTGCCGCGCTTTGTCGAGAATTTCATCGAGCATGTGCGCACGGCGGCGCGCGCGGGTTAGCGTCGTGCTGCGACGGGCGCGGAGCAGAGGCTGTGCTGGTGCTGAACAGGGGGTTCGGCAAATAAAAATCGGCAAGCAGGCCCGCGTGCGCGAATAATACGGGCACAGCGCACGGTATGACGCCGACGCGCACAGACAAGAAACCGGAGACACACACATGCAAGATCCGCAACGCCGCCGCTTGCTGGCGGGGCTGGGGGCCGCTTGCGCAGCCGCTTCTTTACCGTTTGCTGCACGCGCGGCCGCCTGGCCCGACCATGCTGTTAATTTCATCGTCCCGTTCCCGGCAGGGGGACCAGTAGATACCACTGCACGGTTTATCTCTCAACCGCTGGGCACGATGTGGCACGTACCGACTGTGGTGGACAACAAGGCAGGCGCGGGCGGGATCGTGGGCGCCCAGGCGGCGGCCAAGTCCCCCGCCGATGGTTATCACTATTTCTTCGCCTCGATTCACCATACCGTGCTGCCCAGTTTGCGTGGGAGCTTGAGTTACGACGTGATGACGGACTTTGTGCCGGTAGGCATGGGGGCTGTCTTTCCCATCGTGCTGGTCGTACACGAGTCGGTACCCGTCAAGAGCGTCGAGGAACTGATCGCCTATGCCAAGAAAAACCCTGGCAAACTCTCCTACGGATCATCGGGCACGGGCGGTGGGACGCATTTGGCGGGTGCGTTGTTCAACAGCATGACGGGGACACGCCTGCAGCATGTGCCTTATCGCGGCAGTGCCCCTGCCATGCAGGATTTATTGGGCGGTCAGGTCCAGGTCATGTTTGCGGACGGCCCGTCGGCGATACCTCATCTTTCCGGAGGAAAAATTCGCCCGCTTGGCGTCGGCAACCCCGAGCCGTCGGCACTGTTTCCCGGAATCCCTACGATTGCCGCGTCGGGCGTACCGGGTTACGAGGCATATTCCTGGAGCGGCATGCTGGCCCCCGCAGGCACACCGATCGATATCGTCAAGCGGGTCAATGCCGACATGAGACAGATATTGAGTGATCCGGTCACGGTCAAGCGCATGCTCGCAGCGGGCGCCGAGCCCAAGCCTGGGTCGCCCGAAGAGTTTGAGGCGTTCCTGCAGGCGGAGCTGGCGAAGTGGAGCAAGGTCATCAAGGACGCCGGGATCAAGGTCGAGTGATCGGCGCCTGAGGCGCGACGAGTTCAGTATGCGCCCCTCTAGACGTGCCATGCGGTTCCGTACGCCCTTACGGTTCAGTACGTGCTATGCGTTCAGTAACGCCCGACGAGCCTCGTCATACTCCAGGGCAAGCTGTTCGATCAGGGCGGGGGTGGGGAGCAGTTCCTGAACTGCACCGACCCCCTGTCCCGCGCTCCATACGTCTTTCCACGCTTTAGGGCGGGTACGCTTATCCATGTTGACCGGATTGGTGGCCATTTGCGCCAGTTGCGAAGCATCCAGCCCTGTGGCCGCGATACTGGGAATCAAGTAGTTCGCCGGGACGCCCGAGAAAAACGGCGTATAAAGCACATCATCGATACTCGCTTGCAAGACCATGTCGCGATAGGAATCGGGAGCCAGCGATTCCTGTGTCGCGATGAAGCGTGTCCCCATGTACGCAAAATCACAACCCAGCACCTGGGCGGCCAGCACGTCTTTGCCGTGGCTGATACAGCCTGACAACACGAGCGGTCCGTCATAGAACGCCCGAATCTCGTTGACCAAGGCGATGGGATTGAGCGTGCCTGCATGGCCGCCCGCGCCCGCGGCCACCAGGATCAATCCATCGACACCGGCCTCCAGCGCACGGCGCGCATGTCGTACGGTCGTGACATCATGAAAAACCAGGCCACCGTAAGGATGCACCGCCTGAACCACTGTATCGGGGGCATGCAGCGACGTGATGATCAGCGGAACACGGTGCGTGACGCAGATATCCAGGTCGCCCTGCCAGCGTGGGTTGGTGGGGTGCACGATCAGATTCACGCCATAGGGCGCCACACGCGCTTCGGGGTGCGTCTCGCGGTAATACGCCAGGCCGGACATGATGCGTGTCAGCCAGTTATGCAAGGCCTCTTGCGGCCTGGCGTTCAGCGAAGGAAAGGTTCCGATAATGCCCGACGTGCATTGCGCGATCACCAATTCCGGCCCCGACACCAGGAACATAGGTGCGGCGATGATAGGTAGGCGGGTACTCGCACGCAACGACTGCAAGGCGGACATGATCAGATACTCCAATCTCAGATCAATTGCTTTGGATATTGGCGGACTTGATGACCTCGTCCCACATGGCGTATTCACGATCAATGCGCGACTGAACAGCTTGGCCGTCACCCTCGTCAACGGTATAGCCGCCCTTGACCATAGCCTTGCGAAATGCCGGATCCTCCTTCACGTCGTTCAGCGCCTTGTTCAGTCGTGTTTTGATGCCATCCGGCAGTTTGGGCGGCGCCATCAATGCGTACCAACCAACCACTTCGTAATCCTTCACGCCTGCTTCGATCATGGTAGGAACATCAGGCAGCTCTGGATTACGGGTGCGCGAGGTCACCGCCAGTGCGCGTGCCTTACCGCTTTTGATAAACGGAATGGCGGTGCTGGTAATGTCGAACATAAACGTGATTTTGCCGCTGACCACATCCAGCATGGCGGGTGAATTACCGCGATAAGGCACGTGCAGCATTGGCGCCTTGGCCTGCAGTTTGAGCAGTTCCGCCGACAGGTGGTTAGAGGCGCCGACGCCGGCCGAGCCAAAGCTGACCGCATCCGGGTGGGCCTTGGCATACTCAAGCAGCTCGCCAACGCTCTTGGCGGGGTTCTGCGGGCCGATCAGCAGGACGTTGGTGTAGTCCACCACCATGCCGATGGGCGTGAAATCCTTATGGGGATCAAACAAGGTGCTCTTCTGTACCAGCGGAGAAATCGTCAGTGACGGGCTGGCGGCAAATCCCAGCAGATAGCCGTCGGGCGTCGCCTTGGCGGTGGCATCCGACGCAATCATGCCGCTGGCCCCCGCACGGTTCTCCACCACCACAGTTTGCCCCAATTTGTCGCCAAGATACTTGGCAAAGACCCGGGCCGTGGTGTCGACCGGTCCGCCGGGTGCGTAGCCGACCAGTAGGCGCAGCGGTCGGTCGGGATAGGTGGCTGCCTGCGTGGACGCGGCCGCGGTACCTAGCGCCGCGGCGAGCGCAGTGGCTTGCAAGAAGTTCTTGATAATCATGATGTGTCTCCGTTTTGCTGTTTTGTTATGAGTGCGAGTTTGATGGGGACGCACCGTGTCCCCCGTCCGCGGCATGACTATCTGTCCGGGACATTTCCTACAAGGTTGCTTGCGTTCCCAAAATGGCGGTGGACTGACTGGACAGCGTGCCGCCATTGCCATGCACGAGCGCCAATTGCGCCCCATCGATCTGACGCGCGCCACCTTCGCCGCGCAGTTGCCGCACGGCTTCGATCATGATGAACACGCCATACATGCCAGGATGTACGCAACACAGTCCGCCGCCATTCGTGTTGACGGGCAATCGCCCGCCCGGGGCAATCGCACCGTTCTCGACATAGGTGCCACCTTCGCCCTTGGCGCAGAATCCCAGGTCCTCCAGAAACAGAATCGTGTTGATGGTGAAGGCGTCATACAACTCAACCACATCGATATCCGCAGGACGCACCCCGGCCATGGCAAACGCACGCTGACCCGACTGCTGCGCTGCCGTGACGGTCAAGTCTTCCATTGAAGAAATCTGTCGATTCCACACGGCAGTCGCATTGCCCAGCACATAGACCGGCTTGCGAGGCAAGTCACGCGCACGGTCGGCGCGCACCAGCACATAAGCCCCCGCACCATCCGTGACCAGGCAACAATCGCGCACGGTCAGCGGATCCGACACCATGCGCGCGGACAGGATCTCATCCAGCGTCGTGGGCTCGCGCAATTGCGCTTCCGGATTGCGTTGCGCCCATTGATTCGCCGCCAGGGCCACATGCGCGAGCTGCTCGCGCGTGGTGCCATACTGATGCATATGACGTGCAGCCGCCAGAGCATACGAGCTAAGTGGGCTGAGCGGCGCATAGGGCGTTTCGTAGGGTTGCGGATCAAAGTTCTTGCGCACCCGCCCGATCTCGGCGCGATTCAACGTCGATGTCCGTTGCGTACTGCCATAGCACACCAGCACGGCATTGCATTGCCCCGATTCCAATGCCTGCAAGGCGGGCATCAGATGTGCCACGAAGCTCGATCCACCCAACATGGTGCTATCGATAAAGGTCGGACGAATTCCCAAATGCTCAATCACTGGCATCGCCCACATCGTGGCCGCCACACTGGCCGTACAGATGCCATCGATATCGCGCAGGCTCAGCCCGGCATCGGCCACGGCACGCTGCGCCGCCTGCACCAAAATCTCCATTTCGGAAAAGCCATCCGCTCGCCCCAGCCCGGCATGGCCCACGCCCGCAATCGCAACGGCACCACGCAACTGTCGCAAATCGCTCATGCCGCCTCCCGCGCCACAAATACCACTAGCCCCTGATTCTGATGCACGCGAACATCCGCCCGCACATCCATACCAATGCGAACCGCATCAGGTGCCATACCCTCGACTCGGCTCATCATGCGTACACCTTCGTCCAGATCAATCAGCGCCACGTTGTAATCCCCACCGGCTTCGGCTTTTCGCCGCACTATCGTGGTCGAATACACCGTCCCGCGCCCGCTTGGTGTCTCCCACCGCAAGTCGGGCGCACCACAATGCGGACAAACCATACGGGGATAGAAAACTGCGCGCGCGCAGGCGTCACAACGCTGAATCAAAAACTTGCCCTGAGCGAGCGCCTGCTGATAGTGCAAATCAGGGCCGCTCGCCTGAGGTGTGTCATTTTCTACGGAGGTCATCATTCTGCTACGCGTCGATCAATGGTAATGGCGGCAGTGTCACGGTTGTTGGCGCCGTTGACCATTCTTCATTGCCGAAGCAGGGGTTTTGCGTAGCGGTATTCTTTTGTTCTTCTTTGTGGCGGCGGGGGTGTTTGCTGACGGGGGGTGTCTCGGTTAACACGTCCGGTTCGCGCTGGACGGGGTCGCACCGGCCAGCTCGGAACGGCTCGGCCCATTATCAGGGGCCTCGGCCCCGCTGCGCGGGGCTGCCCGTTCCTCAAACTGGCCGGCGCGACCCCGTCCAGCGCGAACCGGACTCGCTATCGTGGCACGCGTCGGATACATGGCTGCGATGGCAATGGGCAAGTGGTGCTGCGCTGTGCGATATCCAAGTGGTGTTGCGATGTGTAGGTAATGCCGCGATGGACGATGACATTGCCACGAACGATGTCCGACAATTGCGGGTCATCGGTGACTGGGAGATGTTGCGAGTCGCAGAGTGTGTGTAGAAGGCGGTGGCGGCGTGGTCGCTCGGCTCAGGCGCAAACCATGCGCCTGATGTCCCCTGCGGGGACTTCCCTCCCTCCAACACGCCGCCACCGCCTTCTACACACACTCTGCGACGCCTAAAGAACCAACACCCCCCAAAAATAAGCCAACCTTCGCGCCAACAAAACCCCCGCTTCCGCAGAGGCAGATTGCATCGAACCCACCTCTCGTGGCTAGATGCGTGTTAAGGAGACAAGACATGGATCTAAGTTGGACGCCCGAAGAACGGCGATTTCGCGAGATGGTGCGTGATTTTGCGAACGAGAAATTGCCGCAGGATATTCGTGCCAAAGTACTGAAGCACCAGCGCTTGCATCGTGACGACTATGTTCGGTGGCATCGCGTACTGGATGATCAGGGGTGGGGGGCGCCTACCTGGCCTAAGGAGTTTGGCGGGACCGGGTGGAATGCGATTGAGCGGCTCATCTTTGAGGTGGAGTGCTTCAAGGCCGGAGCGCCGCGGTTGTTGCCATTTGGGTTGAGCATGATTGGCCCCGTATTGATGAAGTACGGAAGCCCTGAGCAACAGCAGCGCTTGTTGCCGCGCATTATCCGAGTCGATGACTGGTGGTGTCAGGGATATTCCGAGCCCGGGTCGGGGTCGGATCTGGCTTCGTTGAAAACGCGTGCGGAGCTCGATGGCGATTGTTATGTGATTAATGGCCAGAAGACCTGGACGACGCTAGCGCAGTACGCGGACTGGATGTTTTGCTTGGTGCGCACGGATCCGCAGGCGAAGGCGCAGCGTGGTATTTCGATGGTGTTGCTGGATATGCGTTCGCCCGGCGTGAGCGTGCGGCCTATTCGTACGTTGGACGGCGGGCACGATGTGAATGAGGTGTGGCTGGAAAACGTGCGGGTACCGATAGCGAATCAGGTTGGCGAGGCGGGGCAGGGTTGGACGTATGCCAAGTATTTATTGGGTCACGAGCGCACGGGTATTGCCGGATTGGGGAGTTGCTATCGCGAGTTGGGCATTCTCAAAGCGTTGGCTGCCCGGACGTCGTGGCGAGGTCGGCCAGTCTTGCAGGACAGTCGAATACGCGATCGCATTTCGCGTGTGGAAGTCGACATCATGGCGCTGGAGATGTTGTTGCTGCGGGTTGCGGCGGCGCGAGGAGATGCACCTGGGCCGGAGGCGTCGGTGCTGAAGATTCGCGGCTCGGAAATCCAGCAGGATCTGGCCATGTTGCAGATGGAGATCGCGGGACCGGATGTGTGGCCGTATGACCCGGACTGGATGGAGGCCGATGCGGCGTTTCAGGGGCCGGGGCCCGAGATGGCGGCCGCGGCGGGTGCAGGGTATGCCGATATGCGCAAGACGTCGATTTATGGCGGTACGACGGAAGTGCAGAAGGGCATTATTGCTCGCATGATGTTGGGCCTGTAGTGCGCCCCACGACTCGCTATCGCAAGGAATAAGACAATGGATTTTGCATACACGGAAGAGCAGCGCATGCTGGCCGATAGCCTGCGGCGTTTGGTGCAGGATGAGTGGGGGTTCGCGACGCGGCGTGCGCGGGCCACTCAGGTCGCAATGGATGCGCGGGCGTGGGCCCAGTTGGCCGAGCTGGGCGTGTTGGGGCTGAATATTTCCGCGGAGTACGGTGGGTTTGGTGAACCGCCCGCGAGTTTGTTGCCGGTGCACCTGGAGTTGGGGCGAGGTCTGGTATCGGAGCCGGTGATTCCCAGTGCTGTGATGAGTGCGGCCTTGCTGGTGGCCTGCGCCGATGTTGCCGTGCGGCAGCGGTGGTTGCCCGCGTTGGCGACCGGGCAGGTGATCATGACGGTGGCGTATCAGGAACCGGGTCGTCGTTATGAGACGGATCCGAGCCTGTGCCGGCTGACGTCCGCCGGGGATACGGGGTTGCAGTTGTCCGGCACGAAGCATCTCGTCTGGCATGGCGCGGCGGCGCATGCCTGGTTGGTGTCGGTGCGAGATGCCGATAATGAACCGGTGCTGCTGCGGGTCCCTGCCGATTCAAAGCGCGTGACGGTGGTAGACACGCCGACGTTGGATCGGGCGCGCTGTGCCCGGCTGGATTTTGATCGTACGCCGTTGGCGAGTGACGCAATCGTGGCGCGCGGAGAGCGTGCGCGGGACGGTCTTGCCATGGCATTGCAGTGGGGAGTGGCGGCACTGTGCGCGCATGCGGCGGGCGCGATGGAGCGCTTGTTGGAGATTACGATTGATTATCTGAAAACGCGGCGCCAGTTCGGTCAGCCGTTGGCGGCGTTTCAGGTGTTGCAGCACCGGTTGGCCGATATGTTGGTCGCAAAGGAAATGGGGTTGTCCATGGCCTATGTAGCCGCGGCGGCGCTCAGCGAGCCTGATGAGGGGCGGCGTTCTCGCATGTTGGCCAGCGCCAAGCTTGAGGCGGCACGGGCGGGGCGGTTTGTGGCCCAGAGCGCAGTGCAATTGCACGGGGGCATGGGGATGACCGACGAGCTGGAGGTCGGCGACTATTTCAAGCGCTTGACGATGGTGGATCAGCTATTGGGCGACAGCGCTGAGCAACTGGCGGTGCTCGAGACGTTGGCAGCGCTGGAGTAATCGGCAATGCAGCAAGAGTTGACAGCACCGAAGAGGTCGGCAACGCGAAAGGAGGCGGTATGACGCTGGACTATCATCAGATTCAGTTCGTTTTGCAGGATGGGGTGGGCGTGATTACCCTGAATCGGCCGGACCGGCTAAACAGTTTTACGGCGGCCATGCATGGTGAGTTGGCGCAGGCGCTCGATACGCTGGAGGCTTGCGACACACTGCGTGGTCTGGTGATTACGGGTGCGGGGCGAGGGTTTTGTGCGGGCCAGGATCTGGGCGAGCGTAAGCCCTTGCCGGCAGGGCAGCGCCGGGATCTGAGCGAGGGTTTGAGGAATTGGTATCGGCCGTTGATTTTACGCCTGAGGGCGCTGCCGGTGCCCGTCGTGTGTCTGGTCAATGGCGTGGCGGCGGGTGCCGGCGCCAGCCTGGTGCTGGCCTGTGATGTGGTGTTTGCGGTGGAGTCCGCGCGCTTTATCCAGGCATTTAGCAAAATCGGCCTGTTGCCCGATGCGGGGGGCACGTGGTTCTTGCCGCGCCTGGTGGGATCCGCTCGCGCGATGGGGGCGACGTTGTTCGGCGAGACCGTGACAGCGCGTCAGGCCGAGGCCTGGGGGCTGATCTGGCGGTGTATTCCCGACCAGGATCTGCTCTGCACACGCGAAGAAATCA
The DNA here is from genome assembly GCF_054779135.1 of Bordetella tumulicola. Lineage (NCBI taxonomy): Bacteria > Pseudomonadati > Pseudomonadota > Betaproteobacteria > Burkholderiales > Alcaligenaceae > Bordetella > Bordetella tumulicola. The sequence goes on along the minus strand of NZ_BAAGYU010000006.1, from coordinate 458,485 downwards.
TCGGTACGTTGGCGCAAGGGCCCACGCGGGCATATGCCGCGACAAAGCAGGCGTTGCACGCCTCCAGCGGCAATACACTGACCCAACAGTTCGATCTGGAGTGTGAGCTGCAGCGCGAACTGGGGCATACGGACGACTATCTGGAGGGCATGCATGCCTTTGCAGAGAAACGCGCGCCGGTGTTCCTGGGGAAATAGCACGATCGTCCGGACCAAGGATTTCAGCCTTTTGAACACGGTCTTGTAGAAATACGAATTCACAAATATCGGCAGGGAAGGCATGCTTGCGGTTGCCATGACATTGCCCAAGGAACCCTGTATATGACGTCTTCTCATCCCGCCGACTGGATCGGCCGCGGCGAGTCTGTGACCGATAACCTCGACGCAGGCCATGCCGCGCGTATTGCCGTCACCCTAGGGGGGGCCGCACCCGCTGCGGGCGAGCCGCTGCCCGCGCTATGGCAGTGGGCGTTCTTTATCTCTCCGGTCGGCCTGGAAGGTATCGGCGAAGACGGCCATCCGGCGCGTGGAGGCTTTCTGCCGCCCGCCGATAATCGCAACCGTATGTGGGCGGGCGGACGGGTGACGTTTCATCAGCCCCTTCGGGTGGGCTCGCCCGCCGAGCGCCGTTCCTCGGTGATGGATGTGCGCGAGAAAACCGGTCGCACGGGCGCGTTGCTGTTTGTGACGGTACGCCATGAGTACCATCAGGATGGCGTGCTGGCCCTCGAAGAAGAACAAGACATTGTCTATCGCCAGCCGTCTCCCCCGAAGCTCGTAGGCTCGGACGCGCCGCCGGCGTCGCAGTGGCGCGAGCAGATTGACCCTTCGCCGGTATTGTTGTTCCGCTATTCGGCCGTGACCTTCAATGGCCATCGTATTCATTACGACCATCCTTATGTCACGGGCACTGAAGGGTATCCCGGGCTGGTGGTGCACGGCCCCATGATCGCAACCCTGATGGTGGCGGCGTTTCAGCACGCGAATCCGACGGCGCGGCTGGAGCACTTATCCTATCGTGGCTTGCGTCCGCTGATTGCGCCGACGCCGTTCGACGTTGCCGGTCACGTGGCCGAGTCCGGCCTGGCCGAGCTGTGGGCCGAACAGGACGGCACGCTGGCACACCAAGCCCAACTGAGGTTTTCCGCATGAGTGATTCTCCCGCTATTCGCCCGCTGGACGGGATTACCGTCATCAGCCTCGAGCATGCCATTGCGGCGCCATTTTGTACCCGTCAGTTAGCCGACATGGGCGCCCGCGTGATCAAGGTCGAGCGACCCGGCGGTGGTGATTTTGCACGCGGCTATGACGAGCGCGTACGTGGCTTGTCGTCGCACTTCGTCTGGACGAATCGTTCCAAGGAAAGCCTGACATTGAATCTGAAGCATCCGGACGCGACCGACGTGATGGAGCGTCTGCTCGAGTCGGCCGATGTGCTGGTGCAGAATTTAGCACCCGGTGCTGCAGAGCGGCTGGGCTTGTCGTTTGAGGCGCTGCATGCCAAGTACCCCAAGCTGATCGTGTGCGATATTTCCGGCTACGGAGAAGGCGGGCCGTACGAGCGCAAAAAAGCCTACGACTTGCTGATCCAGAGCGAAAGCGGCTTTGTGTCGGTGACCGGTTCGCCGGACGCGCCGGCCAAGGCAGGATGCTCGATTTCCGATATCGCCGCGGGCATGTATGCGTATTCCGCGATTTTGAATGCGCTGCTATTGCGCCAGCGCACGGGCTTGGGTAGCCGTCTGGATGTGTCCATGCTGGAAAGCATGGTCGAATGGATGGGCTACCCGATGTATTACGCTTTCGAGGGGGCCGCGCCACCACAGCGTGCGGGCGCGGCGCATGCCACGATCTACCCGTACGGCCCGTTCCCGGTGGGCGACGGCGCCACCATAATGTTGGGCCTACAAAACGAGCGCGAATGGCGCGTCTTTTGCGAGCAGGTGCTCAACCAGGTCGAGTTGGCCGATGACGAGCGTTTTGCGTCGAATTCGCGTCGAGCGGCCAATCGCGACAGTTTGCGTGCGTTGATTGTCCAGGCCTTTGCCGAGATGACGATAGATCAAGTCACCGATCGCCTCGAAGCCGCGCAAATCGCCAACGCACGCGTCAACGACATGAATGATGTGTGGGAACACCCGCAACTGCAGGCGCGCGAGCGTTGGCGCGAGGTGGGCAGTCCCGCCGGGACGTTGCCGGCGCTGCTGCCGCCTGCCTCGAGCAATGCCTTTACACCGCGCATGGACGCCGTACCGGCAGTGGGCGAGAACACCGATGCAGTGCTAGCATCACTAGGATACGCGCCCGAGGATGTGGCGCGCTTGCGTACTGCCGAGGTGGTGTGATGCAAACTGTTGTTCGTTCCACATTGTTCGTGCCGGCCAGTCGGCACGAGCGTATCCCCAAGGCGCTGGCCAGCGGGGCCGATCGGGTGATCGTTGATCTGGAAGACGCCGTCGAGCATTTGGCCAAGCACAGCGCGCGCGAGGCGCTGTGCGATTTTCTAGGCACACACCCGGACGTCCGGCTGTGGGTGCGGGTCAACGATGCGTCGACCGATTGGCATGATGACGACCTGAAGGCCTGCCGCAATCATCCTGGCGTGGTGGCGATTATGTTGCCCAAGGCCGAAAGTCTGGCCCAGGTACGGCATGCGGCGCAGACAGGCAAAGAAATTGTCCCCCTTTTGGAAACTGCAGCTGGCATTCTGAATGCGGCCGAGATTGCGGCCACGCCGGGGGTGCAGCGCCTGGCGTTTGGCAGCCTGGATTATGGGCTGGACTTGGGCCTGACACCGAATACCGAGGCTGCGTCCATCGTGCTGGATCACGCTCGTATCGAGATATTGTTGCGCAGCAAGGCGATGGGTTTGTTGCCGCCGCTGGATGGCGTGTTTCCCGGAGTCAAGGATACCGAAGGGATGCAGGAGGCCGCCTATCGGGCGCGTGACATGGGGTTTGGCGGGATGTTGTGCATTCATCCAACCCAGGTCGACATCATTCACCAGGCCTTTGTGCCACCGGCCGAAGAGGTGGCGTGGGCCCGCAGAGTGGTGATCGCGCATCGCGAAAGCGGTGCGGGCACGTTCATGTTCGAAGGCACAATGGTCGATGCGCCCGTGATCGGACACGCCAGACAGTTGCTCGAGCGCGCGGGCGAGCAGGTGTAGCGTTTTTTGCCGCCGGGCCGCCCCAAGGCAAAAAGGCCCCCTTGGGGGGCAGCAAGCCAAAGGCGCAGCGTGGGGGCTTTTTTTGCCGCCGGGCCGCCCCAAGGCAAAAAGGCCCCCTTGGGGGGCAGCAAGCCAAAGGCGCAGCGTGGGGGCTTTTTTAGTCTTCCAGACGTTCGATCGATTGGTCCGACAGTGCCGCCAGCAGATCGGCCGGCGAGCCCTGCGACAGCATCAGGCCCGGCGTCAATTCATAGAGCGGCGCCAGGACAAACGCCCGCTGATGCAGCCGCGGGTGCGGCAGAATCAGGCGCGCCGTGTCCATCTCGATATCGCCATGCAGCAGCAGATCCAGATCAAGCGTGCGGGGTGCATTTCGATAAGGTCTCTGGCGTCCGTGCTGGCGCTCCAGCGCCTGTAGCAGATCCAGCAGCGCCAGGGGCGCCAGGGTCGTGTCCAGCGCGGCGACGGCATTGATGTAATCCGGGCCGGCAGCGTCGACGGGGGCCGTGCGATAAAAATGAGAAACTCGGCATGTCACGATACCTGGCGCGGCGCTTAGTTGATCCAGCACCGTGCGCAGCGTGGCGCGCGCGTCTCCCAGGTTGGCGCCTAAACCGATATAGGCGCGTTGCGACCTGCTCATTCCGCGTCGCGTGGCACTGCGGGGCGACGGGGCCGACGGCGGCGTTTGCGCGGGACACTGGCTTCGGCGGGGTCGCGAGGCAGATGCGCGAGCGCTTCGATCATGTCGGCGCGCGTGGCATCGTCGCCATTGGCCAAATCCATCCACCATTGAGCCAGCACGCTATCGAACTCGCCAGCGGCGGCGCGCAATTGCAGAAAATCGCACGAGGCACGGAAGCGCGGCTGTTCGATCATGCGGTAGATGGTCTTGCCCATGCGACGCTCAAAGCGCGGTTGCATGAACCAGATCTCGCGCATGTCCGACGAAAAACGTCGCTGGATAGCGAGCTTTTCCGTTTGCTCGTCCAGTACTGAATCGGCGGCTTTGGCAAGGGCGGGGACGTTATGCTCGCCTTCGGCGCGCAACTGTTTCCAGCGTAATTCCACTTGTTGCCACAGCAGCGCGGCAAACAGGAAGCTGGGGCTGATGCTCTTGCCTGCGCGTACGCGCGAGTCGGTGCGTTCCAGGGCAAGTTCGACGAAACGTTCGCCGCCGGGTTGCTCGAGCACGACGTCCAGCAATGGCAATAGGCCGTGGTGCAGGCCGTCTTCGCGCAATTGACGCAGACAGTCCATCGCGTGTCCACAGGTCAATAGTTTGAGCATTTCGTCGAACAGGCGCGACGCCGGGACGTTGTCGATCAGCGACGCCATGGTTTCGATGGGCTGGCGAGTCGCGGGATCAATCGTGCCATTGAGCTTGGCCGCAAAGCGCACCGCCCGCAACATGCGCACCGGATCTTCGCGGTAGCGCGTGGCGGGGTCGCCAATCATTCGGACTTGGCGTTTTTTCAGATCCGCCACGCCCTGGTGATAGTCGATCACCTCTTCGGTGTGCGGATCGTAGTACAGCGCGTTCATGGTGAAGTCGCGCCGAATGGCGTCTTGTTCCTGGTTGCCGAAGACGTTGTCGCGCAGGATGCGGCCGTGCTCGTCGGTCTCTTGCTCTTGCGTCGCGGGCGCGCGGAACGTCGAGGTCTCGATGATTTCCTGGCCAAACACAACGTGTACTAGCTGGAAGCGCCGTCCGATGATCCGGGCGCGGCGAAACAGCGGGCGGATTTGTTCGGGCGTGGCGTCGGTGGCCACGTCAAAGTCTTTGGGTTCCAGGCCGACGATCAGGTCGCGTACGGCGCCGCCGACGATATAACCCTGATAGCCATGCTGACGCAGGACTTCACAGACTTTGATCGCATGGCGCGAGACATTGCGGCGGTCGATGCCGTGTTTGTCGCGTGCAATGCGCTGAGGTCCCCGTATGGCGGGTGAAAATAAACGACTGACGAATTTTTTTATGGTGTCGGTGATCATTAGGACTTGGCATCTTCCATGTGTTCGAACAAGTCGAGCACTTTCCAGCCCCGTGCTTGCGCGATGTTGCGCAGCGCCGGACTGGGGTTTGCCGCTACAGGATGCGTGACGATGTCCAGTAGCGGTACGTCGTTGATCGAATCGCTATAAAAATACGATTCTGAAAAATCTGCAACGGTCAGATTGAGGGTGGCCAACCATTGGTTGACGCGGACGACTTTGCCTTCTTTGAAGCTGGGCGTGCCGTGAATGCGGCCGGTGTAGCGTCCGTTGCGATATTCGGCGTCGGTGGCAATCAACTGCGAAATGCCAAAGGCGCGTGCAATGGGCGCGGTGACAAAACTATTGGTGGCGGTGACCAGCGCACAGAGATCGCCCGCGGCCAAGTGTTGTTCGACGAGTTGTATGGCTTGCGGCGTGATGTCGGGGCGAATGACTTGCGCCATGAACTCTTCGTGCCAGACCGCGAGCTCATAGGGCGTGTGGGCGGCCAGCAGGCCCAGCATGAATTCGGCGGCTTGCTCGGCGGTCAATTGCCCCTGGTTGTAGCGATCCATCAGGTCGTTGTTGCGGCGACGGGCTTCGGCCGGGTCGCCCGCGCGTCCGGTGCGAGCGAGAAAATCGGCCCACTGGTAGTCGCTGTCCAGTGGCAACAGGGTGTGGTCCAGATCAAAGAGCGCGAGTCGTTGGGGCATCATGGTGTTTGTGGTTGGGGTCTGCCAGCATGGCACGCAGCAAGGCTACCGTGATATGCCGGCCGGTGGCCAGCGAATAGCGATCCAGCGCATCAAGCAGGGCCGCCAATTTGCGGATATCGCGTTCGCGATGCGTCAGCATCCATTGGATGACTTCGGGCGCGAGTTGCAAGCCACGCTCGGTCGCCTGCGCAGAGAGCGCGGCCAGCTTGTCTGCGTCAGATAAGGGATCCAGTCGAAAAACCAGATCCCATCCCAGGCGGGTGCGCAGGTCTTCACGCAACGGCATGGAGATCGGCGCGCGGTCGCCAGCGACGGCCAACGCGAACGCGCGGTTGGTGGCCGCACATTCGCGCCACCGATTGTACAAGGCGAACAGGCCGGCCTGCCGGGTTTCGTCCATGTTGTGCACGTCATCGACCGCGACGACGGGGGGCATGGCGGCGGCAGAGTCGGCATCGGCCAGGCTGCGCAAGGTACGCGCGTCCTGCTGGACATCGACATAGATGGCATCGGGCGTGCTGGCCAAACCCTTGAGCAGGTGGCTACGGCCGCAGCCGGCCGCTCCCCATAGGTAGAGGGCCCGACCGGGCGCCAGCGCACGCACGGCGGCCAACGCCTGGCCGTTAGCGCCGGCAATATAGTTTTGCAGCGTAGGGGCGGGTGCGGGTAGAACGTCGAGCAGGAGCTGGCGATTCATGGGTAAACATCTAGTATGGCAGGGGCGCGGAACCATCAAAAAGACGGTTTACGCGATGCTTGGCACCTTACATCGTAAAATCATGGGTACGGCACTCCCTATAAACTCTGCAATTGTCACATACCCGACGGTTTTTCTCATGACGACTCAACCTTCTGCCCCCCTGACGTACCGCGACGCTGGTGTCGATATCGATGCGGGGGACGCTCTGGTCGACCGCATCAAGCCCCTGGCGGCACGCACGATGCGCCCTGGCGTACTGGCCGGCATTGGCGGCTTCGGCGCCTTGTTTCAGGTGCCTGGGAAATACCGTGAACCGGTTCTGGTGTCCGGCACGGACGGCGTAGGGACCAAACTGCGCCTGGCTTTTGAATGGAATCGCCACGATACGGTCGGCATCGACCTAGTTGGGATGAGCGTCAACGATATTCTGGTTCAGGGCGCTGAACCGTTGTTTTTCCTGGACTATTTCGCTTGCGGCAAACTGGCTGTCGATACCGCCGCCGCCGTGGTGGGAGGCATCGCCCAGGGCTGCGAGCAGGCCGGTTGCGCGTTGATTGGCGGTGAAACCGCCGAAATGCCCGGTATGTACCCCGACGGGGAATACGATCTGGCCGGTTTTGCGGTCGGCGCGGTCGAAAAATCCGACATCATCGACGGCAAGTCCATCAAACCGGGCGACGTGGTGCTGGGCCTGGCCTCCAGCGGCGCGCACTCCAACGGTTTTTCGCTGATTCGCAAGATCATCGAGCGCGCCAACGCCAAGCCCGATGATGATTTTCACGGCCAACCGCTGGCTGACGTGGTCATGGCGCCGACGCGTATCTACGTCAAGCAGGTGCTGGCCGCGCTGGCCAAGCATGGCACCGACATCAAGGGCCTGGCCCACATCACGGGTGGCGGCTTGCTGGACAACGTACCTCGTATTCTGCAGGCCGGCCTGTCGGCCAGGCTGCATCGCGACGGCTGGGAAATGCCCAAGCTGTTCCAGTGGCTGCAGCAGCAGGGCGGTGTCGAAGACAACGAGATGTACCGGGTGTTCAACTGCGGTATCGGCATGGTGCTGGTCGTAGACGCCGCCCAGGCCGATGCGATCGCCGCGACCTTGCGCGAGCAAGGTGAAACCGTCAGCAAACTCGGTGAAATCGTCGAGCAGGCTGACGGGATGGCCCAGACCGTCGTGGTGTAACACGTTGTCGGTTCTGTAGCGCCGAGGCTGCCCTGCGTAATTCCGATGCTCGGCGCACTGCGCCTGTGCTTCGGATTACTCCGGGGTCCTCGGCTCATGTCGGTCCTGGCGCCGACGGCTACAGAGCAGAGGCTCGGCAGTTCAAATAACAGAGCCAGACGCTCACCATCAACCCGAAACCTCGCCAGCCACGGCATCGATGACTTGCCCGACGGCATCTTCGGCGAGGCAGTCCACGATGACGCGGTCCGGTTGCGCTCGCAGCCAGGTGATCTGCCGTTTGGCTAACTGGCGCGTTGCGGCAATGGCTTGTTCACGTGCTGTGTCCAGATCGGTGACGCCGTCCAGATGTGCCCACATCTGCCGATAACCGACACACCGCACCGAGGGCAGACCGGGATGCAGATCGTCGCGCGCATGCAGGCGGCGGACTTCGTCCAGCAGACCCGCATCCAGCATGGCATCAAAGCGCTGGGCAATACGCGCGTGCAGCGCCGTTCGATCAGAGGGTTCCAGACTCAGGGTGATGTAACGGTGCCCCGACACCTCGTCCCTCGCTTCCCTGTCGGTCGTTTCGACGGTCGCGGCGCGGGATCGTCGCTGCAGCAAGTTGGACATGGGCTGCCCGCTCAGGATGCAGACCTCCAGCGCGCGCTGGATTCGCTGGCTATCGTTTGGGGCCAGTCGCGCGGCCGTCACCGGGTCCCGCTCGGCAAGCTCGGCGTGCAGGGCGGGCCAGCCCTCTTGGGCCGCACGGGCTTCCAGTGTGGCGCGCAGGGCCGGATCGGCCTGTGGCAGGTCGTCCAGGCCCTCCCGCAGGGCCTTGTAATACATCATCGTGCCACCCGCCAGCAGGGGCATGCGGCCGCGTGCCCGGATCTCATCGATCAGGCGCAATGTGTCCGTGCGGAATTCGGCGGCTGAGTACGACTGGGCCGGGTCCCGGATGTCCAGCAAGTGCTGCGGAACCAGGGTCTGCTCGCGAACCGAGGGCTTCGCCGTCCCGATGTCCATGCCCCGATAAATGGTGGCGGAATCGACGTTGATGATCTCCAGGGGCCAGCGCTGCGCCAGCGCCAACGTGGCGGCGCTTTTACCGGCAGCTGTCGGGCCGGCCAGACAGAAAATGGGGGCAGGCCTCGTCATGCCGGGTTGGACGTCGGGCGTCCTGGTCGTGAAAACGGCGGCATCGCTTATTGGCCGCGCAAAAAGAGTTTGTCCAGGTCGGACACGGACCACTGCACCCAGGTGGGACGGCCATGGTTGCACTGGTCCGCGCGTTCGGTGACCTCCATCTGGCGCAACAGGGCATTCATTTCTTCGAGGGTGAGGCGCCGGTTGGCACGCACGGAGCCATGGCACGCCATGGTTGACAGCAATTCGTTGCGTTGCTCGGTGAGCAGGCCCGAGACGCCGACGGCGCCCAGGTCGCGCAGCACGGCGCGTGCCATGGTCTCGATGTCGCCCCGCGCCAGCAGGGCGGGTACGGATCGCACGGCGATCGACGTGGGCCCCGCCGGGCGCAGATCAAAGCCCAGGCCGGCCAGTTGTTCCTGGTGTTCTTCCGTGAGAGCCACGTCCTTTTCCTGGGCATGGAATACCACGGGTACCAGAAGGTCTTGGCGCGGCAGCTCGCGGGCATCCAGGGCATGTTTCAGCTGTTCGTAGACTACGCGTTCGTGCGCGGCGTGCATATCGACCAATATCAGGCCGTGGCGGTTTTGCGCCAGGATGTAGATACCATGCAATTGCGCTAGCGCCATTCCCAGCGGGTGCTCTTCGTCGGGCGGCAGTGAGGTGGCAGCGCCGGGGGCGACAGAAGGAGCCGGTTCGCGTAAGGTCGTGGCCGACGAGGCGGAGATTTCGTCCAACGGTCGGTAGTGCGCGCGCCAGTCCGCGACGGGGTTGCCGCTGGATTCGGCATGCAGACGGAACGGCACTTGCGTATGGGGGCGCGTCGCTGGGCGAGACGCTGGTTGGGGAGCAAAACGCGAGGCCGAGGTGGACGGCACCGAGGCGCCGTCGGTGCGAGGTGTCTGCCACGCGCCCGGTTGCACTTGCTCAGGAGTGCCTGCGGACGCACCGTCCTGATGAGTGGTGGGCACGCCGGGCGTAACGGGCGTCGTGGGTGCGTCGGCCGCCTCAGGGGCGGCGGAAACGGCTGACGCGCCGCCTGTCTGCGCCAAGGCCTGCCCCACGACCTGATTCACAAAGCGGTGTACGGCCCCGCTGTCACGAAAGCGGACCTCGTGCTTGGCCGGATGCACGTTGACATCGACGGCACCGGGATCGATGTCCAGATACAGTACATAGGCCGGTTGACGATCGCCATGCAGCACGTCCGCATAGGCGGCGCGCAGGGCATGGCTGACGGTGCGATCGCGGATATACCGGCCATTGACATAGAGGTATTGCCTATCTGCGCGGGCACGGGCGGCCGTGGGGCGCGTGATCATGCCCGACAGGCTGATGGCCCCCATCGACACATCGACGGGCAGGCCGTGTTCGGCGAATTCGGCGCCGAGAACATCGCGAATGCGTTGGCCCGGTGCGGCGGGCAGCCATTGGCGTTGTGCGCGGTCGTGATGGAACAGACGGAACGCAACGTCGGGATGGGCCAGCGCAATGCGTTCCATGGCATCGACGCAATGACCAAATTCGGTGGCCTCGGCACGCAGAAACTTGCGCCGCGCCGGGACGGCGTCGAACAATTGACGTACATCGACGGTGGTGCCCGGCGGTCCTGATGCGGGGGCGACCTCAAGACTGCCGCCGTCGATCTGCCAGGCGTGATCGCCCTGGCGCGTGCGAGAGATGATCGTGACTTGGGCCACCGACGCAATCGATGCCAGCGCCTCGCCCCGGAATCCCATCGACGCAACGGACTCCAGTTCGCCGAGCGAGCTGATCTTGCTGGTGGCGTGTCGTGCCAGCGCCAGAGGTAGTTCGTCGGGGGGAATACCACCGCCATCGTCCGAGACCGCGATGCGTCGAATACCGCCCCCTTCGAGTCGCACCTCAATCGCGCGCGCGCCCGCATCGATGGCGTTTTCCAGGATTTCCTTCAGCACAGAGGCCGGCCGTTCGATCACCTCGCCCGCCGCGATCTGGCTGATCAGCAAATCGGGCAGGGCAGCGATACTGCGGCGTTCGGACACGGAAGGCGTTTGGGGCAAGTCAGAGAGTTCGGGCATGTGGCGATTTTAGCGCCCGAGGGCCCATCGATGCGCGGACAGCCATGACGGCTACCCGGAATATCGGGGAATGATCGCGTGCATTTGGTCATCGATGTGGTGACGTGTTGCGCTATAGTCCAAACCGGTCAGCCTTGGAAACCCCCGGCGAGTATCCCCGCCTTATTTACTGACACGGTTATTGCATGCTCGAATTTTTTCAGATGGTGTTGCACATCGACCAGACATTGGGTATTTGGGTCGAACAGTACGGAGCCTGGGTTTACTTGGTTTTGTTCCTGATTATCTTTGCCGAAACGGGGCTGGTGGTCTTTCCCTTTTTGCCAGGCGATTCCCTATTGTTTATTGCGGGTGCGTTCGGCGCGACCGGCAGTTTGAATCCCGTTTTGCTGGGCGCGCTGCTCATCGTGGCGGCTGTGACCGGCAATACCGTGAATTATGCGATCGGTCGTTATATCGGGCCGCGCGTATTCACCATGAATGTGCGTTTCCTGGACCGTGCCGCGCTTTTGCGAACGCACGCGTTTTATGAAAAACACGGTGGTAAAACCATTGTGATGTCGCGTTTCTTGCCGATCATTCGCACGTTCGCGCCGTTTGTGGCGGGCGTGGCGGAAATGAACCTGCTGCGTTTTCAGTTGTTCAATATCGGGGGGGCGGTGCTATGGGTGGCCAGCCTGATTACCGCCGGCTATTTCTTCGGCAACATCCCGCTGGTCAAAGAGCACCTGAACACCATTGTGCTGCTGGGCCTGGCCGCGGCCATCGTGCCGCTGATCGTGGCAGGCCTGGTCAAGTTGGTGCGAGGACGACGCCAGGGCTAGTGGGGAGCTGAGCCCTGGCGTGCGTATCAACTGGCGTCGGCAATATGCGCGAGCGGCGGGTTCGCCACAAAATATTGCTGGATGCCGGTCAGCATGGCCAATGCCAGCTTTTGCTGATGGCTGCTTGAGCGCAGGAGTTGCTCTTCCTTCGGGTTACTGATAAAGGCGGTTTCAACCAGAATCGACGGAATATCCGGCGCCTTTAATACAGCAAAACCGGCCTGCTCGACTTGGCGCTTGTGCAGACGGTTGATCTTTTTGATTTCATCCAAAAAGGCCGAGCCCAGTCGTAGCGAATCATTGATCTGCGCGGTCGTGGAGAGATCCAGCAGCACCTTGGCGACCTGTCTGTTATGGCTGCCCAGGTTGACGCCGCCGATCAAATCGGCCGCGTTTTCCTTGTCGGCGAGCCAACGTGCTTGCGTGCTGGTCGCGCCGCGCTGCGATAACGCAAAGACCGACGACCCGTTGGCCGAGGGCTTGATCCAGGCATCGGCGTGGATGGAAATGAACAGATCGGCACGTACCCGACGGGCTTTTTGTACGCGGACGTGCAGCGGCACGAAGTAGTCGTCGTCGCGTGTCAGATAAGCGCGCATATTGGGCTGATCGTCGATCAACTCCTTGAGCCGGCGAGCGATGCGCAGCACGACGTCTTTTTCGCGCAACCCGCTGCCGCCAATGGCGCCGGGGTCTTCGCCGCCGTGTCCTGGGTCGAGTGCGATCGTCACCATGCGCTTGCGGCGCGATGGCGTGGAGGGAATCGAGGGTGCAGGGGCCGGCGCAGGCGAAGGCTTGGGCAGGGCGATCCTGGTGGGTGGCTCCTGGCCCTCGGCTTGTGGCGCCGGGGCCGGGATTTGAGCCGGACCCGAGCCCGAGGGGGCAGGCGTGCTGCGTGAAATGTCTTCGAGAATGCGCGCCAGCGGATCATCGACATCCGCCTGGGCGGGTCGCTCGAGTATTGCCATCAGCGGATCTCGTGCGACCTTGGGGTACAGATCCAGCACCAGCCGGTACTGGTAATCGGCCACCGGTTTCAGTGTGAACACCTGCGGCGCGACCGATTGTTTCAGGTCAAATACCAGACGTACGACGTTGGGGCGATTTTGCGCGACCCGCAAGCTGCGGATGTACGGATCGTCGTGACGGACCTTGGAAATCAGTTGGTTCAGCGCGGTGGTAGCCTGCAGTCCTTCGATATCCACCACCAGCCGGTGGGGATTTTCCAGGGTGAAATGCTCGGCTTTGAGCTCGCTGTCGAGCTCGAGCGTGACGCGCGTGTATTCATCGGCGGGCCAGGTCCGTACCGCCAGGATCGTGGCGGCTTGTGCCAGACGTGGGATAACCGGCAGGACGAGCAGGGTCGTGGCGACGCTGATCAGGCGTCGTCGGCGGGCCCCATTGGGGGACAGGGCATCTGGGTCGGAGGAGCAATCGCGTTCAACCATGTTTGTCCTCGTGCGGTAAAAGCGGTCAGGGTGACGACGCGGCCCGGGTCGGCATACACCAGGGAAAGCTGCATGTCAGGGGGGGGAAGAACCCCCTCTGCTCGCTCGGGCCATTCGATCAAGACCACTGCGTCCTCGCGCAGTAAATCCCGGAATCCCGCATCCAGCCATTCGCGCGAATCGTTAAATCTATAAAAATCAAAGTGATAGAAGTATAAGTTAGAAACTTTATAGGATTCAAGTAGCGCGTAGCTCGGACTTTTGATTCGGCCCTGTATGCCGCATTCCCGCAACAGTGCCCGGGTAAAGGCGGTTTTTCCGGCTCCCAGGTCGCCTTGCAGATGGATGCGTCCCCCTGGCGGTTGGCCCGTGGCGCCGCTGACCAGGGGCGCAAATTGTCGGGCGAGTGCATCGGTGGCGGCTTCGTCGGGCAGGGTCAGGGTCAGGCTGCACAGCGGGGCGGACATGGCGGGCATCGAGTGGTAAAACAGGTTGAACGTGTTCGGATTATAGGGAGCCAGCCCTCTGCTATGATCGAATTGATTTTTATTCTTGTTTAAGCTTCGCGTCTGGGCCGCGGTCCGGCCCACTTCTGCCAGGAATTTTGACATCATGACTACCCGCATCGAAAAAGATACGTTCGGCCCTATCGAGGTTCCTTCCGATCACTTGTGGGGTGCCCAGACACAGCGCTCGCTGCACTTTTTTGCCATTTCGACCGAGCGCATGCCCGTGCCGCTGGTGGCGGCCATGGCGAGCTTAAAGCGCGCGGCGGCCAGGGTGAACGCCGAACTGGGCGAACTCGATGCCAAGATCGCGGATGGCATCGTGCGTGCCGCTGATGAGGTGATCGCCGGCAAGTGGCCCGACGAGTTCCCGCTGTCAGTCTGGCAAACGGGGTCGGGCACGCAAAGCAATATGAATATGAACGAGGTGCTGGCTAATCGCGCCTCGGAACTGCTGGGCGGCGAGCGTGGCGAGGCCCGCCTCGTGCATCCCAACGATCACGTAAACCGCGGCCAATCATCCAACGATACTTTTCCGACGGCAATGCATGTGGCGGCGGCCGTGCAGGTCGAGACGCATCTGTTGCCGGCGCTGAAAGCGCTGCGTGCCACGTTGGCGGAAAAGAGCGCGGCGTTCTATGACATCGTCAAAATCGGCCGTACCCATTTACAGGACGCCACGCCGCTGACACTGGGACAAGAACTGTCGGGCCACGTGGCCCAACTGGACCTGGCCGAGCAACAGATTCGGGCGACCTTATCCGGGCTGCATCAGTTGGCCATCGGCGGCACCGCCGTGGGGACGGGGCTCAACGCTCACCCGGAGTTCAGCGCCAAAGTCAGCGCAGCGCTGGCGCATGATACCGGTGCTGCCTTTGTGTCGGCGCCCAACAAGTTCCAAGCCTTGGCCTCGCACGAGGCCCTGCTTTTCGCCCACGGCGCCCTGAAGGCATTGGCAGCGGGTCTGATGAAGATCGCTAACGACGTGCGCTGGCTGGCCAGCGGCCCGAGGTCGGGGTTGGGCGAGATCAGCATTCCGGAAAACGAGCCAGGCAGCTCGATTATGCCGGGCAAGGTCAATCCCACGCAGTGCGAGGCCATCACCATGTTGGCCGCCCAAGTGCTGGGCAACGACGTGGCGATCAACATTGGCGGCGCCAGCGGTAATTTTGAGTTGAACGTGTTCAAGCCGTTGGTGATTCATAACTTCCTGCAGTCGGTACGCTTGTTGGCCGACGGCATGGCCAGCTTTGATCAACATTGCGCGGCAGGCATTGAACCCAATCGCGAACGCATCGCTGAGCTGGTGGATCGCTCGTTGATGCTGGTGACCGCGCTGAATCCGCATATCGGCTACGACAAGGCCGCCCAGATCGCGAAAAAAGCGCACAAGGAAAACCTGTCGCTCAAGGACTCGGCGCTGGCGTTGGGTTTCGTGACGGAAGAACAGTTTGCACAATGGGTCGTGCCGGCAGACATGACCAACGCCAAACGCTAAGCTAGCCTTCACGCTGTTCGACCGCGGGCCTTGGCAGAGTCACGCGGTGCCTGGCCGCATGCTGCCCCGAGACAGTCAGCCACCGACGATCATCAACCACATCGGCAGGGTCACGACCGAGAACAGCGTGCCTAGCGAAATGATCAGTGCCACCATGCGACCGTCTCCGCCCATGCGCATGGCCAGTACATAGGCAGCCGAGGCCGTCGGCAAGGCCGCAAACAGCAGCAGGATGCGGGCCTCGGCATCGGCCAGGCCGAACAGGGTGGCAGCGCCGATGGCTGCCAGGGGCAGCAGCAGCAGTTTGACCGTCAATATCCAGGTGATCAGGCGGCCGTGCCCCTGGCCGCCTTGCCACGAGAGGCTGGCGCCCACGCACAGGATGCCCAGTGCCAGCGAGGCGGCGCCCAGGCGTGCCATCACCGTGTCGACAGGGCCCGGCAGTTGCAGGCCCGCCAGATTGCCGGCCAGGCCCAGCAGGGTGGCCACCAGCAAGGGGTTGCGTATCAGCTCGCGCAATAGGCCGCTGCCGCCATGGCGCGCCAGCCCATAGACGGCCGCGAGGTTCGCAAAAGGGACCGCAAAACCCACGATCAGCGCCATGGTGGTTTGACCCTGTGCGCCGCCCAGGCTGGCCGCCAAAGCCAGGCCGATATACGTATTAAAGCGATAGCCGCATTGTGCCGCCGACGCCAATGCCAAGGGTGGAGCCCGCAAAATTCGACCGCCCAGCCATGCCAGCGCCACGCCCACCGCCAGAACCGACACTGTCGACTGCAGCAACAAGAGGGCATTATCGGCACTGATGGGCGTGCGCAGAATCGATTGAAAGAGCAGCGCCGGAAACAGAATGAAGTACACCAGGCGCTCGGTGCCGGCGAAAAAATCCCGGTTAAAACCCAGTTTGTGACGCAATACCCAACCGAGGGCAACCAGCAAAAAATCAGGCAAAACCAGTAGCGCAACGGACATAAAAATCAGCGTGGGGCAGGAAAATAGGGTATTTCTAGTCTACTCGGAGAGGCCGATTTGCTGCTATTCTCCCGAAACCCGACGAAGATGCAATCTCAAAATTGCCTATACTTCGCCTAGTTTTTTGCGTTGACGGCGTTTGGCTTATCGGCTGGGCGCTGACGCCTGCACTAGTGGTTCCCGGACAGGGAGCCTCGCACATGGAGGAATCACAATAATGAAGATCAACACTCGTATCCTGGTGACGGCCATCGCGATGGCCACAGGATTGGCCGGTGCGTCGGCCGCGTTGGCGGCGGATGCCTACCCCAACAAGCCGGTTCGCGTCATTGTGCCGTTTGCCCCGGGTGGCTCGACCGACATCATCGCGCGTCTGGTGACCCAGCGCATGGCTCAAGAGCTGGGCCAGCCGTTGGTCGTGGAAAACAAAGGTGGCGCCGGTGGTGCAATCGGTGCGGCCGAAGCCGCCCGCGCCAAGCCCGATGGCTACACCTTGTCGATCGCGACTGTCTCGACGATGGCAGTGAACTCGGCTTGCCGTCCGAACGACCTGCCCTATGATCCGATCAAGGATTTCCAGCCGGTCACCAATTTTGCCAACACCGCCAACGTGGTGTCGGTGAACCCCAAGTTCCCGGCCAAGGACTTCAAGAGCTTTCTCGAAGAGCTGAAAAAGAATCCCGGCAAGTATTCGTACGGTAGTTCGGGTACGTGCGGCGTGCTGCACTTGATGGGCGAGTCCTTCAAGGACGCAACCGGCGCCGATATCGTCCACGTGCCTTACAAAGGCTCGGGTCCCGCCGTGGCGGATGCCGTCGGTGGCCAGATCGAAATCGTGTTCGACAACCTGCCCTCGTCCATGGGTCAGATTCAGGCGGGCAACCTGCGCGCCATGGCCGTGGCATGGCCCGAGCGTCTGAAGTCGCTGCCCGATGTCCCGACCTTCAAGGAAGTCGGCTTTCCGCAAGTCAACCAGCCGGTTTGGTACGGTTTGTTGGCGCCGGCCGGCACGCCGATGGAAATCGTGAACAAGCTGCGTGACGCTGCCGTGGTGGCACTGAAGGATCCCAAGGTCATTCAAGTCCTCGACCAGCAGGGTTCCGCGCCGTCTGGCAATACCCCCGAAGAGTTCGCCAAGGAAATCAAAGAGCAGAACGACTGGGCGAAAGACATCGTCAAAAAGAGCAACATCAAGCTCAACTAATCCCCGCGGCAGGGTTGACCCGTCCTGGGTTCGACCCCGTCATCGTGGAATACAAAACGCCTCATTCTTGAGGCGTTTTTTTTCGTTCAGGACGAGGTGTGATGGGATAAGTGTAGGGGTTCGTCTCAGACTGAGTTCTGCGATTTCGTTCAATGAAAAGTAGGTAGCACAAGCGGGAACCAGGCTGTTTCGAGGGGTACTTAGGGACGCGCGCATAACTCAAGCGCATCCCTCAGACTCATCTCGCCCACGTTCACATGACTACCCACGATATCGAATTACCAGACGCTACCACCCTCCTACTTAACTCCGTCACGAGTGACAATCACGATACCTGGAACGTCGTCATGCCAGGGTTGAATGTGGTGGTGGTCAAAGGGATTGACGTCACTATCAATCCCACCATGACGGGCACGGATACCAGCGCCAACAGTATCGGTGCGTTTGACGGTGCCGACGTGATCATCGGTACTGCCCAAGGGGTCTGCGCACACAAGCAGATGACCTACAAAATTGAGGGAGAATCATCACTCACCTACCGTAGCCAAGGCCTGGACGCGAAACAACTCGACCACACCGATTTCGAGTTCACGGGGGATGCCGGCGGTACGCTCAAACTCCTCTTGCCGAGTGATCCAAAGATCGATATTCCTACCATTTCCATTAGTGGACTACGTCCTGGCGACAACATGCTCGTGGAAATGAACAATCCCTACGGTGGCGCCAATATTCTGCCAAAGACCCTTTATTACGATAGGGGAGAGGGCTTGCTGAGCTTGTCATTCAATGTGAATGGTGCCAACTATGAGTTTAATGGCGCTCCGATCAAATGGGTGCGTTTCCAACTCGATGAAGATATGCCAGCGGGCTACTCTTTTAAGCCGAACGGAGATGGTTCGCTCAGCTACGCCTGCTATCTGCGCGGTACGCACATCGCCACGCCCGACGGGGAAACTAAAGTCGAGGCCCTGCAAGCCGGCGACAAGGTGTTGACCGCCGGTGGGCAAGTGGCCACCGTCAAATGGCTGGGTTATCGCAAGCTGACCGCATCGCGTATCCCCGCCCAAGACGCGCTCAAGGCGTTTCCGATCACGTTTCAAAAAGACGCCATCGCCGATAACGTGCCGCACCGGGATCTGACGATCTCGCCTTATCATCATCTGTACTTCGACGGCAAATTGATTCCGGCCATGGCGTTGGTCAACGGCCTGACCATCACGCAAGATTTTTCGCGCCAGTCGTTTGAGTATTTCCACGTTGAGCTGGATCACTTCGACATCCTGTTGGCCGAGGGCGTTGCCGCCGAGTCGTACGTGGATACGGGGAATCGTTCGATGTTTCAGAACGTCAATCCCACCTCGATGTTGGCGGACTTCGGGCCTGCCCCGGGCCGTCAATCCATCGCAGGCATGAAGATCGTCCGTAAAGGCCCCGTGGTCGAGGCCCTGCGCGAGCGTCTGCGCCAGCGCGCCGAGGCGATCGCGCCTGTGGTCCAGCCTGTGGTCCAACGCTGCGCAGCGTAAGTCGACCACGAGCCTTCACGGCTTGCATTGCGATCGTCGACATTGCTACGCAAGCGTCAATTACGCCAAGTCTGCAGCCGCGACGCTCGGTGGCGCGCGTCGCGGACATGCGTAATGGCAAGGCCTCGTCGCATATTGAACTCGACGATTGCATTCAATGAAAAGTAGGTGGAACAAGCCGGAACTAGACCGTCTTGAGGGTTACTCAGGAACGCGCGAATAACTCAGGCGCATCCTTCAGACTCATTCAGCCTATATTTCCATGATCTATAAATACAAAGTACCAGACGACACGGTCGTTGAGATTAATGCCGGCTCATGTAATCCTCACGACACCTGGAAACTCACGATGACGGGGTCGAGCCGGGTAGAGGTCAAGGGCATTGACATCAATGTTAAGCCCATCATTGATTGCCCTGACAGCTGCGCTAGCAGCATCGTTGCTATGAACGGCGCCGACGTCGTCATCGGCCCTACCATGGGTGTCCGCGCAGACACCAGCATGACGTACAGGATCGACGGAAAATCCTCGCTGACCTACGGCAACCAAGACTCGAGCGCGAGCGATTTCGACAACGTCGATTTCGAGTTCACCGGGGACACCGGCGGAACGCTCAAACTCATTTTGCCGAATGATCCGAATATTGATGCTCCTGTTGTCTACATTCGGGGTTTACGCCCTGACGACACATTTATTGCGGAAATGACCAATCCCGCCGGCGCCAACTTTCTACCGGTGGACATGGAATACGACGCGGAGGGTCTGCTGAACCTGGCATACGCCGTCGATGGCCCCCTCTATGAATTCGACGTCCCCGACGCCAGATTCGTGAAAATCTACCTGGACGAAAGTGTGACGGAAGGTGATCGGATCGCCCTGTACGACGATGGTTCGGTCGGCTACGCCTGCTATCTGCGCGGTACGCACATCGCCACGCCTGACGGGGAAACCAAAGTCGAGGCCCTGCAAGCCGGCGACAAGGTGCTGACCGCCAGCGGACAGGTGGCCACCGTCAAATGGCTGGGTTATCGCAAGCTGACTGCGTCGCGTATTCCAGCCAAGGACGCGCTCAAGGCCTTTCCAATCACGTTTCAAAAGGACGCCATCGCCGATAACGTGCCGCATCGCGATCTGACGATCTCGCCTCATCATCACCTGTACTTCGAGGGCAAACTGATTCCGGCCATGGCGTTGGTCAACGGCAAGACCATCACGCAAGATCTGTCATGCCAGTCGTTTGAGTATTTCCATGTTGAGCTGGATCACTTCGATATCCTGTTGGCCGAGGGCGTTGCCGCCGAGTCGTACGTGGATACGGGGAATCGTTCGATGTTTCAGAACGTCAACCCCACCTCGATGTTGGCGGACTTCGGGCCTGCCCCGGGCCGTCAATCCATCGCAGGCATGAAGATCGTCCGCAAGGGTCCCGTGGTTGAGGCCCTGCGCGAGCGTCTGCGCCAGCGCGCCGAGGCGATCGCGCCTGTGGTCCAGCCTGTGGTCGAGCGCCGCGCCGCGTAAGTCGACCACGAGCCTTCACGGCTCGCATTGCGCTCGTATCGCTACGCGATCGTTGACGCCGCTACGCGAGCGTCGATTGCGCCAGGTCTGTGCAGGCCTGGCGCAGCGTCGCGCGCACGGGCCTTCGTCAATGGGCGACCTCGTCGCATGTTGGACTGGACGATTGCCTATCGAGAGAAGTCGTTGAAACGAGTCGGAACGAGATGAGTTCGGCTGTTACTCAGAAGCACGCGAATCATTCGAACGCATCCTTCAGACTCATTCAGCCTCTTTCCATGAATTACAGATACACAGTTCCTGACAACGTCATTATCAGGATTGACGATAACGCTTGCAGCCCTTACGACACCTGGAAACTCAAGATGACGGGGTCGAGCCAGGTAATGGTCGATGGCGTTGACGTCATTGTCAACGCCATCATTGAATGCCCTGATAGCTGCACCAACAGCATCGTTGCTTTGAACGGTGCCGACGTCGTCATCGGCCCCACCATGGGTGCCCGCGTAGATACCAGTATGACGTACAGGATCGACGGAGCGTCCTCGCTGACCTACGGCAACCAGGACTCGCGCACGAGCGATTTCGACAACGTCGATTTCGAGTTCACCGGGGACGCCGGCGGTACGCTTAAACTGATCTTGCCGAATGATCCGGCCGTCGATGTTCCTGTCATTTCCATTCGCGGTCTGCGCATCGGTGATCGGATCATTGCGGAAATGAACGATCCCGATGGCGGTGGCAACTTTCTGCCGGTGGACATGAAATACGACGAGAATGGTCTGCTGGGCGTGGGATACGCCATCGATGGTCTCCCTCTTGAAGTTAACGGTCCTACCGTCAAATTTGTGAAATTCCAGATCGATGGTGATGTGCCGGCGGGCACCGTGCTTTCCGTGTACGACAATGGTTTGATCAGCTACGCCTGCTATCTGCGCGGCACGCACATCGCCACCCCTGACGGGGAATCCAAGGTCGAGGCTTTGCGGGCCGGCGACAAGGTGCTGACCGCCAGCGGGCAGGTGGCCACCGTCAAGTGGCTGGGTTATCGCAAGCTGACTGCGTCGCGTATCCCCGCCAAAGACGCGCTCAAGGCCTTTCCGATCACGTTTCACAAAGACGCCATCGCCGATAACGTGCCGCATCGCGATCTGACGATCTCGCCTCATCATCACCTGTACTTCGACGGCAAATTGATTCCGGCCATGGCGTTGGTCAACGGCAAGACCATCACGCAAGATCTGTCACGCCAGTCGTTTGAGTATTTCCATGTTGAGCTGGACCACTTCGACATCCTGTTGGCCGAGGGCGTTGCCGCCGAGTCGTACGTGGATACGGGGAATCGTTCGATGTTTCAGAACGTCAACCCCACCTCGATGTTGGCGGACTTTGGGCCTGCTCCGGGCCGTCAATCCATCGCAGGCATGAAGATTGTCCGCAAGGGCCCCGTGGTTGAGGCCCTGCGCGAGCGTCTGCGCCTGCGCGCCGAGGCGATCACGTTTGTGGCCCAGTCTGTGGTTCAGCGCCGCGTCGCGTAAGTCGACCACGAGCCTTCACAGCTCGCATTGCGATCGTCGACATCGCTACGCGATCGTTGACGTCGTTACGCGAGCGTCGATTGCGCCAGGTCTTCGCAGGCCTGGCGCAGCCGTTCAATGAGCTCGCGATGCAGGCTCGATAAGGGATCCTGTGTTCGCGTCAAAATGCTGAGCGGGACCTTCAGCGGCGGATCCAGACGCCGCACGATCATGCCCGGACGCAACATGGCGCGCACGGTAATGGCATCGACGATCGCTTCGCCGCAGCCGGCTTCTGCTAGTGCACAGGCGACGTAATGGGTCTGCACTTGAATGGCCACATCGGGATTCAGGCCTTGGGCATCCAGCGCCATCTGCAGCAGCGTGCCTGAGGCATCGCGCGAGTCCAGCACGATCAAGGTGTCATCGACCAGGTCGGCCAGGCGGGTCGTCGTCGTAGTGTCCGCCTTGCGGCCCAAGTGCACCAGTTCGGTATGGCCCAGCGGCGCGCGGGTCAGGCCCGCATAGTCGTGCATATCGAATGTCACGGCCAGGTCCAGCTCGCGGCTCAGCAGTCCCTGGACCAGCTCGGCGCTGTGATAGGTATGAATATCGAACGTCAAACCGGGGCGGGCGTCACGGCTGGCGCGTACCACTTGCGGCAGCAGGCCCAGCCCCAATGCGGGTGCGCAACCCAACCGGATGTGGCCGTGCGGCCGATCGCGCAGACTGGCCGCCAGTCTGCGCACGCTATTCAGGTCTTGATTCAGGCGAGTGACCTCGGGGGTCAGGATCTCGGCCTCGCGCGTGGCCACCAGACGGCCCTTGACGCGCTCGAACAGCTTGAAACCCAATTGCGCCTCGGCGTGCGCAAGCAGCTTGCTGGCAGCCGGTTGGGAAATATGCAGCGCCGCCGCCGCTTCGGTCAGTGAGCCCGTACGGCGGATGGCTTCGAAAATTTCGATGTGTCGAAGACGCATGATAAAAGGGTGGGGGAAAACAGGGATTCTATTGCGATAATGGCGGTTGGCACAGGTCGATTTCATTACAGCCGCAATCAGGCCGCGGATTTAGAGCAAGGCACGGCACTGGAGAATCTGGCGCCGGCCCTGCGCGGCATGGGGTACGAGGTCAAGATGGTCGATTTCCCCAGCGGCCTCCAGGGCATCGTCATCGATGCGGGAGGGCTGCTGGATGGGGCCGATCCAAGACGCGAAGGGTGGGTGCTGGGTGACTAATCGCCGAGGTCAGCGCGGATCTCGGCATCGTGCTCGCCGAGCGCAGGCGGTAGCCTGCGCAGGCTGGCTGGGGTGCGCGATAGCTTGATGGGCGAGCCTACCCCGCGGTAGTCGCCTTGCTCCAGCACCATGTCACGATGCTGCGTGTGCGGATGGTGCAGCACGTCTTCGACGGTCTGTACGGCCGCCGCCGGCACGCCTTGCCGCAGCAACTGTTCGGCTAGTGGTGCCGCTTCGTACGGTGCCAACAGCGCAGTCAGTGCGTCGCGTAGTGCCTCGCGGTGCTGCAACCGGTCGGCGTTGTTAATAAAGCGCGGGTCCGTGGCCAACTGAGGGACATCCAGCGCCTTGGCCAGCGCTGCGAATTGCCGGTTGTTGCCCACCGCCAGAAAGATCGGCCCGTTGCGGGTGGGCAGCGTTTCATAGGGGGCGATGTTGGGGTGCGCATTGCCGGTGCGGCCCGGTACTTTGCCGCTATAGAAATAATTCGCCGCATGCGGATGCAGCAACGACACGGCGCAGTCGTACAAGGTGATATCCAGAAACTGCCCCAGCCCACTGCGCGTGCGCTCATTCAGGGCCAACAGTACCGCCACCGCCGCGTTCAGGCCCGTGACCATGTCTACCACGGGCAGTCCCACGCGCGTCGCTTGACCGTCGGCATCGCCGTTGACGCTCATCAAGCCGCACATCGCCTGCGCGCAGGCATCGTAGCCAGGCAGGCCGCCCAGCGGGCCGTCCGCGCCAAAGCCGCTGACGCGACAATGAATCAGGCGCGGAAATGCGGCACAGAGTTCGTCATAGCCGAGTCCCCATTTCTCTAGCGTGCCAGGCTTGAAGTTCTCGACCAGCACATCGGCGTCGGCCAGCAGTCGGCGCAACAGCTCCTGGCCGGCGGGTTGCGACAGATCGAGCGCCATGCCGCGCTTGTTGCGGTTGACGCCGACGAAGTACGACGCCGTATCGCCCAGAAACGGAGGCCCCCAGCCGCGCGTTTCGTCGCCGGCAGGAGGTTCGATCTTGATGACATCAGCACCGTGGTCCGCCAGCAACTGCGTGCAGTACGGGCCGCCCAGCACGCGAGACAAGTCGATGACGCGGCAGCCCGCCAGCGCGCCGGGTTGCAGAGTAGGGATAGGCATAGGGAATCGATCCTCAGTCCAGCGCCACGTGGGCTTCCTGGACGATAGCGCGCCACTTGGGTACTTGCGCATCAATGAAGGTGGCCAGGCCTTCAGGCGTCTTGTCCTCGGCGTCGACGATGCCCTGCTTGTGCAGGGTTTCTTTGACACCCGGGTCCGCTAACGTCGCGATAAAGGCCTGGTTCAATTTGGCGACCACCTCGGCAGGCGTGCCGCGCGGCGCCACGATGCCAAAGAAAACGCTGACGTCGTAGCCCGGCAGGCCCTGTTCGGCGATGGTGGGCAGATCGGGCAGGGCGTCGGAGCGTTCGGCGCTCGCCAGCCCGATGGCACGCAACGTGCCGGCCTGCACGTGCGGCAATGCGGTCAGGATGTCGGTGAACGACATCGATACCTGGCCACCCAGCAGGTCGTTCAGGGCCGGACCGGTGCCCTTGTAGGGCACGTGCAGGATTTTCGTGTCGGCCATTTTGTTAAACAGAATGCCGGCCAGATGCGAGGAGGCGCCGTTGCCCGACGAGGCATAGCTGAGCTTGTCGGGATTTTCCTTGGCGTAGGCGATCAGTTCCTGCACATTATTTACGGGTACCGACGGATGCACGGTCAGGATGTTGGGCAGGTGGCCGATGCGGATGATGGGCGCAAAGCTCTCTTGGGGGTCGTACTGCTGTTTCTTGTACAGGCTGACGTTGATCGCCAGCGGGCCCGACGTGCCGAACAGGAGGGTGTAACCGTCGGGCTTGGCGTTGGCGACGTATTCGGCGCCGATGTTGCCGCCGGCGCCGCTGCGGTTTTCCACCACTACGGTTTGCCCCAATTGGTTTTTCAGACCCTCGGCCAGGCGGCGCGCCATAGCGTCCGTGGGGCCACCGGGTGGGAAAGGAACGACCAGCGTCACAGGCCGGTCGGGATAGGCGTCGGCCGCCGAGGCAGGGGCCGCGGCGAGTAGGGTGGCGGCTGCCATGGCCAGGCAGAAAATACGACGTTGCATGGTGGTCTCCTGAGGGGAATGAACGCGCTTTTGCCCGGGACGCGGGTCGGATAGCGCTGTTGTGAAGGCCGCGGGCCATGTGGCCAGCGGTGGGACATTACAGGGCATCGGCCAGGATGGCGCGGCACGCGGCGTCTTCTTCGCCGGGGATCGCGCACGGGTCGCGGGGCGCCAGGCGATGCCGCAGCACCTGATCGGCCAATAGGCCGCGGCTGGCCAGGCCCGGGGCGCTGGCTTCGCGGCGCAGTGCGGCCAGCGATAGCGCGTGGTACAGCGCCGAGGCGGCCTGGCGGGCCAGATCGGGCCGGTCCTGCAGTGCGGCGTGTCGGGCTAGTGCAAAGGCGCTGTCGAGCGCGCGTGCCTGATTGTCGGCCAATGCCGGATCGCAGGGGGCGCCGTCTTGCAGCAGGGTGTCGATATGGCGGCGCAATGCGGCCAGCGCGTCGGTTTTCTGGATGGCGCGCAGCACGTCTAGCGCCACGATGTTGCTCGTGCCTTCCCAGATAGAGCCCAGGTGCGCGTCGCGTACCAGACGGGATTCGACGAACTCTTCGATGTAACCGCAGCCGCCGCGCACTTCCATGCCGTCGCCGGTGACTTTGCGCGCGTCGCGGCAAGCGCGAAATTTGATCAGTGGCGTCAGGATGCGGGCCAGCGCCGCGGCGTTGGCGTTCTGCTCCGAGTCGGCCAGCGCGATCGCCGTCTGGAACATGACGCTGCGCGCTTGCTCCGCCCAGACATTCATCTTGGTCAATTGGCGGCGCATCAGCGGCATATCGATCAGGCGTTTGCCAAACGCGCGGCGTTGCTGGGCAACGTAGATCGCCTCTGTGACGGCGCGGCGCATCAGGCCAGCGGCACGCATGCCGTTGGACAGTCGCGAGTTGTTAATCATGTCGGCCATGTGCTTGAAGCCCTGGCCGCGCTCGCCAACCAGCCACGCCAGCGCGCCTTCTAGACGGATCTCGCCGCTGGCCATCGAGCGCGTGCCGAGCTTGTCCTTCAGGCGCAAGATGCGGTAGGCATTGTGCGTGCCATCGGGCAAGTCGCGGGGCAGCAGGAACAGGGATACGCCTTTCAGGCCGTCCGTGGCCTCGCTGCGTGCCAACACCATGGCAAAACCCGCGTCGGGGTTCGAGCAGAACCATTTGTCGCCATGCAGGCGCCAGGTGCCGTCGTCGTGCGGTTCGGCACGCGTCGTGGTGGCGCTGACGTCCGAGCCCGCGCCCTGTTCCGTCATGAACATCGCGCCCTGGCGCAGTTCGTCGAAATCCTGCGACGTGACTTGCGGCAGCACGCGTTCGATCAGGTCCGGGTCGCCGAATTTGCGTAGCGTACGGGCCAGCGAATCGGTCATGCTGACCGGGCAGCACAGACCGAACTCGCCTTGCACAAACAGATGGCTGAGTGCGTACTTGGCCGCCGGGGGCATGGGTTCGGGCCAGCCCAGCACGCCGCCGCGATGCGATAGCGCGGCCAGACCAAACTCGCTGTAGGCCAGGCGTTCCAGTTCGATATAGGCGGGGTGCTTGTGTACCCGTGATTCGTCCTGTCCGGCTCGGTTGCGCACCGACAGAGTCGGCGGATTCTGGTCGGCTACGGCGGCGAGTGTGTCGATCTGACTGCCGGCCAGTGCACCCAGGCGATCCAGGTGAGGCAACAGATGGGCGTACAGCGCCGGCGGCAGGTACAGCGCGCACAGTGCGGCGGCGTACGGATCGGCGCTGAATAGGTTCAGACCACGCGAATCAGGAACTTCGGTAGCGGTGCAAGCAGCGGATAGGGTGGGCATAGCGGACACTCGGATGGCGGGACAGTGCATGGTCGCGCAAGCTATCTATCTATACAAATACCGTTTTTATGTAGAACAATACATAAAAAATATAGATTCAAACTCACCATCGGAACACGCCATGGATCTGGAACCCCGCCTGCTGCGCTATTTCATTGCGGTCGCCGAAGAGCGACATTTCAGCCGTGCCGCGGCCCGACTGCATTTGTCGCAGCCGCCGCTCAGTTACGCCATTCGCCAGTTGGAGTCCACGCTGGGCGTTCGTTTGCTCGAACGCACGAGCCGGCACGTCGCTCTGACCGAAGCGGGGCGGGTGCTCTATCGTGAGGCCCAGGCGCTGTTGCGCCAATCGGAAGCCATCGGCACCTTGGTCCAGCGTGTTGACGCGGGGCTGCGGGGTCGGTTGCGTATCGGGTTTGTGGGGTCCATGTTGTATCGCGGGCTGCCTGATCTGCTGGCGGCGATGCGTGCGGCGCTGCCCGATGTCGAACACGTACTGACCGAGTTGAATTCGCATGACCAGGTCGAAGCCGTGCGTCGCGGCGAACAGGACCTTGGATTCATTCATGCCAACCCGGCGCCTGCCGAAGTGCAGACCCAGGATTTGATGGCAGAGCCTTTCGTGCTGTGTGTACCCGATACCCACCCGTTGGCCCGGCGCCGGCGCGTCCAACTGCTGGAGCTGGAGGACGATGACTTTATTTTGTTTGCACGCGAGGCGTCGCCCAGTTATCACGAGACCGTGCTGTCGCTGTGCGTGACCGCGGGCTTTCATCCTGTTATTCGCCATGAGGTGCGGCATTGGCTCAGCGTGGCCGCGCTCGTGTCGCAGGGGTTGGGCGTGTCGGTTGTGCCAGCCTGCCTGGCACGCAGCGGCCTGGCGGGAACGAAGTTCATCGCCTTCGAGCACCAGGCTCGCTCGGTCAGTCAGATGATTTGGCCGCGCGAATCCGATTCGCCATTGTTGCGCATGGCCGTGTCGCTGGCGCAAAAACACTATGGCGAAAACCGCCAGACGCGGCGCTGAGCCAGGCGCGTGGTGACAACTACGCGATACCAATACGGCGTCAATCTCGAAGAGATTTCTCTGACCGTATCCGACTGAACATCCCCGTTGCTGCGCCGCGGGAAGAAAAATCGTTGACAAGGACTCTTCCTTTGTTGGATCATTTGTCCAGACAAAGTGATAAATAAGACAAAGGAGACAAAATGGAAGTCGTGGCAGTGAGCCCCAAGCGATATCGCTTCAGTTTCGGTCGTTATTTGGAGGAGTTCGAAGTGGGGGCGGTGTACGAACACCGACCGGGCCGCACCTTGACCGATGCGGACAACATTCAGTTCTCGCTGATGACGATGAATTTTCATCCCATGCATTGCGATGCCGCGCACGCTGCCAAAAGCGAGTTTGGCAAATTGCTGGTCAACAGTGGCCTGACGGTGGCAGTCGTCTTAGGCATGACCGTCGCCGACGTCAGCGGCAAAGCCATCGCGAATCTGGGCTGGAAAGAAATCAATCTGACTGCCCCGGTCTTTGCCGGCGATACCTTATATGCCGAGTCAGAGGTACTGGAGTTGCGTGAATCGCGCAGTCGACCAACACAGGGCATCGTAACGACACTGACGCGTGCCTATAACCAGAATGGCGTTGAAGTGATGAACTTCATCCGGTCGTGCCTGGTGCCCAAGCGCGGGCATGGTGTGGGCGATCAATAGTCGGCACACCTGTTTTTCCAACATCGCGCGACAAATTTTGCTGAAAACGCCGCAGCGCTGTGCGCCAGGATCGTGCACGTGCTGCATTGCAGTACTCATCCAGGAGATATTGCCATGTTTCATTCGCTATTGCGCCGGGCTGCATTGTTGTTCCTTACGTTGATCGTCCCCTTGAGTGCCGGAGCCGTCGAGATGGTGCTGACGTCGGAAGTCGCCGCGTCGCACTGGAAAACGCGCTACATGAATGAGTTCGCCAAGGATGTCGCCAAGCGCACCAATGGTGAAGTGCAGGTCAAAGTCTTTCCCGCGTCACAGCTGTACAACGATCAGGACGGTATGGCGGCGTTGGGCACAGGCGCCGTGCATATGGTGTGGCCTGTCTCCGTTCGCCTGGAAACGTTGGATCCTGGCTTGGGTTATGTGAATCTGCCATTTGGCTTGTCGGACCAGAAGATGGAGAACGCGTGCTTTGCGAACGGTCTGACGGCACTGATTTCCGACCGCTTGAAGTCCCGCCAGCTGCAGGTGCTGGGGTTGCTGCGTACCGCTGACCTGTTCTTCATTTTTCGCGATCGCGATGTGAAATCACTGAAAGATATGGAAGGCGCGAAGCTGCGGGTGACGGGGGGGCGGATCTTCCTGGACATGGTGCGCAGCTTTGATGCCAGTCCGATCTCGATGGCCGCGTCGGAAATGAGCACGGCCTTGGCGCAGGGCGCGATTGACGGCGTGTTGACCTCACCGGCGGGTTGGGCCGAGATGATCGGCAAGACTGGCAAATACGCCTTCCATGTTCCTGGCATGTCACTGGCGACCTATGCGGTCGTGGTCGATCGCAACTGGATGGATGCGCTGACGGATTCGCAGCGCAAGGCCGTGACCGACAGCCTGAACAGTATTGTCCAGCGCCAATGGGAAGAGGCCCGCGAGGCTGACGCCAAGCTGGTGAAAAAAATGGAAGAGCAGGGCTCGACCTACCGCGTTGCCGACGAGGCCGCCTCGGCAGAGTGGAAAGCCCGCGCCGATGTTGCCAAAAAGGCCTACACCGACAAATATCCCGAGGTAGTGAAGCAGGTCGACGAGATCACCAAACGCTGCGGGGCCTGACGTGAGTACCCCGACAGCGTCGGCAGTGCATGGGGCGCGCGAGTGCAATCTGCCCGTGAATGATCGAGATTTAGCGGAGTTGACCGAGGTTGTGGCCGCCTTGACGGCGACTCTGGCGCAGGAAACGGCGACATTATCGATGACGCAGATGGCCGTGCCATTTGGCCACGTGCTGCAAGCGTTGGCGCCGCAGCCATGGTTCGATGTGCCTGTTGCCGAAAAGACTGCCGTCATGAGCAGCGAAGACTGGGTGCGTGCCAGTCTGGCCGCGATAGCGCGTTCGGCGCCAGGAAAATTGGCATGGATGAGTATCGATGCCGATGCGGCGTTGGAGGCCGCGCGCCACTGCGACGACGAGCGGCGCCAGGGTCGAGTACGAGGCCCTTTGCATGGCATGCCTGTCGGGATCAAGGATATGTTTGACCTGAAAGGCCGGGTTGCGGGCTGGGGAACGCCCTTGCGTTCTGATAGTGCGCCCGCCCGTATCGACGCGACGATCGTGACGCGCTTGCGTGCGGCGGGCGCCATCGTATTGGGCACGCAACATATGGCGGAGTTTGCCATGTCTCCCACAGGTTGGAATGCTACTTATGGGCCGGGCCGCAATCCCTGGGATACGGATCGGGTCTCGGGAGGCAGTTCCAGCGGCGCGGCCATGTCGGTGGCGGCCGGGCATGTGCCGCTCGCGATCGGCTCCGATACCGGCGGTTCCATTCGGTTGCCCGCTGCGCTGTGTGGATTAACCGGGCTGAAACCGACCCAGCATCGCATCAGTGTCGCAGGCGCGATGCCGTTATCGGCAAGCCTGGATTGCATTGGCCCATTGGCGGGATCGGCCGAATTATGCGGTCAGGCCTATCAGGCCATGGCGGGACCGGACCCTGCGGACGGGTCCTGTCTGGATGCGCGGGTCGCGGTGGGCGCGGCACAACGTCGTCTGCGTGTGGCGGTACCTCAATGGCGAGATGAGGATCCGCTGTCGCAAGAGATGCGGCGATCGCTGGACGAAGCCGTGCAGGTGTTGCGCACATCGGGCGTGGAGTGTGTGACCGTGCCGTCGCCCTATCCGATGTTGCAACGGGCAGGGGTGCTGGCGTCCATTTTGCTCGTTGTCGAAGCGTCCGCGATGCATCAGCGCTGGTTGCGCCAACAGGGAGATGCCTATGGACATCAGGTGCGTCGGCGCATTTCGCGCGGCTTCTTGGTGTCAGGCGTGGATTACTACGATGCCTTGCGTTTGCGCGAGCCCTTTTTGCAGCGCTATTTGCGTGAGGTGCAGGGCGATGCAGACGTGCTGTTGTTGCCCAGCACACCGGGTGTGGCGCCGCTTGTCGAGGACACCCGAGTCGGGGACCAAGCTCGGCTGGAACGCGAGTTCTCCTTGTTGTCGGTATGGACACGAGGCATCAATTATTTGGGGCTGCCCGTGCTGAGCGTACCGATCGGCGGGGGGACGGGAGGGTTGCCTTTAGGGATGCAACTGGTTGGCCCTCCGCTGGGCGAAGACAGGGTGTTGGCGTTAGGCCGGCTGTATCAACAAGCGACGCAATGGCATCAACAGCATCCCAACGATTACGCAGCACACGACGATCAATTCCCGCGCGACCCATCAGGGCGTCGTCAAACGACAAAGGAGGCAACATGAAGGCATGCTGGAGTAAAGCCGCATTCTGGATGACAACGCTGGTTGTCGGGTGGGCGTCAGCCGCGAACGGAACAGAAATGATCATCACCAGTGAGATCCCACTGGCGACCAATCCCAGTCCGTATATCGAGCAGTTCATCACTGAAGTCGACAAGCGGACTGACGGTGCGATCAAAGGAAAGTATTTCCCCGCGTCGCAGCTCTATAACGATCGTGATGGTCTGGCCGCACTGGGTACGGGTGCCGTGCACATGGTGTGGCCCGTGTCTTCGCGGCTAGAGCAGTTTGATCAGCGCGTGGGGATCGCCAGTCTGCCGTTTGCACTAACGACAGAAGAAATGACCAACGCGTGTTTCGCGAATGGATTTACGCGTCAGATTTCGGGTTATCTGGAGCCCCGTGGCATGCAGATTCTAGGGTTCTTGCGCACGGCAGATCTGATTTTCCTGATGAAGGATCATGACATTCAGACCGTCGCGGATCTAAAGGGTCAGAAAATTCGCGTGATTGGCGGGCAGATCATGTTGGACGCGATGCGTTCGGTACAAGCCAGCCCCATTTCAATGTCGGCCTCAGAAATGTCGGCGGCGCTATCGCAGGGCGCGATCGACGGCGCAATGACTTCGCCGGCGGGGTGGGTCGATGTGCTGGGAAAGACAGCAAAGTACGCCACGCTGGCACCAGGCATGGGATTGGCAACGTCAGCCGTGACCGTGGATAAGCAATGGCTGGACGCATTACCTGATGCACAGAAAAAAGCGATTCAAGAGGTGCTGAGCGAAATCATCGCGCGGCAATGGAAGGAGACCGTGGCCAAGGATAAGGCGCTGATTGATCAGATGGTCGGTAAAGGGGGGCATTACCGCGTGATGGCGCCCGACGAGGTCAATAAGCTGAAAGAACGTTTTCTGGCCGCGGGTGAGGGTTTTCGCAACAAGCATGCGGATGTGATTGCGCAATTAGAAAAAACTCGCCAGGAGTGCATCCATGATGGCAAGTGATCTTAAGCCTGGCCCACTGCACGCGAGACAGCCTTTGCCTGACAAGGCAACGGCTGCCCCGCGCGCCGCGCCGGTTTTCGGCCAGCTAGGCTGGCTATCCAGAATCATCCTGGCGGTGGGCACTGTCCTTGCGTTGGGCGCGACCGGCATCATGATTCTGGAGGGGTTTAGCCGCTACGTTCTGAATGTCAGCTATTTCTGGGCCGAAGAGTCGGTTCGCTTTTTAATGGTGTGGGCATTCTTCCTGACACTGGGCGTTGCCGGCTTTCGTCACTATCACATCCGTACGGAATTGCTGGTGCAGCGTTTGCCGCGCGGCCTGCAGCGTGCCGTGTGGTTGCTTTCTTGCGTGGCCGGCATGCTGTTCGCGTTCATCCTGGCGTATTCGTCCATTCCTCAAGTACAGCGGTTTTATTCCATGGGCATGGTGTCCGAGTCGTCACTGGAGCTGCCCATGTGGTTGCTGTTTTTGGCGATGCCGGTGGGTGGCGTGGCGTTGTTTCTGTATTACGCATGCGCTGCCTGGTACGCCTGGCGTTGGGGCGATCCCTTTGCGCCTGAGCCTATCGACGAGACACCGGACGCCGGCGTCGCCACCGCGCTAAGCCGTCAGGAGCCACTGCTATGACATTAGGACTTTCCGTAATTGGGTTGTTGGTGTTGCTGGCGCTGGGGGCGCACGTCGGAACGGCCATGGGACTGATATCCAGCGGCATGGTGATGTCCGTAGACGGTGTTCCGCTGACGGTCGTCGCGCAGACGGCGTTCAAGTCGATCAATAGTTACCCGTTGATGGCGATTCCCATGTTCGTGTTGATGGGCAATCTCATGATGCGCGGCAATATCGTGGCCGTGATGATCGAGTTGATCGGTAGCCTGGTGCGCTGCGTGCGAGGCGGGCTGGCGTTGACAGTGATGCTGTCGTGCGTCTTCTTTGCGGCGGTTTCGGGATCGAGCGTCGGGTCTGCCGCCGCCATTGGCGCGGCGACGGTCGACGGGTTGAAACGAGAGCACTATCCGCCGCGTTTCTCTGCCGCATTAGTGGCAGTGGGGGGGACGCTGGGTTTGATGATTCCTCCGTCATTGGGTTTCATTCTGATCGGCTCCATTGTGGGGATTCCCGTCGACAAGCTCTTTGTGGCCGGCATTCTGCCTGGCCTGATGGAGGCGGCGCTCCTGTTGTTGACGACGATCTACCTGACGCGTCGTTATGGCTATGGCGATACGACGGGAAAGCCTGATCTGGCGGGTTTCGCGAAACGCTTGCCGCGCGCGGCCGGCGCCTTGTCGATGCCGGTGATCGTGTTAGGCACGATCTATCTCGGCATCTTTACGCCGACTGAAGTGTCGGCTGTGGCCGCCGGGTACGCGGCGCTGCTGTGCGTGGTGGTGTATCGCACCATGAATTGGCGTGGCGTATGGCTGGCATCGCAAGAGTCGATTCTGCAGTCGACCATGATCTTCATGGTGGTCATGGGCGGCAGCCTGATTGGTTTCATTCTGGCGCGCATGGGCGTATCCGCTTCATTGATTGGCGCGATGGAAAGCATGGATATGTCGGCCTGGCAGTTTCTGTTGCTGGCCAATGCGGTTTTGCTGGTGCTGGGCATGTTTCTGGACGGCGTGGCCATGATCGTGTTGACCGCGCCGTTGCTATTCCCCATGGCCACGCATCTGGGTATTGATCCGGTGCACTTTGCCGTGATCATGGTGGCCAACGTCGAAGTTGCCACGCTGACGCCGCCTATTGGTCTGAATCTGTTCGTCATGAGTGGCATCGCTCGCATTCCCGTCGAGCAGGTGGCGCGCGGTGTTGTTCCCTTCTATCTGACTCGTTTGATATCGCTGGCGTTGATTACCTTTGTTCCCGCGATATCGCTGACGCTGGTGAGTTGATGCCCGAACGTGTTTCTGCTGGAGAATCCTTATGAAAGACAATGTCGATACGCCCGTGGTCGGGCAAGCATTATCCGAATTGCTGGCGGATTACGCCGCTGGCTTCAAGGCCGAACGCATTCCCGCCGAGGTCCGCGAGCGCGCGCGCTTGCTGATGCTGGACTCGATTGGTATTGCCCTGGCCTCGCATGGCTACGACTTTGCGCGACGAGCGATGGCCGCCGTCGGTGAGTTGGATGGAGGCGGCGATAGCATCGTGATCGGCACGTCCGTCAGGATGGACCCGCGTAATGCGGCGCTGCTCAATGGGGTGCTGGTGCACGGCTTGGATTACGACGACACGCACGCACGCGGCGTGATTCACGCCACGGCCTCCGTACTGCCTACTGTACTGGCGCTGGCCGCGCGTGATGATCGATCCGGTGCGGACATGGTGGCCGCCTATGTGCTGGGCATGGAGGTCGCGACACGGTTGGGCGCGGTTGCGAAAGGCGGCTTTCACCAGGTGGGTTTTCATCCTACCGGACTGATCGGTACGTTCGGCTGCACGTTGGCGGCCGGCTGGCTGCTGGGCCTGAATGCAAAACAGATGGTGGATGCTCAGGGCATTGCGCTGTCTATCGCGTCTGGCAGTCTGGAGTTCTTGAACGACGGCGCGTGGAACAAACGCATGCACCCCGGCTGGGCGGCCAACGGCGGGATCACTGCCGCGACCTTTGGCAAGCATGGCTACACCGGCACACGCTTGGCCTATGAGGGGCGCTTTGGCCTGTATGCCAGTCATCTTGGGGACGCTGACTACGACTTGAGCCTGGCGTCGGCTGATCTGGGCGAGCAGTGGGAGGTGCCACGTGTGTCAGTCAAACCGCTACCCGCCTGCCACTTTACGCATGCCAGCGTGGACGCGGCGACACGATTGCACGCGCAAGGGGTGCGGCCGGAACAGGTACGGCGCATTACGGTGCTGGTGCCGCAAGAGGTCGTCAAGACCGTTTGCGAGCCGGAGGCCGCCAAGCGCAAGCCTGCCAACAGTTACGAGGCGCAATTCAGTATTCCCTATCTGGTCGGTACCGCGTTGTGCAAAGGCGGTTTGACGTTGGACGACTTAGAGGAGAGCGCGTTGCGGGATCCTGCCGTGCTGGCGTTGGCGGCCATAACTGACTATCAATGTGATCCGCACAGCGGGTTCCCCAAACATTACTCGGGCGAGGTCATTGTGGAACTCAATGACGGTCGAATTTTGCGTGAGCGCGAGGCCGTCAACCGTGGTGCGGAAGACCGGCCCCTGACAACAGAAGACATTCGTGGCAAGTATCGCGACAACGCGTTGCGTCAAGTTTCCGCGGCGCGTGCCGAATCCATCGAACAAAGCGTATTGCGGCTGGAGCAAGGTTCGGCGCGCGCGCTGGCAGATCAATTGGGGCAGGCTTAAGCCGCCGCCTGACGCATTCAACATACTGAGGAGAGGACGACATGACGGACCGTGATGACGGCCAGGAGCAACTGATCCTGGATATGGTGGGACGCTTTCTGGAGCAGGAAGTACGGCCGCACGTGTGGCAGCTTGAACACGACGATACGTATCCAGAAGAGATCGTCGAGAAGATGAAGGCGATGGGCTTGTTCGGCTGCCTGATCGCGCCGGAATATGGTGGGCTTGGCTTATCGACGGTAACGTATGCCAAGATCATCGAGCGCATATCGGAAGAATGGATGTCGCTTTCGGGCATCTTGAATTCCCATTTGATTATGGCGACAGCGGTGCAGCGCAACGGCACCGAGGCGCAGAAGCAAGCCTATCTTCCCCGATTTGCCACGGGTGAGCTGCGCGGCGGCATCGGGTTGACCGAACCCGATTGCGGAACGGACTTGCAGGCCATTCGCACCGTCGCGCGTCGTGATGGTGATGCCTATGTCGTCAATGGGGCCAAGATGTGGATCACGAATGGCTACCACGGCAATTGTTTTGCACTGCTGGTGAAAACCGACCTTCAAGCCGAGCCGCGCCACAAAGGCATGAGTCTGTTCATCGCGGAAAAAGGTCCCGGCTTTACGGTGAGCCGCCAGTTGGAGAAACTGGGTTACAAGGGGATCGATTCGACGGAGTTGGTGTTCGAGGACTATCGCATTCCGGCAGACAGGCTGATTGGCGGGGTCGAGGGGCGTGGGCTGCAAATGGTGTTGAATGGCCTGGAACTGGGGCGCATCAATGTCGCTGCGCGCGGCGTCGGCGTGGCGCAGGCGGCCCTGCGGGAGGCGGTGAAGTACGCTCAGCAGCGCAAGACGTTCGGCAAGCCTATTTGTGAGCATCAGGCCATTCAGACCAAGCTGGGTGATATGGCGACGCGCACCGAGGCCTCGCGCCTATTGACCTTGCGCGCGGCCGAGGCCTACGACCGGGGTGAGCGTTGCGATATGGAGGCGGGCATGGCCAAGCTTTTTGCGACGGAAACCGCGGTCGAGAATAGCCTGGAGGCCGTGCGTATCCACGGCGGATATGGCTATTCGAAGGAATACCTGGTCGAACGCTTTTATCGCGATGCGCCGTTGCTGGTCATTGGCGAAGGGACCAATGAAATGCAGCGGATCATCATTTCCAAGCAATTGGTGCAGAGGAACCGTATATGAGCTTGCCGTTGACAGGGTTGCGCATTGTTTCGGTAGAGCAATATGGGGCAGGGCCGTTTGGCACGCAGCATCTGGCCGACCTCGGTGCCGAGGTCATCAAGATAGAAAATCCGCACGATGGCGGGGATGTGGGGCGTGCGGTCGGGCCGCATTATTTTGGACCCGGAGATAGCCATTTCTATCAAGCTTTCAACCGCAACAAGAAAAGCGTCACACTGAATCTAAAGCATGATGAGGGTCGGCAGGTGCTTCATGATCTGTGTCGGGAAGCGGATGCCGTATTCAACAACTTGCGCGGCGATTTGCCGGGAAAGCTGGGACTAACGTACGAAGCCCTGCGCGAGGTCCGTCAGGATATCGTCTGCGTGCATCTTTCCGCCTATGGCCGAGAGGGGGAGCGCGCCAGTTGGCCGGGATACGACTACCTGATGCAGGCCGAGACGGGTTACCTCTCGCTGACGGGCGAGCCGGACGGGCCGCCGTCGCGCTTTGGCTTGTCTGTGGTCGACTTGATGACGGGCACGACCGCCGCGCTGGGCCTGGTCTCGGCGGTCCTGGGCGCGCGCCAGAGTGGCGTCGGGCGCGATGTGGATGTCAGTTTGTTTGATGTCGCCTTGCACACGCTGGGTTATGTGGCCACCTGGTATCTGAACGGCGGCCACACCACAGGGCGAGCGCCTCGCTCCGGTCATCCCTCGCTGGTGCCAAGCCAGTTGTACCGTACGGCAGACGGCTGGATTTTCATTATGTGTAACAAGGAAAAATTCTGGCCCCTGCTCGCGCAAGCCATGG
Organism: Bordetella tumulicola; assembly: GCF_054779135.1. Lineage (NCBI taxonomy): Bacteria > Pseudomonadati > Pseudomonadota > Betaproteobacteria > Burkholderiales > Alcaligenaceae > Bordetella > Bordetella tumulicola. Next base: position 420,591 of record NZ_BAAGYU010000006.1, on the reverse strand, counting down.
ATCATCCCGAATGGGCCGAAAATCCGAACTACCGCAGCTTCAAGGATCGTCTGCAACATCGCGAAAGCTTCAATCAGGAGCTCGAGGCCGTCTTCATGACAGCGTCGACCGAACACTGGATGACACGCTTTGCCGGCCGCGTGCCCGCGGCGCCGGTTTATGATGTAGCGCAAGCGCTTGATACCCCCTTCGTCCAGGCGCGGGAATGTCTGCTGGATGCCTACGATGCCGACGGGCGTCCGATCAGGAGCGTCGCCTCGCCTATCCGTTGTCCCGGCGAGGTCCCGTTGGCGCGAGCGGCGCCTGCCATGGGCGTGGATACAGAAGATCTACTGGCGCAGGCGGGATACGGGCCCGACCAGATTGCCAGGCTGAGGAAGAATGCTGTGTTATGACTGTAAAAATCGAAGCACCGGGTGGCCGTCCGCGATATCTGCAGCTGGCCACGACGCTGATCAATGAGATCCGTTCCGGTCGCTATCCGGTGGGCGGTTTATTGCCCACCGAGTTTGAGCTCTGTGACCAGTTTGGCGTATCGCGCTTTACGGTGCGCGAGGCGATCAAGCAACTGGTACTGAGGGGCATGGTGACGCGTCAGGCTGGTGTCGGCAGTCGCGTCTTGACCGACGCACCGGTCACGCAGTACACGCAGACCATGTCGGGAATCACCGACCTGCGGCAGTACGCCTACGAAACCTCGTTGGAAATCGAGGGCCAGGCGTTGATCAATGTCGACAGCGAACTGGCGGATACGCTGGATGCGTCGCCCGGAGAGGTGTGGCTGCATGTTTGGGGGCTACGCTATACCGAGGCGCATGATGCGCCGATTTGCCTGACAGATACCTACATTGCCCCGCCATTTCGGGCCGTGACAGGCATCAGCGGCCGAATGACCAAGGCAGTGTATGCGGTGTTGGAAGAGCAGTTCGACCTGCAGATCCGGACGGTGCATCAGGAAATCCGTGGGGTCGTGCTCGACAAGGCGACGGCGTCGCGCCTGGGATCCAAGCCGGGTTCCGCAGGGTTGCGACTGGAACGTCGTTACCTGGATGCACGTGATTCACTGATCGAGTTCGCTGTCAGTGTGCATCCCGCGGATCGTTTTAGCTATCGCGAGTCGTTCCGGCGAGACTGGCAGGTGCCCGCGTGAAAATTTCCGGAGCGGGAACGTTGGCGATTACGCTGACGGTGCAGGCGCTGGTGGCGGCCGCCGCATTGGTCGTGCCGGTGCTGGCGCCGGTGATCGGCGCCAGCACCGGCGTGCCGGCCGAGTTGATCGGCGTCTATGTTTCCCTGATCTATGTCGGGGCGATGCTGGGCAGCCTGATGGCGGGCGGTTGGGTCCAACGGCAGGGAGCGATTCGGGCGAGTCAGTGGGGATTGGTCTTGTGCGCGGTGGGGTTGCTGCTCAGTATGCTAGGTCACTGGGTCGCGCTGGCCGGAGGCGCCCTGTTGCTGGGTCTGGGTTATGGGCCGATCACGCCCGCCAGCTCGCACTTACTGATTCAAACGACATCGGCCCGTCGACTATCGTTGGTGTTTTCCATTAAGCAGACCGGCGTGCCGCTAGGCGGCGTGCTGGCCGGGTTATTGGCGCCCAAACTGGAAATGACGATCGGCTGGCATGGGGTCTTGCTGGTAACGGCGCTGGCGTGTCTGCTGTGCGCGCTGCTGGCCCAGGTCGTACGCGACGAACTGGATGCGGATCGCAAGCCGGATCGCCGGGCGGGACTAGGCGACTTGCGCGCGCCGTTGATGCTGATTTTTTCGCGGCGATCGTTGACGCTCCTGGCGGCGGCGTCGTTTTGTTTTTCGGCGGTACAGTGGTCGTTCAGCGCCTATGTCGTCACGTATTTGCACGACGGCCTGGCCTATACCCTGATTGCGGCAGGGGCAATGTTATCGCTGGGTCAGGTCGCCGGCGTTGTCGGACGCATTTTATGGGGGTGGTGCGCGGACCGTTATCTCGGGGCCGTGGGCATGTTGTTTAGCCTGGCGCTGTTGATGGGCGTGGGCACGATTGGGCTGGCCTTGTTGCCGGCCAACGCGCCCGTACCGCTGGTGGCGCTGGCCTTGATGATATTGGGCGCGGCGGCGGTCGGCTGGAATGGCGTCTATCTGGCAGAGGTGGCGCGTCAGGCGCCGGCTGGCAAAACCAGCCTGGCCACGGGTGGCGCCCTGACGTGCACGTTCTTTGGCGTGGTCTTGGGGCCGGCCCTGTTCGGGGTGGTCGCGTCGCTGTTTGACAGCTATCGCATCGCCTTTATTCTGATCGCGATTCCTGCACTGCTCTTTGGCACGCTGTTGTTCACGCGGCGCAACCTTTTCGCCCCTCAGAAATCCACGACCCCTGCCTCCTGACGCCAGCCCGAGCTCAGTGATTATGCCGCGGCATCCGTTTAGCAATCTGGCGGAATGGCAACGTGTCTTCCAGCACGGCACCCTCTGCCAGCGACCCCACGCGCTGCCGATAAATCATTTGCCAGGGCGTGGCATCGGGCGGCACGGCGGGAATGCCGTCGTGTTGCTGGCGACGCGAGATTTCCGCGTCGTCGACGAGCGCATCGCACTGCCCTTGATTCAGATCGATGCGCACGATGTCACCCGTACGCAGCCACGACAATCCCCCGCCTGCCGCGCTTTCGGGAGAGGCATTCAGAATGGAAGGGCTATCGGCCGTGCCCGATTGCCTGCCATCGCCCAGCGTTGGCAGGCTGGATATCCCACGCCGCAATAGGGCATCGGGCGGTTGCATGTTCACCACCTCTGCCGAACCCGGCCAGCCAATCGGACCGGCGCCGCGAATGACCAGCATGCAGTGTTCGTCGATATTCAAGTCAGGATCATTAATGCGGCGGTGATAGTCCTCGGATCCGTCAAACACGATCGCCCGGCACTCAAAGACCCCTTCGCGGCCCGGCTCGCTCAAATACCGTTGACGGAATTCCGGAGAAATGACGCTGGTCTTCATGATGGCGAAGTCAAACAAATTGCCCTTGAGTACCAGAAAACCGGCGCGTTCTTTCACGGGGGCGGCGTACGGGAAGATCACGTCGCGGTCAGTGCTTTCGCGGTCTTGCAGGTTTTCGCGCACGGTCTGGCCGGTAACGGTGGGGCAGTCTCCATCCAGTTTGCCTTGTTGCAGCAGTTCCCACATGATGGCCGGCACACCGCCCGCGCGATGAAAGCGCTCGCCCAGATACTTACCCGCCGGCTGCACGTTGGCCAATAGCGGCAGGTCATAGCCCTCGCGTTGCCAATCATCCAGCGGGAGTTCCACGCCGGCATGACGCGCCATTGCCATCAAGTGAGGTTGCGCATTTGTCGATCCGCCCAGGGCCGTATTCACGCGTATCGCGTTGAGGAACGCCGCACGCGTCATGATGTCCGACGGTTTGATGTCATCGATCACCAGTTCGACGGCGCGTCGACCGGTGCGATAGGCCATCTGGCCGCGTTCGCGATACGCGGCCGGAATCGCCGCACAGCCCGTGAGCGACATACCTAGGGCTTCGGCCATTGCGTTCATCGTGGATGCGGTGCCCATGGTGTTGCAGTGTCCCACCGACGGGGCAGAGTCCAGTGCCGCCTGCATGAATTGCGCCTCGTTGATTTCCCCCGCCGCGAGCTTGCGGCGCGAGCGCCAGATGACCGTGCCGGACCCCACCAGTTCATTGTCATGCCAGCCATCCAGCATGGGGCCGCCGGACAGGACGATGGCGGGGATGTCGACCGTCGAGGCGGCCATCAGCGCAGAGGGTGTGGTCTTGTCGCAACCGGTGGTCAGCACGACGCCGTCGATGGGGTAGCCGTACAGGATTTCCACCAGTCCCAAGTAGGCCAGGTTGCGATCCAGCGCGGCGGTGGGGCGCTTGCAGTTTTCAAACAATGGATGCGTGGGAAACTCAATCGGAATGCCGCCCGCATCGCGAATGCCATCGCGCACGCGCTTGACCAACTCGAGATGCACCCGGTTGCAGGGTACGAGGTCGCTGCCGCTTTGGGCAATGCCGATAATCGGCTTGCCTGAGCGCAGTTCCTCGGGCGTGATGCCATAGTTCATGAAGCGTTCCAGGTACAACGCCGTCATGTCGATATGATCGGGATTGTCGAACCAGTCCAGCGAACGCAGTCGTTTGACAGGCTTTTTACCGTTGTTCATTGCGTGCTCCTAAAGCAACTGGCCATTCAGTTCGTCGTCGATATGTGCGCGAATAATTTCGTCGAATGAAGACTCTGCCGTGAAACCCAGCTGCCGAGCCCGCTGGGCGGTGAACCCCGGCGCCCATCCCTGAACCATTTGCGTGATCATGTCATCCGGTTCGCGTCGAATCAGGCGCACGGCCTTGTCGCCGGCGATACGGCGCAACGCCTCTATCTGCTCGCCCACGGTGGCGCTGACGCCAGGCATATTGAGATTGCGCCGCGGTCCGAGCGGCTGCAGATCAAGCGTGGCGGCATGACGCAAGAATCCCACCGCCGAGCGCGGCGAGGCGTGCCAGTGACGCACGTCTTCCGGGACCGGCAGCACGGCCTCCTGGCCAACTAGCGGCTCGCGCAGAATGCTGGAAAAAAAGCCCGATGCGGCCTTGTTGGGTTTGCCGGGCCGGATGCACAGGGTGGGCAGGCGTATGCCTATGCCCTCGAAAAAACCGCGACGTGTGTAATCGGCCAGCAGCAGCTCACTGATGGCTTTTTGCGTGCCATAGCTCGTCAACGGCGTGTGGTGATAATCATCGGGGATAGGGTAGGGCAGCGGCGCGCCATACACGGCAATCGATGAGGCGAAGATAAGACGGGGGTGATAGCCGTCGGCCAGCGATTGCACGCGGATCGCGTCGAACAGCGCCCGCGACCCGTCTAAATTAATCCGATACCCCTTGTCGAAATCCAGCTCGGCCTCGCCCGACACGATCGCAGCCAAGTGCACGATCAGATCCGGGCGCGATGCTATCACCTTCTCCGCCTGTCCAGGCTCGGACAGGTCAGCGGCGTGGCAATCGACTCGCCCGTGAAAGTCCGACGGTGCTTCCGGTGGCAGCACGTCCCAGAGCGTCATTCGGTCGACGTGGTGGGGTTTGAGCATCGGGTCGCGTACCAACGACGCCGTCAGTTTCCGACCGACCATTCCTGCTGCGCCAATGATGGCGATATGCATGTGTGTCTCCTCCGGGTGTCCACACACCCGATCTTTGTGGGTCTTGTTGTTGTGTTGTTAGTGAAGGGCTTAGGGTTGATCTCTAGTAGGCAGATTAACGACTTCCAAGTAACCTGACGACCTATTATAGGGTTGTCTGACAAGCTGACTACTGGTAAAAACATGCCTACGCAAAATTTTCAGGATTCCGCATGACATCGCCCGTTGCTCCCGACATTTCCGAGTTGCAGGCGGCATTGGTGCGACGGTTGGGCGCGACCTCGGTGATTACCGATGTTGCGGATCAACAGCGTTACTGCCGCGATTGGCACGGCGATGTCACGACGGGCGCCGTTGCAGTGCTGCGTCCGGATTCCACGCAGGCCGTGGCCCAGGCAGTCAGGGCTTGCGCCGATTTGGGATTGGCGGTGGTTCCGCAGGGCGGCAATACGGGACTGGTGCTGGGCGCCACGCCGGATGACCCCCAGCGTCAGGTGGTATTGAGCCTGGAGCGCATGAATCGCGTGCGCCAGATGGATCCCGATGATTTTTCCGCCGTGGTCGAGGCGGGGTGCATCCTGCAGCAAATCCAGGAGGCCGCCGACGACGCCGGACTGTTTTTGGGGTTGTCATTGGGCGCCGAGGGTAGTTGCCAGATTGGCGGCAATATCAGCACCAACGCGGGTGGCATCAATGTGCTGCGCTATGGCATGGCGCGCGATCAGGTGCTGGGACTGGAGGTGGTGTTACCCGATGGCACGATCCTGGATGCGCTGGGGTCGCTGCGCAAGGACAACCGTGGCATGGACGTCAAGCAGTTGTTTATCGGCGCCGAGGGAATCTTGGGCATCGTGACGGCCGTGTCGCTCAAACTGTACCCGCGTCCCGAGCAGATCGAAACGGCGTTGCTTGGGGTGGATTCGTTGCAGTCCGCTATTGCGCTCTATCGCCGTGCGCGACGCGACTGCTGCGATCTGATGACGGCGTTCGAGTTCATGCCGCCCGCCGCGTTAATGCTGGCTCGCGAGGCGCTCCCCAGTTTGACGGTGCCCATCGCCGCGGATCATCCCGGCTACGTGCTGATGGAGATCTCGGGTTCGGGGCTGGTGGATATTCGCGCGTTGCTCGAACAGTTTCTCGAAAATGTGATGAATGACGGGCTGATGCATGACGGTGTGGTGGCCGCGTCGCGCGCGCAGGCCGCGAATCTGTGGAAGATTCGCGAGGCCATGAACGAAGGCCAAGCCAAGCGGGGAGCCCACCTGCGTACGGACGTATCGGTGTCGCTATCGCGTCTGGCCGAATTTGTCGAACAGGCCGAGGAGCGCTTGCGGCAGGCATTTCCCCAGTGCCTGACGTTGTCGTATGGGCACGTCGGCGACGGCAACGTGCACATCAATGTGCTGCCGCCTGTGACGGCGAATGCCGTCGACCGCGAGCAAATTATCCATGATGCCAAGGACTGCATTAACGCTGTGATCGACGAGTTTCACGGCAGTATCAGCGCCGAACATGGCATTGGCCGCCTCAAACGCGGCGAATTCGAGGCGCGACTCAGCGAGCCGCGCCGTCATTTGCTGGTGGCGATCAAGCGGGCGATTGATCCCCACTTGATGTTGAACCCCAATTGTCAGATCCGGCTGGACACATGAGGGTCGTCGTCTCGGTGTTTATTGTCACAACGTAGCAGGAATAGATGGTTAATTTTGGACAGATCCAGCGCTTGGAGCATTTGCCTGCCAAGATCGCTGCGACGATAGGACAGGAAATCGCGGCGGGCCGTCTGAAAGGCGGTGAAAAGCTGCCCACCGAGCACGAGCTGGCCAAGACCTTTGGGGTCAGCCGTTCGGTGGTGCGCGAGGCCATTGCACAACTGCGCAATGAGGGCCTGCTGGATACGCGCCAGGGCGTGGGCGCCTTCGTGCTGGAGACACAGCGTCGGCCCGTGATCCGTATCGACAGCATGGATTTGTCGAATCCGGAAAGTTTTCGCAGTTTATTTCAGTTGCGCATGCCGCTGGAGGTCGAGGCGGCAGGGCTGGCGGCGTTGCATCATACGGCCGAGGATTTGCAGCGGCTGGACGATGCGCTCGGCATTATGCGTGATATGGATACGCGCTGGACGACCGAAGGGATGCAAGCCGACCTGGCGTTTCATTGTGCCTTGGCGCAAGGCACGCAGAACGAGTACTACTCGATGTTCGTGGGCTTCGTTGGCGAGAAAATCGCGAACACGATTGCCGTCGCCCGTGCGCGCGCCGAACTCGAAACGATCGTGCAACTCACGGTCGATGAACATACGGCGATACGTGATGCCGTTGCCTTGGGCGACATGATGCAGGCCCGCACGGCCATGCGCGCCCATATTTTAGGTGCAGCCTCACGTCTGGGGCTGCAAGTGGATAGTCCGACGGATGACGCAAAGAGAGATTGTGATGCATAGGTCAAAAATGATTGCCGGATTGAGCGTGGCCGATATCGTGCCGCATGATGCGGATCAGGCACGCCTGGTCGGTCGCGTGTGGTCGAACCAGGCGGGCGGCCCATGTCCCGTATTTATACGTCAAGGCCAGGTGTATGACGCGAGCGCGGTGGCGTGCACCATGTCAATGTTGCTCGAGCGTACGGACCTGTTGGCGCAGTTCGATCAAAACGACGAGTTGCCGGTATTAGGGTCACTGCAGGATTTCCTGGACGGGTCCGCTGGCGATTTGCTGGCCCCGATTGATATCCAGGCTATCAAGGCCGCCGGGGTGACGTTTGCCGACAGCATGCTAGAGCGGGTGATCGAAGAGCAAGCCAAGGGCGATCCTTCGCGTGCGCAGTCGATACGCGCCAAGCTGGCGCCGGTGTTGGGCGATAACTTGCGTGGCTTGGTGGCAGGCTCTGAAAAGGCGCTCCAGGCCAAGGCGCTGCTCCAGGATATGGGATTGTGGTCCCAGTACCTGGAGGTCGGCATCGGCCCAGACGCCGAGATTTTCACGAAGGCGCAGCCCATGTCGGCGGTTGGTTGCGGCGCAGCCATCGGCATCCATCCCGGGTCGCAGTGGAATAACCCCGAGCCGGAAGTCGTGCTCGCCCTCTCTTCGGATGGTCGTATCGTCGGCGCGACGTTGGGCAATGACGTCAACTTGCGCGATTTCGAAGGGCGGTCCGCGCTGTTGTTAAGCAAGGCCAAGGATAACAACGCGTCTTGCGCGCTGGGTCCGTTTATTCGCCTGTTGGACGATGATTTCACGTTGACGTCGATCGGTCAGTTGGAGGTCTCCCTGGATGTGCAAGGGCCGGACGGTTTTCATATGCAAGGCGTCAGCGCCATGTCCGCCATCAGCCGCACGCCGCGCAATCTGGCCGACCAGCTACTGAATCGCTGCCATCAGTATCCCGATGGCGCTGTTCTGTTCCTGGGCACGATGTTTTCCCCCACGCAGGATCGTCGGGGCGCAGGACAGGGCTTTACCCATGAGGTGGGGGATCGGGTCAGTATCTCGGCGCCGCAACTGGGCCGTTTGGTCAATGAGGTCGACACGTCCGATGCCTGCCCAGAATGGACATTTGGTGTGGGTGCGTTGATGCGCAATCTGGTGAAACGGGGGGTGTTGACACCCATGATGTAGCGTTATCTGGCTGACTGACGCATGTCAGTCACCGCTCTGCTCTGTACGACGACCTCAACGCATCGCGCACGCCGACTGGCCTAGCGCGAGCATCAAGGAGACAGGTATGCAAGGAGTCACCAATTTATTTTATAAATTTCTGGGCCTCGTCATGGTGCTGCTTTTGGCGGCCATGGTGTTCATGGTGTTCGGAAATGTCATGCTGCGTTATGGATTCAACTCCGGCATTTTGGTGTCTGAGGAACTATCGCGCTATTGCTTTGTATGGCTGACCTTCGTAGGAGCCGTGCTGACTTTCCACGAGCAGTCGCACATGGGCATCGAAAGCCTGGTGCAACGGCTTAGCCGTCGCGGACGTTTGATCTGCATGGCGTTAAGCAACATTGTCGTCATGGGCTGCTCTGCGATTTTTTTCTGGGGCGCGCAGATGCAGTTCGATATCAACGCGACGATGTTTGCACCGGTCACGGGGTTGTCTTTGGCGTGGGTCTACGGCATCGGCTTGTTCACGGGGGCGGCGTGCTTTGTGATCTCGGCCCTTCGATTGATACAGGTGCTCACCGGGAAAATCAGTGACGAGGAGATCGCCCGTTTTGTGGGTGAAGACGGCCAGATTGCGGAGGTTGTCTGATGACGTTGCTGATTTTTGTGGGTTCTTTACTCGGGGCCATGGCGATTGGTGTGCCTGTCGCATTCGCGTTGATTTTTTGCGGCGTGATGTTGATGTGGCACATGGATATGTTCAACGCGCAGATTGTGGCGCAGAACATGGTCACGGGCGCCGATACGTTTACCTTATTGGCGATTCCATTCTTTTTGCTAGCCGGCGAGTTGATGAATGCCGGGGGATTGTCTCGCCGCATTATTGATTTCGCGTTGGCGTGCGTCGGCCATATCAAGGGCGGCCTGGGGATTGTCGCGATCCTGGCCGCCATCATCATGGCGAGTTTGTCAGGATCGGCCTCGGCAGATACCGCTGCGCTGGCAGCCATTCTGATCCCCATGATGCGTGAGGCCGGCTACAACGTGCCGCGTTCGGCCGGCTTGATCGCCTCGGGTGGCATCATCGCGCCGGTGATCCCGCCTTCCATGGCATTTATCGTGTTTGGTGTCGCAGCCAATGTGTCGATTTCCAAGCTCTTCATGGCCGGTATTGCCCCTGGGTTGATGATGGGGTTCACGCTGGTTGCGATGTGGCTATGGCTGGTACGCAAGTCGGATATCAAGCCGCTGCCTAAACAAACGATGAAACAGCGTCTGCAAGCCACGGGACGCGGTGCATGGGCGCTGGGTATGCCGGTGATTATTCTGGGTGGCATACGGATGGGCGTCGTGACGCCCACGGAAGCTGCCGTCGTGGCGGCCGTGTATGCGTGGTTTGTGGGGATGTTCGTTTATCGCGAACTCAAGATCCGCGATCTGTATGAGGTATTCCTGAAATCAGGGAAAACCACCGCCGTCGTGATGTTCTTGGTGGCGGCCGCCATGGTGTCGGCCTGGCTGATCACCGCCGCGGACATCCCGGGTGAGCTCAAGGGGCTGATCGAACCGTTGATCGATCATCCCAAGATGCTGATGTTCGTCATCATGGTGCTCGTGATGGTCGTGGGTACGGCGCTGGATCTGACTCCGACCATTTTGATCTTGACGCCTGTGTTGTTACCCATCGTGAAATTGGCGGGGATCGATCCCGTGTACTTCGGCGTCATGTTCGTGATGAATAACTGCATCGGGCTCCTGACGCCGCCGGTGGGCGTGGTCCTCAATGTGGTCAGCAGTGTGGCGCGGGTGCCGTTGGGCCGTGTCGTGTGGGGCGTGATGCCGTTCTTGCTGGCCTACACGGTGTTGCTGGTTTTGTTTGTGATATTTCCGGAACTGATCACCGTTCCCATGCAGTGGCTGTATTGAGTTCGGCGCCATGCGGTATTACCGCCTGGCGACCGATCGCAGATTGTGGTGCGTAGCGAGCAATAAGACTCGCCTTTTCTTCAAGCTCGCAGCTTACGGCTCGACGTCAAACGTCAGCTTTCACCAATCAGATGAGGAGATACAAATGAAGAAACTAGCATTGGCCGTCGTGATGGCCACGCTCGGTGTGGGGGCCACGCTCCCCGCATCCGCCGCGGGTGATTTCAAGTCGCGCAATATTCGTTTGTCCAACGGGCTTGCTCAGGACCATCCCGTGGGCAATGGCGTCAAGGTCTTTAATCAGTGCCTACAGGATAAATCCGGTGGCAAGATGAAGATCACGGCGTACTGGAGCAGCTCACTGGGCGATGATTTGCAAGCGACGCAAGCACTGCGTTCGGGGACACAAGAGGCGGTTATCACCTCGTCATCCCCGCTAGTTGGACTGGTGCCCGCGTTAGGTGTCTTCGATTTGCCGTTTTTGTTCAGCAATGAAAAAGAGGCCGACGCCGTCATGGACGGCGAGTTTGGCAAATTCATCAACGAAAAGCTGGACGCCGCAGGGGTGGTTAATCTGGCGTACTGGGAAAATGGTTTTCGCAACCTGAGCAATTCTAAGCACGCCGTGAATAAATGGGAAGACTTCGGCGACCTGAAACTGCGCGTCATGCAGAACAATATCTTCCTGGATACATTCCGCACGATGGGAGCGAATGCGACGCCCATGGCGTTCGGTGAAGTTTTCTCCGCGTTGGAAACCGGCGCCATTGATGGCCAGGAAAATCCATTCGTGACCATCGACACGTCGAAGTTCTACGAAGTCCAGAAATTCATCTCGGTGACGAATCACGCCTACACGCCTTTCCTGGTGTTGTTCTCCAAACCCCTCTGGGCGGGCTACTCCGATGATGAAAAGGCCGCGCTGCGCGAGTGTGCCGTATTGGGTGGCCAAGAAGAGCGCAAAGTGATTCGAGCCATGAACGACAAGTCCCTGGACAAAATCAAGGAAGCCGGCCTGAAGGTCAACCAGGTGAGCCCCGAGGAGCAAAAACGGATGCGCGAGAAGGTACAGGTCGTGTACGAACAGCACAAGGCCACCATTGGCGCCGATGTGGTGGATCGTGTGCAAAAAGAGCTCGCCGATCTGCGTGCGAAAAGCGGTTCCTGATTCCGAGGCAGGCCCGGACGACCGGTAAGACCGGGCCGGGCCATGGATTTCATGCGAGAGGGCTTACCATGACAGGACATTTGCAGGGCCAAGTGGTATTGGCAACAGCCGCGGGACAAGGGATAGGACGTGCATCGGCGCTGGCGTTCGCCCGGGCGGGCGCCACGGTCCATGCGACGGATATCGACACACAAGCGTTGCAGGATTTATCCGCACAGCCCGGCATGTTTACGCATGTGCTGGACGTGCGGGATAACGCGGCGATCCGGGGCTTGGTCGAGCGTATTGGCCGCATCGACGTGTTGTTTAATTGCGCCGGCATTGTGCAGTCGGGGGCCGTGCTGGAGATGGCGGACAGCGATCTCGACGTGGCGTTTGATTTGAATGTGCGCGCTATGGTACGAACGGTGCAGGCCGTATTGCCGGGGATGCTGGAGCGGGGTGCCGGGAGTATCGTCAACATGGCGTCGGTCGCGGGCTCGGTCAAGGGGGTGCCGAATCGGTGCGCCTATGGCATCACCAAGGCGGCCGTGGTGGGGCTGACCAAATCGATCGCGGCCGACTATGTGGCTCGCGGCATACGTTGCAATGCGATCTGCCCCGGTACCGTCGACAGTCCCTCGCTACAGGAGCGCATGCGTGCGCAAGGCGACTATGACGCGGCACGTGCCGCGTTCATTGCCCGCCAGCCCATGGGTCGCCTGGGTACGGCGGATGAAATTGCCGACTTGGTGGTCTATGTGGCGGGCGCACAGTACACCACGGGACAGGCGCATATCATCGATGGCGGTTGGGTCGGTTGAGCGTTTACGATTCAGACTAAACAGGAGCGTTTTTATGAAATTGGTGAGATTCGGCCAGGCAGGCCAAGAAAAGCCGGGTGTAGTCGATGCGCAAGGCGTCGTGCGTGACCTATCGGGACATGTCACCGATATCGCGGGTGCAGTATTGGACGATACGTCGTTGCAAACCCTGCGTGGTCTGGATGTGAACAGCTTGCCGCAGGCGCCCGCCGGTGTGCGCTTGGGACCGTGTGTCGGCCAGGTCGGCAAGTTCATCTGCATTGGCCTGAATTATTCAGATCATGCGGCGGAGACGGGTGCACAGCCGCCCAGCGAACCCATCATTTTCATGAAAGCCACCTCTGCCATCTGCGGCCCGGACGACGTCTTGCGTATTCCGCGCGGATCCGAGAAAACGGACTGGGAAGTCGAGTTGGGTGTGGTGATTGGCAAGACCGCCAAATACGTGTCGCGCGAAGAAGCACTGGATTACGTGGCGGGCTACTGCGTGGTGCATGACGTCAGTGAGCGCGCATTTCAGATCGAGCGTCAGGGCCAATGGACCAAGGGCAAGTCTTGCGATACGTTCGGCCCGATCGGTCCGTGGCTGGTGACAAGAGATGAAGTCGCCGACCCAGGTCAATTGGCGATGTGGTTAAAAGTCAATGGCGACACCCGTCAAAACGGATCTACCCGCACCATGATCTTCGACGTGGCGCACTTGGTGTCCTACTTGAGCCAGTTTATGTCGTTGCAGCCGGGGGATGTCATTTCCACCGGCACGCCACCGGGCGTCGGCATGGGCATGAAACCGCCCCAGTATCTGAAAGCCGGTGATGTGGTCGAACTGGGTATCGACGGCTTGGGCACACAGCGACAATCGGTGCGCGCCGACGACTAATGGGGGGCTTGCATGGCATCTGGGCCATCGATCAAATCGACAGCACCCGCGACGGCAGAGGGGACCATGTCCTCGATGGGACCGGTGACGTCTCGCTTGTTCGACCTGTCGCGCCGCCGCGTGCTGATCACTGGTGCCAGCCAAGGCTTGGGCTATACATTGGCCCGAGGGCTTGCCCAGCACGGCGCCACCGTGGTCATGAACGCGCGCAATGTCGTCCGGCTGGACGAGGCCGTGCAGCGCCTGCGCACCGATGGGCTGTCAGCGTACGCGCTGCCCTTTGATGTGACCGATCCCGTCGCGGCGCAGATTGGTGTCGATCACGCCGAGTCGGAATTCGGCCCGATCGACATCTTGGTCAACAATGCGGGCATGCAACATCGTGCGCCGCTGGACCAGTTTCCACTAGACCAGTGGGACGCCCTGATGCGTACCAACGTCAGCAGTCTCTTTTACGTCAGCAAGCCGGTCGCCACGCACATGATCACGCGTGGCAGAGGCAAGATCATCAACATCGCCTCCGTACAAAGCGAGCTGGCGCGCCCCGGCATTGCCCCCTATGCGGCGACCAAGGGCGCGGTACGCAATCTCACCCGAGGCATGGCGACCGATTGGGCACGACACGGCCTGCAAGTCAACGCCATTGCGCCAGGATATTTCCGTACCGAACTGACCCAACCTCTAGTGGACAATCCTGAGTTCACACAATGGCTGAGCCAACGCACGCCCGCAGGACGCTGGGGAGACCCCACCGAACTAATCGGTGCCGCCGTCTTCCTCGCCAGTGACGCCTCATCCTTCGTGAACGGCCACACCCTATTCGTGGACGGCGGCATGACCGCCAGCGTATAAACCCCATGCGTGTCCACAAAGACAAAAAAGCCAAGGCCAGGCGCCCGGCAGGGACGCGTTAATAGAGACAACCAGCCAAAGAGCGATACCCGCCTTTTTACGGAATGCACAAAATGACCAACCCCCTGACGACCCAGTTGATCCAAACGCGCGTCGTACCCGTCCTGCGTTATACCGATGCCGAGACGGCCCTCTATGCGGCCGACATTGCCGTACGCGCGGGCTTTGAGGCCATCGAATTGACCTGGACCATCCCCGATGTACTCGATGTGTTGCAGACCTTGCGCAAACAACACGGGACATCGATTTTGCTGGGCGTGGGAACCTTGATGAATGCGGACCAGGCGCGCGCCGTACTGAATGCCGGCGCCGATTTTCTGGTATCGCCCGGATTAGCGACCGATATGGTGGCGCCCGCACACGAGGCCGGCAAGCTATGTTTGGTGGGCGCATTCACCCCCAGCGAGGTGATGGCCGCCATCCGTGCAGAGGCCGACGTGGTCAAGATTTTTCCCGCTGATACGGGTGGCCCGGCGCATCTGGCGGCGTTACGTGCCGTTTTTTCGTCCACCGTGTTCTGCCCCACAGGGGGCCTGTCGGCGAAAAATATGCACGATTACTTCCAGGCGGGGGCCAGTTTTGTCGGCATCGGTTCGTCGCTCTATGACAAAAAAGCCCTCGCAGCGCGTGATACCGACGGCTTGTTGGCAAGCGTACGCAGCATTCGGGAGGCGGCCCATGGCAAGCACGCATGATTTCGATGTGGTCGGGTTGGGCGAGGCACTGATTGAGTTCAACCAGACCGTGCCGGGCGAGCCGACATATCGTCAGGGCTTGGGTGGCGATACTTCTAATGTGATTATCGCGGCGGCGCGAGCGGGGGCGCGCACGGCCTATTTGGGACGTTACGGGGGCAATGACGATTTCGGCGAGTTGTTGCTGCAAACCTGGCGAGACGAAGGCGTGGATGTGTCGGGAATGTTGTGCGATGAACAGGCGAACAACGGCCTGTATTTCGTGCAGCATACCCAGGACGGTCATCGCTTCAGCTACGCGAGGCATCAGTCAGCAGCTGCGCGCATGCAACCGTCCGACCTGCAACACGGCTTGGTCGAGCGATCACGCTATCTGCATGTATCGGGCATCAGCCTTGCCATTAGTGTTAGTGCTTGCGATACCGTCTTTGCGGCCATGCAGCGCGCGCGAGACGCTGGGAGGCAGTCGTGTCTGGATGCCAACCTGCGCACGCGCCTATGGCCGATGTCCCGCGCACGTGCCATTTTGCGCGAAGCCATCACGCAGTGCGATGTGTTTTTACCGGGGTGGGACGATATGGCGCTGTTGACGGGCTTGGATCAAGCTGACGCGATGCTGGATTGGATCCGAGCGCTGAACGGCCAGGCCGTGGTGGCACTGAAAATGGGTAGCAAGGGTGTGATTCTGGATGACGGGCGCACGCGCACGTCGATCATGCCGCACAGCGTGCAGTCGGTGGATGCCACCGGGGCCGGCGATTGTTTTGCCGGGAACCTGTTGGCCCGCATTTGTGCAGGCGATGACTGGTTGCCTGCCTGCCACTATGCCAATGCCGCGGCGGGTTTGTCGACGATGGGATACGGGGCAGTGGATCCGTTGCCGCGACCCGATCAGGTCAAGGCGCTGTTGCAGCGAGGTTAAGCACACCGTCGGGGTGTCAGGACAGCGGTGTTTCGCCGCCCCGGCCGCGTCATGATCGCAACAGCCTGCTAGCGAAATACCACTGTCTTGTTGCGGTTGAGCACAATACGATGTTCGACGTGGCTGCGTACGGCGCGCGCCAGCACCAGGGACTCGACATCGCTGCCGACTTGCGTCAGGTCCTGGGCGGTCATGGTGTGATCCACGCGCTCGATGTCTTGTTCGATGATCGGACCTTCGTCGAGGGCCGACGTCACGTAGTGGGCCGTGGCGCCAATGATCTTGACGCCGCGCGCATGCGCCTGATGATAGGGGCGTGCGCCCTTGAAACTGGGCAAGAAGCTGTGGTGGATATTGATGGCGCGGCCATTGAGCGCCTCACACATGTCTTGCGACAAAATTTGCATGTAGCGCGCCAGCACCACCAGATCGATCTGCTCCGATTCGACCAGGCTCAAGATTTGTTTTTCTTGTTGGGCTTTGGTGTCGGGGGTGACGGGCAGGTGATGAAAGGGAATACCGTAGGACGCCGCCAGACCTGCATAGTCATTGTGATTCGAAACAATAGCGGCGATCTCGGCGTGCAACTGTCCACTCTGCACTCGGAACAACAGGTCGTTCAAACAGTGTCCCTGCTTGCTGACCATGATCAGCAGACGAGATTTGCGGCGTGCATCATGTATTTGCCATTCCATGCCGAGACCCTCGGCTACTTCGGTGAATTGTTCGCGCAGGCTGTCTACCTCGACGGCGCTGGGCAGGTCAAAGTGCACGCGCAGAAAGAAGCGCCCGCTTTCGTCATCGCCGAATTGCTGGGAGTCCAGGATATTGCAGCCCAACTTAAACAGCAGACCACTGACGCGATAGACGATGCCAGTACGGTCGGGGCAGGACAGGGTCAGGATGTGGTCGTTGTGGGGCATGATCCGAAAACGCAAAAATAGTAGCTTAGGAAGACAGGCGAGCCAGGGTTTCGTCGGCGAGGGCCAGACTGGCAGTCAGGCCCGGGGATTCGATCCCGAACAGATTCACGAGGCCTGCCACGCCATGCACCGCTGGGCCGGCGATCAGGAAGTCCGCGGCAGGCTCGGTAGGACCTGAGATTTTAGGTCGGATTCCCGTATAGCCAGGGGCCAGCGCGCCGTCGGGCAAGGCGGGCCAATAGGAGCGCACGGCATCATAGAATACCTCGGCGCGGCTGGGCTCCAGCGTGTAGTCTTCTTGCGGGATCCATTCGGTATCCGGCCCGAATTTAGCTTGTCCACCCAAATCCAGCGTCAGGTGTACGCCCAGGCCGGCGTGTTGCGGAACGGGGTAGATCAGGTGCGAGAACGGCGCCCGGCCCGTCAGGGTGAAGTAGCTGCCCTTGCACAGATATTCAGTGGGAATGCTGGCCTGCGGCAGGCCTTCGATACGGTGGGCCAGCGTGGGCGCGTGAATGCCCGAGGCGTTGATCAGCACGTTGCACGACAGGCTCATGGCTTCGTCGCCGCCGAATTCAACGTCGAAGCCGCCCTCGGGGCGCACGCGTGCCGACAGCATGGGCGTATGAAACACACATTGCGCGCCTGCGTTTTCGGCATCTCCCTGGTAGGCGAGCATCAGAGCATGACTGTCGACGATGCCGGTCGAGGGAGACAGCAGGGCGGCCGTGCAACGTAGGGAGGGTTCGAGCGCGGTGGCCTCGGCCCCGCTGAGCTTGCGCATATCATCCACGCCATTGGCGCGGGCGCGTTCGGCAATGCCGTCGAGCAGGCGGGCTTCGTCGTCCGTGGTGGCGACGATCAGTTTGCCCAGTCGCTGATGGGGCACCCCGCGCGCGGCGCAGTACTCGTACAGCATGTGTTTGCCACGCACGCACAACTGCGCTTTGAGGCTGCCGGCAGGGTAGTAGATGCCGGCATGAATGACTTCGGAGTTGCGGGAGCTGGTGCCGGTGCCGATGCCTTCCGTGGCCTCTGCCAGCAGGACTTCTCGGCCTTGCAAGGCCAGCGCGCGCGCCACGGCCAGGCCTACTACGCCAGCGCCGACGACGATGCAGTCGATATCTGTACTCATGATTCGATCAGATTTATTGGGAGTTCTTGTGAGGCGGCGTCAGTTCAAAGCCGCCAGCATGAAAAACGAGCGGTGCCTCGCTGGAGTGGCCGCAGTGCTCGACCTCGCCGACCATGATGATGTGATCGCCTTCGATATAGCGGCTGCGGTTACGGCACTCAAACCAGGCGGCGCTTTGTGCGTCCAGCATGGGGGTGCCGTGGGCGCTTTGCCCGTGCGCCAGTCCGTTAAAGCGCTCGCGCGTATTACCTGTGGCAAAGCGTCGGGCCAGTGCGATCTGGCTGGCGGACAACACGTTGACCACGTAGCGATCACAGTGTTCGAAGATCTCGAGCGAGCTCGATCGCAGCGACAAGCTCCACAATACCAGGGGTGGGTCCAGCGAGACGGAATTGAACGAACTGACCGTCAGCCCGATGGGTGCGCCATCGGGCGCCGCCGTGGTGACGACGGTGACGCCAGTGGCGAAGCGGCCGAGCGCGGTACGGAAATAGCGCGCGTCAAAGGAAGGGTCAGTGTTGAGCATGCAGGCAGATAATGGCAGATGGGCCTCGGCCCCCCCGCTCATGGCGAGAGTCGGTCGATGATCCAGCCACCTTGGCTGTCGGGGAGATAACGCAGCCGGTCATGAAGCCGTGAAGGACGGCCTTGCCAGAATTCGAATACGGTCGGCACGAGACGGTAACCTCCCCAGTGCGGAGGCCTGGGCGGTTGGTCGCCATAGCGGTCGCGGAAGGTCTGTTCGCGGGCCTCGAGTTCCGCCCGAGTGACGGGCTGGCTTTGCTCGGAGGCCCAGGCGCCCAGGCGCGAGCCCAATGGACGGCTATGAAAATACGCGTCGGATTCTTCGGGGGCGACTTTTTCGATCAGGCCTTCGATACGCACCTGGCGTTCTAGCGGCTGCCAGAAAAACAGCAGGGCGGCGCGCGGGTTGACTTGCAGGTCGTGACCCTTGCGCGACGCGTAATTGGTAAAGAACACAAAACCCCGCGCGTCATAGCCCTTGATCAGCACAGTGCGCGCCGACGGCTGGCCGGCGCTGTCCACGGTGGCCAGGGTCATGGCGTTGGGTTCGGGGACTTTGGCGGCCAGCGCCTCGTCAAACCACAGGCGGAACTGCTCGATGGGAGAGGCGGCTGCCGTTTCCTCGAGCAGAACGTTTTTTTCGTAGCTTTGGCGCAGATCGGAGACAGGCATGGACGGCGTGGAGTCGGCACGTAAAAATCGGGTAACCCCCAGTTTACCGCCTTCGTCGGAGAACGATCAGTTGTCCGGCAGTAAGTTGGTTTGTTCTTTCAGCAGTCGCGTAATGCGGTCGAGGCTGGCGTCGCGAATACCGGCCGAGCGCAGTGCATTGGCGGTTTCTATCACGTACTCGGTGCAGGGGCCGTAGGTGCCGGAGGCCCGTCGGATGACGGCCAGTAATTCGGCTTCGGGCAGGGCAGGGATGTAGGCGGGGTTGTCGCGGTTCATGATGAAAACCAGCGCGCGGACGGGGCCCTGCTCGGTCGAGCAATTGAGCCAGCGCGGCAGGTAGGCGCCCGTGGACATCTCGCGTCGCCAGAGGGCGGGAAAAAAATCGGGGACGGCATTGCCAGCCAGACGATACACGACGCCGCGGCACGAGCCGCCCCTGTCCAGTCCAAACACCAGCCCGGGGCATTCGGGGGTGCCGCGATTGACGCGCGACCAGAGACAGAGGGCACGATGATGTCCGTGCAAGGTGGCCAGCCGGCGTTCCAGAAAGTCGAATTCGGGGCGCCAGATCAACGAGCCGTACCCATAGACCCAGACGTCCTCGCCGTGGCGCCAGTGCGTCAGCGCCTCTTCGAGGGAGGCGCGCCGCTCTTCTGGCGTCCAGAGGCGAAAGGGAGGGGCGGGCGAGGTCAGGGGGGAAGAGGGCGTTGGCAAAGTCACGGCGCGGGCGTTTCAACGTCTTGCGGGGGATGGCGGTTGACCCAGCCGCCCGCGGTGATGGCGGCGGCGTAGGCCCAAAACAAGGGAGCGATACCAATTACCGCACCCAACGCACCAAAGGTCAATGGCAGGGAAACCTGCGAGGCATTGATGAGCGCCAGACGAAGGCCGACGGCCTCGGCGGCACGTCCGTGCGGCGTATGTTGGTGCAATAGCGACAGCATACTCGGTTGGCAGCACCCCAGGGCCAGCCCCAAAACGAAAGAGAGCGATATCAAGACGCTAATGTCGCGGAACATCGGGTACAGCAGGAAATCGATGGCCGTGATGACCATGGCGGTGCGAACTAATGTCCAGGATCGAACGCGGGTCTGGATAAAGGGTAGTGCCAGTCTAATCAGGAAAGTTCCCAGCGCGAAGGCAGCAAGTACGGTGCCGATCGTGGTGGCGCTCAGGCCGATGGCGACGCCGAACAGCGGGACGACGAACAGGTGCGTATCCCAGGCGCCCGAGAAAATGGTATTGACCATCAGAATGCGGCGCAGCGGCGGGACCTGCAGCAGTTCGGTGGCTCGCCGGCGTACGGCTTGCCGCGCCCCAGGGTCGAGTGCCTGGTCGACTTCGCGCAAGGCAGGCTGTAGTCGGCGTAGTCCCGCCAGCGCCAGCAAGGGCCCCAGGCTAAGGATGCCGAAGGCTAGCTGTGAACCCAGATTGTCGATGGCCAGGCCCGCCACGAGCGGACCGCTAAAGCCGGAGCCTGCCATCGTGAGCGACAGCCAGGAAAAATTGCGCAGCCGGCGTTTGGGCTGGGCCTGTCCCAGGACATCCTGGGTGGCGACTTGGTGCAGCATGAAGCCGATGCCAATACTGCAGGAGGCGATGAGCAGGCTGATCTGGTTCTGAATAATGAACGGCAGCAGGGTGCCCGTCACTACCAGTATATTGCCCAGCGTGAGGGGGCGACGTACGCCCACGCGATCAATCCATTGGCCGACACGCACCGACATCAACATGGGGAGAACGGCGAAGACCGCCACTAAACACCCGACAGTGAACGTAGATAGCCCCAGATGCAGGGCAGTTAGCGATACGGTGATGCGCCCGCCGGTCAACGCGAAATGGTTGAGCATGGCAACCACGCACAGTAGACCGGCTCCGGAAAATTCCGTCGCGTGAGGGGAAGGCGAGGGGGAAGGCGATGAATTTGACACTGATGCGGCAGTAACTTCTTTGATTTTGGCCCTAAGTCCGCACAGTGTCGAGTCAACGGCCGATATTGAGATACGCGCTGGGCGCCGAGTCAGATAGCCTCAATCCGTCACGTAACGATGGGGTTAGTACCTAACTGGCGTGAATTAATTGATAGATCACAGAAGTTGTGGCGTTGCCAGGTGTCGGTACCGATCGCCAGAGTCGTTGAGCCTGTCTCATTACTGCAACATTGAACGATCAACCCCTCTGACGCACGCAGGGGGCCGGTCGTGGGAAAATACGCGCCATGGACATTTCATCGACATCGTTACCGGCGAATGAGCTGGGCGAGAAAACGGCATCGGCATCGATTGCCGGCTCGTCTACCCAGGCGACCGGCCATCAGGTTGGCCAGGATGACGCTGACCTCGAACGCCGATTCGGCGGCTTGGCCCGGCTATATGGGCCGGATGCGCCCGCGCGTCTGCGTCAAGCGCATATCGCGGTCGCAGGGTTGGGAGGGGTGGGATCGTGGGCCGCCGAGGCACTGGCGCGTTGCGGTGTTGGGGCGTTGACGCTGATCGACCTGGATCACATTGCAGAGTCCAACGTCAATCGACAGATTCACGCTCTGACCACGACGATCGGGCAATCCAAGGTCGACGCGATGGCGGACCGTATTCTGGCGATCAATCCGGCTTGCGTGTTAACGCGCGTCGATGATTTTGTCGAACCGGACAATATCGAGCAGGTGCTGCCCGGCCCGTATACGGCGCTGGCCGATTGCACGGATCAGGCGTCCGCCAAGATCGCCATGGTGTTGTATGCACGTGAACGCCGCGTGCCCCTGCTGCTGTGCGGGGGGGCGGGGGGCAAGACGGATCCTTTGTCGCTGCGTGCCGGCGATCTGTCGCAGGCCCTCAATGATGCGTTGCTGGCCAAGTTGCGCAATCAATTGCGCCGACATCATGGTTTTCCCAAGGCGAGCGATGCGCGCGGCAAGCCGCTCAAGCGCGTGCCGCGCATGGGGGTGAGGGCGCTGTGGTTTGATCAGCCCGCCATCATGCCGGCGGCTTGGGCGAGCCGCGCCGAAATGGACGACGATATGGGTGCCGCGGGGCAGGCGGTAGCGCCCCAGGGACTGTCATGTGCGGGCTATGGATCTGTGGTGACGGTGACTGCGGCGATGGGATTGGCCGTCGCGAACGAGGCGCTGCGGCTGGCGCTGGCCGGCCAAACACCGGCCACGGCTGGCGCGTGACCGTGTCAGGCGGCGCGCAGTGTGACGTCGAACCAGCCACGTAGCGCGTTCGATAGACGCACGCCTTGCGCATCGCGCAGGTCCGCCAGCGTCAGCACGCGCGCGTGAGCTTGGCCGCGTTCGAGCAAATCGGCACGCTGCACGCCCGGCAGGCAGCCGCTGCTCGTGGGGGGCGTGTACCAGACGCCGCGGACGTGCAGATAGACATTGCTGCGACTGCCCTCGCAGAGTTCTCCGTGTTGATTCAAAAACAGTAGATCAAATACCTCAGGGTGCGAGGCTAACCATGCGGTCGCGTCGGCATACCAGGGCCGATGCGTGGTTTTGTAGCGCAGCAGGGGTTCGTCGGCGTCGAGGACTTGATCCGACAGCATGAGCTGTGGATTGTCGGGCATCGCGGTAAGCGGCGCGGTCTCGATGGTGGGGTGTCCCGACCGGTCCAGCAGCAGACGCACGCGATGGGCGCCCGGTGTGGTCAGACCCGCAGCGACGACGGCCAATGCGGACTCGATTTCGTCGTTGCCCGGCCATATATAGTCCAGCGCGGTGCAACTGGCTTGCAGGCGTTCCAGGTGGCGCGACAGCAGCGGGATGTCGCCTTGCGCATCGATAAGCAGGGTTTCGATCAAGTCAGCGGGCATGTCTCTGCGGGCCTCGAGTGTCTATTAGGGCAGGTGACGGGCCCGTGCGTGGCGGACGGTGCCGTTCGATGCTGCGCACGGCCTATCCGTACGCGGGCAGCGCGTCTTGCAGGATGCGGGCTTTCCAGAGGCACTCCTGCCATTCGAGTTCAGGATCGGAGTCGTGCACGATGCCACCCCCTACACTGTAGACGCCGCGCCCGGTTTTATCCAGTATCAGGGTACGAATCGCCACGTTGAGCGAAAAGTCGCCGTCCGGGGCCAGCCAGCCGATGGCGCCGCAGTACAGACCGCGCGGCGCGATTTCCATCTGGCGAATGCGGCGCATCGCGGCGACTTTGGGGGCGCCAGTGATCGAGCCACAAGGAAATAATGCCCGCAGAATCTCGGCGAATGTGGCGTCCGGTGCTTCGGCGGTCACGGTCGAAGTCATCGTCCACACGGTGGGGTAACGTTCCAGCGAGAATAGCGCGGGTACCCGTACTGTGCCCGGTTGGGCTAACCGGCCGAGATCGTTGCGCAGTAAATCCACGATCATGAGATTTTCGGCCCGGTTCTTTTCGCTGTTGTGCAGTTCGCGGCCAAGTCGCGCGTCTTCACCAGGGTCGGGATGACGCGGCGCGGTGCCTTTCATGGGGCGCACAGTCAGTTGCGAGCCCTCGCGTCGCACAAAGAGTTCGGGAGAGAACGACAGGATCGTGCGCGCGCCATCTTCGATATAGGCGGCATGCGCGACGGGGTGGCGTGCGGCGATGCGCCGATAGAGCTGTTGCGGATCCCCTTGCGTCTGGATATCCAGGGGCTGGGTGTAGTTCACCTGATAGAGCTCGCCCTGGGCGATCAATGTGCGCAGGGTGTTGATCTGGCGCAGATAGTCGGCGCGTGCCATGCGGGGATGGATGGCGGTGATCTGTGCCACAGTGGTCGCAACCGCATCGGGGCCGGCGTACGCATTCGCATCCGCGTCTGCGGGCGCGGGCCAGGGGGCTTCGATCTGCATGCGGTCGAATACCAGCGCCGTCAGGCGAGCCTCACCCGTATCGGCACCGGACGCTGCGGGCCTCCCCGTCGGCGGGGGCAGAGTGGTTTCGGGCGCCAGCCATTCGCCCACCTCATAATCGAGCAGCAACGCGACCCAGTGCCCGGCGCGGCGTGCGGCATCAATGTCGTCCAGGGCGGCGGACAATTGATCCGGGCGTCGGGCCTCGATGCGTTGGCGTAGCACGTGCAGGCTGCGGGCATGCCCCGCCAGCCGGTCTTCAAAGCGGCATTGCGTCACGATCTATGATTGCTGTGAGAGAAATTCCGCCAACACGCTGCCCGTATGAGAACGATCGCGCAAGGTCATGACATGCTCTGGCGAGCCTTCTGTGACGAGTTTTCCGCCACCGGTGCCCCCTTCGGGACCGAGATCAAGCAGCCAATCGGCCTCGGCAATCACATCCAGATTGTGTTCGATCACAACGACAGTATTGCCGGCCTCGACCAGGCGATGCAGGACGTGGATGAGCTTTTCCACATCGGCCATCGACAGGCCCACGGTGGGTTCGTCCAGCACGTACAGCGTGTGCGGAATACGCGATGCGCGACCGGTGGTGATGACGCCCTCGGTCAGGCGCGCTTTGGAGAGCTCGGTGACGAGCTTGATGCGTTGTGCCTCGCCGCCCGATAGCGTGGGCGAAGGCTGGCCCAGCGTCAGGTAACCCAGGCCGACGTCTTGCATGAGTTGCAGCGGCCGGTGAATTTTGGGGTGGGCGGTGAAATAGCTCAACGCATCGTCGACCTCCATGCTGAGCAATTCCCCGGCGTTCTTGCCACGCAGTTGCACGGACAGCGTGTCGCTATTGAAGCGGGCGCCATTGCAGGCATCGCATGGCACTTTGACGTCTGGCAGGAAGTTCATCTCGATGGTGCGCATGCCCTGACCTTCGCAAATGGGGCAGCGGCCGTCACCCGTGTTGAACGAAAAGCGAGCAGCGCTCCAGCCGCGCATGCGGGCTTCGCGCGTGTCGGCAAATTGGCGACGGACGTCGTCCCAGAATCCAATATAAGTGGCCGGACATGAGCGGGGCGTTTTGCCGATGGGGGTCTGGTCGACTTCCAGGACGCGATCGATCGTTTCCCAGCCGGTGATGCTTTCGCAGCCGTTCCAGCGCGGCGTCTTGTCTCGTGAGACGGCCTGCAGCAAGTTGTCCAGCAGCACTTCGCGCGCCAAGGTGGATTTGCCGGATCCGGAGACGCCGGTAACGACGCTCAGTCGTCCGATCGGGATGCGTGCGTCGACGTGGCGCAGGTTATGCAGATGCGCGCCATGGATCTGGATCATGGGGGTGTCGTTTGCGACGGCGCGTCGACCATTGAGCGGATGTTTGAGAGGCTTGGCCAGATAGCGGCCGGTGACGGATTCGGGCGCGTCGATCAGATCCTGGGCGCTGCCTTGGGCAACGACGCGCCCGCCGCGTACGCCCGCACCCGGGCCGATATCGATGATGTGCGAGGCGCGCCGGATAGTGTCGTCATCGTGTTCGACGACGACCAGCGTATTGCCATTGCCCTCCAGGCGGGCCAGGGCATCGAGCAGGATACGGTTGTCGCGCGGATGCAGGCCGATCGTGGGCTCGTCCAGCACATAGCAAACGCCCTGCAGATTGGATCCCAGTTGGGCCGCCAGGCGGATGCGTTGTGCCTCGCCGCCCGACAGCGTGGGCGCGGCGCGATCGAGTGCCAGATAGTCCAGTCCGACTTCTTTCATGAAGTTCAGGCGGCCACGGATTTCCGTCAAAATATCACGCGCGATTTCCCCTTCGCGGCCGCGCGCGACCAGGCCGGTGAAGAACGTATGCGCCTCGGAGACAGGCATGGCTGCCAACTCGGCGATGGAACGATCACGCCAGCGCACGGCCCGCGCAATACGATTCAGGCGCTGACCATCGCACACGCTGCACGTGCTGGCTTCGCCATCGTAGCCGGCATTCCAGGCGGACTCTTCGCCGGTTTGCTCGGCATCGAAATTCTGCAGTTGCACGCCCGTGCCAAAGCAACCGGTGCACCAGCCGTGCTTGGAGTTATAGGAGAACAGGCGAGGCTCGGGCTCGGGAAAACTGGTGCCGCACGACGGGCAGGCACGCTTGACCGAGAAGTGTTGTTGCTGCAGTTCGCTGTCGAGCGCCTCGTGCAGTTTGTTGACAGGCCAGACCATGTTCAGCACGCCCTGGCCGTGTTCCAGGGCGCGCTTGACCGCGTCACGCAACGCGGCTTCGTTGTCGGAGGCGACGACCAGGTCGGCGATCGGCAGTTCGATCGTGTGTTCTTTGTGGCGATCCAGCCGCGGCCACGGGCTGACGGGAATAAACGTGCCGTCGACTCGCAGATGGCTGTATCCCTTGGCGCCCGCCCATTTGGCCAGATCGGTGTAGTAGCCCTTGCGCGCGACAACAAGCGGCGCGAGTAGGCCGATATGCTCGCCCTTGTGATCGCGCAGCAGGCGGGCCACGATCTGGTCGGCGTTTTGCGGCTCGACTGCGGCCTGGCAATCGGGGCAATACTGCGTGCCCAGCTTGACGTAAAGCAGGCGCAGGAAATGGTGAATTTCCGTCATGGTGGCGACGGTGGATTTGCGGCCGCCGCGGCTGGTGCGTTGTTCGATGGCGACGGTAGGGGGAATGCCGAAAATCGCATCGACGTCGGGTTTGCCTGCGGGCTGCACGATGGCGCGCGCATAGGCGTTCAGGGACTCGAGATAACGGCGCTGGCCCTCGTTGAAGAGGATGTCAAAGGCCAATGTCGATTTGCCCGATCCTGATACCCCTGTAATCACCGTGAATTTGTTGTGCGGGATATCGACGTTGACGCTCTTGAGGTTGTGTTCGCGCGCGTTGCGTATCTCGATGGCTTGCGTGCGCCGCTGGCGTTGCATGACGGATTGCAGCGGTGTGCCCGTGTCGTCGCCATAGGCGGTCATGGGTTCGGCCAGCGTGAGCGCCTGGCTGGGGGAGGTTTCGGATGACACAGGGTCGCCCACCGCCGTGGCCGCATTGCTTGGCAGCACGCTGACCGCGTAGTCGCGTAGCGCGGCCCCGGTATGCGAATGCGGATTGTCCATCAGGTCTTGGGGGGTTCCGACGCCGATGACCAGGCCGCCCGCATCGCCGCCCTCGGGGCCCAGGTCGATCAACCAATCGGCCGCACGGATGACGTCGAGATTGTGCTCGATGACCAGCAGCGTATGGCCGGCCGCGAGCAGTTTACGGAACGCGCGCATCAAGCGCGCAACATCGTCAAAGTGCAGCCCCGTGGTGGGCTCGTCGAACAGGAACAGGCTGCCTTTTTTGGCGACGCGGGCCGTTGAGATGCCACTGCGCGCGGCCTCGGCCAAGTGGCCCGCGAGCTTGAGGCGTTGCGCTTCGCCGCCCGATAGCGTGGGTACGGGCTGCCCGAGCCGCACGTATTCCAGGCCGACATCGGCCAGCGGCGCCAGACCGGTCTGGACATCGCGCAGACCCTTGAAAAAGTCCAGCGCCTCGCTGACCGTCATTGCCAGCACGTCGCTGATCGAGGCGTTTTTGCCCAAGTGTTCGATGCGGACCTCGAGGACCTCCGGCCGGAAGCGTTTTCCGTCGCAGTCGGGACAGCGCAGATAGACATCGGACAAGAACTGCATTTCGACATGCTCGAAGCCCGTGCCGCCGCAGGTGGGACAACGGCCGTCGCCGCTATTGAAGCTGAAGGTGCCCGCCGTGTAGGCACGTTCTTTGGAGAGGGGCGCCTGGGCAAACAGCTTGCGGATGGCGTCAAAGGCGCCAACATAGCTGGCGGGATTGGATCGCGCGGTTTTGCCGATGGGGGTTTGATCCACCATGACGACATCGGCGATTTGTTCGGCGCCCAGCAAGCGATCAAACGCGCCGGGGGCTTCGGAAGGCTTGCCTTGATACTTGAGCAGTGCGGGGTACAGGACGTCCTGGACCAGCGTCGATTTACCGGAGCCCGAAACGCCCGTGACGCAGACCAGACGGCCGAGCGGCAGTTCGATCGAGACGTTGCGCAGATTGTGGGCAGTCACTCCCTCGAGCAGCAGGCGCGGGGTATTGGCGGCGACCGGCATGGGGCGCGGCGCCTCGACGCGTTGACGACCGCTCAGGTAGTCTCCGGTGAGGGTGGCAGAGGTGCGCAGTTGTGCCGGTGTACCGTCGAACACAATGCGGCCGCCGCGTTCGCCGGGGCCGGGACCGATGTCGATGATTCGGTCGGCCGCGACCATGACTTGCGGGTCGTGTTCGACGACGACCAGGGTATTGCCAGCGTGGCGCAAGCGGTGCATGACCTCGACGACACGATGCATGTCGCGTGGGTGCAGCCCAATGGAGGGCTCGTCCAGAACGAACAAGGTGTTGACGAGCGACGTACCCAACGCGGTCGTCAGGTTGATGCGTTGCACTTCGCCGCCAGACAGCGTGCGGCTTTGGCGATCAAGTGTCAGATAACCTAGACCGACATCGCAGAGAAATTTCAGGCGCGCCCGAACCTCGGTGAGCAACAGGTCGGCCGCGGCGTCCATGGCGCCGCCGAATGACAGTGTGTCAAAGAAACGCCGGACGCGCTCGATGGGCAGCAGCATCACGTCGTGAATCGACAGGCCGTCGAGTTGCTCGAGTTGGTTGAGGCTCCAGGCGGCACCCACGGGCATGGCGCGCGCATAGCGCGCGTCCCCGGGGGGCAGCACGGCGTCGGCCTCGGCCCGCGATCCCAGGCGCCATAGCAGGGCATCGGGCTTGAGGCGTGCGCCATGGCAAGTGGGGCAGGCCGTGTAGCTGCGATATTTGGACAACAGCACGCGCACGTGCATTTTGTAGGCGCGGCTTTCTAGCCAGGCAAAGAAGCGGTGTATGCCATACCACTGGGTTTTCCAGGCGTTATTGCCGCCTTTCCAGTCGGGGTCGCCGTGCAGCACCCAGTGGCGTTGCTCGTCGGTCATGGCCTTCCAGGGAACGGAAAGCGGAATGCCCGCGCGGGGGGCGTACTTGGCCAGATCGTCCTGGCATTCCTTGTACGAGGGGGTTTGCCAGGGCTTGATGGCGCCCTCGCGCAGGGTTTTGTTTTCGTCCGGGATGACCAGGCCGTAGTCGATGCCGATGACGCGGCCAAAGCCGCGGCAGGTCTCGCAGGCGCCGAGCGGCGAGTTGAACGAAAAGCTGCTG
Source organism: Bordetella tumulicola (assembly GCF_054779135.1). Taxonomy (NCBI): domain Bacteria; kingdom Pseudomonadati; phylum Pseudomonadota; class Betaproteobacteria; order Burkholderiales; family Alcaligenaceae; genus Bordetella; species Bordetella tumulicola. The sequence continues at coordinate 391,284 of NZ_BAAGYU010000006.1, read as the reverse complement.
GGCAACGGATCGGTGTACTCGATATCGCAGTCGGCACAATGCAGGCGATCGCTGTATTTCCAGACGTGCGCGTCGGCCCCCTCGTCGTCGAGCGCATGGACGGCCATGTGGCCGCCGCCCATGCGCAGTGCGGTGTCGAGAGCCTCCATCAAGCGGTCTCGCTCGGTACTGCTGTGGCGAAAGCGGTCCTGGATGACATGGAGGATGCGGCGTTCGCCACTCGCCGCGGCGGTGGTCTTGCGTGCGGTCTTGGCAGCTTTGCGGGGGGCTTTGCGAGGGGGGATAGCGCGTGCGTCGCGGGTTTCTTCGCGGTGTACCCGCGTGTAGCCCTGCTGTTCGAGAAAGCCGCGGACTTCGTCTTCGGTGAAGTTGGCGGGTACGGCAATCGGGAATGTGATGACCAGGCGAGGATCACCCGCGGCCTGCGCACGCTGCGCCAGCGAGTCGGCGACCGATTCGGGGGTGTCGCGGCGGACGAGCTTGCCGCAACCCCGGCAGTAGAGTCTGGCGCCGCGGGCAAACAGGAGCTTGAGGTGATCGTTCAGCTCGGTCATGGTGCCGACGGTGCTGCGCGAGCTGCGGACCGGGTTGGTCTGGTCGATGGCAATGGCTGGCAGGATGCCTTCGATGCGATCGACCTGTGGCTTGTCCATGCGATCGAGAAACTGGCGCGCGTAGGGCGAAAACGTTTCGACGTAGCGGCGCTGCCCTTCGGCATAGAGCGTATCGAACGCCAGTGAGCTTTTGCCGGAGCCCGACACGCCGGTAATCACGATCAGCTCGCCGGTGGCGAGCGTCAGGTCCAGGTTTTTCAGATTGTTCTGGCGGGCACCGACGATGCGAATATGAGAGCTCATGACGAGGAAACGTAGCGTGGACAAGGCGGAATTCAAAGCAATCCCGCAGGCGAAAGGATATCGCTGAAATATCTGTATATATAAACAGTATCTCAGATTATTGTTGTTCAGGGTAATTGTCGCTTTCGGCTCGCCTGGCGGACGATTGTCAGGGTTGATTTGGTAAGGAGCGGTTTTCGGGATAAAATGGCAAGTTATCTATTTTCTGCCACCAGCCTGTGGCCCTCTGTGTATGTCGCGTACCATTTGCGCATATGCCGGGAACGTCGGGCAGGTTTGGGCACCATCGAACCTTACCGGAGATCATCATGGCTGAGCGCAAACGCGTGCGTCGTAACACCCTGGAACGCCGTTGCCTGGGCAAGGCTTTCAAGCGTTTGTTCGTTAATTCCCCCAAGGGAATTTTCAAGATGCTGGAAAAGATCAAGCGCGTGTAATAAACGCGGTTTGACGAAAAAACCACCGATTATGTCGGTGGTTTTTTTTTGTCCAAAATTTTTTTTTGGGTTTTTGCGGCCCATTGCGCGGCTGTATTGAACGAATATGGGCCCGGGTTCGATAATTTTGTATCACCGCGGAACAACATGAAAAGTTTATTTGCAAAATTGAGGGATGGATTACATCGTAATTTTGCATATCCCCCTAAACTTGACGCTATCCTATACCGGCAAAACAAGCCAATCGCGGCTGCCGATGTTTACGCAAACTGTCTGACTGCATGAGTGAGCCTCGTTACGCGTTCACGATACTGACGCCCACTTATAACCGGGTAGCCACGCTGCATCGTGTGCATGAATCCTTAAAGCGACAGACCTGTCGGGATTTTGAGTGGTTGATCGTCGACGACGGGTCGACGGACCGTACGCATGATGCCGTACTGGCCTGGCAGGCGAAGTCGGATTTCCCGATTCGGTATGTCTGGCAACGAAATCAGCATAAAAAGACCGCGTTTAACCGCGGGGTGCGCGAGGCGCAGGGCGAGTTTGTCATCACGCTGGATAGCGATGACGAGATTCCGCCGGATTCGCTGCAAATTTTGAAAGACGCCTGGGAAAATATTCCATCAGATCAACGCGATAAGTATGTGGGCGTGACGGGTCTCTGCGCGCGACCGGATGGCGAGATTGTCGGGGATCGTTTCCCGCAAGATGTTTTTGATGCGTCGGCGGTGGATTTGTATTTCCGTTATCGCATCAAGGGTGAAAAATTCGGGAGTTTGCGCACGGAGGTGTTGCGCCGTTTTCCGTTTCCCGAGGAAGTAGCGGGTTTTGTGCCGGAGAGCTTGATCTGGTGGGCGATGGCGCGGGCGGGCTATCAGAACCGCTGTATTAATCAGGTGGTGCGTACGTATCACGCGAGCGAGGATGGTTTGAGTCGCGCACCGGTCTCGATACGGAATAATGCCCAGGGGCTGTATTTGCTAGCCTGGGATACGCTTGAGCATCACATGGATTGGTTTCGCTATCGGCCCAAGGATTTTCTGATGGCGGCGGCGCGCTATACCCGGTTCCGATTGGACCTGAAACATTCGGGCGTACCGACGGCGGTCCAAGCTTATCCGCTGACACAGCCCGTTGCGCGAATGCTTGTCGCGGTGATGTGGCCCGCGGGGTATGCGCTGCATCGGCGGGATCGGCGGCGGGGACTGACTTAGCGGTTGTTGGGTTGACGCTGCGGGGTTGGGTTCCGATTAGGTTCGATTGGGTTCTTTAGGCGCCCCTGTCCCGCCGGCCTCTCAATGGGTCGCGCCGGGCCAAATCGGCTCGGCTCGGGCGCATGCAGGCGCCCTCGGTCCCGCTGTGCGGGACTGCCCTCACCTCAAAAGGCCCGGCGCGACCCATTGAGAGGCCGGCGGGACAAGGGCTCGCGTTATCGGACTGCGCGTCCTGGCGTGGGCGCGCTGAGAGGAGAAAACAGTCCGCGTTATGGTTATTGGACTGTTGTGCGATGTCTCTCGCTTTTCGTTGACTCTCAGGGTGAGGCGGATTAGTGGTGGCGGTAGCCGGGGGGAGGGGTGTTGCCGTCCGGCTCGTCTTCGACGTCGCCCTCGTCATCATTGCCGTCTTCCTCATCCTCATCGTCGTCTTCCTCATCATCGTCATCGTCCGGCAATGGGTCGTCGGTGAGGGCGAAGGGGAGGACGTCTATCAGGTCGTCGGACCAGGCGGCTTCTTCGCCGTTTTGATCCAGTTTTATGAATCGCTCGCCTTCTGTGAGGGTGATTTGTATCGCCCAGAGGTAAAGACAGTCGTAGGCGTTGTTGTCGTTGGGATCGAGGCCGCCGCGGTTGCCGAGGAGGCGGGCTTGCGGGCCGCCCATCTGGATGTGGGGTTGTTCGTCGTCTTTGGCGTCTTGGGCGATGGGTGTGCCAAAGCTGACCCATTCGGTGCCTTCGTCGCCGAGGACGACTTCGGCCAAGACGGGCTTGCCGACGTAGGCGCTAAGAGCGTCCGCGGTTTTGGCGAGCATGTCGAGTTCTTTGGGGCTGAAGTGCGTTAATGAGGCCGGCGGCGTGGCGGAGGCGGTCATGGGGAGTTCCTGAATGGGGCGGCGAATGCGGGGTGGCGATTCGGTCGAAAGTGTATGAAAGCGATATTGTCGCGCGTTTTTTGCCTTGGGCTGCCTCAAGTCAAAAACGGCCCCTTGGGGGATGAGCCCGGATGGCACGAACCCGCTTGAGCAGTCCATCGTAGCGCCGTCGTGCATGAGGAGGCGTTGCGAACAACTATTGGCTGCTCCTTTTGCCATTGCGCTGGTCGTAGGCTGCACGGGCTTGCTCAATGACCTCCAAGCTTTGCTCAGCCCAGATCCACACGCCGCAAAATGCTGCGCCCAAGCCAAGGCCCAGATCCGTCAGTTGGTATTCCACTTTGGGCGGCACCACGGGGAAAACAGTGCGGGTCACCAGCCCTTCGCGTTCCATCTCGCGCAGCGTTTGCGTCAGCATCTTCTGGCTGATGCCGGTGACTCTCCCGGCTAACTGGGTGAAGCGCAGCGCGCCGTGTCCGGCCAGCACGTCGACGATGATCATCGTCCATTTGTCGGCCACCCGTGCGATGACTTCATTGACCAAGGCCTGTACGCGTGGGTCCGGGGGCTGCTCGGCGGCCAGTTTGGCTTGCATTTGGGCGTGTTTGACGAAATCGATGCTCATGCGTGTTCCTGTGGGTGCGGTGCTTCGGCCGTGTACCTGTGAAGGGAATTGGCGTTGTCCCTCGACGATTACTCCATTTCTTACCAGAAAGTCTGTATAGCACTTTCAGGTGCCTTCTTCCCAAAAGAGAGTATAGAAATTAATCTTCGCTTCGTCCATTGCTTGCCGGTGGCAAAAGGCGGTGGCCAGATGCCCGCAACGCGCTACGGATGGGTTGCTGCTGCTTGGCAATGCAGCTTCCGCCCCCTCTCCAGAAGGAAGAAAGATCATGCAAACCACAGAGAACACCATCCTTCTCACCGGCGATGGCTCCGGTATTGGCCGTGAACTGGCGCAGCGTCTGCACGCGCTGTGAAACACCGTCAGCCGGTGACCCGCCACAGCAAGGCACGCCCGTAGGTTCTGCTTTGCAATATCGATCCTTTTATGGAGTATCACGTGTCCTACAAAGACTTCACTTCACACGACCCGGCAAGTCCGGGCGGGGCATATCTCTCGCGCCGCAATCTGCTGCGCGCCGCCACCTTGGCTGCGCCTGTCGCGCTGCTGGCCAGCACCGCAAGTGCCGCGACTCCTGTCACGGCACCACCTGATGGCAACCCGTCCAAGGCGGCCTTGGTGACTGGCTCTTCACGTGGCATTGGCGCGACGACGGCTAAGCGTTTGGCGCAAGATGGCTACGCAGTAACGATCAACTACTTGAACAATCGGGATCTCGCACAACAAGTGGTGCGCGAGATCACCGATATGGGCGGAAAAGCCATATACGTGCAGGCGGATGTCAGCGATTCAGAAGCAGTGCGGCGTCTGTTTGATGCTCATCAAGAGGCGTTCGGGTCATTGAACGTGGTGGTAGCCAACGCCGGTATCCAGCGCCTGGGTACCTTCGCGCAGATGAGCGATGCCGACTACAACCGCCTGATCGACGTGAACATGAAAGGCTGTTTCCATACCCTGCGTGAAGCTTCGCGACGCGTGGTCGATGGCGGCCGCATCATGGCGCTGTCGTCAGGCACGGTGACGATGCGCCCACCTACCTACGGTGCCTATGCCGCTAGCAAGGCGGCGGTGGATGTGTTCGTGAACATTCTGGCCAAAGAGCTGGCGGGCCGAATGATATCCGTCAACGCGATCGCGCCAGGCACTACCAACACCACCTTGTTCACCGATGGCAAAACAGCCGAGCAAATCGCCGGCTTTGCCCGCCAGACGCCGCACCAGCGTTTGGGTGAGCCGCAAGACATTGCCAAGGTCGTTTCGATTCTGGCAAGTGAGCGAGGCGCGTGGATCAGCGGCCAAGTGGTCAATGCCAATGGCGGTTTGACCTAAATCGCGCTACGACGGCGCGCAAGGCCGCATCGATGGACGCCGCATGTCGGTCACCGCGCTTTTCCTGATTTTTCCGACCTTTTTGAAACGACGAGGAGCTGACATGTCAAAAGATATCATCGACACATCCACCGAGATTGAACACACAGGCCACTCGCGCCGTAACTTCCTGCGGGCATCGGCGTTGGCAGCGCCTGCGGCCATGTTGATGGGCGCTGGTAGCGCAGCTGCGGCAACGGCCGCGGCAGGCGCTACTGATGTCGGCATATCCAAACCCGCCAATGGCAAAGTGGCGCTGGTCACCGGCTCCTCACGCGGCATTGGTGCCGCAACGGCCAAACAGTTGGCCGCCGATGGTTACAGCGTGACGGTCAACTATCTGACCAACCAAGCGCTGGCCGAGGCGGTGGTTGCACACATCACCCAGGCGGGCGGCAAGGCGATCAGCGTACAGGCTGACGTCAGCGATCCGGAGGCAGTGCGCCGCTTGTTTGCGGCCACCCAGCAAGCATTTGGCGGCGTGGATGTGGTAGTGAGCAACGCCGGTATCATGCGCCTGGCGCCATTCGCCCAAATACGCGATGCTGATTTCGACCGGATGATCGCGGTAAACATCAAGGGCAGCTTCAACGTGTTACGTGAAGCCGCCCAGCAGGTGCGAGATGGTGGCCGCATCATCGCCTTGTCTTCCAGCATCACCAAGCTGCGCAGCCCGACCTATGGCCCATACGCGGCCTCCAAAGCGGCGCAAGATTTGTTTGCCAGCGTGTTGGCCAAGGAGCTGGAAGGCCGCAATATTTCAGTCAACGCGATTGCGCCGGGCTTGGTGAACACCACCTTGTTCACCGATGGCAAAACAGAGGTGCAAATCGCGGGCTTCGCGCAGCGCACGCCGCACAAGCGTTTGGGCGAGCCGGAAGATATTGCCCAGGTGATTTCCACGCTGTGCAGCAATGACGGCTGGTGGATCAATGGCCAAACCGTGTTTGCCAACGGCGGTATTGTCTGATGGCTGGGGAATCCGAGCGGCCTGCCCGCCGTGAGGTGGACAGCAAGCCCAAGACGCGGTTTGTGGCGATGAATTGGGTGCGAGAGCAGTAATATCCCGGCTTTGCTTGCGGAAGGTGGGATGTGATGTCGAATGCTGTTGCCGTGCCGTCTATGCGCTATATGTTGTTTCCCCTGTCGGCGGTGTTGATCTGGTCGATGAATATGGTGGTGACGAAGATGGCGGCGGGGGTGATTGAGCCGGCTTCGATCGGGTTTTATCGGTGGGCGTTGGCCGCGGCGTTGTTGACCCCTTTTGTTTTGCCGAGTGTGGTGCGCGACTGGCGGGTGATTGTGCCGGCGTTGGGCAAGCTGGCGGTGTTGGGTGCGCTGGGCATGGCGGTGTATCAAGGGCTGATTTATGTGGCGGCGGAGACGACGACCGCGACCCATATGGGCATTATTACGGCGATGGTGCCTCTGCTGACGATTGTGTTGGTATGTGTGGTGCTGCGGGAGTGGCCGACCTGGGCGGCTGTGGCGGGCGGCGTGTTGTCGCTGTTGGGGTTGGGGGTGTTGTTGAGCGAGGGGGATCCTTTACGGTTGCTGGAGGTGGGTGGCAGCCGGGGGGATGCGTTGATGGGCGTCGCGGCGCTTGCTTATGCGACGTATGGGGTTTTGCTGCGTCGCTGGCCGTTGCCTATCAAGGTGTGGCAGTCGCTCTATGTGCAGATATTGTTCGGGTTGTTGTTTCAGTTGCCGGTGTTTTTGCTGTCGGTAGCGTCGCCCTTGACTGACGCGAATATTCCGCTGGTGCTGTATGCGGGGATTTTTCCGTCGCTGTTTGCGCCGTATTTGTGGATGCAGGCGGTGCAGTATCTGGGGCCGAACCGGTCAAGTATTTTTCTGAATTTGATGCCGGTGGGCACGGTGGCTATTGCGGCGGCGATGTTGGGGGAGGTGCCGCACGGTTATCACATTGTGGGAGGGATGATGGCGCTGGCGGGTGTAATGCTCGCGCAGTGGCGGCCTCGGCCGGCGGCGCGGCCGGCTTGAGGCAATCCGGCCTACAATCATGGCTTCTAGTTGATCCGTCTATTTACATACGAGCCCATGGCCCAATACGTTTACTCCATGAATCGCGTCGGCAAAATCGTGCCGCCGAAACGCCAGATTTTGCGTGATATTTCTCTTTCGTTTTTTCCCGGCGCCAAGATCGGCGTGCTGGGCCTGAACGGGTCGGGCAAGTCGACGTTGCTCAAGATCATGGCCGGCGTGGACAAGGATATCGAAGGCGAAGCCGTGCCCATGCCGGGCTTGAACATCGGGTACTTGCCGCAAGAGCCGCAATTGGACCCCGAACATACGGTGCGCCAAGCCGTCGAAGAAGGTCTGGGGGCGGTGGTGCAGGCCAAGAAACGCCTGGATGAGGTGTACGCTGCCTATGCCGAGCCAGATGCGGATTTTGACGCGTTGGCGGCCGAGCAGGCCGACCTTGAGGCGGTGATTGCCGCAGCGGCATCCAGTGGCGCCGACGATATTGAACACCAGATGGAAATCGCCGCGGATGCGTTGCGCTTGCCGCCCTGGGAGGCGACAGTGGGCAACCTGTCGGGCGGTGAAAAGCGCCGCGTGGCGTTGTGCCGTTTGCTGCTGTCCAAGCCCGATATGCTGCTGCTGGACGAGCCGACCAACCACCTGGATGCCGAAAGCGTAGAGTGGCTCGAACAATTCCTGCATAAATTCCCTGGCACGGTGGTGGGCGTGACCCACGATCGTTATTTCCTGGATAACGCGGCCGAGTGGATTCTGGAGCTCGATCGCGGTTACGGTATTCCCTGGAAGGGCAATTACAGTTCCTGGCTCGAGCAAAAGGACGCTCGCCTCAAACAGGAAGAGTCTTCCGAATCGGCACGCCAAAAGACAATCAAGAAGGAACTCGAATGGGTGCGTCAAAACCCCAAGGGGCGTCAGGCCAAGGCCAAGGCGCGTTTGGCGCGGTTTGAGGAACTGTCATCGTACGAATACCAAAAGCGCAATGAAACCCAGGAAATTTTCATTCCAGTCGGCGAGCGTCTCGGTAACGAGGTTATCGAGTTCAATAACGTCAGCAAGGCCTACGGCGATCGTTTGCTGATCGACAACCTGAGCTTCAAGGTGCCGCCAGGCGCGATTGTGGGCATCATCGGCGCCAACGGCGCCGGTAAGTCAACGTTGTTTCGCATGATCTCCGGCCGCGAGCAGCCGGATTCGGGCAGTGTGACGCTGGGTCAGACGGTGCAGGTGGCGTTTGTCGATCAGTCGCGCGATTCGCTGCAAGACGCCAAGACCGTGTTCGACGCGGTCGCCGATGGTGCTGATTTGCTGACGGTTGGCAAGTTCGAAATGTCGTCGCGCGCTTATCTCGGTCGCTTTAATTTCAAGGGCGCGGATCAGAACAAGGTCGTCGGGCAGTTGTCAGGCGGCGAGCGTGGCCGCCTGCATCTGGCCAAGACGCTGGTCGCGGGCGGTAACGTCCTGCTGCTGGACGAACCCTCTAACGATCTGGACGTGGAAACGTTGCGGGCGCTCGAGGATGCCTTGCTGGAGTTCCCCGGCAGCGTCATGGTGATCAGCCATGATCGTTGGTTCTTGGATCGTATCGCGACTCATATCCTGGCGTTCGAGGGTGATTCGCAAGTGGTGTTTTTTGACGGCAACTATCAAGAATACGAAGCCGACAAGAAACGTCGCCTGGGCGAAGAAGGCGCCAAGCCGCGTCGTCTGCGCTACAAGGCACTGAAGTAAGCCGGGGCCGCCATGTTGCTGCGAGCTGCCGATTCAACCTTATTGATTGTGGACATGCAGGAACGTCTGCAGCCCGCGATCATGAACGGGGAGGCGTCGGCGGCGACGGCCTGCAAGTTGGCGCAGGGCGCTCGGCTGCTGGAGGTCCCGGTGGTGGCGACCGAGCACAATCGCTCGGCGCTGGGCGCGACGATTGCGTCCCTGAACGATTCGGTACAGGCGGTGTTTCAAAAACGGCATTTTTCAGCGATGGGTGAGCCAGGCTTCGAGGCTTGGTTGCCACCGGCGCGACGCACGATCCTGGTCGCCGGCTGGGAGGCTCATGTGTGTGTGCTGCAAACGATCATGGGCCTGCTCGCGCTGGATTATCGCGCGGTGCTGGTGGCGGATGCGGCGGGATCGCGTCGTGCATCGGATCAGCATGCGGGCTTGCGGCGCATGCGCGCCGCCGGAGCAACGGTCATCACAGCCGAGATGGCCCTGTTCGAATGGCTGGAGAGCTGCGACCATCCGCGTTTTCGTGATGTGTTACGACTGGTGAAATAAGCCCGACAAGCGGCAACGTTTCGCGTCTATATCAGGGTTTATACCTACGCATCGATACAATTTATGGTGATCCCTCACAGCTAGGCAGTGCACTTTCTGCGATGCTGTGTGTTCGTAGTAATACGGGGAATATTGTATATAGGCGAACCCGGCTCGATCCAGGTTTGTGAGCTTTCCCGGGCGAAGGTGCCCCACGCTTGCCATGATGTGGCGAGGTTGTCCCAGGATATGTTGTCTTGGAACGGTCCGGTGGCAAAAACAGGAGTCTCATTATGACGAAAATCGGAACTATCTCAAAAATTGTAATGACGGTCGTGCTGGCCGCATCTGCCGCGGGCTGTTCGTCCTGGGATCGCATGAGCCATCGAGATAAGGCCACCGTGGGTGGCGCGGCCGCAGGCGGCCTGGCCGGGGCCGTGATTACGAACGGCGGCGTGCTGGGGACTGTCGGGGGCGCCGCATTGGGTGGCATCATCGGGAACCAGGTTGGCAAGTAGGGAGCACGGTAAGTAGCGTCCTGCGCACCTGATATGCCCGAATACAGCAAGGCCCCGGCAGAAAAATCTGCCGGGGCCTTGTGTTGTATGGGACAACAAAAGTCGCCGTGGTCAGGCTTCTTTTTGGGGCATTTCGATTTTGACTTCCAGGACTTCGAGTGTGTCCTGGCGTTCCAGGTGCACCCGGATGTCCTCAGGGTTGATGTTCACGTATTTGGAAATAACGGCGATCAGCTCTTGCTGTAATTGTGGCAAGTAGTCGGGCGATGAGCCGCGACCCGTACGTTCGTGTGCCAGGATAATCTGCAGGCGTTCTTTGGCGACTACAGCCGAAGTTTTTTTCTGCCCAAGCAGAAACGACAGGAAGGACATCGCTTACTTTCCTCCGAACAGGCGTTTGAGGAGGCTGGGTTTGTTGTAATCCGTAAAACGCAGCGGTTTTTCTTCACCCAGGTAACGAGCCACGACGTCTTTATAAGCCTCGGCGACGTCGGTTTCGCGCAAATGAATGGCAGGCACGCCCTGGTTGGAGGCTTGTAGTACGGACTCTGATTCCGGAATGACGCCGATCAGCTTGATGCGAAGAATGTCTTCGATGTCGCCGAGGGACAGCATTTCGCCGTCATTGACACGCTTGGGGTTGTAGCGCGTCAGCAGCAGGAACTCTTTGACGGGCTCGTCGGCTTCGATGGCGCGGCGAGATTTGGCGGCCAGAATGCCCAGAATGCGATCGGAGTCGCGTACCGAGGAGACTTCGGGGTTGGTCACCACCAATGCGTCATCCGCGAAATAGGCGGCCATCAGGGCACCTGCTTCGATACCGGCGGGCGAGTCGCAAACGATGTAATCGAAGCCCATTTCTTTGAGCTCGTTGATGACTTTCTCAACGCCCTCCTGGCTGAGCGCGTCTTTGTCGCGCGTTTGCGACGCTGGCAAGATGAACAGATTTTCCAGCTGCTTGTCTTTGATCAGCGTCTGCTTGAGCGAAGCCTCGCCCTGGATGACGTTGACGAAGTCATACACGACGCGACGTTCGCAGCCCATGATGAGATCCAGGTTGCGCAGGCCGACGTCAAAGTCGATGACGACGGTTTTGTGGCCGCGCATGGCCAGGCCGGAGGAAAAGCTGGCGCTGGTGGTCGTTTTGCCGACCCCGCCTTTTCCGGAAGTCACCACCACAATTCGTGTCATGACTAATTAACCTTTATGTTCGAGGAAATCGCGTTATCGTAAAGCAAAAAGCACTGTAAGGCTTTTTACAAGTTGTAGGTCTCGCTAACGGTACGGTGTACCGAGGCGAATCCGCGTGGTGTTGCTTATTTTTTTAATGCATCGACGCTGAGTGTTTCGTTGTCGAGATAGACCAGAGCAGGCTGGTTATGCAGCGCGCTGTCGAGCTTCGCTTCTACCACACGGTAGACACCCGCGATGGCGAGAAGCTCGGCGTCAAGCTGGGTCGTGAAAATCCGTGCGGACGTATCACCGCGCGCACCGGCCATGGCTTTGCCGCGCAAGGGGCCATAGACGTGCACATTGCCATCGGCAATGACTTCGGCGCCTTGGCTCACCATACCGATCACGACCAGATCCGTATGCCGTGCATAAACACGCTGACCCGAGCGCAGGGGCTTTGTGATGACCAGCGCGGTGGTGGGCAGGGGCTCGGGCTGCGCGGAAGCTTCCGCGCTGGCTGCGGCGGCCTTGGCGTCTGTGGCCTCGGCATCGGCGGGTCCTGGCTCGCTTGGCTTGGCGGCATTCGTCGTCGGATCCTTGGCCGCCACACTAGGTACGGGTGTCGCGACGGAGGCTGAGGCCATTTCGACGGTGGCGGCAGGACGTGCCACCGGTGTGGACAGTTCGACGGGCGTGAGGCCCGCGGCCTGGGCGGACGTGAGGTTGTCCCCCTCGGCGATCACCCCAATGGGTGGCAGATTGTGGCCGCGCAGCGCGGCGATCAGGGCGGTCCAGTCGACAGGGTCCGTCACGCGGCTGGCATCTACGACGACAGGTTCGTTTTCAAAGAAACTGCCGGCGTCGGCCATGCGTTGATCGAGCGCGGTGGACAAATGTGTCAGATCGGCGCTATGCAGGACCACGCGTATGGCATACAGCGTGGCACTTTTGAAATCCAGGGCTAGGGAATCGGTAGTCATAGTTATCAATCAGGCCGTGGCCCAGGAGTCGCGCAGGGTCACGATGCGGTTGAGTACCGGGGCGTCAGGCGTGGAGTCTTGGCTGTCTGCGGTGAAATAGCCCAGCCGTTCAAATTGCCAGGTGGCACCGGGCGTGGCCACGGTACCCGGCTCTAGCCAGGCATCGACCGTTTTGCGCGAGTTCGGGTTCAGGCAGGTCAGAAAGTCCTTATCGCCGGCATCTGGGTGGGGATCAGAAAACAGACGGTCGTACAAATGGACGCGAGCCGGCACGGCATGTGCGGCGCTGACCCATGTGATGTTGCCCTTGACCTTGACGCTGTCGGCGCCGGGCGTGCCGCTCTTGGTGTCGGGCAGGTATTCGGCCTGAACCTCGGTAATCTGGCCGGACTCATCTTTAGTGAAACCGGTGCAGCGTACGACATAGCCGTATTTCAGGCGGACGGTGTTGCCCGGGAACAGGCGGAAGTACTTCTTTGGCGGTTCTTCGCGGAAGTCGTCGCGCTCGATCCAGAGCTCGCGCGAGAAGGGAAACTCGCGTTTGCCGGCTGCTGGGTCGTGAGGGTTTGTGGGGGCCGAGCAAAGCTCTTCCTGGCCCGCCGGATAGTTGGTGATGACCAATTTGACGGGGTCCAGCACGGCCACCGAACGGGCGGCGATGGGATCCAGGTCGTCGCGGACGGCTTGTTCGAGCAGGCTGTAGTCGATGCGAGAGTCGGATTTGGAGACGGCCGTGCGATCGCAGAACAGCCGGATGGCCGCGGCGGTGTAGCCGCGCCGACGCAGACCGAACAGTGTCGGCATGCGCGGGTCATCCCAGCCGTCGACGTACCCTTCGCGCACCAGTTGCAGCAATTTACGTTTGCTGGTGACGACGTAGCTCAGGTTCAGGCGCGCGAATTCGTATTGGCGCGGCAAAGGATGGCTTAGTTTGCCCAATTCGGCCAAGCGCGCCAGGATCCAGTCATAGAACGGGCGTTGGTCTTCGAATTCCAGGGTACAGATGCTGTGGGTGATGCCTTCCAGGGCGTCTTCGACCGGGTGTGCCCAACTGTACATCGGGTAGATGCACCATTTGTTGCCGGTACGGTGGTGGGTGACGTGTCGCACGCGATACATGACAGGATCGCGCAGATTGATATTCGGCGAGGTCATGTCGATTTTGGCGCGCAACACCAGGCTGCCGTCGGGGTACTTGCCGTCGCGCATGTCCGCCAGCAAGGTAAGCGACTCGGCGGCAGGACGGTCACGCCAGGGCGACGCCGTACCCGGTTCGGTCAGGGTGCCGCGGTTCAGGCGGATCTGCTCGGGTGTTTGCTCGTCGACGTAGGCGTGGCCGGCCTGCACCAGCGCCTGGGCGAATTCGTACATGAACTCGAAGTAGTCGCTGGCGAAATACAGGTTATCGTTGCCGTCGGCTTTCCAGTCGAAACCCAGCCAGTGCACGGCCTCGGCGATGGCATCGACGTATTCCTGGTCCTCTTTTTCGGGATTGGTGTCGTCAAAGCGCAGATGGCAAACCCCCCCGTATTCGCGCGCCAGACCGAAGTTGACGCAGATGCTCTTGGCGTGGCCAATGTGCAAATAGCCGTTGGGCTCGGGCGGGAACCGAGTGCGGATCCGCGCGGGATCAGGCTCGCCTTGAGACTGTACCGAGGCGGGACCGGGCACACCGGCCCAGCGCTTACCTTGGTAGCGGTTGGCCTGCAGGTCATCGTCGATGATGTTGCGCAGAAAGTTGGTGGCGGCAGACGTGGTGGGGGCGGTGGTCATGCTCAATGGAATAAGTAAATGCAGCAGCAAAGCGTCAATTTTGCCACGTTCAGCTGAAGGTGCCGTCGTAAACCCGTCTCCCACGTATCGAAAACAGGCTCTACACTACCGGCCATCATGGATATTGTTCCCCTACTACTGGCTCGCATCCAGTTTACGACCAGCCTCAGTTTCCTGGCACTGTTCATGGCCCTGGCGTTCGCGCTGGCCTGGCTGTTGCTGTTTTTTAAGTTGTGTACGCACGGACCCCGGCGGGCCGGGTGGACGGCCGCCTATCGGTTTTGGGTGCGTTTTTTCGCCCTGTCGTTTGTGTTGGCGTTGGCCTCCGGGCTGCCCGTCCTGATCCAGTTGGGCAGTTTGTGGCCGGGCCTGATGGACAAAATAGGCAATATCGCTGGACCGCTCGTGGGTTTTGGCGTGCTGTCGGTATTTATTCTGAAGTCGTGTTTTCTGGGCGTCATGCTGTTCGGTCAGCGGCGCGTTTCGGATGGCGTACACACCTTTGCCGTGTTTATGGTGGCGGTGGGGCAGGCGGCGACGCTGTTTTGGGTGCTGTCGCTGCAATCATGGGTCCAGACACCCGCGGGAGCGACACTGATCGATGCCCGATATCGGGTTTACGACTGGAATGCGGTGATTTTCAATCCCTCCCTGGGATGGAACTTGGGCTTGATGGCCCTGTGGTCTGCGTTGGCGGCGGCGTTCCTGATGCTGGGGGTCACGGCCTTGCATGCGCTGCGGCGTCCCCTGGACGACGGAGAGCGTTGCACGTTCAAGACGGCACTGGTGGTGGCGGTGGTGGCCTCTGCGCTGCAGATTCCCGTGCTCGCTGGCGCCTCACGTGTCATGGCGGAGCATCAACCCGCCAAGGCCGCTGCGGCCGCGGGTTATTGGCACAGCGGTGCCGAGCCCAGCTGGACGCTATTTGGGTGGCCAGATCATCGGGCCGAGAAAAATCGTTTTGCCTGGACGCTGGACCAGGCAGGCGGTGAATGGCTGGGCCGCGATACCCACGGGCAGTACCTGGGACTGGACACGTATTCAGGTATGCGGCCACCGGTGGCGCTGACGTTCTGGTTGTTGCGTGCCGTGTTGCTGTTGGGCGGGCTGATGTTGCTGATGTCGTGGGCCACCCTGATCCTGACGGCGCGACGTGGGCTGGATCCGTCTCACTTGCCTCGCTGGTGGCTACGCCTGATGGTGGGCATGGTGTACACCGGCGGCCTCGCCGTGCTGGCGGGAGGCGTTTTTTCGTTGGTGGGGATGCAGCCGTATGCGGTCAACGGCACGATCACGCAAACCGAGGTGCTGGGCACGACCGGCACAGCTGCACTGGCGTTGGGTCTGGTGGGCTATAGCGTGTTGTATATCGTGCTGATCGCGGCTTTTAACAGCATGTTGTTTCACGCAGTCCGCTACGGGGTCGTACCGGTACGCAAACCCGGAGGGGGGGCCCAATGATCGCTGCGCTGGCTGCTTCGCTGGGCGTGAGTGCCAATGATCCGACATTCTGGATCCCGTTGGTGTTCATGGGCCTGCTGTTTTTGTTAATCGCCGGCGGTGTCGTGCTCGATGGCTTTGATATCGGCGTGGGCATGTTGCTGCCGTTGGCGCCGGCCCACGAACGCGGGCGCATGATGGGCTTGCTTAGCCCATGGCGGGACGCCAACGAATTTTGGCCCCTGTTGGGGATAGGCTTGTGTGCCGCGGCCTTCCCGTTGTCGTGGGGGGTGGTGTTCGGCAGGCTGTATGGCCCGCTTGCGCTGATGGCGCTGGGGCTGATGTTGCGCAGTGTGTCCTTTGAATTTCGGATTCGGGCGCGTGCCGAGACCAAGCCGCGCTGGATTTTCGGATTCTGCCTGGGATCGCTGGCGACCGCTTTTGGCCAAGGCCTGATCCTGGGGCGCATCGCCACGGGTTATCAGACGGCCTCCGGCTACGGCTGGTTTACGGTTCTGATCGGGCTGTGTGTGGTGGCGGCCTATGGATTGCTGGGAGCGGCTTGGCTAGTGATGCGTGTCGATGGCGACTTACAGCGTCGCGCGGCGCGCTGGGCGCGTCATGCGATCCGCTGGACGGCGGTGGGCATGGTAGGCACCTCGGTCATGCTGGGACTGGCAAATGCCGGGATTTTCTACAAATGGAGCAACCCAGGTGGATTGGCGACCGTTGTGGGGGTATGGGCGGTCATGTTGCTTTGTTTCTCGTTCGTCGAAATGCTGTTGGTGCGGGTGCCACGCCACGAGTCGGCCTACCATTGGCTGCCGTTTGTATTGTGTGTGGTGTTGATCTGGCTGATGTTGGCCGGGCTGGCATATAGCCTGTTTCCGTACCTGATCCTGGACGACATGACGCTCTGGGACGGCACGGCCTCTATCGAGTCGATGCGGCTCGTGTTGTCGGCGGCGGTGGTGGGCGCGCCCGTGGTGTTGATTTTCAACCTGTGGGCGTACCGGTCCGTGTTTGGCAAAGAACGTCGTAGTTAGCAGTTTTTGCGGCGAGATGCCGTCAATTTGGCACCTTGTGCCGGTCGGGCTTTTGCCGCTAAATCAGGCGATTAACGGCAACCGAATACGCACGAGCAGCCCGCCACTCTTGGCCTGCAGCAACTCGAGGCTGCCTGCGTGGGCCCGGGCAATCGCGTCTGCCAACGCCAGGCCCAGGCCGACGCTGCCGGTGCGAGTTCGTGCATCGTCCAGGCGGGCAAAGGGGCGCAATGCCTCCGTACGCCGTTCCGGATCGATACCCGGGCCGTGGTCCGCCACGTCCAGGACGGCATGCTGGTCTTGACGATACAAGCGGATATCAATCGGTGGTTGGCCGTGATGCAAGGCGTTACCGATCAGATTGTCCAGCAGTCGTCCGAGTGCGGGCGCATCGCCCTGGATGGTCATGGCTTCGTCAGTCGCGTCCAGCGTGATCGCGGTGCCGGTACTAGTCCAGCCACCGACGTAGTCGTCCAGCCATTCGGCCAGGACCAATGGGGTGTACCGATACGCGGCGGGATCGGTGCCACGGACAAATCCAATAAATTGGTCGACCATGCGCTGCATATCCTGCAGGTCTTTGCGCAGGCCTTCTTTCAGCGTCGGGTCATCGGCCATTTCGATACGCAGCCACATACGCGACAACGGGCCTTTCAGGTCGTGAGGCAGCCCGG
Source organism: Bordetella tumulicola (assembly GCF_054779135.1). Taxonomy (NCBI): domain Bacteria; kingdom Pseudomonadati; phylum Pseudomonadota; class Betaproteobacteria; order Burkholderiales; family Alcaligenaceae; genus Bordetella; species Bordetella tumulicola. The sequence goes on along the minus strand of NZ_BAAGYU010000006.1, from coordinate 374,041 downwards.
ATAGCAATGTGCGACGGACCGAATCGGATTCGGCCAGGGCGTCCAGCATGGCGTTAAAGCGTTCCCCGAGTGCCCATGTCTCGTTCGGACCAGAGGGCACGACGCGTTGCGGTTGGCCGGCCGCCAAGCGGTCGGCGGCTTCGGCCAGGCGAGTCAGGGGACGGGTGATGTGCCAGGAAAAGCCGGCCGCCAGCAATAGCACCAGACCCAGTCCGCCCAGCCATGCCGCGATCATGGGGGGGGCCAGTGGGGGATCCAGGCGTTCGAGCGGGATGACGAGCCATTCGCGCAGGCGCGGGGCATCCTCGCTGTCGGGATTGCGGGCCAGCGATATGTAGATTTCGGGATCGGGGCCATGCGAGAGCGCGACGCGGGTGCCGTCGTTGAGTCTGTCATTCAGATCACGGATCGGCCCACGCAATTCGCGCCGGATGTCATCGGGCGGTCGATTGCCATCGCCTCGGACGTTACCCCCCCGGCGTGATGACTCGGATGAGGGAGGGCGAGGCGACTGAGGCCGGTATGTTTGCTGAAGCTGGGCTTCTGCGGGCAACGTTCGCGACCACAGCCGCCATTGATTCTGCGAGGCGTTGCGCACGAAATCGGCGCGATCCTCGGTGGGGATTTGCGACAGCGACGCACGCAGCGTACGAATGGTGGTGGCGATATAGCTGATCGCCACATCTTCGATGAATTTTTGGCGATAGTACGACGCCGTGGTCAGCGTGGCCGCCTGCGCCAGGAGAACCGCGCCAAGGACGAGCAGAATAAGGCGTGCCCGCAGCGAGCGCGGTAATAAAATTCGGGTCAGGCGATGCATGCGTCGTCGCGTGGTTTAAGGCGAGAATCGATAGCCAATGCCCCAAACGGTCTGGATCCATCGAGGTTGTTTGGGGTCGTCTTCGATGGCGCGGCGCAGACGCAGAATGGCGATGTCGATCGCGCGGTCGTTGCGCTCGCCCGCATCATCGTCGCGGGCGAGGACCAGCAGTCGCTCGCGCGACAAGGGCTTGCCTGCATTACGAACCAGTGCTTCCAGCAGGTTGATCTCACCTCCGGTCAGCTTGACGACTTCGCCGTCGCGCAGCAGTTGACGCATAGCGGGGTCGAACGTAAAGGGGCCGAAAGTCACCGGGGCATCTTTGGTCAAGGCCGAAGGGCCGCGCTTGCGGCGCAAGATGGCCTCGATACGCGCCAGGAGCTCACGCGGATCGAACGGTTTGCCCAGATAATCGTCTGCGCCAGCCTCCAGGCCGATGATGCGGTCTACGGTTTCATCGCGGGCGGTCAACAAGATAACGGGGAGGTCTTCGCCCTGTTCGCGCAGGCGACGGCAGGCATCCGCACCATCACCGCCGGGCATCATGCGATCCAGCACCAGCAGGTCGGGCGCGTAACGGGCAATGCGCGCGGGCAGATCGCTCGCATCGGCCGCCAACAGCGTATCGTAACCGTGGCGATTCAGGTAGTCAGCGAGCAATTGCCGTAAGGCGGGGTCGTCATCGACGACCAGCAGCTTGGTATGAGGAGTATCCATGTCACCATAGTGGCCGTGGAATGGCTTGGGAGCAAGAGGGCAGAAACGGATTGAAATATACCGTGGCTGTGCAGGTATTTCACGAAGACGGTATGTAGAGTCACTAAAATCGTGCCTGAATTTTCGCGTTTGCTGATGAACGTTTGCTGATGTTTTGTTTTCCGATGTCTATTTTGCTCGAAACCCTGTTTATATGCGCGCGCTCGGGCAGGCGGGCGGCACGGCTGCCATTGGCGGCAATATCCGTGTGTGTGGGGGGATTGGGGGCGTGTGCGTCGGTTGAGCCGCCCCTGGACATCGCAGCGGCGGCTCGCGATCCCGTCCCCAATGGCTTGTTGAGCACAACGGCGCCACCTGGCAGCATTGCGGATCTCGAGCCCAAACAGACGGCCGTGCCCGTCGCCCGGTTGATACAGGATGCGATCGAACGCGCCTCTCGAGAGGGCATCGGCGCGTTGGCGCCCGCCAATTCGATACCGGTCGCGCCCGCTGCCGACATACCGCTGCGTGAGCTGCCGCTCGATCCCATGCCGTGCGAGATGTCGCCGGCCGAGGGGTTGATCGATGCGTCATTGCAGATCGATGCGCCCGCGGCCCCCTTGCCCGTCCAATGCGCCAGTCTGTTCCCCGATATCGCGTCGGTGCCGGAGCAATCGTATTCTTTTGGGCTGGAGACGACGGAACTGGCGGCCGAGCATCCCGTCATATTGGTAACGCGCGCGCATCCCTCTACCCACCCCTGGTTTTCGGCCGTCGGGTCGCAGCAGGGCTTTGCTTATAGCGGGGGGCGATGGACCTATCGTGACGCCGAGGGGCCCATGCTGTCTCTGGGTAATTTGACTGCCAACGCACCGATCTGGGGCGGCACGGTCCCCATCGGTGGCCTGCAAGTCTCGTCTGGCTGGCGTGGCGGAATACAAACGCTGCCTGAGGGCGCGTTGGCTTATTCGTCGTCGGTGGGCCTGCTCAACTACACCGACACGGCCGCGTCGTCGGGGGCGATCGATTATGGCGTGACGGCCGGTAGCGGATCGCTACGCTATGGGCTGACGCCGGCGCTCACCGTGGAGAGCCAAATGCAGAGCGCGCCGAATCTGGCGACGCAGGGTGTCGGGACGACGTATGCCGCAGGCGATCTGGGTGCGTTCGCCTTTGGCGCGACACAAAGTACCTTTGACAGTGTGAACGCCTGGCGTTATCGCTTTGGTTACAGCGTCAACCTGGCCGAGTCGGTCAGCCTGGCGGTGACGAATGAGCACATTGATGCCGGGTTTGGGGATCTGGCCTCGTACCGCAACGGGGCAGGAATCGCACCCCAAATGCGTAATACTCTGGCGGCGGGCGTTCCGCTGTCTGGTTGGGGAACACTGACCGGGACGTATACCGATACGCAGGATGCCGGCGTCTCGGTGGAGCAGCGCTTTGGTCTGGAACACAGCATGCTGGTCGCGCCCACCGTCCGGTTGGCCGTTGGCGCCGATCGCGATGTGGTGACCGGCGACTATGAAGTGCGCGCGGGCATCAGTATGCCGGTCGATACGTTTATGTATGGGCGATGGTTGTCGTGGTAGCGCGGCAACGGCGCGGAAAAGCGGGCGAGGTCAAATTGTGCACCCCTGCGCCCCAGGGAATCGCAATGGGGCTTAAAATCGCCGCCATGACGTTTTTCGCTACTTCCCATGTCTGACCCGCGCGCCCAGGACGTCCTGCAGCGCGTTTTTGGTTACGAATCCTTCCGAGGCGACCAGCAATCCATTGTCGATCATGTCATCGACGGTGGCGATGCGCTGGTCTTGATGCCTACCGGTGGTGGTAAATCGCTGTGCTACCAGGTGCCCGCGCTGGTCCGCCCGGGTACCGGTATCGTGGTGTCCCCCCTGATCGCGTTGATGCAAGATCAGGTCGACGCCCTGACCGAGCTGGGGGTACGCGCCGCGTTTCTCAATTCGACACAAGACTGGCGCGTGGCGCGCGAGGTCGAGCAAGCCTTTCTGAATGGCGAGCTCGACCTGCTGTACGTGGCGCCCGAGCGATTGCTGACCGATCGGTGCCTGCAATTACTCGAGCGTGGCCGCATTGCCCTGTTTGCGATTGACGAGGCGCATTGTGTATCGCAATGGGGGCATGATTTCCGCCCCGAGTACCTTGGGCTGTCGATGCTGCACGAGCGCTGGCCCGACGTGCCGCGCATTGCCCTGACGGCGACTGCGACGGCGACCACACGCGTCGAGATCGCGCAGCGTCTGGCGTTGGATCACGCCGAGCATTTTGTGGCGAGCTTTGATCGCCCGAACATTCGCTATCGCATCGTCGAAAAAAACGAAGTGCGCCGTCAGTTGCTGGAGCTGATCCGCACCGAGCACGAGGGCGATTCGGGTGTGGTGTATTGCTTGTCACGCGCTCGTGTCGAGGAAACCGCCGATTTTCTTTGCCAGAACGGAGTTAACGCGTTGCCGTACCACGCCGGGTTAAATCCCGCAGTACGGGCCGGGAACCAGTCACGTTTTTTGCGCGAAGACGGCATCGTCATGGTCGCGACCATCGCCTTCGGCATGGGGATCGACAAGCCTGACGTCCGGTTTGTCGCGCACATTGATTTGCCCAAATCGGTGGAAGGCTATTATCAGGAAACGGGCCGGGCGGGTCGCGATGGTTTGCCTGCCTCGGCGTGGTTGGCCTATGGTTTGCAAGACGTGGTGCAGCAGCGCAGGATGATTGACGAGTCCCAGGGGGACGAGTCGTATCGGCGGCGATTGGGGCAACAGCTCGACGCGATGCTGGGGCTGTGCGAGACCGTAGAGTGCCGACGCGTGCGCCTGCTGGCGTATTTTGGGCAGACGATTACGGCCTGCGGGAATTGCGATGTCTGCCTCGAGCCGCCGCAGGCCTGGGATGGCACCGTCGCCGCACAGAAAGTGCTGTCGGCCGTTTATCGGCTATGGAAAGAGCGAGGGCAGCGTTACGGGGCGGGCCACATCATCGACATCCTGCGTGGCAAGGTCACTGATCGTACACGCCAGCATGGGCACGACACCCTGAGTGTATTTGGCGTTGGGGCCGACCTGTCCGACAACGCGTGGCGCGGCGTCTTGCGCCAATTGCTGGCTCAGGGCTTGCTGACCGTGGATCACGAGGGCTATGGCACGCTGGCCCTGACCGAGGGCAGCCGCGCGGTACTCAAGGGCGAGCATCAATTGATGCTGCGGCGCGAATCCGAAAAGAAACCCCGCAGTTCGAAGTCGAGCAATCGGACTCGCGCGGTCATCGTTGATCTGCCTACCGAAGCCCAGCCGCTGTTTAATGCCCTGCGCAATTGGCGCGGCGAGATTGCGAAGAACAACGGCGTGCCCGCTTATGTGATTTTTCACGATGCAACGCTGCGTGAAATCGCGATGGCCCGGCCAGCGTCCATGGAAGACCTGGGCCACATCAGCGGCGTCGGGGCGCGCAAGCTCGAGGCTTATGGCGAGGATATCCTGCGCTTGGTGCAATAGCCCACGCATCTGCGGTGCCCTGTGGTAGGGCGAGCCTCGGATTGATCCATGCAAAGACGCCCCTGGACTTGAACTGACCCCAAGAAGTCGAACACCAGTCCAACCCTTGGGGTCAGTTCAAGTCGGGGGGACGTCCGCGTATTTACTTGCCGAACAACTCCGCGCTGTCTGAAGGCGGCGTAAGACCCAAATGTCGCCAGGTCGTCAGCGTGGCCGTGCGTCCGCGTGGCGTGCGCTGCAGATAGCCGTGTTGAATGAGGTAGGGTTCGATCACGTCTTCGATGGTGTCACGCTCTTCGCCAATAGCTGCCGCGAGGCTGTCTACGCCCACTGGCCCGCCATCAAATTTGTGAATGATGGCCTCGAGGAGCTTGCGATCCATCAGGTCCAGGCCTTGAGGGTCGACCTCCAGCATCGCTAGCGCGCGATTGGCCGAGTCAGTATCGATGATGCCTCGCGATTTGACTTGCGCATAGTCACGCACGCGCCGCAACAAGCGGTTGGCGATACGCGGCGTGCCGCGTGCGCGCCGCGCGACCTCATTCGCACCATCAGGGGTGATTTCGACATTGAGCAGGCCCGCGCTACGCGTCACGATGCGTGCCAGGTCTTCTGCGTTATAGAACTCCAGGCGCGACACAATGCCAAAACGGTCACGCAGCGGATTGGTCAGCATCCCTGCGCGCGTGGTGGCGCCGACCAGCGTAAAGGGCTGCAGATCCAGTTTGACGCTGCGGGCAGCGGGGCCTTCGCCGATCAGGATGTCGATCTGAAAATCTTCGAGTGCCGGATACAGAATTTCTTCAACGACGGGTGACAAGCGGTGAATTTCGTCGATGAACAGGACGTCGTTTTTTTCCAGGTTGGTCAGCAGTGCTGCCAGATCGCCCGGTCGCTCGAGCACGGGTCCGGATGTCTGGCGCAGTTGCACGCCCATTTCGTGCGCGATGATGTGTGCCAGCGTTGTTTTGCCCAGCCCGGGCGGACCGAATAACAGTACATGATCCAGAGCCTCGCCGCGATTGCGCGCCGCCTGAATGAATATCTCAAGCTGCTCGCGGGCGCGTCGCTGCCCCACATACTCTTGCAGGGCTTTGGGCCGCAAGGCGCGTTCAATGGACTCTTCGTTGGGTGATACCGGTTGCGGTGTGACCAGACGAGGAGCGTCGGGCAAAGAGGAAAGCGAATCGGACTGGATGGCCATAGTTCAGAACGGGCTGGAAAAACGCCGGCGGGCAGGGATCGTACACCCCGCAGGGTACACCACCACGCAGGGTCAGCGCACCAGCGATTTGAGAGCCAAACGGATCCCGTCCGACACACTCGCGCTGTCGGGCAGACTCTTGAGCGCCGTCTGCGATTCCTTGTCCGAGTAACCGAGCGCCAGCAGGGCATTCAGAATGTCGGTCTGCGCGTCGGGGATCGCGTGCGCCGCGACGCCCAGGTCGGCGCCCAGTTTGCCCCGCATTTCCAGCAGCAGGCGTTCGGCAGTCTTCTTGCCAATCCCCGGTACGCGTGTCAGCCGGCCGGGCTCTTGCAGCGTGATCGCCTGCGCAAGATCCCCTACCGACATCCCCGACAACACCGCCAGCGCGATGCGGGCGCCAATGCCGCTGACTTTGATCAGCTCGCGAAACGCACTGCGTTCACTAGCCGTGGCAAATCCGTACAAAATGTGCGCATCTTCGCGGACCGTCAGATGGATATACAGCGTTACCCGCGATCCCAGATCGGGCAAGTTGTACAGCGTGCTCATGGGAACGTCGATGTCGTAGCCCACGCCATTGACGTCCACGCACAGCGTGGGCGGGAGTTTTTCGATCAGGGTTCCGGTGATGCGTCCGATCATGGTGTCGATATACCAACAAACGAGTGTAAGAGGGCGCGCGTTGCGCCGCGTGTTGCAGGCATTCTATACGGTGTGTGGGTCGCCTTAGGCCTTGCGGTCGTCTACTTAGATCACCAATCGCCCGCGCCGCACCCGTGCGCGGCCGCTCCCCAGGGGGGAAGACGCGCCTGCCAGCCCGCTCAGCCGTGCTTGCAGGGGGCCGACATGAGCATGGCAGATGGCGCAGGCCAGGGCGTCGGCGGAGTCAGGCGCAGGGACGCCATCCAGTGATAGCAGGCGTTGCACCATCATCTGGACTTGTTCTTTGGCCGCTCGGCCAGTGCCGACGACCGCCTTTTTTATTTGCAGCGCCGTGTATTCGTGCACCGCCAGTTGACTGTCTGCCAGCGCGCAGAGTGCCGCGCCACGCGCCTGCCCCAGCAGCAGGGTTGATGCGGGGTTGGTATTCAGGAAGACAATTTCCAGCGCGGCGACATCCGGTTGTGTATCGCGCGCGACTTGCCGCAGATTGTCCAGAATCACTTTCAAACGCTCTGGCAGCGTCAGCGCCGGCGGGACCACGATGGTGCCGCTGGCGACGTAACGCAGTCGCATGCCATCGGCATCGATCACACCGAAACCGGTGCGGCGCAGGCCGGGGTCGATGCCGAGAACACGCATTAGTGGCGGAAGTGACGCGTGCCGGTCAGCACCATGGCAATGCCATGTTCATCGGCTGCCGCGATGACTTCGTCATCACGGACGCTGCCACCCGGTTGAATCACGCACGTTGCGCCGGCACCGACCACCACATCCAGGCCATCGCGGAACGGGAAGAAGGCGTCCGACGCCACGGCCGAGCCTGCCAGCGTCAACCCGGCGTTTTCGGCCTTGATCGAGGCAATGCGGGCCGAGTCCACGCGACTCATCTGACCTGCGCCCACGCCCAGCGTCATCCCGCCGCCGACGAACACAATGGCGTTGGATTTGACGTACTTGGCCACTTTCCAGGCAAAGGTCAGGTCGTTCATTTCCTGCTCGGTGGGTTGACGCTTGGTCACCACCTTGAGTGCGTCGCGCGGCACCTGGAAGGCGTCGGGCGTTTGCACCAGCCAACCGCCACCCACGCGCTTGATGTCGAAATCATTCTGGCCTACGCCAGTGGGGATTTCGAGGACGCGCACGTTTTTCTTGGCGGCCAGCACTGCCAGAGCGGCGCCGTCATAGGCGGGGGCCAGCAGGACTTCCAGGAACTGGCTGCTGACCGCTTCGGCCGTGGCGGCGTCTACCGGACGGTTAAACGCGATGATGCCGCCAAAGGCCGACGTGGGGTCGGTCTTGAATGCTTGCTGGTAAGCGTGCAGGGTGTCTTGCGCGACGGCGACGCCGCAGGGGTTGGCATGCTTGACGATGACGCAGGCCGGCGTGTCAAAGCTACGCACGCATTCCCAGGCTGCATCGGCGTCGGCGATGTTGTTGTACGAGAGTTCTTTGCCTTGCAGTTGGCGATAGTTGCCCAACAGGCCGGGCGCGCGCTGAGCGTCGACGTAGAACGCGGCCTTTTGGTGCGGGTTTTCGCCATAACGCAGGGCTTGTGCCTGTTGGACCTGCAGGGTCAGTGTGCGGGGCCAATCCTGACGGGCCGGCGCCGCATCTTGTGCCGGCGCGGCTTCGGCCAGGCTGGTCAGGTAGGCGGCGATGGCGCCGTCGTAGGAGGCCGTGTGGGCATAGGTCTTGGCAGCCAACTCCAGGCGCAGCGCATACGACGTACTGCCCGTTTGATCCATTTCGTTCAGTACGCGGGTGTAGTCGATCGGATCGATGACGACCGTGACGCCACCGGCGTCGGTACCGTGGTTTTTGGCGGCAGCGCGCAGCATGGCGGGGCCGCCGATATCGATGTTTTCCACAGCGTCGGCAAAGCTGCAATTGGGCTTGGCGACGGTTTCGCGGAACGGATACAGGTTGACGACCAGCATGTCGATGCGATCGATGCCGTGTTTCGCGATGGTGTCCAGGTGTTCGGCGCTATCGCGGCGAGCCAGCAGGCCGCCATGGATCTTGGGATGCAGCGTCTTGACGCGGCCGTCCAGGATTTCGGGCGAGCCCGTGTGGGCGGCAACCTCGGTGACCGTCAGGCCGGACTCGGCCAGCAGGCGAGCCGTGCCCCCGGTGGATAGGAGGCGTACGCCGCGTGAGGCCAGAGCGCGGGCGAATTCGACGATGCCGGTCTTGTCGGACACCGAGAGCAGGGCGGTTTCGATTTTCATAATGGACGGCTGATAAAAGGGAAAACAGTCAGAAGCGCAGAGCGCTGAAGAGGCTCAGGGCTGGATGTTGTGCGCCTGAAGTTTTTTGCGCAGCGTATTGCGGGTGATGCCCAATATTTCGGAGGCTCGGGACTGGTTTCCGCCCGACCGTTCCAGCGCGACTTCGAGCACCGGGCGTTCGACGCAACGCATCACCATATCCCACATGTCGTGAGGCTCGGAGTCGCCCAAGTCTTCGAAATAGCGAGCCAGGCTGGCGCGCACGCAGTCTTCCAGGACATCTTTCTTACTCATTTGTACAGCTTTTATAGTTGGAGGTGAGTAGCGGATCACGCCGCCAGCAGTGGTTGCGCGGTGAGGGCCGGGATAGGCGGCCCACCGCGCGCAAGTTCGTCGAACCAGTCCGACACGGCGCGCCATTGGTCGCGCGTGTTGTCGATCTGGTTCATGCGGTCGCGAAACGGATCTGCGCCGGGCAGCCCGTCCACGTACCAGCCTATATGTTTACGCGCCGAGCGAACACCGGTGTGCTCACCGTAAAAGCGGTAGTGATCATCCAGATGTTCGAGCAGCAAATCACGCATTTCGTCGCAAGACGGCGGGGGGAGCCGATCGCCTGTGCGCAGAAAATAATCAATTTCGCGAAAAATCCAGGGCCGTCCCTGGGCCGCCCGGCCGATCATGATCGCGTCGGCACCAGTGTAGTCCAGGACAAAGCGGGCCTTGTCGGGCGAGTCGATGTCGCCATTGGCGACGACCGGGATGGAGAGCTCGGCCTTGACGGCACGGATGGTGTCATATTCGGCTTGGCCCGTATAAAGATCGGCGCGGGTGCGGCCATGCAGAGCCAGGGCGGCAATGCCGGCATCCTGGGCCTGTCGGGCGACTCGCAGCGCATTGCGGTGTTCTCGATCCCAGCCCGTGCGGGTTTTCAGGGTGACCGGGACGCCCAGCGGAGCACATGCTGCCACGACGGCATCCAGGATGCGGGCGACCAGGTCTTCGTCGCGCAGCAGCGCCGAGCCCGAGGCCAGATTACATACTTTTTTGGCCGGGCAACCCATATTGATATCGATGATGCGTGCACCGCGTTCGGCATTGAATACGGCCGCCTCGGCCATCATGGCGGGATCGGCGCCGGCGATTTGCACGGCCACCGGCGCGATTTCGCCATCATGATTCAGGCGACGCGAGGTCTTGACGCTATCCCACAGGCGTGGATTGCTGGCGGCCATTTCCGATACCGCATAGCCTGCGCCCAATCGTTTACATAATTGACGGAAAGGACGATCCGTCACCCCCGCCATGGGAGCGACCAGAACGTTATTGGAAAGCGTCCACGGGCCGATGCGCATGCGCACATTTTAACCGACCCGGGCGCGTGGTTTTGGGTCAGGCGCGAAATCCTTGCAATAAATGACGCGCGAGAGGAGCCCGTAGCGGCGCGGCCAGATCGAGCGCCAGCAAACCGGCTCCGCAGGCATGCTCCAACGGCGCCAGGCGCGTCGCAAAGGCGCGCGGCATCAGATCGGTCAAGCCTGCTGTGATCCATCGATCAGCACGGCGCGCACTGACAAACTCAGCGAGTCTCGCGCCGGGATTGTCAGCGGGGCACGATAACCATTCCGTGAGGGTATGCGCCAGACGTGCGGCGTCGCGCAGGCCCAGGTTCAGTCCTTGACCCGCGACCGGGTGCAACGTTTGCGCGGCGTTGCCGATGGCGACCAGGCGTCCCTGGACGAGGGTGCGTCGTGCGCTGAGCGCCAGCGGAAATACATGGCGCGGGGCCTGGCTGGACAAGCGGCCGAGCCGCGTGCCGAAGGCTTCGCTCAGCGCTGCGGAGAAAGCGCCGTTCTCCATTTGAGCCAGTTGGGCCGCGCGCCCGGGAGCGCTGCACCACACCACCGAATACGCCCGGGCGTCCAGGGGGTGCGGAAGCAAGGCCAGCGGCCCTTCACGGGTGAAGCGTTCCCACGCCCAGGCCGCCCGGGGGAGTGTCGCTACCGCGCTGGTCACGATGGCATGCTGATCGTATTCGCGACGGATGTCGGCGCCACCACTGCCGTCCGACAACACGGCGATGCCGCAGCGTAGCTCGGTGTCACCCTGGCGCACCCGAATGCCCAGGCTATCCTGGTCTTGCGCCTGCGCGGGGGGGCCATACAGGATCGTGACACCGCTGGCTGCGACGCATGCCTGCAGCGTGGCATGCAGTTCCGCATACGACACAACGCTGCCCAGGCGCGGGACCTGAAAATCGTCACTGTGGATGATGGTGCTGCCCAGGCGCCCGCGCTGCGAGACATGAACGTGGCGGATATCCGCCGCGCGACCGGACCAGGCCTGTAGCGACTCCAGCAATACGCGGCTGCCATGGTTCATTGCCAGCACGCGCGGATCGGCTGCCGGGGACGACGCAAGCAGGGCAGGGGTGGCCGGCGGAGATCCGGCGAGCAAGACAATGCGTTCTGGTTGTGCCGTCTGGCGAGCCAATAGCAGCGCAAGCACATGCCCGACCGGGCCAGCGCCCAAAATCGCGATATCGTAAGCAGACTGAGTCATGTCGGAATTTTACCGTCTGCCTCTACAATCCCATTATGTCGTCTTCCCAACTCATCGCTTCCGCTCCCACTATTCGCCCGCGCAACAAGATTGTGCTGGGGTTGCTGGCCTGTTTTTTAGGATGGCTGGGAGCGCATTGGTGGTATTTGGGGCGACGCTATGCCTGGGTAGTCACGCTGGCTTCAGTCGTCTGCTTGCTGGTGGCCTTGCGGTTTCCCGTGTGGTACGACAATCCGGCGTTTTTTCTGGTATTCATCCCGATGATCGATGGGTTCATCGAGGGAGTGGTGTTCAGCCTGATGCCAGACGAAAAATTCGACCGCTTGTATCACCCCGAGCAGGGGCGCGTGACGCACACCGGCTGGGGCCCGGTACTGGTGGCGATCATCGGTGGCCTGGTCGGCTCGACCGCCGGCATTTTTGCGATTGCGATGGTGGTGGTCTACACCTGGACAGCCTTGGGCTGGCTGGACGGATATGTGTTGTAGCGCTTGAACTGGCTCATCTTGCGCAGAATGCGGAGATAGTCGACCACGGGGCGTTTACGGCTTTGCGTTTAAACGGGATGTCAATGCGCTCATTCCCGCATCAGCGCCTCGATTTCTTTGGCATCCACCGGCACGCCCCGGGTGATGAGCTCACAGCCCTCCGCCGTGACCAGTGCGTCGTCTTCGATGCGGATGCCAATATTCCAGAATGACTCCGGCACATCGTCGGCCGCGCGTACGTAGATGCCGGGTTCGATCGTGAGCATCATGCCGGCCTCCAGCGTGCGCCAGGGGCGTTCCGCGTCCGAGGGCGCGCCTTGCCGGTAGTCTCCCACATCATGTACGTCCAGGCCCAGCCAATGACCGGTGCGATGCATATAAAACTGTGTGTGCGCGCCCGAATCGAGAACGCCGTCCAGCGAGCCTTGCAGCAATCCCTCGTCCAGCATGCCTTGTGCCAGGACACGCACGGCCGCTTCGTGGCTGTCGTTCCAGCACCGTCCAGGCGCGGTGGCCTGGACGGCGGCTTGCTGCGCGGCCACGGTCAGGTCGTAGAGGGCACGTTGCGGACCGGTAAAGCGACCGTTGGCAGGAAACGTGCGGGTGATGTCGGACGCGTAGCTGTCATATTCGCAGCCGGCGTCAATCAGGACGAGATCGCCGTCGCGCAGCACCGTATCGCCCGCTGCATAATGCAGCACGCAGGCATTGGCGCCCGCGGCCACGATGCTGGGGTAGGCGGGCGCCTGCGCGCCATGGCGCCGAAACTCATACAGCAGCTCGGCCTCCAATTGATACTCATGCAACCCGGGTCGGGCGGCTCGCATCGCGCGGGCATGGGCGCCGGCCGAAATCCGGGCGGCTTGACGCATCGTCGCAATCTCGCTGGCGTCTTTGATGACGCGCATTTCGGCCAGCACGGGGCGCAGATCCTGAATGTGCGCGGGTGGCTGGCGTCGGCCACGGCCTTGCTGCTCGGCTTGTGCCAGCCAGCGGCGCAGTTTGCGTTGAGCTGAGCCCGCGGCGGCAAAGGGACGATAGAGCACGGACTGATCCAGCAATAGCGCGGGCAGCAGCGTGTCCAATTGATCGATGGCGTAGGCCTCGTCGAAGGCATAGCGTGCGATCGCCTCATCGGGTCCGCATCGAAAACCTTCCCAGATTTCGTGTTCAGGATTCTTGGCCCGGCAAAACAGAATCGCCCGGTCGGTGGTACCCGCTACCAGCACTAGCCATGCCTCGGGCTCGATAAAGCCCGTCAGATAATAAAAGTCACTATCGTGGCGATACGGGTACTCGGCATCGTGGTTGCGCTCGGCCTGCGGCGCCGTTGATAGCACCGCGATGCCACCGCCTGCGGCGTGCATTTGCGCCAGCAACCGCCGGCGGCGATCAACAAACGGAGTGATGTCAGTGCAGGGCAGGCTCATGGCAGATTGGGCGGACCCGAGAGCCCGTCGTCAAAAGATGCGAACACCATACTGTATTTCACGCAGACCCCGTGGTGGAGGTATGTATAGTCTTTGCTTGTGCGTGGCGGTATTTCTTGCGCTGAGTCTGTTGCATCGCTGCACAATGCTTGCAAATGGCAAGAGTCCGTCGCGGGAAAACCCTTGCTCGGGATGGCAAGTTCGCGTAGCATTGAATTGTTTACATCATACGGAGCCTTCTGTGAATACCGATTCCGGCGACAGTAGTCGACCTTACGTCGACGTCGCTGCCTGACAGGAACTCCGCAGAATCTCCTTCTGCCGCATCCTGCCAGTGCAGGGTGCGGTGCGTGACACACGTCCTGTGTTGTCATTTCCCACCAAACCGCCAGAACCGCCGCTATTTCAACGCAGCCCGCGTTAACGCGTACCTATCGTGCGCCTTGCGTGTCGCTGCGTGGTGACGTGCGTATTCGCTGAATGCTTTTTGCTTTGTCAGGAGGCTGCTATGCGTTTATTTGATCTGTTCATGCGCCGCGCTGGCGTGGACCGCGCCAGCTCGCTCAATCGCCGCCACGGCATGTCGCGCTTGACCATCGTGTGTCCGCGCGATGCCCTGGGTGCCGTACGCAAGCAAGTTTGTTCGGATTTTGGTGCAGCGGGGCTTAATGTCGCGCAATTCCAGATAGACACTAATCGTGACGCCGACTTTGCGTCGGCATGCATTACCGTCAATTGTCCACCCGAGCTGCGGCCCGAACTGATGTCGCAGGCGCGTCGCCTGCAGGCGAACCCCTCCGTTCGCCATGTGCATTTCGGTACATCGGGTCACATCGCTAGCGCCGCTGCCTGATTTCGGGCATGGACTATCTGGGCTGGCTCGTTCCCTGGGAGTTTTCCCCCTCGCTGGTCGCCGCATTCGTGGCGGCCAGCGTGTTGTTTATTCGCGGTCAGCGCGTGCATCGCGTCACCAAAGCACGCCAGTTTCTGTTCTGGACCGGTATGGCGCTGCTGTATCTCTCGCTCCATACCCGGGTCGACTACTACGCCGAGCGCATGTTTTTCATACATCGCATCCAGCACTTGGTCCTGCACCATCTGGGGCCGTTGCTCGTGATGGCGGCGTTTCCGGGATCCGTTATGCGCGCGGCCCTGCCGATGGCCTGGCGAGTCCGTTTACGGGATTTTTTGCGCACCGGCGCTGGCCGGGCCTTGGTGGGCGTACTCACCCACAAATATCTCGTTCCCGCGCTGTTCGTCTTTCTCGTTCTGGTCTGGCTCATTCCGTCGGTACAGTTTTATTCCATGCTGGATTGGCGCTTGTACCGGTTGATGAATTGGTCCGTCGTGATCAGCGGCTTCATGTACTGGAACTTGATCCTGGATCGACGTCCCAGTCCGCCGGCCGCCATGAGCCCGGGCGGGCGCGTCCTTTCCCCCGTGCTGACCATGGCCCCGCAGATGGTGGCCGGCGCGGTCATCGCCTTTACCGAATCCGATATCTATCCCTTGTTTGACCTGTGTGGCCGGGCGATTGCCATGTCGGCGCAGACCGACCAGACCATTGGTGGCCTTACCATGTGGATCCCGGCAGCGATGATCGAGGTTTTTGGGTTGATGGTGGCACTGGGCACGTTGATGCGCCTATCCGCCAAAGGCCGTTTACGCCCCGAAGACCGCCAGGCAATCGATCGTGCGCGTCGTCAGATCAACGCGGACAAGACCGCGATCGGTTCCTGAGGGGCCGTAGCGGGCTGATTCGGCGTGCACCCCGGGGTTGTTCCCCTTGCGCGCCGCGTCAACCCCCGGTGTCTGGCTCGGGGATGAGCCCGTGATACTTGCGCCCCAGCGCGACCGTTGCCTGAAACATGCCGGCCTTGCTGCCGCAGTCGTATCGCTGCCCTTCATAGCGGTGGGCCAGAACCGTTCGTTGACTCAACATCGAGGCAATGCCATCGGTCAGTTGAATTTCATTGCCGGTGCCGAACAGCGTGGCGCGCAGGTGGTCAAAAATCTCTGCCTCAAGCACATAACGTCCCACGACGGCTAGCGTAGATGGCGCTTCTTCGGGCGAGGGTTTTTCAATAATATGCGTGATGCGAGCCGTACGATTACTCAGCGGTCGCGTGGCGACGATACCGTACCTGCTGACTTCCTGGCGGGGAACATCCTGTACGCCCACCACGCTCGCGTCTTGTGCGTAAGCGGTATCGATCAACTGCTTCAGGACCGGCGTCTCGGCATCAATGAGATCGTCGGCCAGCAGCACGGCAAAGGGCTCATTACCGACAGCCGGCGCGGCGGTCAGCACCGCGTGACCCAGACCCAGTGGTGCCGATTGACGGATATACAGGCAATTGACGTGGGCCGGCAAAATATTGCGCACCATTGCCAGCAGCTCGGTTTTGCCCTTGCACGCCAGATCGGCTTCCAGCTCGGGCGACGAGTCGAAATGATCTTCGATCGTACGCTTGTTGCGGCCCGTGATAAAAATCAAGTCGGTAATGCCAGCCGCGATGGCTTCTTCGACCGCATACTGAATCAACGGTTTGTCGACGACCTGCAACATTTCTTTGGGCATCGCCTTAGTGGCCGGCAGAAATCGCGTACCCATTCCCGCGACAGGAAATACGGCTTTGCGTATTGGGCGCATAAGAAGAGGATCCCTATAGAAAATTAAGCGAACCATCAAAAATTAAACGAACCACCAAAACTTTTGCTGGTGATCGCTATCATATTGCCATGAACTGCTGCTATTCGATAATCAGGATCACTATTCTGAAGCGTTGCCTGGCCGCCACCCTGAGTCTGAGCCTGGTCGCGCCCTTCGCGCCCGCCATGGCTCAGCCTACGGGGTTGCCGTCTATGGGGGCGGCGTCGTCGGCCGATTTGTCGCCTGCACTAGAGCGTCAACTGGGCGAGGCCATCATGGCCCAGGGCCGGCGTGATCCGACCTTTATCAACGACCCCGAGCTGACGCAATACTTGACTACGATGGGGCGCAAACTAGCGTCTTACGCGCCGGGTGCCGTGCCCGAAGTCGAAATGTTCGGGGTGCGAGACCCTCAGATCAACGCGTTCGCGATGCCGGGCGGATTTATCGGCGTCAATTCCGGCTTGATCGTCCAGTCGACCAGCGAGTCCGAGCTGGCATCGGTGGTGGCTCACGAAATTGGCCACGTCGCCCAGCGGCATATTGCCCGTGGCATGACACAGCAAAACCAGACGGGCGTGATCATGATGGCCAGTCTGGCAGCGGCCCTGTTGACGGCCCTGGCCGGCGGGGGAGGCAACCTGGCGATGGGGGTGGCGGCGTTTGGGCAGGCCGCCGCCATTAATCAGCAACTCGGTTTTTCACGCGATGCGGAACGAGAGGCCGATCGCGCTGGCTTTGTCATGCTGACCAAGGCGGGCTATGACCCCGAGGGCATGGTGCGCATGTTCTCCCGGCTGATGGGGGCATCGCGCCTGAACGAGGGCATGGGCGGCGGCGCGTGGGCGAGTACCCATCCCTTGTCGATTGAGCGGATGTCGGACGTTCAGAACCGTGCCCGCAATTTGCCCTCTGAGCGTTATCGGGACAGTGACGATTATTGGTACATTCGCGCGAAAATGCGGGTGATTCAGGGTCGTGATTCGGTCAGTTTGCGTACGGCCAACCAGCAACTGAAAGACGAGGCCCACCGGTTGACCGGCGTGCAACAGTCGGCGGCCAATTACGGCTTGGCCCTGCAAGCGTTTCAGCGAAATAACCTGAGCGAGGCCCAGCAGTTTCTGAACCAGGCGCAAGCGGGGGGGCGTAGTTCGCCCCAATTGGCGCGCTTGGACATCGACCTGGCCGCGGCGCGTAAAGACAATGCGCAGGCGCTGCAATTGGCGGCCGCAGCCGTCAAGCGCTGGCCGCAACAGCGTGCGCTGGGTATCGCATACGCCCAGGCGTTGCAGGGTGTGGAGCGCCATGCCGATGCACAGGCGTATCTGCGCGGGCGCATCAAGCAGTGGGGCGAGGACGAACCCGGGCTGTACCAGATGCTGGCGCAAAGCGAAGAGCGTAACGGCCAGCCGGTGCAAGCGCGTCGTGATATGGCCCGTTATTACGTGCTGACGGGGGCCTACGCCGCGGCCGAGTCCCAGCTACAGCAGGCCCGCAACATGTCGAAGGATTTTTACGAGCAATCGCAAATCGACGTGCAGATCCGGGAAGTCGCGGCCCGGCTGGCCGAGGAACGCGAATTACTGGAACGATTCAAGAGCTGACCGCTGCACGCCAAGCCTCGGCTTTCAGACCAGACCGGGATACTGCGGGCGACGTGAATTAGCGGCCTGTCTCGAAAAAGCGTCCCAGACGTTGCGGCAACCATCCGAGATGGGCTGGAAAGCTGCCAGTCGGAAAACCGGCGTGACCGCCTTCGGCCGGCTGGTGCAGCAGCACGTGCGCGGAGCATTCGCGTGGCATCGGCAGGGCGCTTTCAGGCAAGAACGGATCGTTGCGCGCGTTCAACACCAGCGTGGGTACCTCGATGCTGGTCAGCCATGGCTTGCTGGACGCTCTTGTCCAGTAATCGAGGGCATTACGAAAACCGTGCATAGGGGCGGTGTAGGCATCGTCAAAATCGCGCAGGTCGCGCGCATGCGCGATGCGCATGACATCGATGGCACCCGGAAAGCGCCGGGCTTTTTCCAGGACCTTGTGCTTCATGGTCTTGAGAAAATGCGCGCTGTACACGCGGCGATTCAATAGACCGCGAGACAGAGTATTGCCGCCCGCGACCAGATCCATCGGGACGGATACGCCGGCACAAGCCGCCAGCCACGAGACGGCATCGCCTTGTTCGCCCAGAAATTTCAGCAAGGCATTGCCGCCCAGCGAGACCCCGACGGCGTGCCAGCGCGCATGGGGAATGCGGGCCCGGACGGTCTCGAGCATGAAACCGACCTCGGCGGAGTCGCCGGAGTAGTACGCGCGGGCCAGGCGATTGGGTGTGCCGGAGCAGCCCCGAAAATGGGCGACCGCGACGATCCAGCCTCGTGCCCGGAAATAATGGGCGATCGACTGCGCGTAGCGGCTGGTACTGCCGCCCTCTAGGCCGTGGAACAACAATAACGCGGGCGTATCGGGCGTCTGTGGCAGGGACGGCCAGTCCGCATCCGTGATCCACCGCGCGGCCGCAGTCTTGCCGGACACCACGGGTGTCGTGTTATCGATCGGTTGGCCGTCGGCGCTTTTATGAGGAAACAGCCCTGGGCCCGTCCAGTCAATATCGATGAAATCGGTATCGGGCGTGTCCACACGCTGGCGCACGAAAGCCACGCCGTGATGCTGCGCAAAAAAGGCGCCATAAATCGTCTGGCTATGACGATCAGGCAGCCACGCGGGGACCGGGCAGGGCGAGGTGTCGAGTCGGGCGATAGGCACGCGAACTACCCGCCTCAGTGCAGTCGATCGGGTACATCGTGCAGATCCAGCACCCCGGCGTCGGCGGGCGCTGGCGAGGCATGGTGTACGACCATGCGCCACCCAGTTGGGCCCTTGTGATAGATGTTGGTGGCGTAGCAATGGGCATACTGTGTGCCGCTACGCGTGCGCACCAACACTTGTTCGACCAGCGTGTGTATCGAGCACATCATGCTTTGCATGATCTGGGGGCGCAGGGGACGGATATGCAATGGTCCGCCTGCCAACGTTTGTTGCCAGGATTCTTGTACCGCCGTATGGCCGACAGCCCGCAGCCCGCCAGGATGAATACAGATGATTTCCTCGTCATCGGCCCAGATTTGCATGAGGCGGACGGTGTCAGCCTGCTCGAGCGCATCGTAGAACGCTTGTTCGGCTTCTTCTGGCGTGGCAAACATGTGGGCGGTAGCAGGTGACAAGTGGGTGAGAAGGTCAGTGGCCGCGAACGACCGTGCCGGGCTTGAGTCGGTATTCGGCGCCACAGTACGCGCAGCGGGCGGAACCCGTGTGGGCAACGTCGAGAAATACGCGGGGGTGCATGCTCCAGAGGGGCGCCTTGGGGCCCGGGCAATACACGGGCAGGTCTTCGGCTCCGACTTCGATGGTTTCGTGTGCGGGCGCGGCGGCAGGGGCGGCAGCGGTCATGATATTTCCTGAAAAAGACAAATGAAGAAGCAAACAGGGCCAAGCGTCAGAACGTATGCGGTGATAGCACACCACGAAGCATACTTGCCGTCGTACCAGATGAAAGCGTCGCGATTCGCCACATGGTATTCCCCTTTCAAGTGGCGCCTATTGTATCAAGCAGTAGGGGTACAATGCGGCCTTTGAGCGCTAAGCGCTCTGCGATCTCTCTAACTGGGTGCCGTGCCATACCGGCTGGCGTGCGTGAGTTTGTCTTTGAAGCGTTCCATGCCGTTCAGTTCCATTCGTTTTGGGGCACGTAGTGTCCGTTGACTTCCTTTTGCCCTCGGACGATCCCCGCCTTGTCCGCCAGGAACGCGTCGCTGCCTTTCGCCAGGGCATACACGCCATATTGCCGGCGTTGATCGCCACGGGCACGTGGGGGCTGGTGACAGGCGTGGCCATGGTCAAATCCGGTCTGACCGAGTCCATGGCGCTGGCCATGACATTGCTGCTTTATGCCGGGTCGGCGCAGTTGACCTCTTTGCCATTGATCGCGGCTGGCGCGCCCCTATGGCTGGTGTTCATGGCCGGCTGCGTAGTCAATCTGCGCTTTCTCATCTTTGGCGCCGCGCTGCACCCTTATTTTCGTCACCTGTCGTGGCCTCGTCGGTTGGGCCTGGGGTATTTCACGACAGACATGGGTTTTGTCCTGTTTATGCCGCGCTTTGGCGATGCGGCCGAGCGCGGTACGCGTGAACAGCTATGGTTTTTCCTGGGGACGATTGTGCCCGGGTGGCTGGTTTGGCAATCGTCGTCGATCATCGGCATTTACCTGGGGGGCATGGTGCCCTCGGATTGGTCGCTGGATTTCGCCGCGGTGTTGGCATTACTGGCGATTACGGTGCCGTTGGCCAACTCCAAACCCATGCTGATTTCCATGTTGGCGGCCGGCTTGGTGGCCTGGGTGGGGCAGTTGTTGCCCCTGCGCCTGGGGCTCGCGGCGGCCGTGATCACGGGTATCGTGGCGGGCATCGTCGCGGAACGCTATTTCCACAAAGGTCGGGCATGACCTTCTGGCCCTCCGAAATCTACGTCTATTCGGCTATTTTGCTGCTGGCCCTGTGCAGCGTGCTGACGCGGGCGGGTTTTATGTTGTTTGGCGACTACATTCCATTGCCCGACGGGGTGCGGCGCGCCCTGCGTTATGCGCCGGCCGCCGCCCTGACTGCCATCGTCGTGCCCGATTTGCTGCCTTGGAAAGCCGGTGCTGGCCCGGCGTTTGACTACCGGCTGGTAGCGGCAACGGTGGGCATCGTCGTATTCTTGCGTAGCCGCAGCGCGGTGCTGGTGATTGTGGCGGGCATGGTCACGCTGTGGGGCTTGCGCTGGCTCGCTGGCTGAGGGTTTTTGCGGCATGGATGCGGGCAATATCCCGGATTGACTTCTGGTAGTATGGCTGGTTGCGCTAAAATAAAGTTATCCACAGCAATCCGGGCTTAGCAGCACTCTCGTTTTGTTCTTTTTCGTTGCCCCGGCTTCTGCCCATCCTGATGACTGAACCTACTAATTCCGCAGCGCCTACTTCTGACATTCCTACCCCGACCTTTACCGAGTTCGGGTTGCACCCCCAACTGCTTCAGTCAGTTGTCGATACGGGGTATACCACGCCCACCCCCATCCAGGCCCAGGCACTACCTGCGGTGATGGCCGGGCGCGATGTCATGGGCGCAGCGCAAACCGGTACAGGTAAAACGGCGGCCTTTACGCTGCCGATTTTGCATCGCCTGATGCCGCAGGCCAACACCAGTGCCTCGCCGGCGCGGCACCCCGTACGTGCGCTGATCCTGGCGCCCACACGTGAATTGGCCGATCAGGTATACGAGAGCGTCAAACGCTATAGCAAGCACACGCCGCTGCGCTCTGCGGTGGTGTATGGCGGCGTCGATATCGGTCCTCAAAAAGAAGCGCTGCGCCGTGGTTGCGAGGTGCTGGTCGCGACGCCTGGGCGTTTGCTGGATCACATCGAACAAAAAACGCTCAACCTGGGCCAGGTTGGCATTTTGGTGCTGGACGAGGCCGACCGCATGCTGGATATGGGCTTCCTGCCCGATCTGGACCGCATCGTTCGCTTGCTGCCCGCGCAGCGCCAGGGCCTGCTGTTTTCGGCCACCTTCAGCAACGAAATCCGCAAGCTGGGCCGCACGTACCTGAATCAGCCTGTCGAGATTGAAGTCGCGGGGCGCAATGCCACGGCCGACACGGTCACGCAAATTGCCTACCAGATGCCCAGCGACGCCAAACGGGCCGCCGTCGTGCATTTAGTGAAATCGCGTGGGCTCAAACAGGTCATCGTGTTCTCGAACACCAAAATCGGCACCGCCCGCCTCGCTCGCGAATTAGAGCGTGATGGCGTGCGGGCCGAGTCCATCCATGGCGATAAAAGCCAAGCCGACCGCATGAAGGCCCTCGAGGCCTTCAAGGCGGGTGAACTCGAAGTCCTGGTGGCGACCGATGTGGCCGCGCGTGGCCTGGATGTCGCTGGCGTGCCTTGCGTCATTAACTACGACTTGCCGCATAACGCGGAAGACTACGTGCACCGCATTGGCCGCACGGGCCGTGCAGGGGCATCCGGCGAAGCCATTGCCTTGTTCACGGCCGACGAAACCCGCTATCTGCAAGACATCGAAAAGCTGACCAAATTGCCGGTGCCGCGCGGCACGCTCGACGTTCCCCAGGAGTTGGTCGCACGCAGTCACACCCGCGAGCCTCGCGAGACCCGTGGACGCGATCGCCGCAGTGGAGGCTACACGCAGGCAGCGTCACGTCAGCCGGTCGACGACTTTTTCGACAAGCCCTACGTACCCTCCGCGTCGGCGGCCAGCCAGGCCGAGTCCCGATCCGAATCCGCGACGCCCAAGCGTCAGTTGGCGGTACTTCTGGGCGGCAGCCGCAAGCCCGCTGCTTGATCAGGCTTAGGCCGTTCCTCGCAACAAACCCGTCACATCAGGGAGTTGCGTGGCGACTTCAGCGCTATCTGGCGCCAGGCTAGCCAATAGGCGTTCCAGGTGCCCGATGTGCGGCAGCATCGGTCCGTAAAACAGGATGCGCGAGCCGTGTTGCACCAGCAACGTCGGAAAATTCTCGACATCTTCGTCCCCGAGTAGATCGGGATGATCCTCGATATCAATCCATGCATAGACCCGATCCGGCTGGCTATCGGCCAACGCGGCGAGTTTTGGGCGATATTGTGTGCAAGTGTCACACCACGCGGCGCAAAAGCACGCAATGAACCAACGGTCATCGCTGCCAGAGAGCAGGGCGGTGCGCAGGGCGGACGTGTCGGGGCCGGGGACGAGCAAAGGCATGTCAATGAAATCGCAGCGTATTTGAGACTATGATACCCGCCATGTTCATCAACCGCTTTGCGATATGACTTCTCCCCGCCCCGAGTATTCCGTCCGTACCGTTGCCGTTGGGACGGCAGGCGTTGCGCAGGCGTTCAAACGCGCCTTGGTATCACAATGTCATCCCAACATGCTGTTGGCGATATTGCTGCCTTTTGTCATTGCGCTGTTGGGCGCGTTGCTGCTGCTGTGGCTGTTCTGGACACCGTTGACCGGATGGCTGAACATGCAGGCATCGGAATGGGAGTTTGTGAACGACGCCGACGCCTGGATGCTAGGCGTTGGATTGTTCTCGCTCAAGCTGTACTTGGTCCCCATCGTCGCCGTCATCATTTTGCTGCCGCTTTCCGGCATTTTGGGATTGGCGATCGCCGCGATTTTTGTGATGCCGCTGGTATTGCGCCACGTCAGTGCGCGGGAATACGTCTCGGTGGATCGTCAAGGGCGTAATGCCACGGCCTATAGCGTCTGGAACGCCATCTGGGTCAGTTGTGTGTTTGCCGCGGGGTGGCTGCTGACGCTGCCTTTGTGGCTGGTTCCGCCCGTGGGGATCCTGTTGTCGATCTTCTGGTGGGCATTTGCTTTCTCGCGCATGATGCGGGTCGACGCGATCGTAGAGCACGCCAGTCCCCAAGAACGCGCCATTTTGCTTAAACGCCACAATACCGGGTTTTGGGTGATCGGCCTTGTCTGCGCGTTACTGAACTTGCTGCCGCCGGCCTGGATCATCCTGCCGGTGTACGCTGGTCTGGTAAATGCCCACTATGGGCTGGAAGCCCTGCGACGTTTGCGCGAAGAACGTGTCATCGAAGCCTGATCCGGTGGATATCATTATGGCGAACTCTCTCCCTACCCCCCGTCGTATCCGCCTGATCATTGTGGGCGACGAGATTCTGTCCGGACGCCGTCAGGACAAGCATTTTCCCAAGGTCGTCGAGTTATTGGCGGCTCGTGGCCTGCAATTGTTCGGGGTCGAGATACTGCCCGACGACCGCGAGGCGCTGACCGCCGCCTTGCGCCGCAGTTTTGCCTCGGGCGATATCGTGTTGTCGTGTGGCGGTATCGGTGCCACGCCCGACGACCACACGCGCCAGGCGGCGGCCGCGGCACTGGATCTGCCGTTGCAGTTACACCCCCAAGCAAGAGAAGCGATTGCCCAGCGGGTGGCCGAGATGGTGAGGGAGGGAAAAGCCCCGGCCGATCTGGACGCCGCAGAAAACCAGCAGCGCATGCAAATGGGCGTGTTTCCCGAGGGCTGCGAGATCGTGCCCAATCCTTATAACCGGATTCCCGGATTTTTCATTCGCGACCATACTTTCTTGCCGGGTTTTCCCGTTATGGCATGGCCGATGCTGGAATGGACCCTGGATACGCGCTATCACGCACTGCACCATGCGCAGGCGCATGCGGAGCATTCATTCCTGGTCTATGGACTGCCCGAATCCCGGGTCGCACCCGTCATGCATGCGGTACAAGCGCGTTGGGCCGGCGTGAACGCATTCAGCCTACCCAGCATGGGCGAGACCCCGCGTATAGAGCTCGGCGTGAAAGGGGACCCGGACGACGCCGTAGCGGCGCTGGCCTACCTGCGGGAAGAGGTTTTGCGCTTGGGCGGACGCCTGTCGCCCTAACGAAAGGTTGCCAAAACGCCGTCAAAATTTCACAATACGGGAAATAAGTTGATGTTGCACAGCGGCATAAGCGTGAATTCCGCGTGCCGCGGCCTCCTGATTTGCCCCATCTATTCATTGTGATTCCTGCCATGTCTGTTATTGCGCCTAGTCCGGACAACGAGCGAACCTCGGGCCACTCTCCCATCGCCATCCAGGTTATCGAGCGTGCCATGCGTCTGCTGGATGCGTTGGCTGCGCATCCCGACCCGGTGACGCTGAAAGCGTTGTCAGCGACGACGGGGCTGCATGCGTCCACAGCCCACCGTATCCTGAATGACCTGGTCGTGGGCCGCTATGTCGAGCGTGTCGACAACGGCCTGTACCAACTGGGTATGCGTTTGCTGGAGTTGGGTTCATTGGTGAAAGGGCGTTTGAATGTCCGTGAGGCCGCCATATCGGAGATGCGCTCGCTACACAAACTCACGGGCCAGACGATTAACCTGTCGGTCCAGCAAGGCGACGAAATTGTCTATATCGATCGTGCCTGGAGCGAGCGTTCCGGGATGCAAGTGGTTCGCGCCATCGGCGGGCGGGCACCGCTGCATCTCACATCTACCGGCAAGCTTTTCCTGTCGACCATCGATAGCAGGCAAGTCCGCGCGTATGCGCTACGCACCGGCCTGGCGGGCCACACCCGCAACAGCCTGACCGATATTGACCGACTGGAACGCGAGTTGTCTCTGGTACGCCGTCACGGCTATGCCCGCGACAACGAAGAGCTTGAGCTCGGCGTGCGATGTATCGCCGCCGGTATTTTTGACGATACCGGCAAGCTGGTGGCAGGGCTGTCTATTTCGGCGCCGGCCGAACGTTTGCAAGACGAGTGGATTCAGGTGCTGGTCGATTCGGCCAGGACGATCTCCGAAGCCCTGGGGTTCGAATCCATCACGAGCCCGAATGGCAGTGGCGTCGGCGGCGCGTTAGGCAAGAGCCTGACGCCAACAAACGTGGCGCGCGCCTAAAAAAAGAAAAGAGGAGAGGGGGGAAGGGCCCCCACGCTGCGCCTTTGGCTTGCGACAAGGCAAAAAAATCCCTGCAAAGGCAGCGTGGCGCTTTGCAGGGATCGATACTGGTGAGGCATCAGGCCAATGCCGAGGGGCATCGGCCTGGCGTCCTCTGGTTTACTGCGCCGAGATGCCCGCGTTCTTGAACAGCTTGGCCCATTGCGGCACTTGCTGGTTCACCTTGGCATCGAGGGCTTGGGGATTGGCGTCGTTTGTCAGGACTTCGGCGCCCAGGCCAGCCATGCGTTCCTGGAACTTCGGATCAGCCAAGCCTGCTTGCAGGGCCTTGACCAGTTTGTCCACGACGGGTTGGGGCGTGTTTTTTGGAACCCACATGCCGTGCCAGATACCGACCTGAAAGCCCTTATAGCCCGATTCGTCCATGGTGGGCAGATCGGGCAGCGTCGGGACGCGCTTCAGGCTGGTCACGGCATAGGCCTTGACCTTTTTGGCTTTGATGTACTGGGTGGTGTTGGTGGTCTGGTCGCACAGCATGTCGACCTGCTTGCCCAGCAAATCGTTCATGGCCGGGGCGGTGCCCTTGTAGGGAACGGTCAGCAAGTCCACGCCAAGCGCATCGACCAACATGGTGCCGCACAGGTGGCTGGCTGCGCCGATCCCGGCATTGGCGAGCGAGATCTTGTCCTTGTTGGCTTTGACGTACTCAACCATCTCTTTGATATTGTTGGGCGGGAAGTCCTCGCGGGCGATAACCGTCATGGGGACGTCGACGACCAAGCCGACAGGCGCGAAGCTCTTGTCGACGTCGTAGCCCGGGTTTTTATACAGCGAGGCCGCGGTTGTGAAGCCCAGGTGCATGAGCAATACGGTATAGCCATCGGCATCGGCACGCCCGACGAACGAGGTACCGATCGTGCCACCTGCACCGGTCTTGTTTTCGACGACGACGCTTTGACCCAGGGTCGGTCGCATGGCTTCGGCGAGCGAACGGGCGACGTTGTCCGTGGGGCCGCCAGCGGCGAAAGGCACGACCATCGTGACAGGGCGCTCGGGGTACTCTGCTTGGGCCGCGCCCGCTGCAAAGAGGGCGCTCGCGGCTAGCAGCACGGAAAGCGTACGGGGAATCAATCTCATGAAGTCTCCTGGGCCGCAGGATATGCGGCAATTTTCAATAGCGTAGCGTGATGAGTCTTTTTCGAATGTCATCAGCCGGTCTTGAGTGTAGAAAACAATATAGCGGACGTCACCGGGGGGTTTCCCCTGAGACGAACGCGCCTCTATATGTTTGCACGAAGTTGGTGCCGTATGTTTGCACAAAGTTGGCGCAAAAAGTTGTTGCAATGCATCAAAATTGCTTGACAGCGGATTTTAAGGACGTAGAATGGCATTTGTGCAGTGCAACAAACGCGCCGGCCTTAGCTTCATATAGTGGTTCCGAGCTCGTTTTCCTATTCGTCGCAACCTATCGCTATTGCCGGCCACCGCGGCCTTATTTTCCGGAGACCACCATGACTGCTATCCCCCAACAAATTCTAGACCGTCAAGTATCCGCTCTGAACGCGCTGACCGCGACGCAGACCACGCTGTTTGCCGGCTTTGAAAAACTGGTTGATCTGAACCTCAAGGTCGTCAAGGCCACGCTCGACGAGGTCGCCCAGACTTCGCAGCAGGCCCTCAGCGTCAAAGATCCCCAAGAAGCCACCGCTTTCGCCACGTCGCTGGTCCAACCCGGCGCTGAAAAGGCCCTGGCTTATGGCAAGCATGTGTACGACATCGTTGCTGGCGTCCAGGGCGAGCTGGCCAAGTTGGCCGAAACCCAAATCGCCGCTGGTCAGCAACAAGTCGCTGATGCTGTCGAGCAACTCGCCAAAAACGCGCCCACGGGCTCGGAAAGCGCAGTTGCCCTGCTGAAGTCCTCGCTGGCGACCGCCAACGGTGCCTATGATTCGTTGACCAAGGCTGCCAAGCAAGCTGCTGAAGTCGCCGAGTCCAACATGAACGCCGCTACCAACGCCACGTTCAAGGCTGCTTCCGACGCCACCCAGGCCGCTAGCAAAACGGCTCGCCGCAGCGCATAATGTGTAATCGGTGCCGAGAGGTTGTCGGCACGCAGCTTGTGTAGTACTGTTGAGTGACAGAGCAGAGCTGGAATTAGGCCACCCTTCGGGGTGGCTTTTTTTATGGGGGTGGCTTTTTTTATGGTCGGGCCGCGGCGGCCATCGCTACCGCGCCATTGCCACTGTTTCAGCGGGTTTTGATCGCCTGTACACACTCGCTCACCAGGGCCGGGCCGCGGTAGATCAAACCGGTGTATAGCTGCACGGCGTTGGCGCCCGCCGCCATTTTCTCCCTGGCTTGTTGGCCCGACACAATACCGCCGACACCGATGATGGCGGCTTCCGGACCCATGCGTTGGCGCAGACGGGCGATCACGGCCAGCGATAGCTCATGAACCGGTGCTCCCGACAAGCCGCCAGCCTCGTTGGCATGGTCGAGTCCCGTTACCGCGTCGCGGGACAGGGTGGTGTTGGTGGCGATAACGCCATCGATGCCAAAACGGGGAAGAATGTCGGCAATGGCGTCGATCTGGGCTTCGGACAGGTCCGGAGCAATCTTGACTGCCAGAGGGACGTGCCGTTGATGTTGATCGGCCAGTTCCGCGCGTTTGTCGCGCAGTCGGGCCAGCAGGGCGCTCAATTCGTCTTCGCCTTGTAGCGCGCGTAAATTCTGCGTGTTGGGTGACGAAATGTTCACTGTGACATAGTCAGCATGCGGATAAACGCCTTCCAGGCCCAGCACATAGTCGTCCGCCGCGCGCTCAATCGGGGTATCGGCATTTTTGCCGATATTCAGTCCCAGGATACCGCCCTGATCACGCCATTGACTGCGGCGGACATTGGCGATGAACGCCGTCAATCCCTGGTTGTTAAAGCCCAGGCGATTGATCAATGCCTGCGCCTGCGGCAGACGGAACATGCGGGGTTTGGGGTTGCCCGGCTGGGCCCGGGGCGTCACCGTGCCGACTTCGACGAAGCCGAATCCCAAATTACCCAGCGCATCGATATAGGCGCCGTTCTTGTCCAGCCCGGCCGCCAACCCTACCGGGTTGCGCAGCGTCAGCCCCATCAGGGGGCACGGCGCCTGCGGCTGGGCGTGCAGCAGCTTGCGCGTGATGCCGCACGCGTAGGCGCGTTGCAGGTTGGCCAGCGTGACTTCGTGGGCAGTTTCCGCGTCCATGGCAAACAACGCCGGACGCGCCAGGGGATAGGCTTGGAAGAGGATCGACATGGGGGGCAATTGTAGCGAGTTTGCCCGGCCCGACAGACAAAATCAGGCCAGATCGGGGGGGGCGGGTTGCCAGTCGCCGTCCAAATGCATCTGCAGGGGGCGAAAGCCGGATTTATAGGCCATTTTCCGGCTTTCGTGGATCCAGTATCCCAGATAGAGCCAGGGCAGGTTCAGTGAGCGGCACTGCTCAATCTGCCACAGTACGTTATAGGTACCCAGGCTGCCGCGCAGACTCGGATCGTAAAAGGTATAGACCGAAGACAAACCATCATCGAGTACATCAATGATCGACACCATCACCAAGCAATTATCGGCATCGCGAAACTCGACGAGGCGCGTATTGACCCGGCTGGTCAGCAGAAACTGTGCATATTGCGTTCGGCTATCGTCATCCATGCCGCCACCGGGATGTCGACCCTGCTGGTAGCGGGTGTATAGATCATAGTGTTCGGATGACCAGGCGAGCTCCGCGACAAACGCCTGCAGACCCTGGTGGGAGCGCCACGCACGGCGTTGGCTGCGGCTAGGTACGAAATGCGCGGTATCGACCCGTACGGGCACGCACGCCCGGCAGTTGTCGCAATGCGGACGGTAGGTAAACAGGCCGCTGCGCCGAAAACCTTGTTCTACCAACTGTGAATACGTGCCCGCGTTGATCAAATGCCCGGGCGCAGCGACCTGTGAGCGCGCTTGGCGATCGGGCAGGTAACTACACGGATACGGTGCAGTGGAATAGAACTGCAGCGTGGCAAACGGAAGTTCTTTAAGCTGACTCATCGGCGGGTCGCACCAGCATCGGGCTCGTGCATTCAGGTAAACATCTTAACGCGATGACGGCCTATGACAAGCGTCAGTGTTGCTCGATCAGGTCATGCAGGCTGCCCCGGCTATCCAGCCAGCCTGTTCGCCAGTCCGGCGTTGGCCGGGTCACGGCCTGTCGTACGTGCTCGACAAACTCGGCGCGTGTAACGGGCCCCGCGCCCAGGCTGGCCAGGTGGCGGGTCTGTTGCTGGCAGTCAATCCACTGCACGCCAAAGCGGCGCAAGAACGTCACCAGATACGCCAGCGCGATTTTCGAGGCATCGGGGGCGCGCATAAACATCGATTCGCCAAAAAACATGCCCCCCAGGCTGATGCCATACAGCCCGCCGACTAGTGCCCCGTCGATCCAGGTTTCCACGCTGTGTGCATCGCCCGCCAAGTGCCAGGCCAGGTAGGCCTGCTGCATCTCGCCGGTAATCCAGGTGCCCGCCTGGCCATCGCGTGGCGCCGCGCAGTAGCCCATGACGGTCTCGAATGCCGTATCCACACGAACCTGGATGCGTGGCGTGGGACTGGATTCGTCTCGTGCGATCTGGCGCAACCGCTTGCCTAGCGAACGCGAGACCGCAAAATCGCGGCAGGCCAATACCATGCGTGGATCTGGGCTCCACCACAAAATAGGCTCGCCGCAGCTATACCAAGGGAAAATTCCGTTTGCATAGGCCAGCCGTAATCGCGCTAGCGACAAGTCCGCGCCGAGCGCCAGCAGCCCTGCGGGCTCGGACAGCGCGTCTTCGACCGGAGGAAAAGGGGTGTCGGGTTCAAGCCAGGCTAACTTCACTGTTCTGCGGTGTTAATCAGACGGAGAATCAATACAAAGGATACCGCCACCCGTCGCTGCGGCCCTTGGGCCGCTAGCGATGCCAGTCCAGCGTGTAATGATGGCAGCCAAAGCTGCCGCGCCGACGGTCCTCCAGGTACTGTTTCAAGGTCGTGCTGACCGTGCGGAATGAAAGTTCATCCCAGGGAATATCCGCCTCGTCGTAATAGCGCGCCTCCAGGCTTTCAGGGCCTGGGTCGAGCTCAGGGCCCGACGCCTGGGCCAGATAGAACAGGTGCACCTGGTCGACCTGGGGTACGTCGATCACGGTAAATAAGGCCCCTAGCGCGATACGAGCGCCGGATTCCTCCAGCGTTTCGCGGGTGGCTCCCTGCGCCGTGCTTTCACCCAACTCCATAAAGCCCGCGGGCAAGGTCCACGTGTTGTACCGCGGTTCGATCGCGCGCCGGCACAGCAAAATGCGGTCCTCCCAAACGGGCACCGTTCCCACGACCATCCGGGGGTTTTGATAATGAATGGCCCCACACTGATCACAGATATCACGTTCTCGATTGTCGTCATCGGGCACGCGCCGATGCGTCGGTGCACCACATTGGCTGCAAAAGCGTGCCAGGCGCGGCGCGGGAAAATAGGTGGGGGGCGATCGGTCAGTCATGTCGTCGATTCTAACGGCAGTCGGGGCTGCTGTTGTGTTCGCCTTATTATCCTTTCATTCGGGTACCGGATTCGCTATAAAATCGAGTTGCTGTTTGATGTCCTTCGCGGTGGCGCCATTGTGCAACGGCACCGTCCCGGGATAGGCTGCGTGATTGACTTGCCATATGGCATCCGGCGGGGAGTTCTCGTCGCCAAGCGCCTCCAGCAAGGCCGTTTCGCCCGGCATGACGCGTAGCTGATCAAGAATGCTCGCCAGGTCACGTCCGTCAATTAATCCACCACCGACGTCGGTCTGAGCATAGAGCCGTCCCGTGTCATCCAGCCACCATCCGGCGATGGTCTTGACGGCCACATCGGTGTGCGTGATCAGACCTTGGCCCGTATCGGCGCGTCGCAAAACATACGGAGCCGCATCCAGGCGCACATAGACCCGTTGCGGACCGTTCTGGAAATACCAGCGGCCTAGCTCGTCCGCGACGTAATTGCGACCAATAAACGCCAGAATCTGCGGGTTCGTAATCGGGTCACCTCTGCCGCCCGCCGTTGCATCACCCTGCTCGTGAATGTGCCACCGGCCGCGTTCGTCCAGGGATAGCCAGCCGTAGACCGCAGGAACATTCGGCCACTTGGCGAGCGCTTGTTTAACGGATAAGTCCATGGAGAGGGTCATCAATGCAGCAAGACCCACCATTTAACCAGACCGGGTACTTGTCGCCAGCACGTCCATCCCCGCATAGGCCCTTATTTCGTTCGCCATCCTGGGCCATCCCAGTGTTGCGCCTCTGGAAATTGCCGTATAAACGGCTTCAGTCCGGCTGTGCACATGCAAACGCTGGTACACCGTTTCTGCATGGACTTTGGCGGTCGCCGCCGCAATATTCAGATGACGGGCGATCGCTTTCAAGGTATAGCCTCGTGCCAATAGCACCAGCACTTCATATTGACGCGGCGTGAGCCCCAGGTTTTTGCTTTCTTGTTGCGCATAGGGCGGCATCGCTGACGTGGTGCTCGTCGTGTCGAATGTGGGCGCTGGAAACGATTTCATTGGCGGCCCGACGAGAGAATGCTTACCAAAAGGCGATTGAGCGTCCGGCGCCTCGTCTGCCAGCGCAAGTGTGATCGCGGCCTGCAGGATGTCCGGGCTGGCATGGATAGGCACACATCCGACCACGTTCGACGGCAAATCTTGAGGAACGGATGCTAGTGCGTCTGATAGTACGATGATGGATTTGGGCTGGTAGGTCTGTGTCGCTGCGGTGATGATTTGCGTTGCGGCATCATCCAACAGTACGAGCGACAGCAGCATCAGCGCATAACCCGACAGTGGTAGCGGGACAAGGGCCGTGGTGTCTTGGTGAAGGTCTTTTTGCGCGGCTACATCGATCTGACAACCGGGTACGGTTTCCGAGATCAACTGCACAATGCCTCGTAGTATCAGTGGCCGCGATTCTATGATAATTATTGTTGACACGTCTCCTTCTCCTTCATTGGATCGGGTGTGCATTTTTCCCAAAATCTAGCCCGAATCACGCGATATCGCAATAAAACAATAGCTATACAAACGTTAATTCGCGCACTGTTTTTTAATTGGTTATTGGATCCAACAATTAAGTTGGACTGTTTCCGGTCGCGTTTCCCAGTTGATCGGGAATGCCTCAAAGCGCTCTGCGAAGCATGACGCTCGCAGGCTGTAGCCGGACTGCGGTAGCCAGTCATCCAGTAGCTTGCCATAGAGCCCCACGACTTCATCGGATGTGCAGTGGGCGACACATGCCGCGATACGTCCTGCGGGCAACATAATCTCAAACGCTTCTTTGGGCTTGGGCCCCAGGCCTGGCGGCACTTGAACCCCGCAGTAATAGCGCATAAAGGGCAAGGGTACGAACATGGGCGTGTCGTAGGTCAGCCCAAAAAAAGGGCCCTCCAGCATCGTGGCGGGCAGGTCGGAGAACAGCTTGCGAAAGTCACTCCAGCACGCGTGCTTTTGGCCTGACAGCCCTTCATACCGAACGGCCCAGAAGCGAATGGCTGGCCACTGACGGATCACGATTTTCGTGTTGTCTACAGACGGATGGCCGACGTCAGACGTCAGCTTGTAGGCGGCATTGAGTTTGGCGATGTAGCGCACGTGCGCCTGTCGGAACTGGCAGGGCGATATGCCCCAATAGTGTGTAAAGGCTCGCGTGAACGCTTGCTGGCTGGAGAACCCCATGTCGATCGCTATCGAAAACGGCGATTGGCGAGTATGGGCAATCATCAGCGCGCAGCGCCCCATCAGATTGCGGTGGATGTAATCCCTGGGCGAATACTGAAAATCCTTGAAGAACAGACGCGTGAGATGAAATCGGCTGAGCTGCATTTCCTGGGCCAGCGTCTGTATTAAGGCGTCGTGCGTGCAATGCTCTGTCGAGTCATGCAGGATCTTGTGCTCGATCTGCGTGACGCAATACTGAATACGAGGGTCCATCTGGCTTCTCCTTTTCCTTATTTTTGTGCCCGGGCACATTGTTTTTAAAGTGGAAGAATGCGTTGGATAGCTTTGTCTCAAAAAAAACTTCAAAAAAATTTCAAACATCACAAACTGTAAATTATGTGAACTAAACCTGCCTAGAATGGCATCCATGCAAACGGTGTTTGAGGAGACAAAAACAATTCCGAAGGAGATTGATAGAGACGCATTGGAATTGTTAAAGATTAGTAGGAATTACGCCGCGATTGTGAAGTTTGATTGATGCCCTGTATATGGGGGTTACTACATAGACCATTGGTAGTAGGCCATAAAAACTATCGACAACCCCTGTTGCAACAATCAGATAGATTAATTCATGCATTGGTTTTTTCTTGGGTTTTAAAAATCCAGGATGGGAAGTTTTTGCCAAAAAAACAGAACTTTTATTTAGAAAAATTGTTTCAAAAGCCTGTTTTTTGACTGGAAACTTATTTATAAGTCGGAAATTTTCCCGGAAATGATGGATCTTCTATCGCCATTGTTAATCCGGATAACGATGTAGTACCGCTTCGAGACGGTCTCTCGAAATATTCGGAGGAAGACATCATGAAAAAGACTCTTTTGGCTGTGGCCTTGGCAGTTAGCTCTATTGGTATGGCTCATGCCGCCGGTTTTGCAATCGGTGCTTTTGGCGGCACGGGTACTGCCGGTTCGGGCACGATGGGTGGCTCGCAAGCCACCAGTGGCAGCGGTTCGATTGGGCCGGGAGTGGCGGTGCAGGGTACGACTGCCACCAGCTCGACCAGCGCGAACTCGGGCGTGTCCCTGACACCGCAAGGCACCACCACTTACGCCAACGGTGCCAGCGTGAACCAATCTGTCGGCGGTAGCTTCTCGTCGGGCTTTGCCGGCGGTACGACCGGCGGTATGGCTGGAGGTGAATACACCAGCGGTGCCACCGGCAACGTGGGCACGATCGGCTTCGGTGGTTGGACCTGGTAAGTCTCCTCGTACCGAACCCTATTGTGCAGGGAGACGATTGTCTCCCTGCACATGGGAGAACCCCAGTGAAATATACGCTTTGTTCCCTCCTGTTGATCTGGGCCATCGGCCTGGTTTTGGTGAGTCATGATGCCCATGCTGCCAAGTCCCGTGCCAATGCGCAGGCGGTACCCGTAGTGGCTTATGTTGAGCCCGAATTGAGCTGCCCGCCGGGTTTCCCACGCGACAAGCCGTTCACGAATGCGTTTCCCGACCTAGCCGCAGATGAGCGGGACTTGTCGTTTGCCGATAGCGCTGGGCAGGGTGAATTTCCTGGCTATCGCGATGGCGCTGGTCGTGGCTTTACTTGCTTTATCTCGCAGGCAACAGATGCCGGCACTTGGGCGAGATCTCGCGATTATTGGCTGGATACATCGAGGCTCGTGCCTAGCTATCCGGTAATGGGAGGCCCGCTTTTTTTATCTACTGGATGGCAATGGATCGATTTTGATTGATATTGCCGTTACATCATTATTTTTAATCATAAAAAATAATGTAACACCAGGCGCATGTGGAGATTCCGAAAATGAATCCAAAACTTGATGAAGAAATCAAGCGGTGGACTGTTCGACGCAAAAGCGCACTGGTCATGGATATTATCCAGGGCAGGACGACGGTGCGCGAAGCCAGCGACGCGTTTGAGTTGCCTGTCTCAGAAATTGAGCGCTGGGTCGAGGAAGGTAGACGCGGAATGGAAAATGCGTTGAGATCCAATCCATTGAATATAAAAGAAATATATGAAAAACAGATAAAAACGCTGCAACAGGCGTACGGCGAGGCCATGCTGGAGCTACGCGTGAAATCCCGGCAAAATCCATCGCCAAACGATGAGGATAATTAGAGCATGGGGTATTTTTTGCTTTAAATCAACGATCTTATAAATATTAAATTTATTTCGCTATTTTTATAAAAAATCCATTTAAAAATCACAAAATGGTAAAGACAAATTTTAATGTAACCATAAAATAAAATTACCGTATTCGTAGTGTTACAGCGTCTTTATTTGGCGAACATACGGCAAAAAATAGTTTTTAACAATATATGGGTGGCTTATTTTCAGGAGAAAAAGCATGAAACGCCTAATATTGGTGACACTGGCCTTATGTAGCTTTGGCGCTAATAGCCAGACTATAAATACAAATGCCGGTGCTTCATCCAACGCAACAGGTAACGCAAATTCGTCGTCCCAGTCGGGCACCTCGCAAGTCGGAGTGAACGCCCAAATGGGAATGGGCAACATCACCTTCGAAGGCTCCTCGCAGCGCGAGCATCAAAGTATCTCGACAACGCCTAACGTCTATATCGCGCCCAGTATGTTTGGCGGTGCAAACAATTGCGGTCAGAGCAACACGATGGGAGTCGGGGTAACCGGATTCGGCATCGGTGGCTCGGTGGCGAGCGAGAGCGACGCATGTAATGCACGCGAAGACACTGCCACGGCCTATAAGCTCGGATACAAAGATGTGGCCGATATGCGGTTTTTCTGCTTTGGCGAAGACGCAAACCGACTCGCCTGGGAGGCAACGGGACGAGCGTGCCCCTCAACCGCGGAGCCCTCCGCACAGATCGTGAGCCGTTATTACGTGGCGACGGGCAACGCAAGTAACGGCCCTTTTGAGGGCTACACTGAGCATTGATAAGGTTTCGGCAACTGCACAAAACAAACGGCCCTGGAAAGGGCCGTTGTCTACTGTAGGCGCAACTCGCCTTAATGCCGCTGGCGATCCCTTCAAGCCCTCTGAGGAAAATGATCATGTCGAAGAACGATATCCGCGTTATCAAGGAGCTTTATGATCGCTTCAATAGGAGAGATATCGACGGCATACTTGTCGCCCTTGCCGATGATGTCGCTTGGGCGAACGGCATGGATGGCGGCCACGTTCATGGGCATGAGGCTGTGCGCGCCTATTGGACACATCAATGGACCCTCGTTAGTCCACACGTTAAGCCGATAGCATTCAGGCAGACAGAGGATGGTGCCGTAGCTGTTGAGGTAATACAGTCAGTATTCGACCTCCACGGGCAGCCCTTGAGTGGCCAGACTCATGGGTTGAAGGATAAGACGGTGACGCACATTTTCCGGATGGATAGTGACAAAATCACGCACTTCGACATTCAGGAGGACCTCGAAGCATCGCGTCCGACTATGCTGGAATGACCGTAGCAACGTTTGATACCCCACTGGGCGTCAAATTTGTAATCTGGACTGTTTGCTACAACCTTGTGAATCCCCGATACACTGCTACAAAAGAAAAAGGCCCTCATTGCTGAGAGCCTGATTTCTAGTGGAGGCGCAAGCCGGAATCGAACCGACGTACACGGATTTGCAATCCGCTGCATAACCACTCTGCCATTGCGCCAAGGCTGATTAAGCCAAGCCCGCTATTATACAGGAATCTGCAGAAAGGTGTTTAGTCTACCGTGATGCCGGCATCTTTGATCGCTTTCGCGCTTTGCGTCATGTCTTGCGCAAGCTGCTGCTCCAGATTTTGCGGCGTTCCTTCGCGTGACTCGTAGCCCTGGTCTTTAAAACGCTGTACCAGCGCAGGATTATTCAGCGCTTTATTGAGGGCGGTGTTCAAGGTATCGATGGCCGCGGGCGACGTTCCGGCCGGTGCAAACAGCCCATACCAGAGCTCGACGCTATAGTCTTTGACACCAGATTCCGCAATAGTCGGCACGTCGGGAAGCAATGGGGTGCGCTTGGCGGTGGCGACGCCCAGCGGACGTAGCCGATCATCCGCAATGAACGCTTTCACCGACGAGAGTGTCAGGATACTGACCTGAGTATGCCCCCCCAGAAGGTCATTGATGGCGGGCCCGCCTCCTTTGTACTGAACGTGCGTGATGTCCGCGCCCGTCATGCTGTTGAAAATTTCGCTGGCCAGGTGGTGTGGCGTACCGGTCCCGGGAGCGCTCCAGTTCAGTGTGCCGGGCTTGTCGCGGGCCTGTGTGATCAGGTCTTGTACGGATTTGATAGGCAGTTTTGCATTGGTGACCAGCACGAGGGGCGCTGTGGCCACCATGCCCACGGGTGTGAAGGATTTTTGAGGGTCAAAGGACAAGTCTTTGTAGAGCGCGGCGTTGATCGCCAGCGTGTTCGAACCGAACAGGATCGTATAGCCATCCGGGGCGGCGCGAGCGACCGCCTCGGATCCGATATTTCCGCCGGCGCCGCTGCGATTATCGACGACGACGGTTTGACCCAGCGCTTCGGCCAGGCGCGGGGCGAGATCGCGCGCCAGAATGTCCGTGCCGCCGCCCACCGAGAACGGCACGATGAGTCTAATGGGCTTGGCGGGAAAGGCGTCTGCGGCCTGGGATGGCGAACAGAGTACCGACAGTGCGGCAACGCCCAGGACAAGACATAGTTGTTGAGATAGATGCGTGGTACGGAACATGGGGTGTCTCCTCTGTATTTCTTTTATTCGGCTGGCGGCAGCTCAACGTCGAAATGGCGTGCCAATACATCCGCGATCAACTCATAGCAGGATCCCACGCGCACGACCTCTAACGTGGCAAAGTTGATGAGCGTTGCCGACCGCTGATAGCGGTGGTATTTGCGTAGGCCGTAATCCACGACGACGTCGGCGATATCCAAAAGTTCAGCCGGAATGTCTTGCACGCGGAACTTGGTACCGGTGTTCGTCAAATTGGCCGAAGAGCCAAAGATTGGATGATTCTCTTCGCGACTCAGTTTGCAGATTTCGCGGTGAAACGGACCGGCATTGATGAGCATTGCCACGGTGCCGTCCTTGGTGCTGCCGACTAGGGCACCCGGGTCCAGCCGCTGGATCAGCGGGTGTTCGGGACGATAGGGAGCGATCGCGCCCAATGGCAATTCATAGCCTTCGGTAATGCAGCGCACCATTTCACTCGCGCGTTCATCGAGCACATGCAACGCGCGATGCGTGGTCATGTCTCCCACCATGGCGTTGAGCTTGGTCGGCGCTCTACCTTTGGCCTTGAAAATACGCGCCAGCGACTCCGCAGACCCCCCGGCGATGGTGTAGCCGACATCGACGGGGAAAATGGCGATACCACCTTGCTGTAGCGCAGTGAAAGCCCTACGTGCGTCGGCGGCAATGTTTGGAAAACTCATTTTGTGCTTGGCTCCTGGTGGGCGAGTGTGACATCGTCCGGCTGATCCGGCAGGGCTAGCGTACGTTTGGTCTATGATTTGGACAATTTTATTGTTCTTATCTATTGATATGATTTTCTTATGCATGTGACTGTACGCCACCTGCGCGCGGCTTTGGCGGTCGCTCAGCGCCGCAGCTTTCGTCGCGCGGCAGAAGATCTGCACGTGTCGCAACCCGCCCTGTCCTTGACGATCCATGAGTTGGAGGTCGCGTTGGGAGCGGTCTTGTTTGATCGCAATTCCCGTTCCGTGTCTATTACCGAACTGGGCCAATTCTTTGTGCAGGGGGCTTCGCGCGTTGTGGCGGATTTCGACCATCTTGTTCAAGAGGTCGGTGATGTCGCGCGCTCAAAGCGTGGCCGGGTCGCCGTCTCTTGTGTGTCATCGGTGGCCGGCCGGGTCATGCCGCAGGCAATTCAGCACTGTGCAATCCATTACCCCGGCGTCGAGATCGTCATCCATGATGATGTGGCGACTCAGGTGCTCGAGCTGGTTCGCTCGGGCATTGCGGATTGTGCGCTGACGATTCAGCCGTCGACGCTAGGCGACGGCATGCTCTTTGAGGCGTTGCTCGAAGACCCGTTTTATGTGGTTTGCGATCAGCAGCACCCATTGGCCTCGCGGACTCAAGTCCCCTGGAAAGCCCTCGACGGCGAAAGTTTGATCGAGTTGTCGACCTCGAGTGGCACCCATCGTATGGTGCGCGAAGAGTTGGCGCGCAGTCATGCACGCCCGAGTCGCTCTACGGCAGTCTCGCATCTATCAACCGTACATGGCTTATTGGAGGCGGGCTTTGGCGTTGCGGTGCTGCCGCGTATTGCGCTTCCCGTGGAAAAGCATCCCACGCTGGTTGCTCGACCGTTGGTGCGGCCCGCGTTGAGCCGCACGATAGGTATTTACCGGCGCCGCGATCGTTCGCTGGCGCCCGCTGCCCAAGCATTCATTGAGTCCGTACGTGCTGTGTTGACGGATTTAGGCTGACACGTTCAGATCCAGATCAATATCCTGGATCTTTATTTGCGTGGCCACCAATTGGGCAATGACATCCGGGGTGCGGCCCGCGACAGGGTGCTTTGCCGCCAGGTCAGGCGCCCAGCGCTGCAGGATCTTGGTCCACAATGTGCTGAGGTTCTTGCCCGCGAGGTTTTTTCCTAGTGAGCGTACATAAAAATGCGCCCCGATAAGGGCGGCCAGCAACAACCCTGCAATGATGTCGATCGCGGTGGAGAAAGGCATTACGCCGGCTGTGAGGCGGTTGGCCGCGTCCAGAATCGTG
Source organism: Bordetella tumulicola (assembly GCF_054779135.1). Taxonomy (NCBI): domain Bacteria; kingdom Pseudomonadati; phylum Pseudomonadota; class Betaproteobacteria; order Burkholderiales; family Alcaligenaceae; genus Bordetella; species Bordetella tumulicola. Next base: position 333,853 of record NZ_BAAGYU010000006.1, on the reverse strand, counting down.
TCGCTCGCGATCCCAAACTTGAACAAGGCATAAATAATCAGTGCGATAACAAGGATGACGCAGGCCACGATGACCATTTTTTTGGCAGCGTTGTACCGGCGCAGCGATTGCGCATAGGTCTGATCCCCCAGCGCGCGTTCGAGATCGGTAGCCTGCTGCCAGAAGTCGTCTGTTTTTTCGACGGGAATTTGTTGCGCATCAATCAGCGAGTGCATGCCCAGCAGTTGCAGCTTGGCAAATTGGCTGAATGAAAGCGACGCGCCCACGTTGTGCGAAGAACTCACGGCAAACTTTTCCGAAAAAGAGAAGGGCAGTTTAGCCCTTATTGGGCCTGAAATCGGGTCCACCAGGTCGCCGCGACCACGGAGTGACTTGAGTTTCAGGCCTTCAAGCTCGGGGCCATGGCATTTACGCTACCTGGCATTGGCAGAGACGCTGTCGTTGCGAAGCAACTCTCGCCTCGCTCCGCATCTGAAATTTTCCTGAGCGCTAAAGATTATTGATAAGCTGTGTCGCGCATCCGCACAATTAGAAGTCATTAGACGTAACTATTGCAGCTTTTTGGGGTGCAGGATCCCGACTTCCCTGATGTGGCCGCCTACGAGTACGTCGAAAAGGGGCTATCTTGAAACGTCACCTGGTTCCGGGTAGCAAGCATCGCGGGTGGGATTCCATGGCGGACTGGCGTGATGGCGCGGCCAGCGCGGCAGACAGGGAGACCTGCTTTCAGATCCTGAGCCGGCGCAGTCTTCTTCTAAGCCTGCTTGCCACCGCCGCGTCGATCTCGTTGCCGATCCAGGCGCGCGCGCAGGTGACGCCGAGCTGCTCCACCACCGGCACGACCTACAACTGCAGCCTGAGTGGCGCATCGACCGCTTCAGTCGCTATCAGTCCACCCAATCCGTCGGGTCCGCCCTTGAACCTAGCGGTCACGAACAATGCCAATTTCGTTTATGCGGTTCCCTCCAGTGCAGGCTCTGCGCTGGCGCTTTCCGCCGTGGCGGGCGCTGGCCAGAGCGCCCAGGGCATCACGCTTAGCAACCAGGGCAATATCGTTCTCTCGCTGGGGCAGCCGCTGGTCAATGACTATGTCTTCGGCATCTCGGCCCAGCAAATCGGCGGTGGCGGAACCGACGCGGTGCAGGGCATCAGCATCACGAACGATGCCAGCATTACGCTAAATTTGTCCGGTCTGCAGGCCACCGGCGGCGCGGCCATCTGGGCAGCCGACCAGAGCGCCAATGGCAATGATGGCGGGACGCCTTATGGGGTCCAGATTACCAATACAGGAACGATCCAGGCTTCCTTGAGCGGTACATCTGGGTTCGCGGGAATACAAGCCGTGACGATTGGCGGCGACGGCCCCAGCAGCTCGGATTCGGCCGGATACGGCGGCTCAGCGACTGTTACCAACAGTGGTTCGGTGGCACTCAACTGGACATGGCAGAATGCCGGCAGCACCAATAACGGCGTCTGGGGCATTCTGGCTTACTCGCAGGCGGGTAACGGTCTTAATACAAACACCAGTGCCAGTGGAAATAACGGCACTCCCGGTGGCAATGGAGGCCCTGCGACGGTGGTTGTTCTTCCGGGCGGCGACGTCACGGTCAGTGTGCAGGGCACGCCTCCGTCCACCGCTTCCCTGCCTAGTGCGGCGGTCGCGGCCATCAGCGTGGGCGGCGCTGGCGGGTCTGCGCAACAAGGCAACGGCAATAGCGGGGCCTTTGGTGGTAACTCCGGAAATACGCAAATCACTCTTACCGACGCCTCCGTGACAGCCACAGGCGATAACCTGCCCGGTTTGCTGATTTACGCCGCGGCAGGTGCCGGCGGCTATGGCGGTACGCCAGCAGGATCCAGCGAGGGTAATCCTTCCCAGAACGGCGCTTCGAGCACCTGGGTGAACGGGGGCGGCATCACGGTTGCGGCTCAGTCCAGGTCGATAACGATATCGACTGCATCCAATGGCGTTGGCCTGTCGCCCGCGATAGCGGCAACGTTGCAGGGCGGCGCGGGCGGATACGGCGGATACAGCCAAGACTCCGGGTTCTCTACTTCGTATGGCGGAGACGGTGGCAACGGCGCCAGTGTTGGCACAATCAACATCCAGGTTCAGGGCAGTAACGGCAACACCGTCACGCTGGGCACTACTGGCGTCAGTTCGGCCGGCATTTATGCATCGGCCCTGGGCGGCGCCGGTGGCTATGGGGGTGGGGCATACACGGTGATAAGTGGACACGCACACGCTGGTGACGGTGGCGGGGGCGGATGGGGTGGAAATATCAATGTGTCGGTGGGCTCGACGGTCATCCAGACTCAGAATATCCAGTCGCCCGGGATCGTTGCACGATCCGAAGGAGGGGTAGGCGCATCGGGTGGCTTCGCCGATGCGGGTACGGGCACGGCCTACGGCGGCAATGGAGGCTCTGGCGGGGGGACCGGCAATGTGTCCATCCAGACGGACAGCGCATCGTCGATCATCACCCAGGGTACCGATTCCATGGGCATACTCGCTCAGACCGTGAGCGCGGCCGGCGGTAACGCGAACGGCAACAACTCCATCGGCGGGGGGAATGCGGGCGACGCCGGACTGGGCGGCGGTACGGGTAGCGTTACGTTGACCAACGGGGCCTCGATCACGACGATGGGCGCGACCGCGCGCGGCATACTGGTGCAGTCCATAGCGGGTTCCGGTGGCACGGGCGGATCCAGTTGGTCGCTCGCTCATTCGGGCGGTGGCACGGGCGGGAACGGCGGTGGCGCGGGCGTGCTGGACATCACGAACAGCGGCACCATTGCCACGGGCGGAGCCAACGCTCAAGGCATACTCCTGCAGTCGATCGGCGGCGGCGGTGGAGCCGGCGGACAGGCATCCGGCGTGATCTCAAACCTGGGCGGCAGCGGCGGCACCGCCACCAGTGGCGGCGCGCTTACTTTCACCAATAGCGGCGCGATCAGCACCGGCGGTCAGGGCGCGATCGGCGTGCTAGGTCAGTCCATTGGCGGTAGCGGTGGCGATGGCGGTGGCGCATCGGGAATTACGGTCACCGTTGGCGGCACGGGCGGCAGTGCGGCAGAGGGCGGCGCGATCACGGCCAATTTGAATAGCGGTTCTAACGTGATCACCTCCGGTGATGGCGCGCACGGCGTGATCTTCCAATCGATCGGCGGCGGTGGCGGTAACGGTGGTGATGCCGACAGCACGGGCACGTTCGTGTCGGTAGCGGTGGGCGGCAGCGGTGGCTCTGGCGGCGCCGGGGGAACGGTTACCGTCAATACGAGTGGCGCAAACATCTCTGCCGCGGGCAATAAATCCGCCGGCTTGATCGCGCAGTCGATCGGCGGGGGCGGTGGCACCGGCGGGTCGGCGATGGCAACATCCATCGGCGCGGTGTTCGATACGTCGGTCTCGGTGGGCGGGACGGGCGGTAGCGCATCCAGCGATGGCGGGCAGGCCTCGGTCACCCTGGTCGGCGGCGCCATCGCCACTGGCCAGGATCCGCGCCTGACCCAAGGATCCATCGCGGGTCCGTGCCTAGGTTCGTCGAGCTCGACCGGAGCATGCAACGTGCTGCCGGTCGACAGTCATGGCGTGGTGGTGCAGAGCATAGGCGGTGGCGGTGGCAAGGGCGGACAAGCGACTGCTCAGTCGATCGCGGTCGCCACGCCGGTTACACCCGGTGGCTCGCAATTGGCCGTCAGTGCGGCAGTGGCGGTCGGTGGCAATGGCGGCGCGGGCGGTGACGGGGGAACCGCACAGTTTTCCCTATCCAGCGGGGGCACGATCACGACATCGGGCAACGGTGGGGTCGGCGTGCTGGTCCAAAGCATCGGCGGTGGCGGCGGCGATGGCGGTGACTCGTCGGCGATGGCCGCGGCCATGGGTTATGGGTCGAGCCCGGTGCCGTCGGACGGCAAGGCACCAGGCGTCACCCTGACCGCGACCGTAATGAGCAACGGCGGCCAGCCAGGCAACGGGGAGACCGTACAGGTGGCGGTGGGCGGGACGGTGTCGGCGGATGGCACGACGTTCACCTGCGATTGCGACGGCACCTCCACCTTCATCCAGACCTACGGTGATTACGCTTCGGGCATCCTGGCGCAATCCATCGGCGGCGGGGGTGGAAATGCGGGGCAGGGAAGCAGCAGCACGCAGAGTTTCGGTACGGGGTCCAGCACGTCGCTGTCGTTCAATGTCGGGCGCAGAGGCGCATCGGGGGGCAGCGGTTCACCAGGGGGCAACGGCGGTAACGTTACGCTCAACCTGTACCCTGGAAACGGCATCCAGACCTGGGGTGCCGGGGCCGTGGGCGTCATCGCCCAGTCCATAGGCGGCGGGGGAGGAACATCCGAGGGCGGGTCTTTCAGCATCGCGCAGTCGTACCAGGACTCCTCGGGCACGACCCAAAAGCCGGGCATGAACGTCAACCTCGGCAATGAGTCCAGTGACGCTGGCGGCACGGGCCAGACGGTGAGCGTGTCCGTGCAGGCGCCCATCGTGACCCACGGCAACGATGCGACCGGCGTGCTGGCGCAGTCGATCGGCGGTGGTGGTGGCAAGGGTGGTTCGGCCGCATCGGATGGCTCGGCCGATAACCCGGTACTCACGGCATTGGAGGGCCGCGAGTTCGAGAGCAACGTCATCAATTACATCAACAGCGAAGGCAGCTCGTCGCCGCAGTCCAACACGACGATGAATGTCTCTATTGGCGGAACTGGCGGGTCGGGCGGCGCGGCCGGACAGGTGTCAATGACGCTCGCGTCGTCGGTCGCGACATTGGGCAACCCGGTTACGTCGGGAGGCAACCAGCAGGCAAGCACAGGCGATTGGGCGCACGGTATCGTGGCGCAATCGATCGGCGGGGGCGGGGGCAAGGGCGGCTCGGCCATGGCCACGGGCTCGGGTGCCGATCCGGCGGAAGTCAACGTCTTCTACAACATCTCTGTAGGGGGGGCCGGTGGCAGTGGCGGCGCCGGCGGGCAGGTGAATGTCAACTTCCAGGACGGGGCCGCTATACAGACGTCAGGCTACGGCGCCACCGGTGTGATCGCGCAGAGCATTGGCGGTGGCGGGGGCATCGGCGCCGATGGATCCGACGCCGGCGCGGGCAATGTCTCGGTCGGGTTTGGTGGCAGCGGCGGCAGCGCAGGCGTGGCGGGAAACGTCGACTTCGAAAACAGCGCATCTAACGGCTCGATCAGCACGGCCGGAACGTTCGCGGACGGCATGAATCTGCAGTCGATCGGCGGCGGCGGCGGTATCGCTGGTGCAGGCGCGAGCGTGTGGGTCCCCTTGGGGTTGCCGCAAGTGTCCGGATCAATGACCTTCACGGCTGGTGGCGGCACCGCCTCCAGCGGCGCAGGCGGCAACGTCACTGTCAACCAGAACTTCGCGAACAATGCCCCGCTCAACATTAACGTCTCGGGTTATGGCGCGTACGGGATCGTGGCGCAAAGCATCGGCGGTGGGGGCGGCAACCTTATCGTCAACCAGGCTGGCTCGGGCGATCCAAGCATCAAGCTTGGTGGCCTGAGCGGAGACTCGAGCGCTACCGGCGGTTCGGTGCTGGTGCAATTGACCACGCCCTCGACTATCAACGCCAATGGCGTCGCCGGCATCGGCGTGGTGGCGCAATCCGTCGGTAGCGGTGGCGGCATTATCCGGGTCAACGATGGCAACAACAGCACGCCCTCTCTGACCACCGCCTACAACTCGGCCTTCGTGAATCAGAGCAATCCCGGCCCGGCGAACGGCGGGTCCGTGAATATAAACTCCTATGCCACCATCAATGCCAACGGACCCGGCGGCATCGGGATTTTCGCGCAGAGCGTGGGTGGAGGTGGCGGTTTGATCCTGAACGGTTCCACACTGTATGCCGGCGCGCCGTTGCAACAACATAAAGACTGCACGACCAGTTCGTGTGGCGGCGTCTCGGCCGGCAGCGACACTGCCTTCGCAGTGACGGTCTCGGGCGGGTCCGTGTCCGCCACCGGCTCGAACGGTATCGGTATTTTTGCGCAGGCGGCGGGCTATGGCACGCCTGGCGGCGGCACGCCCGACGTGCAGATTGGCAGTTGGGGGCCCACCGCGACGGTTACTGGCGGTACTGGCAACGGCGCTGGTATCTGGATCGATCGGCCCAACGGCACGTCCTCCGACAATGATGCCTGGGTCACCGTCAACGGCGGCGGCGTCGTCACCACGTCGCGACGCTCCGACGGCCTGGCGATGCTGGTAACCGGCGGTGGCATCATCGCCCTGGCCAATTACGGCAACATCACTGGCGCGCTCGAGCTGAACACCTCCCAAGGCATCGTAGGAAATGGGACATGGCATCCCAGCGCGCTGACCAGCCGCGGCGCTCTGCAAAACGACCGCGGCAGCCTGAACAACTATGGCACGTGGACGCCCGGCCCGACGGCCAATGCGGATGTCCTGAACCAGGGGGCGATCCAGTTTGACAACGCCGCAATGACGACTCGTATGAACGGCCATTACATCCAGACGGACAGCGGACGTCTCAGTCCCATGATTGACTCCTTGAGCGGCAAGGCGAGCCTGCTCGATATCAGCGGTAGCGCTTCCGTAGATGGCGTTATCGTGCCCAATGCGACGTCGCTCCTAACCGGTATGGTGACGATATTGAAGGCGGGCGGCCTGACTTCCACCGCGCAGGCGCAGGATTCGTTGCTGTTCGATTGGGATGCCAAAACGCAAGGCACCACCATCAACATCACACCCAACGCGACCTTCAAGCCGGGTGGTGTTTCGCTGACTGCCAGTCAGTCCTCACTAGCTGACTACCATACCCGAGCCTGGAACAACTCCGATCCACTATTCGCCAAGCTGTTTGCCGGCTTGTCGCAGATCGGAGATTCCGGCACTTACAAGTCCGCGTTGAATACGCTCTCGGCCAAGGCCACGCAGGCCCAGTCGATCGCGCTGTCCAATGCCTCGGGCACTATTCTGGGATCCTCGATGAGCTGCCCGGTGTTCGAGGGCAGCACGGTGCGGCTGGGCGAGGACAACTGCGTCTGGGGCAAGATCATTGGGCGCTGGTCGGATCAATCGTCCGGAGGTGACGTCCAGGGCTATCACGTCTCGGGCACTACCTACCGTATCGGCGGCCAGCATCAGGTCGCGCCCGGTTGGTTCCTCGGTGCTTCGGCTGCGGCCGGCCGAAGCTGGGCGCGCATGAGTGGCGGCTCGAGTGGCAATGGCGATATCTACGACGGCTCTATTACGCTCAAGCGCGTGATGGGGCCATGGTCCTTCGCCGGTTCGGTTGCGGCGGCCAGAGGATCGTTTGACACCAACCGCAACGTCAACCTGGGTGGCGTGAATCGCACAATGACCAGCTCGCAGGATATGACCTTGCTCGGTGCGCGCTTGCGGGCAGGCTACGAGTTCACGTTCGATAGCGGCTATATCAAACCGTATAACGATATCGACCTGATCTACACGCACCTGCCGGGATTCAAGGAGTCGGGTAATGAGCCTGGCGCCCTGAAAGTTCGTGGCAGCGACAAGACCAACGTCGTGATCTCGCCGATGATTGAGTTCGGCAAGCGCTTTGACCTCGATCCGAAGACCAGCTTGCGCGCCTATGCAGCCGTGGGTATGAGTTGGCGCCCGGATAGCTCGCGCACGATCCACTCGAGCTTCCTGGGGGCGTCATCGGCTGACGGTACCTTCACCGATTACGTGAAATCCCCTGAACTGCTAGGCAAGATCGATATCGGCGTGCAGATCTTCAGATTGGGCGGCATGGAAATGAAGGCCGGCTACACCGCGGACTTCGGCAACTCGTTCGTGAGCCAGACGGCCAGCGCGCGTTTTGCGTATCACTTTTGAGCCTTCATTCAGCATCCTGCGCCCACGGTTCCTTAGTGACTAGATCGGCCAGGTAATCGATGAGGGCCTGCACACGCGCCGGCCGGCTGCGTCCTGGGGGCGTCACGATGTGCAATGCGATAGGTTCGACCTCCCAATCGCACATGACGGTCTCCAGCGCGCCCGATTGCAAGTCAGGCCAGGCCAGGAACTCTGGCTGTAGTGCCACGCCGAGTCCGGCCAATAGCGCTGGCGTCAACGCCTCAGCGTTATTGACATGCAGATTGGTCGGTATAGTTTGTGTGACCTCGCCATGCAGCGGGTGGCGAAAGCGCCAGGTTGGTCCACGGCGTGCATACACATATTGCAGCGCTTTGTGATTGGCGAGATCGCTCGGATGCCGTGGTCGCCCATGGCGCTCGAAGTAAGAGGGCGAACCGACCAGCAGGATACGGACCCGGCACAGGCGGCGAGCCAACAAGCTGGAATCGACGAGGTTGGCGATTCGCAGCGCCAGATCGAAACGCTCGGCCACCAGGTCTACTTGCTTGTCGTTGAATTGCACGTCCAATTGCACCTCGGGGTGCGCCTGCATGAAATCCGGCAGAATCGGTGCCAGGCGTGCGATGCCAAATGACATGGGTGCCGAAACCCGGATCAATCCACGCAAGCTCGTGGACTGCTCCGCGACCTCTGCCTCGACTGTTTCGCCTTCTTGCAGAATGCGGGTGGCACGGTCTAGTGCGGCATAACCGCTTTCAGTCAATGTCATGTTGCGCGACGTGCGATAAAAAAGCATTGTTTTCATGCGTGTTTCCAGGCGCGTGACCGCCTTTGATACCGTCGCTTGCGACAACGAAAACTCGGCGGCGGCTCGCGCAAACGAGCCGACTTCCGCCACCTTCGCAAATATTGCCCACGCTTCCAGATCTGGTATTTTTTTCATCAAGATTTCCGAAATGACTGGGTTGGACTAATAAATAGTTTTCGCTATTCATTTCTTAAAAAGCGTTCAAGGAACTAACAAGAATGGAAACGATGGAATTCCATATGTCTTGTTCCGAGCGTCTTTGGTTGTCTCTAGACTGAAACGGATCGAACTTTGCTTGCCGCAGGCAGGCATGGTTGAACTCCCGTTCCATCAGCCTCGGCAAAAGCCAGCTGGCCAAAGAGTCTTGCATGACCAAAATGACTGAATTGACATCGCCCCTCACGGGCCAACCTAGCAACGGATTGTTCCCCGCCCCTGCAGCCGTGCCGACGGGATGTGCTGAACGCCCGAACAAACGCCAGTGCAATGAGGGCTGATATCGGGCCATATATCAAAGAGCTTCGCGCGGCCTTGCTTTTGCGCCTGATATTTCTGCTGCTGTTGCCACTGCCCATCTTAGCAGCCAATGATGTGCGCCCCACATTCGAAAAGACCCGCTATGACGAAGACTGGTCGTTGATGCGAGATCCCGCTCAGCGCATCGACTTCCTGGACAGATCGAAATTCATCGCGCTCAACACAGAAGGCACCAACTGGCTGTCGCTGGGCGGCGAGGCGCGCTGGCACTACGATTACATAGACAACCCAGGATGGGGCGATGATCCGCAAGACCCACATGGCGTTTTGCTTGAGCGCTATCTGTTGCACGCGGACCTGCATCTGGGTAGACGCTTGCGGGTGTTTGGCCAACTCTATAGTGCGCGGGAAAACGGCAGGACCGGTGCCCCGGCGCCCATCGACGAGAATCGCCTGGATATGCAGCAGGCATTTGCTGACGTCGTACTCGGAGATGGTGACAATGCCGCGCCGATGCTGCGAATCGGCCGCCAGGAAATGGCCTATGGTTCGTCACGGCTCATCGACGTGCGCGAAGGCCCTAATGTGCGCCGAAGCTTTGAGGGCGCGCGCCTGCTGACCCAGGCTGGAGCGTGGCGCACGGATGTCATTGCGGTGCGACCCGTCCTCGCGCAGGTCGGAAATTTCGATGACAAGAGAGATCCCGATCAGGCTCTCTGGGGCATCTACGCGTCCAATCCCGCACTGACGCAACTTCCATGGGGCAGCGGGCTCGATCTCTACTACCTGGGCTATCGACACCGGTCGGCGAGCTTTGACCAGGGCACTGCCGCAGAGCAACGGCACACGATTGGTGCGCGGCTATGGGGCGATCGCGGAGGCTGGGATTGGAACTGGGAGTTTATTGGGCAAGGCGGGCGCTTTGGCCAGGGCCACATCGCCGCCTGGAGCCTCTCGGCAGAGACCGGCCATACCTGGCCAGAGGCAAAGGGCCTGCCGAGAGTAGGGCTGTCAGTCAATGCAGCCAGCGGCGACAAGGACCCGAACGACGACGATCTTCAATCGTTCAATGCACTGTTTCCACGCGGCAACTACTTTTCCGAACTCGCGTTGTTGGGGCCACGGAACTTCGTGAACCTACGCCCCAGTATCAGCTTCCAGCCTGCTCGCTCCGTCACGATGACAGCAGATGTTGATTTTTTCTGGCGCCTGGAGACACAGGACGGCATTTATTCGCCCAGCGGTGGCCTGCTGCGTAGCGGACAGGGCAGCGGTGCGCGTTTCGTCGGCACGGAACTGTCTTTGAGCACCGCGTGGAACATTAATTCCAGGTGGACCTTGACCGCAATCTATTCGCGCTTCATATCCGGTCGCTTCATTCGGGAAACTGGATCGTCCTCCGACATCGAGTATGTCGAGCTCACCCTGCAGGCAAAGTTCTAAATGTCGCTTTTTTTTGGTTGATCGATTTTCAGAAATGACCATGCCAAAAACAGAAAGCATGCAATTCGATTCGTCGGATTCTGGACAACGAGTACGCGATTTAGACTTCGATTTTCGCTCTGGTAGAGGGGAACCATCGGCACCCTTGCCGCGATTGCGTGACTGCTGTCGTTTCCGCTCCAAGCTTGTAGCCCCTAATTTCGTCAACCAAAGGAGATAGTCGCGTGTCCAACAAATACCTCGAACTTCTGACCCCCCACAACAGCCAGGTCATCTTCATTGACCAGCAGCCGCAAATGGCTTTCGGCGTACAGTCGATCGATCGCCAAGTACTGAAGAGTAACGTCGTGGGCTTGGCCAAGGCGGCCAAAATTTTCAACATCCCGACCACCATCACCACCGTCGAGACGGAAAGTTTTTCCGGCAATACCTTCCCCGAGTTGCTGGCCGTGTTTCCAAAGAACAAAATCCTGGAACGCACTTCGATGAATTCCTGGGACGACCAGAACGTACGCGATTCGCTGGCCGCCGCCGGGCGCAAGAAAATTGTCGTTTCTGGTCTGTGGACTGAGGTGTGCAACCTGTCGTTCTCGCTGGACGCCATACGTGACAGTGACTATGAAATCTATATGGTGGCCGACGCGTCGGGAGGGACTTCTATGGACGCACACAAGTACGCGATGGATCGCATGATTCAGGCTGGCGTGATCCCTGTCACTTGGCTGCAAGTGCTGCTGGAATGGCAGCGCGACTGGGCGCACAAGGAAACCTACGACGCTGTGACCGGCCTGGCGAGGGAACACGCCGGTGCCTACGGCATCGGCATTGACTATGCCGTCACCCACGTACACAAGGGGCCTGAGCGCGTCGAACATGGCGAGCGCGTTGGTCCCAACCCGGCCAAATAGTAAGGCGACTGACGCTGGGCGTGTCGCGGTCACGGCACGCCCAGCGTCAGTGCCTGCGCGGCGCAACGCACTGCGCAGGCATCGTATGCCGCGCATCCCAATACCCTGTTCGAGGTGTGTATGAAGCTCTATGTATTGTCCCTGAGCGCCGGTTTGCTCGTCGGCGTCATTTACAGCATGTTGAGTGTCCGCTCTCCTGCACCACCTCTGGTCGCACTGATCGGGCTGCTGGGCATTCTCATCGGCGAGCAAATCATCCCGGTCAGCAAGCAGTTGCGCAGCGGCGTTGCGTTCAACACCGCCTGCGAGAAGACCCAAGCCACCCATCATGTATTAGGTCAGTTGCCCGGTCGGAACACGGTCGGCAAGGTATCCGAAACAGATCAAGCATAAGCACCACCACGGCAATCCTTCGAGCCTGTGCGTGACGGCGCGTGCTTGGTTGATTGGGCGGGCGAGTGCACTTGAATCATCAACTGGAGTCAAACCGATGATATCCCGGAGAAAAGTTGTCGGTGCCGCAACGTCGCTGGCATCCGCGTTGGCGCTGAACGGCGTCTTGGGCCGCAGTGCGGCAGCTGAAGCATTCAGAAAAGGAGAGTCTTCCATGTCCGATGCTGTTCCCGACATTATTTTCCACAACGCCCAGATCACGACGCTTGATCGCAGCAACCCCGTTGCCAGCGCCGTGGCGATCAAGAACGGTCGGTTTCTTGCCGTCGGCACGGACTCGGATATCCTGCCCTTGGCCGGTTCAGCCACCCGGGTCGTCGATCTCAAGCGCCGCAGCGTGTTGCCCGGTCTGTTCGACAACCACACCCATGTGGTACGCGGTGGCTTGAACTACAACCTTGAATTGCGCTGGGATGGCGTGCGCTCGCTGGCCGATGCTCTAGACATGCTCAGGCGCCAGGTCGCGATCACGCCTGCGCCGCAATGGGTGCGCGTGGTGGGTGGCTTCACCGAACATCAGTTCGTGGAAAAACGCCTGCCGACCATTGCAGAAATCAATGCGATTGCTCCTGACACACCCGTGTTCCTGCTGCACTTGTATGACCGTGCGCTGCTCAATGGCGCGGCCTTGCGCGCCGTCGGTTATACCAAGGACACGCCCGAGCCACCGGGCGGCCAGATCACCCGCGACGGTAATGGCAATCCCACCGGTCTGCTGCTGGCTAAGCCCAATGCGATGATTCTCTATTCCACGCTGGCCAAGGGGCCGAAGCTGCCGTTCGACTATCAAGTCAACTCCACTCGGCATTTCATGCGCGAACTCAACCGCCTGGGCGTGACCGGCGTGATCGACGCTGGCGGCGGTTTCCAGAACTATCCGGACGACTACGAAGTCATCCAGAAGCTGGCCGACGAAGGACAGATCACCGTACGCCTGGCCTATAACCTGTTCACGCAAAAGCCCAAGGAAGAAAAAGAAGACTTCCTGAAATGGACGTCCAGCGTGAAATACAAGCAGGGCGACGACTATTTTCGCCACAACGGCGCTGGCGAGATGTTGGTGTACTCGGCCGCCGACTTCGAGGACTTCCGCGTCGAACGCCCGGATATGCCGCCGCAGATGGAGGGCGAGCTGGAGGAAGTGGTACGCGTGCTGGCGCAGAACCGGTGGCCGTGGCGGCTGCATGCGACCTATGACGAAACCATTACGCGCGCGCTGGATGTGTTCGAGAAGGTCAACGAGGACATCCCCTTGGAGGGCATCAACTGGTTCTTCGACCACGCCGAGACGATTTCCGACAAGTCCATCGACCGCATTGCGGCGCTGGGCGGCGGCATCGCCGTGCAGCACCGCATGGCCTACCAGGGCGAGTACTTCGTCGAGCGCTACGGGGCCCGGGCAGCCGAGGCCACCCCACCGGTCAAGCGCATCCTGGAAAAGGGCGTGAAGGTCTCGGCCGGCACCGATGCTACCCGCGTGGCCTCCTACAACCCCTGGGTGTCGCTGTCGTGGATGATCACCGGCAAAACGGTCGGCGGTCTTGGCTTGTATCCGCGGCACAACCTGCTCGACCGCGAAACGGCGCTGCGTATGTGGACCGAGAACGTGGCCTGGTTCTCCAACGAGGAAGGCAAGCGCGGCCGTATCGAGGCTGGTCAGTTCGCCGACTTGATCGTGCCGAGCAAGGATTTTTTCAACATTCCCGAGGACGAGATTTCCTTCCTGACTTCGCACCTGACCGTCGTGGGCGGCAAGATCGTCTATGGCGATGGCGAATTTGCTGGGCTGGATGACAACCCGCTGCCGCCGGCCATGCCCGACTGGTCGCCCACGCGTACCTTCAAGGGCTACGGTGCCTGGGGCGAGCCAGACGGCGCCGGCAAGAAATCGCTGGCACCACTGCATGCCCAGGCCGTCGCTGCTTGTGGATGCGCCAGCGGCTGCGGTCTACACGGCCATGACCATGCGCGAGCCTGGGCATCCAACGCGCCGGCATCGGATCTGAAAGGATTCTTCGGTGCGCTGGGCTGCTCTTGCTGGGCCGTGTAAAGGAAACCGACCCCATGTCAACTCTCGACCCCTTTGCAAGCAAGCTGGCCGCCGCCGCGCGGCCGTTGTTTGGCAACCGCACCGTTCGCTTCGTCGCCTATCTGGGCATGTGTGCGGCATACCTGCAGGGCGGCCTAGTTAAGCTCACCGATTTTCCTGGTGCGATCGCCGAAATGACGCATTTCGGGTTGTCGCCGGCCCCGCTGTTCGCGGTGGCGGTGATCGCGCTCGAGTTGGTGGCCTCGTTGATGATCCTCACGGGGTGGCTACGTTGGCTTGGGGCGTTGGGGCTGGCCGGCTTTACGCTACTGGCCACCGGTCTCGCCCTGCGTTTCTGGGAGTTGCCAGCCGGGCAGGAGCGCTTCTTCGCTGCCAATTCGTTCTTCGAGCACCTCGGATTGGTCGGCGGTTTTCTGCTGGTGGCATGGCTGGATTTGCAGGAGAAACGGACATGACGGACAAGATCGCTGCGTCGAACGAATCGTCGAGCACCTTCGCGCCCCTGAGGCAAACCCTGTTCGCGGTGCTTTGGGTGGCCACCGTGGTCGGCAATACTGGCAGCTTCGTCCGCGATGTTGCCAGTGCGTGGTTGATGACCGATTTGTCGACTTCCCCTGCGGCCGTGGCACTGGTGCAGGCTGCAGCGACATTGCCCGTGTTCCTGCTGGCGATTCCCGCAGGCGTGCTGGCTGACATTCTCGACCGGCGAAAATTCCTGATCGGCATCCAGTTCCTGCTGGCCGGCACCAGCATCAGCCTGATGCTGCTGTCCGCAGCGGGACTTCAGTCGGTGGGCTCGCTGGTCGCACTGACCTTTCTCGGCGGCATCGGCGCGGCGCTGATGGGGCCAACTTGGCAGGCCATCGTGCCTGAACTGGTTCAGAAGAAGGATTTCAGGAGTGCAGTGGCACTCAATTCGCTGGGCATCAATATTGCGCGTGCCGTCGGTCCGGCACTGGGCGGGCTGATCCTTGCCAGCATGGGTGCGGCCTTCACTTATGGTGTGGATGTCATCAGCTATCTATTCATCGTGGCCGCCCTGTTGTGGTGGCCGCGTCCGAAGGCCCAACAAGATGTGTTATCCGAGAAGTTCGTTGGGGCCTTCCGTGCCGGGTTGCGCTACGCCCGCGCCAGCCGCGAACTGCACGTGGTACTGCTGCGCGCCTTTCTGTTCTTCGCGTTGGCCAGTTCGATCTGGGCACTGCTGCCGCTGGTGGCGCGCCAGTTGCTCGGCGGCGGCGCGGGCTTCTACGGCATTTTGCTCGGGGCGGTCGGCCTGGGTGCGATCGGTGGGGCGGTCATCATGCCACGGCTGCGCGCTCGCCTGGGCGTCGACGGTCTGCTGTTGATGGCCGCGCTGGTGACAGCGGCGGTGATGGCGTTCTTGTCCTTCGCTCCGCCGCAGTGGGCGGCGGTGGCTGCGCTGCTGGTGTTGGGCATCGCCTGGATCACGGCTTTGACCACGCTCAATGGCGTGGCCCAGGCCATCCTGCCGAATTGGGTACGCGGGCGCTCGCTGGCGGTGTATCTGACCGTGTTCAACGGCGCCATGACCTTGGGTAGCCTGAGTTGGGGTGCGGTTGCGCAATGGACTTCGGTGCCGTTCACCCTATTGGCCGGTGCGAGCGGGCTGGTGCTGGTCGGCCTGGTGGCCCACCGGATCAAGCTGCCTACGGGAGAGGCCGACCTCGTGCCCTCGAACCACTGGGCCGAACCGCTGACGGCCACGCCGGTCGAAAACGATCGTGGCCCGGTGCTGATCCAGATCGAATACCGCGTCACCGTGCAGGATCGGCCCGATTTTCTCAAGGCGCTCGCCCGGCTATCCGCCGAGCGGCGGCGCGATGGCGCCTATGCCTGGGGTATCACTGAAGATACCGCCGACCCTGGCCTGATGCTCGAATGGTTCCAGGTCGAGTCGTGGGCTGAACATCTGCGCCAGCACAAGCGGGTATCCAGGGCTGATGCCGATATTCAGGACGACGTACTGCGCTTCCATCAGGGCGAGCAGCGCCCGGTAGTACGCCATTTTCTGGCCTTCAACCATCCGCATGAAGGGCGTGCATAGGAGATTGCCATCCGGCACGTCAATCTCCCCCAGGCTTGGAGTCAGTCCTCTACCCGTCTGAACTGTCAGGCAGAGGTCAGGAAGTTGACAGCGGAGCACGTATAAGTTCGCAGTATGAGCTCAAGCAACAGTCAATATCCGGAAGAACCGCAGAACAATGGCGTCTTATGACCACGCATTCAATTTAAACGACCTAGCCATTTTTGTAGAAATCGCCAAACGGCAGAACATCTCCAAGACGGCGGAAGTGACAGGCGTTCCTTCGTCCACGTTATCGCGTCGTCTGAGTATTCTGGAAGCCCATCTCGGCGTGCAGCTTCTGGCCCGAAGCACGCGAAAAATGGCCCTTACCGAGGCGGGGAAACTCTACTTTGAACGCTGCCGGAAACTTATTGAACTTGCGTTTAACGCGCGTGAAGCGTTGCAGGAGGAGGGACGCCGACCCCGCGGGAAGCTAAAGATCTTGCTGCCCGGCACGCTTGAGTCGCTAAGGGTTATGGAAGTGATCGGCGATATCGTGCGAACTAGTCCCGAGTTGTTCGTCGAGTGCGACTATTACTTTGGCGAAAATTCACTTGCAGACTGCGAGTTCGACGTTGCGCTGAGATGGGGCACTCAGGCGGACACGGATATGGCCGCACGTTTGATTTGGCTCTTTCCCTTCCATCTTTATGCATCGCCAGCATATGTTGCGCGGCATGGGCAGCCGGAAACGCCGGAAGATTTGCAAGCGCATGAATGCCTGGTATTCGACGGTTGTCGCGAATTGCGGATCTGGTCGCTTGGACAAGGGAGTAAGCACCAACTCGTTTATCCGCAAGGGCCTTTGCGGATGAATAGTCTGGATATTACGTATCGCTTTGCCCTGGCCGGTATTGGCATCGCCGCGCTTCCTGCCCATCGCGATAGGCGCGATACGCTCGTGCGAGTATTGGAAGACTGGGCGCTCACGCCCGTTGCGCTTTATGCCACCTATGGCAGTAGCACGCCGTCGGTAAGTGCTCGCGCATTCGTCACGGCACTTATCGAATTGTCCCGAGGATCATGCAATGAGAAGTCCTCACGCGTAGCTGACAAAAATGTTCGGTTGCGGTCATGCTTGGGTCAGCTTCAGGAATCTACAGTGCAGGTGTGGGGTTGACAAGCGCCGCATGACTTGTCAACGCCAACCCGACAATCTCTGAAGGAAATTCATCATGACTACTCGCACTAACATTTCGCGTCTTCTTGCTTGCGCCATTTTGGGCACGGGCTTTGTTTCCGCTACTCAAGCACAAGAGGAAACGCCTGCCCAAACCGCGCACAGCACCAGCACCCGTGCCGAAGTCGTCGCGGACCTGCAAGCTTGGAAAGCAACTGGCATGGACGATGTGTGGCACGGAGAGAACACGCCGGACATTGATAGTCTCACGTATCGCGAGCTTCACGAACGCTACGTTCAAGCGAGCGGAAACGATACGTCAAAACTCGCGCAGCGGACTAACGGCAGTATGCTTCGTTGAGCGTTTCCACCGTCGTGATGGATGGGTGCGCACCTGCACCTATCCATCCGGCGGTGCTACTAGCTCCGGTGGACGTGGCGATGAAGTCGCGAGTCCAATGCATAGGCCCCGCCGCCTCGCGCCACCATATATAGCGCCAGAAATCCCATCAACACCGGAAACTCGATGCCACGGTCGATCCAGGGCCACGTCGGCCCGAGCGCATAGCTGATGGCTACCATTTCCAGGGCAACAAGGCATGCGACGAATCGCGTGCACAGGCCGAGCGCCAGCATGAGGGCACCGCCTGTTTCCAGCAGCATGACCAGGATTCCCAATTGCGGAGCGAATGGCAGCCCCATCACATTCTGGATCAGATTAATCGACCCGGCCATCGGGTCGGCCATGGAGCCGTGTGATGTGCCGAGCGCCTTGGGAAGACCGTGAGTGAACAGCACGGCACCGAAAGCGATGCGTAGCAGGGCGTAAAAGGCGGGTTCACAGCGTTCGCAGTATCGTCGCAGGATCGCAAGCGCACTTGGCGTTGGCTGTCCCATCGAGTTTGCCGTAATTTCCGTCGTCATCATCATTCTCCTTCAATAGCCGTGTGGGATGTAGTCCAAGCGTTGGTGAACGGCATGGCAGCTTTGCTATGGCGCAAGTGGTCTATCAAAAAAACGATGTGAGGTCAGGATGCGGAACCGGCGGGACGAACCGCGCGGACGCGATGCGCCCAGGCATGCGCGAGAAAACCCGCCGTTGCGCCGATCGCTGCGGCCAAGCTGAGGCTGGCGAAGCTATCTGGCGTGGGCGGCAGGTGCGAGGCAAAGTACGACACCAAGCCAAGGAAAAACCCGAGCAGGTTATTCAATACCGGCAGCCGGGCAAGCGACAGCGCAATCACCGTGATAACCATCACCACGGCACCGATTGCGTAGGTCCCCAGATGCGGGCCGAGGGCACCCAGCAGGTGGGCGCCAGCGATGCCTAGCGATAGTCCGATGAGTACGCAGCCCAGGTTGACCAGCCCAGCCTTGAAGTTGAAGCCGCGGGTAAAAAACGAGATCCAACCGATGAACATCGCCCATACCGGCAGCTCCAACACCACCGCACTCAAGGTGGCTGCCGAAGACGCCACGATCGATTCGCCCACTACGATTCGGAAATGCATATTCCAGGAATGACTAGCCGACATGGAACGCCTCCGTATGGATGTGCACACGGAACGGTCGGCGACCGAACGGCGTATCGATCGCGTCGATAAGGGTGGTTTTAAGTGCCGCGTTTGTATTCATGGCGTGCTCCGGATTGAAAGCGGGCGACATACCCGAGGAGCACATTGTTCTTGTTTAGTCTAATGAGATAAATGGGGCTAAATTAGTATATGAATTCAATCAGGAACAACAATACAGATTGGCCGGCTCAGGGCTGGCCCGCGTGGAGCGAGCCTTAAGTTTCGTACCCCTCACCCCGCAGCATCGCAACCACCACGACGGTGCAACTCACGGAAAAGCAGCGGCGACATGCCAAAGCGCCTGTCGAACGCCTTTGATAGCTGCGCCGCGGTGAGGTATCCGACTTTTGCCGCGATCTCCTTGAGCGACATGCCGCTGGCGAGGTAAACACGGGTCTGATCCAGCCGTAGGGTTTCAATGAACCGCGCGGGGGTTTCCCCCATGCTGCGCGCGAAGTGCCTCAAGAACGTGCGCTCCGACATCGAAACTCGCGCGGCCAGTGTGGGCACGTCAAGCTGTTGGGTGAGGTTTTCCCGAATCCATTCGATCAGCTCCGCAAAGGGGGCCTCCGCCTGGCTTTGCGCATTCAATACCGCGCTGAACTGGGATTGATAACCTGGACGTCGCGCGTATAGAACCAGGCGCCGGGCTATCAGGTTCGCAACGGTATCGCCCAAGTCCGCGGCGACCATGGCCAAGCTCATATCGATACCCGTCGTCACGCCGGCAGACGTCCACAAGTTTCCCTCTGTCACGAACACCGCGTTGGCATCCACGATGATATCGGGCCACCGCTCGGCCAGCGTGGTACAGGCCGACCAGTGTGTCGCGACACGCTTTCCGTCCAGCAGCCCAAAGTCAGCCAGCGCGAAGGTGCCCGTGCAGATCGATCCGTAACGGCGGGCGACCTTGCTGGACTTCACCGCCCAGCGCCGGACGGTCTCGTTGGCCGTGAGCAGTTGCAGCCCGGCCTCGTCGCCGCCCGCGACCAGCAAGGTGTCGACCAGAGAGGGGTCCAGCTCGTGGATCGATTTGGTGACCAGCGTTACCGCGCTGCTGGTGTCTATCGGGCCGCCGTCTGCCGAAAGAATGTGCACGTGATAGTGCATGTTTCCGAGCGCGTCGTTCGCCGCCTGAAAGACCATGGCAGGCGCCGTAACGTCCAGCACCTGGCACCTGGGGAAAGCGAGGAGGGCAATGTTGAGCGGCGGTGACATTGGCGGATATTAGCTAGATATTGTCATTTACGCCACCATGCATCGATTCCATAATCGGTCATCGTTTAGGTATCAATGGACACTCCATGCTCACGCCTGTTCAGATCGGATTTCTGGTTTTCCCGCATGTTACGCAGTTGGATCTTATGGGGCCCGCGCAAGTGTTGAGTCGCGTGCCCGGGGCCAAGGTGCACCTTGCTTGGAAGTCGATTACGCCTTTGATGACCGATGTTGGTTTCACCATCAACCCGACGGTCTCGTTCGAACAATCTCCACAATTCGACGTGCTGTGTGTGCCGGGCGGCGCCGGCGTGGTTGAACAGTTGAGTGACGACGAAACCTTGGCCTTCTTGCGCACCCAAGGCCAGGCGGCCCGCTATGTCACGTCGGTCTGCAACGGTTCGCTACTGCTCGGCGCCGCTGGATTGATCGATGGCTACAAGTCGGCCTGCCATTGGATGTGGCGCCACTATTTGCCGCAATTTGGCGCACAGCCGGTGGCAGCGCGCGTGGTGCGGGACCGCAATCGTCTCTCCGGCGCCGGCGTGACGTCCGGCATTGATTTTGCTTTCAGCCTGGCTGAAGAATTAGCGGGCGGCGAGGTTGCGCGGATGATCCAGTTGGGGCTCGAGTATGACCCCCAACCGCCATTCGATTGCGGTTCACCCGAAAAAGCCGGTGCCGAACGGGTAGCTCGGGCGCGCTCGGCACAGGAGGCTTTTCTGAAGGACGTCGACGTCCACGTTGCGCGGGCCGCGTCACGAAGATAAGCCCGCGTCGGACCGTTGGTTTACCCATACATAAAACAAGGGGAAGGTTGATGAAAACCAGCATTCGTACATGGATTTTCGCGGCGGCCTGGGCCGTCACGCTACCGGCCTTTGGGCAGATTTCCGACGACGTAGTGCGGCTCGGAGTGATCAACGATCAGTCCGGACCGTTCTCCGCATTGAGCGGGCCAGGTTCAGCGCTGGCGGTGAACATGGCCGTTGAAGACATGCGGTCGCAACTCGGTGCGATCAAGGTGGAAGTGGTCGTGGCGGACCATCAGAATAAGCCCGACATCGGCTTGACGATCGTCAAGCGCTGGTTCGATGTGGACAAGGTCGACGCGGTACTCGATATTGCGAACTCGGCCGTGGCACTGGGCGTTCAGTCGCTCATCAAAGAGAAGAACAAAATTGCCATGTATGGGCCGATCGGGACTACCGATCTGACCGGCAAGCAATGCGCCAAGACCGGCTTTTCGTGGCAGCACGACTCGTACGCCCTGGTGTCTGGTCCGGTGAGAGCCCTGACCCAAAGCGGACTCGACACGTGGTACTTCGTCGCTGCCGACTTTGCGTTTGGCAAGAACATGGTGCAAGAGGCCAAGGCGCTGGTCGCGGCAAACGGGGGCAAAACGGTGGGCGAGACATACCATCCGATGAATACCTCGGATTACAGCTCGTTTCTGCTGCAGGCACAGGCGTCCGACGCGAAGGTCGTGATGTTCGCCAATGGCGGCGCGCAACTTGTCAATTCGATCAAGCAGTGGAAGGAGTTCGGCATGCAGGACGGCGCGCAACGGCCCGTCGCCGCGCTGCTCACGCTGTCGGACGTGCATGCGGCAAGCTTGGCCGTGGCGCAAGGTCTATCGGCCACCACCGCTTGGTACTGGGACCTGAATGATGATAGCCGCGCCTTCGCGCGACGTTTCTTCGAGCGCTTCAAGGCCATGCCCACGGAGTCGCAGGCCTCGATGTACTCGGCCGCCACCCATTATTTGAAGGCCGTCGTCGCAACCCAGACCGATGCGACCGATCCCGTGGCATCGCACATGCGCAGCACGCCGGTCAATGATATGTACGCGAAGAACGCAGTGTTGCGCGCGGACGGCAAGCTCATGCACGACTTCCTGTTGATCACCGTCAAGTCACCTGCAGAGTCCAAGGAGCCGTGGGATTACTACCGGGTCGATGGCGTCGTGGCAGCGAAAGACGCATTCGCACCCGAGAGCGCGAGTGACTGCCCGCTGATCAATGGTGCCGGCAGCGCAAGCAAATGAACGGGCGCACGCTTGCGGGCACGGCGCCCATTCTTTCCGCACGCGGGTTGACGTGCAGTTTCTCGGGGTTCACGGCGGTCAACAACGTCGACATCACCATTGAGCGCAATACCCTGCACTCCGTCATCGGGCCTAATGGCGCGGGCAAGAGCACCTTGTTCAACCTGCTGACACGATTCCATGATCCGGATTCGGGCAGCATCTTCTACAACGGCGTTGACATCACGCGCACGCTGCCGTCGCAACTGGCCAAACAGGGCTTGGTGCGATCGTTTCAGATATCTGCTGTGTTCCCTCGCCTGACCGTCGCGCAGAACGTCTGCATCCCCTTGCAACGCCTGTCTGGCCTGCAAAAAGTCTTCTGGCGTTCCGCCTCATGCCTGAGCGCGCTAGACGACCGCGTACATGCGCTGTTGCGCCAATTTGGATTGACCGACTGGGCCAATTCCATCGCGGGAGAGTTGCCCTATGGTCGCAAGCGGGCTCTGGAGCTGGCCACTACATTCGCGCTCGACCCCGACATTGTGCTGCTGGACGAGCCCATGGCGGGGCTGGGCATCGAAGATGTGAACCGCGTCGCGGACCTCATCGCGGAACATGCCAGCGACAAGACCATTGTGATGGTCGAGCACAACCTGAAGGTCGTCGAGAGGCTATCGAATATCGTCACCGTTCTGTGCCGGGGCGAGGTACTCGCTGAAGGCTCCTACGACGACGTGGCGGCCGACGAGCGGGTCCTGCAGGCCTACATAGGACACTGATCATGGATAAATCGGCAGCCGTTCTTGAGGTATCGGATTTGTGCGCGGGATACGCCGGCAATCAGGTCCTGGATAACATCAGCTTCCGCTTGCAGCGCGGGGAGATCGTCACGTTGCTTGGCCGCAATGGCGCCGGGAAATCCACGATACTGAAATGCTTGATGGGTTTCGTCAAAGAGAAGGTGGGCTCGATCAATTTCGAGGGTGTATCGATCGCACGGTGCACGCCTGAACAGATCGCTCGGCTTGGTATGGCGTACTGTCCTGAAGAGCGCGGCATCTTCTCGCAACTGAGCGTACAGGAAAATCTGACGCTGCCTCCGGTGATACGAGAGGGGGGGCTTACGCTGGACGAGATTCACCAGCTTTTTCCCAATCTACGCGAGCGCGGAGCCAGCCAGGGTACCAAGCTGTCCGGCGGTGAACAGCAGATGCTGGCGATCGGTCGCATCCTGCGCACGGGTGCCAAATGCCTGCTGCTGGACGAGCCCAGCGAAGGCCTGGCGCCCGTCATCGTGAAGCTCATCGCGCAGACGATGCACGAGCTCAAGCGCCGCGGTTTCACTATCCTGTTGGTGGAGCAGAACCTGCGCTTTGCGAGCGAGCTGGCGGACAGGCACTACGTCATGGAGACCGGGCGCGTGGTCGACATGCTGACACGCGTGGACATGGAACAAGACAACACGCGCGTCCAAGTCTATCTGGGGATTTGACATGATTGAATCACTGGGTCTTTCTCCTGCCCTGTTCGGACAACTGCTCCTCGGACTGATAAACGGCTCTTTCTACGCGATGATGAGCCTCGGGCTTGCCATCATTTTCGGCCTGTTGAATGTCGTGAACTTCATGCATGGCGCCCAATACATGATGGGCGCCTTCACCGCATGGATGCTGCTGCAATGGTTCGGCATCGATTACGCTTACGCGCTCGTGCTGGCACCGCTTATCGTCGGCCTCAGTGGTGTTCTGCTGGAACGACTGTTCGTGCGTCGTCTCTATCATCTGGATCACATCTACGGTTTGCTGCTGACATTCGGGTGCACGCTCATCGTCGAAGGCCTGTACCGCAAGGCGTTCGGCGCCGCGGGCCTACCTTATGCGAATCCCATGCCAGGCGGGTTCCGTACCGCATTGGGCTACCTGCCGTATTACCGGGTCTGGATTCTGGCCGCTTCGCTGCTGGTCTGTGTGGCCACCTGGTATCTGATCGAGAAGACCAAGCTCGGTGCCTACCTGCGCGCCGCGATCGAGCGCCCCGATCTGGTGCGCGGCTTCGGCATCAATGTGCCGCGTATGGTGACGTTGGTCTATGGCTTTGGCGTCGCGCTCGCGGGTCTGGCCGGTGTGTTCGCCGCACCCATCTATAACGTCAGTCCCTCCATGGGCTCCAGCCTGATCGTGGTCGTCTTCGCTGTCGTCGTGATCGGCGGCATGGGTTCTGTCAAAGGCGCCATCGTAACCGGCTATCTGCTGGGGATCGCCGAAGGGTTGACCCGTTTTTACTATCCACCGCTTTCGGATACGGTCGTCTTCATTATCATGGCGGCGGTTTTGCTCATCAAACCCGCAGGCCTGTTTGGCAAAGGCGTCGTCGCCCAACACGCCGGCGCCGTGCTGGACAGCCGCGCCGACGTCGAGCCGAGACTGCGTACACGCCTCAGTTGGGCCATTTTCGTCGTCTGCGCGGCGGCACTGATCGCGGCGCCGTTCGTGGTGTATCCCACGTTTCTGATGAAGGTCATCTGCTTCGCCGCCGCCGCCAGTGCAATCAATCTGCTGCTGGGCTACATGGGCGTGCTGTCTTTTGGTCATGCCATGTTCTTCGGTCTGTCGGCCTACGTTGCAGGATATTTGGCAAAGGGTTGGGGCTGGGCGCCGGAGTGGGCCATCCTTGGCGCCACACTGGTGTCGGTGGTTCTAGGGGGTATTGTCGGCGTCATCGCGATCCGGTTGCGCGGCATCTACTTCGCCATGTCGACGCTGGCATTGGCGCAGATGGTCTACTTCTTCTGCCTGCAGGCGCCATTCACGAACGGCGAAGACGGCATCCAGCAGATACCGCGCGGCATCGCCTTCGGCGTGTGGGATCTGAAGAGCGACGTGTCCGCATACTACTTTGTCCTCTTGATGTGTGGCGCGGCGATCCTGCTGATCGCCAGATTGGTTCACTCGCCGTTTGGCCGTATCATCGCTGCCGTGCGCGATAGCGAGCCGCGGGTGATTTCCCTCGGCTACAACGCCAGTCGCTACAAATGGGCCGTCTTCGTCTTTTCTGCGGGCGTTACGGGCCTCGCGGGCGCGACCAAGGTCATCGCTGTCCAGATCGCCACCCTGACTGACGTGAGCTGGCATATCTCGGGCGAACTGCTGCTCATGACGCTGGTCGGCGGACTGGGCACGATCACCGGACCCATCCTGGGCGCGATTGCTCTCATCGGCATGGAAACCTATATGTCCGAACTGCGGGATTGGGTCATCATTGCCCAAGGCGCCGTCTTTGTTGTCGTCGTGCTCGCCTTTCGTGGAGGTATCGTCGGCAGCCTTGGCAACGCCTGGCGTAGGCACCGGAGCCCCGCACCCAAGCCGCGCGCAGGTCGCCTTATCACGACCGATGCCACACGATAAGCGAGCCAGTGCAAGCAAACCTGATCCTCATCCCTCGCGTATTCCGAAAAAGGATATCCAGACATGACCGACAAACACCTGCAGATCGGTATCATCGTGTTCGATGGTATGACGTCCCTCGATGCTCTCGCGCCATTCGAAGTGCTGGCCCGCACGCCCAACAGTACCTGCCATTTGGTCTGGAAGCATTGTCGACCCATCAAGGGCGATACCGGACTGATCGTGACGCCATCTCTGTCGTTCGATGACGCCACGCAGTTGGATGTCATCATGGTCCCTGGCGGACCAGGACAGAACGATTTGATGGCCGACGAAGAACTGCTGGGTTTCTTGCGCAAGCAGGCCGCCGGAGCCCAATGGGTGACATCCGTGTGTACGGGTTCGCTGCTCCTGGCAGCGGCAGGTCTGCTGAACGGCTATAAGGCGACCAGCCACTGGCTATCTCTGGATTTTCTGCGCCTGTTTCCCGTTGAAGTCGTGCCCGAACGCGTGGTTATCGATCGCAATCGGGTGACGGGGGGCGGTGTGACCTCGGGCCTGGACTTTGCATTCGTCTTGCTGTCATTGCTGCGTGGCGATGAAGCCGCCCGCACGCTTCAGCTCTTGATGGAGTACGACCCGGCGCCGCCGTTTCGTAGCGGACACCCTGATGTGGCCGACGTTGGCACGGTCGACGCGGTCAGGCAGCTTGCGGCCGGCATGCTCGAGAAGCGCCGTGCGGTCTGCCTCGAGGCGGCACGCATACTGGCGCAGCGGTAATACGTCCAGAGGTGCCAAAAGAACGATAGGTGCCCGGGGCCGATGCTGCCAAGCCTCGGGCGCCTCGTGCCTGCGGGCTACGAATGCGTAATGTTCGTCCCCAATACTTTCATGCACTCGCGCATGAAAGCGGCCAGTCCCGTCCAACCTTTCGCTGATACCATGGTGCCATCGACATACGCTTCGTGGGGCTTCACGTCGATGTAGGTGCCGCCGGCAAGGATCACTTCGGGTTCGCAGGCACCTAGCGCCGCTACCTTCTTGCCTCGAACCACGCCCTCTACCGCGACAAGAATCTGTACGCCATGGCAGATGGTGAAGATCGGCTTCTTGGCCTCATGGAAGTGACGCACCATGGCCTGGATCCGCTTGTCCGTGCGGATGTATTCCGGTCCGCGGCCGCCCGCGCAATATACCGCGTCATATTCCTCGACGCGCACCTCGGAGAACGTTTTGTTGATTTCGACTAGATGGCCGAATCGCTCGATATAGGTTTGGTGCCCTTCGAAATCATGCAACGAGCTCTGAATTATTTCACCCGCTTTCTTGTCGGGGCAGATCACATGGACGATATGGCCTACGGCCTCCATGCCTTGCTGGAAAACATAGATTTCATATTCTTCGGTGAACTCACCGCAGAGCATAAGAATTTTCTTGCCTCTCATTTGATCCTCCTTTGGGCTGTTATCACGGCCGGAATGATGGTCCCGGCCAACTATCGTCAGAATGGGCTGTCGGGGAAATAGAACTGGTCGGCGTTCTCGGGTGTGATCAACGGCGCGTCGAGCTTGAAACTTCCACGCATCGGCGCCTGCCCACTGAGCTGGGCTGCCGTCATGTAGATGGCCGATTTGATCATCGAGGGCGGGTAGGGCGTCGAGATAGGAGTGACGGGGTTTTTTGCTTTTACGAGTTCGATCACGTCTTTCATGCCGTTGCCACCCAATGCATATTTGATCTCGGTGCGGCCGGATTGCTTGATCGCTTCCAGCACACCCAGCAGCATGTCGTCGTCATTGGCCCAGACGGCGTCGATCTGAGGATACTTGGCCAGATAGTCCTGCATCAGCGTAAAGGCCTGATCCTGGTTCCAGTTGGCATATTGAATGTCGAGAATCTTGATGTCGGTGCCGTTAATGACGTCGGTGAAACCCTTGATTCGTTCATCGTCAATCACCGTCGGGATGCCGCGCAGCACGACGATTTTTCCTTTTTTACCCAACTTCTCTGCCAGCCATTTCGCGGTGTTTGCGCCCACGGCGATATTGTCGCCCGCGACATACAGATCGTGAATCGTCGGGTCGGTCAGGCCGCGATCGACGACTGCGATAAAGGTGCCTCCCGCCTTTACTTGCGCGACCGGGCCGGTCAGTTCTTCCGAGGTAAAGGGCAGGATGACCAATGCGTCGAGCTTCTGGCTGGCAGACAGATCTTCCAATGCCGATACTTGCGCCGTCGCCGAAGGCGACGTCTTTACCACAACATCGATATTGGGGAATGCGGCCTTTATCTCTTTCGCAGCCTGTTCTGCGTGATAGACAACGCCTCCTGTCCAGCCGTGAGTGGCTGCCGGAATTGAAACGGCGATTGTCTTTTTGGTCTGCGCCAAGGCACTGGTTGCGGTAGCTGCCATCAGACTGAGGGCCAGCATCGCGAGTGCACGCTTGGTTATAGATGTCATTGTTTGTCTCCTGATTATGGTTGTCATGTCATGTCTCCTTTGAAAACCTTCACCCTTTGTCGTGGTGATTATTTGATGAAGCGATGCGCCAACATGGCGAGGATGATGATGACCCCTTGCACGGCTGCGACGAGGTATTCCGAAACCATGTTGGATAGCACCATCAGGTTTGCAATCATCTCCAGAATCAGTGCGCCGGCGACGGTTCCCCAGATCCGGGCCTTGCCTCCCCGAAGTAGCGTGCCGCCAATCACGACGGCGGTAATGACCTGCAATTCCCACAATTGGCCTGTCGTCGGTGTCGCGGCACCGAGCCGGGGGATATAGCAGATCGCCGCAATGGCGACACAGAGTCCCTGTATCACAAAGGCAATGGTGCGTACTTTCGTGACCGAGATGCCCGAGAAGCGCGCCACATCGGCATTCGAACCGGTGGCCATGCAACGGCGTCCGTATTTTGTTCGGTACAGGATGAAGGCTCCGACCAGGGCGACAGCCAACGTGATGGCGACCGGTATCGGAATACCGAGCACATCTCCGAAATAGACCGGCCGGTAGGATTCGCGCAGCTCCCGGGCCATCGGAATCGAGCCGCCATCGGACATCCAGGTAATCAGGGCGCGAAAAATTCCCATCGTGCCAAGTGTGGCGATGAAGGGTTCGATCTTGCCCACGGTCACGATCAACCCATTCAGCAGTCCACAGGCCGCACCGACCAGAAGCCCCACGATCGCGCCGACGAAAATAGCGTTGGCTCCGATCGAGGGTTCAAGCCGGTTCATCGTCAGGATCATGATGCCGGTCACGAAGGCCATCATCGATCCGACCGACAAGTCGAGACAGCGAGATGAAATCACAAAGGTTGCGCCCACCGCGATGATCGCGATGAAGGCCGATCGCGTGACGACGTTCGCCATGTTGGTTCCGGTCGCGAAGTTCGAGTTCAGCATCGTGCCGGCCAACACGACCACTGCCAGTGCGATGAACGGGCCCATGGCCGCCCAGCGGATGCGTCGTGGCGTTTTAATGATCGCGATATTCGTCGTCGCGCTTGTCATTCTGGTCTCCTACCTTATTTATCGTTATAGGGTCTTGCAGGTCTATCTCATGCGCGTTGCCACTGGTGGCCGCATAGACGACGTTATGTTCGGTAATCTGGTCGCCAGTGAGCTCGGCCACGATGCGTCCTCCACGCATCACCAGGACTCTATCTGCGAGGCCGACAAGCTCCGGCAGTTCTGATGAAATCACGATGCAAGCTTTGTTTGATCGAACCAGGCGGTCGATAAAGTCGTAGATCTGGCTTTTGTTGCCGATGTCGATGCCGCGTGTCGGCTCGTCGATAATGACAACTGAAGGGTCGGTCATCATCACCTTTGCCAGCAATAGTTTTTGCTGGTTGCCGCCAGACAGTTGGCCGGCGTTCAGGTGGACTGAATGGACGCGGATGTCGTAGTCGCGAACGGCTTTATCCAGTGCTGCGGCCTCTTTGTCGTGATCCAGCGCAAGACGCGGATGGATTCGGTCCAGCGCCTGCAGGGTCAGGTTCGGGGCTAGCGGCTCGTCCAGCAAGAGGCCCTTTCCCTTGCGGTCTTCCGTCAAATAAACCAGGCCCCGTTCTCGCCAGTCCCTGACTGACAGATGCTCGACCGCGTTACCCGCCAGTTCGATCCGGGTTACCTCGGCGGGCCGCAGACCCATTAGCCCTTCGCACAGTTCGGTGCGACCAGAGCCGATC
The DNA here is from genome assembly GCF_054779135.1 of Bordetella tumulicola. Taxonomy (NCBI): domain Bacteria; kingdom Pseudomonadati; phylum Pseudomonadota; class Betaproteobacteria; order Burkholderiales; family Alcaligenaceae; genus Bordetella; species Bordetella tumulicola. Next base: position 304,265 of record NZ_BAAGYU010000006.1, on the reverse strand, counting down.
ATGCCGCCGATACCAAGCACCTCGCCACGACGAATCGTCAGACTCGCCTGGATCGCGCCGCGATCGACCGATAACCGTTCAACCACCAATAGCGGGGCGCCCGATGACGGTGGGCGTTTAGGGGGATACAACACGTCGAGCTGGCGGCCGACCATCAGCTCGGCCATGCGGCGCTGCGCCAGGCCTGACGCGGGCCAGGTGCCGATCATCTTTCCGTCGCGCAGTACGGTGACGCGGTCGGCCAGCGCTTGAACCTCGTCCAGGCGATGTGAAATATATAGGACGGCAACCCCTTGTGCCCTTAGTCCACGGACCACCTCCAGCAGTGCGGCGACCTCGTCGTTGGCCAGAACGGCGGTAGGCTCATCGAAAATCACGACCTTGCGCGGTTGCAGCAGCGCCCGGCCGATTTGTACCAACTGCCGTTGTGCCAACGGCAGGTCGCCCACATGGTCGCGCGGGTGGCAGTGGGCTCCGATAGAGGCCATCACGTCGGCAGTGCGTTGGTTCATGGCGCGGTCATCGATCAGGATGCCACGTGATAGTTCACGGCCAAGAAAGAGATTCTCTGCGACCGTCAGATCGGGTGCTAACAGAATTTCCTGATGCACCAGGACGACGCCTGCAGCTTCTGCTGCGGCGGCATCGGCGAAAGCGATCGGCTGCCCTTGCATGAGCAGACGACCTGCTGTGGGGCTTACGTAGCCGGCCAACAGCTTCATCAATGTCGATTTTCCTGCGCCGTTTTCGCCGATCACCGCGTGGACCTCGCCGGCGCGAATATCCAGCGTGACATCGGACAAAACGGTGATCGGGCCATAGGCTTTTGTCAGTCCCGCGGCGGCCAGCGTCGGAACGGAACACGCGTCTACCGCCGCCGGGATGGTGGCCGATAGCGGTGAAGCGTCAGCGGCAATCATTCGAAGGCCGCCATCAGGCGATCACGTGAGCATTGGATATGTTCACGCATGGCGGTTTGTGCGGCCGTCGCGTCCCCCGCACGGAAGGCCGCCAGCAACTTCTCGTGCTCTTGCAGCGCCTCTTGGGTGACGCGGCTATGGAACATCAGGCGGAACAGGTGCAGATGTACGTGCTGATTGAAGAGCGTCGCGCGGATGATTTCGTTCCCGGCAATCCTCATGATCTCGTCGTGAAAATCCGAGTCGATTCGGGCAAAACGAGAATAACGGCTGGTCCGATCCACCGGCGTTCCCCCATCCGCCATGTCGGCCGCAATGTTCTCGATATGGTCAAGTGCGGCGGGGGTCATATTCAGTGTCGCCAGGCGTGCGCCTTCCGGCTCGATCAGCAACCGGAAGTTGAATAAATCCTCGAATTGCTTGCGGCTCAGTTGTGGGGCGGCGCTGTAGCCAATGAGATGTGCCTTGTGAACCAGCCCTTCGCGTTCCAGCCGCGAAAGGGCTTCACGCACAGGGGTCTGCGAGACGTTCAGGTCTCGGGCGATCAAATCGATGGGAATGCGGGCGCCGGGTGCAATGGCAAGCGACATCAGTCGTTCATAGATGCCGTTGTAGACATCATCGACCACGCTTGACCGGCGCACGGCGACACCATTCTGACTTTCTCGTTGCACGGCCATTTCCTCAGGGCGCTCCGTAAGTTCATCTTGACATGCACAAATGGTGGCAAATATCATATCCAATGTCAAATAAAATATCCTATACGATATGATTTATGGGATCGGGTCTATACCAAATAAGCGCGGCCGCATGCTGGCGGTCGTCACGATAAGTACAACGAGGGGACGCTGAATGACGCATTTCGGTGCAATGAGATCGCCGCGCGAAGTGATATTCGGCAGCGGACAACGCAAGGCGCTGGGCCTTGTGGCGAAACGGCTGGGTCGGCGGGCGCTGGTAGTCACGGATCAGCGCCTGGCAGGTGACGCTGATTTCCTGGCTATGGTCATGGACTTACAGGCTAGCGGTCTGGCTGTGCGGATCGAAAGCGGCACCTTGCCAGATGTGCCGGTACCCGCCACGCTCCTCGCCGCTGACGCCGCGCGTGAGTTCGCCGCGGATGTGGTGATTGGGGTCGGCGGAGGCTCTTGTCTGGATATGGCGAAGTGCATCGCGCTGCTGCTGAGCCATGGCGGGCAACCGCAGGATTACTACGGCGAGCTGAAGGTGCCTGGCCCCGTCTTGCCAGTGATCGCCGTTCCGACCACCGCCGGAACCGGCTCGGAGGTCACTCCGGTCGCGGTCCTGTCAGATAACGAGCGAACGCTCAAAGTGGGCATCTCCAGTCCTTATTTGATTCCGATGGTGGCGATCTGCGACCCTGAGCTGACGTTGACTTGCCCCGCTACGCTGACCGCTATCGCCGGCGCCGATGCGCTGACCCATGCGATCGAGGCGTTCACCGCCGCACGTCGCGAGGTCACCCCTGGCTTAACCCAAGATAGAGTGTTCATCGGCAAAAATACGCTATCCGATCAATACGCGCTGACCGCAATCTCGCTGCTGTGGAAAGGACTTGAGGCTGTATGCGCAGACGGCAAGAATCTGGTCGCACGATCTCAGGTGATGCAGGGGGCAATGTTCGCGGGGTTGGCGTTTGGTGTCGCCGGCACGGCCGCGGCCCATGCTATTCAATATCCGGTTGGCGCAGTCACTCACACCGCACATGGGGCGGGTGTGGCTTGCCTGATGCCTTGGGTGATGCAATGGAACCGTCCTGTGATTGGCGCCGAACTAGAACAAATGGCCGCGGTCATGAGCCTGCCAAACGGCGCAGCGGTGATTCCCGCTATCGCGGCGCTGTTCGCCCGTATCGGGATTCCGCCCACGCTGGCCCAGCTTGGGCTGGTCGAAGATCAATTGGATTGGGTGGCGGATCAAGCTTGCGGCATCGAACGGTTGATCCAGAATAATCCCCGCCCGCTCGACCGCAGCGACATGCGAAAGCTTGTCCAAGCCGCTTATTCCGGTGTTGCCGACGTGATGCAGGGCGCGGAGGTGGCGTAATGGGTGTGCTCGAATTCCTGGGGCCAAAATATTTCGCGGTGGACTGTTGAACATGACTCAAGACCTTTATCGCAACCGCGATTTCATCCCGGATTTCGACGAGATCGTCACCGAGACAGCTGTCCGGTCTCGAGAGTTTGCCAAGCGGGTCGAAATACGGCCCAACGTGCCCTATGGTCCGGGACCACGTGAACGGATAGATATTATTCTTCCGCCCCGCATGGCAAAAGGTGCTCCGCTTCATGTGTTCATTCACGGCGGTTACTGGCGCTCGGGCAGCAAAGAGGATCATTGGCTTGTGGCCGCGCCCGTGCTGGCTGTGGGCGGAATTGCTGCCCTTGTCACCTACGACCTGATGCCTGGCACCAGGCTGGGACCTATCGTCGCGCAGGTTCGCGCGGCTGTTCGGCATTTGACCGCGATGGCTCCGGATCTCGGCGCCGACGCTAAGCGCCTCACCGCCAGCGGCCATTCGGCAGGCGCGCATTTGGCAAGCTACCTGGCCGCGGTAGGTGCCGAGGAAGAATGCGCCCCGCCGGATCTGCCCACGCTTGGCGGCCTGCTACTCGTTAGTGGCATTTACGACCTCACAGATATCCCCGGCAGCTTCTTAAAGAGCGAAGCGAGAATGACCCCCGCCGAAGCCTCGGCATGGTCACCTCTGACCTCCCGTCAAATGCGCGGCCCTCGACGTATCGTCATGGTCAGTGAAAGGGATACCGCGCCATTTCACTCTCAGGGCCGACAGTTTGCATCATTGCTGGAGCATACTGTTCATGACGCGCAATTCCGAGTCGAAGCCGGCCTCAACCATCTCACGATCGTCCTTGCATTGGGCGATCCCAAGAGTCCTTCAGGACTTTGTCTTTCAGGTCTGGTTGGCGGCTAAGGTCCTTGGCGATTCATCAGGATATCTGCGAAGGATTGGTCCTGCGCTGGAGGTCCTTGCGCAGGGTTCGAACTCGATAACGACAGTAATTGGTTCTACTCCACGTCGCATCGAGCGCTCAGGCCTTGCAAGGCTAAGTCACTCAAGGCTTGGGCTGGGGCGGCACAGCCTTTAGCGATGATGTGGACGTTCATGTCGAGCGCTTGTGGAGATAGGGCAGTGTGGGTGACGCAATGCTGAGTCATCATGCCAGTGAGATAAATGTCGGTGATGCCTGCTTCGCGCACGATTTTCTCTAAGTTTGTCTCGAAGAAGCTGTCGGCTTCATTTTTTACGACGATTGGAGCGTCACCCAATGCGGCGGCAATGGCACTGTGGATTTTCACGCCTTTGGTGCCGGGCTTGAAAGCGGGTGCGTGCGGAGAGTTGACGTGCTGCACTCCAACAACCAGCCATCCGTCGTGCTTTGCTTGTTCTATGGCCTCCACGGCACCTTTGCATGCTGCATCGGCATTTTCCAATGTAAATGCACCGCCGGGAAAATAATCATTTTGAATATCGATAACGATTAGTGCTTTTTTCATTGGGTTTCCTTATTGAGTTAGAGGCTGCTCAAAATTTGGGCAGCCTTGCTTCATTAGAACTTCATCGCTTCGCCATCGGCTGGCGCGAGAACACGAGAGGGGGCCATGCCTGTTTCGGTGGAAACGCTCATCACCGAACAATCAGAACCTCAAGGTCTCACCATCTTCGGGAATCATCACCCTTTTCTCAATTTTTTGGTCTTGCAAAAAGCCACGCAGCTCTTTGCGGCTGAGTGACATGTGGTTCACTGCATCCATGTGCACAGCCACGATTGCCGCATTAGGTGCTGCCTTTGCGGCTTGCAGTGTGTCCTGCTTGCCCATGATGATGGGATGCTCCTCAAAACCACTCATGATCGCGCTCCCGGTGTTGAGAATCACCACGTCTGGCTTGTACTGCTTCAGTGCTTGATCCACTTCCGGACGCCATACCGTGTCGCCAGCCACGTATACCGTTTTAGCCTTAGGAGCTGAAAACACGACCCCCATGACTGGGCCCATCGCCTCAGCACGTGCGGGGTCTGCAAACCACAAATCAGTGCCATGCTGACCTCCGGTTTTGCTCAGTCTCACACCATTAAATGTGGACGAGGCTTCGAGTACGCGTACATCTTTGAAGCCCTGATTGCGAATGATCTTGGCATCAGCTTCGTTCTGCGTGAATATAGGCAGGTTCTTGGGAATCGCTTTTTGAGCGGCCTCATCCCAATGGTCCGTATGGGTGTGGGTCACAACCACCGCTTCCACACTTTCAAGCACATCCTTCACTGGAAAAGGTAGATCTACCAAAGGATTTCTCAGTTCGCTGCGGTAAGTACCCGGGAAGCCTGGAAACTCCCCTTTGGCCGATAACATAGGGTCTACCAAAAAGGTCGTACCAGAAAAGTCGATTTTGATCGTCGCGTTACGGATCTGTTGCACCTTGACCGAGATGCCGGTGGTAGTTTCAGGGGCTGACCAAGCGGTAGCCGCGAAGGCTCCAAGCGAGAGCGAGACCAGCAAGGGGGCAAAGGCTTTCATCGAGTACATACGTAATCATCAGATTTGAAGTTGTAGAAGCACCTATTGTTGTGCCTGAAGCTTTTTTATAGAATTGACCCATAAGTCAATCTTCGAAAGATTTGGGCCAATTCGCTCTTTAACGCCATGCCAAAGCCACTTCCCCTCGTCGCCCTCGTTACTTACCCCCGCTTCAGCCCGTTTCACTTTGGCGTGCCGTTCTTGATATTCAGCGTCAATTTTCCCGAACACGCGCTGTTCGACCTGAAGATCGTCGCGCCAGGCGGTACAGCACTGGCTGCCGAGCGCGCATTGCTTGTTCAACCTGATGGCGGGCTGGAGTTGCTTGCGCAGGCAGACATCGTGGTGATTCCTGGTTGGCATGATCTAGACGAAAGTCCTGAGCCAGAGCTAATGGCCGCCTTGCTGCAGGCACGCCAGCGAGGAGCCCATGTGGTTGGCCTGTGCTACGGTGCGTATGCACTCGCCTATGCAGGCTTGCTTGATGGCAAACGCGCTTCCACACACTGGATGGCGGAGCAGGATTTCAAACTGCGTTTTCCGCAAGTGCAGTTGGACATGAATGCGCTGTATGTAGATGATGATGGCTTGATCACATCTGCCGGCACAGGGGCCAGCCTGGACTGTTGTCTCTATATCGTACGCAAGTTCTACGGCCAAAAAACGGCAAACAAAGTCGCCCGGATGATGGTCGTGCCGCCTCACCGAGAAGGTGGACAGGCTCAGTTTATTGAACAGCCTGTTGCTTCATCAACGCAAGACGCCAGAATCAACCAGATGATGGACTATCTGCGTGAACACCTGAATCAAGCACATTCGGTGGACGACCTAGCGCAACGTGCAGCCATGAGTCGAAGAACTTTCACACGGCATTTCAATAAGGCAACAGGCATGTCATTCATGGCGTGGCTCACCAACGAACGATTGCAACGCACGAGAGAGCTGTTGGAAAGTACGACGCTCCCGGTGGAGTCGATCGCGGATCTCGTCGGGTTTAAAACGCCGACGTCACTGCGCCAGCACTTCAAGAACAGAAATCAAGTCAGCCCTAGCGAGTGGCGGAAAACCTTTGGACGTCAAAATGAATGAGCTGTTCTGACCGCCACCTGTATAGCGAGCTTGATGAGGATGTCAGGCGCGACGTGGCTTTGTACTGGTACCTATTCCTATAGCCAACGGATTCGTCTCATCACCGACGCGAATGTCCGTTTCGGGCTACGCCCCTTAGAATGTTTGCTATCGCCAACCCAGACATGCGCGCAATTGCATGGCGCCCAGGAGCTGCATCTTGAATAAAGCCAACCGTCACCCGGTCGACGGCAAGAAACCTGTCACGATCTACGGTCCTGATTTTCCGTTTGCATTTGATGACTGGATTGAACACCCGGCCGGGCTGGGAAGTATTCCAACCGAGTGTCACGGCGAAGAAGTCGCCATTGTCGGTGGGGGGATTGCGGGCCTGGTGGCTGCCTATGAATTGATGAAACTGGGCCTCAAGCCAGTTATCTATGAAGCTTCGCGATTGGGTGGTCGTCTGCGCTCCCAAGCGTTCGAAGGGACTGATGGAATCATTGCTGAGCTGGGTGGTATGCGTTTTCCGGTTTCGTCGACGGCGTTCTATCACTACGTGGATAAGCTGGGGCTCGAAACCAAGCCTTTCCCAAATCCGCTGACGAGCGCATCCGGCAGCACGGTTGTCGATCTAGAAGGCGAAACGCACTACGCACAGCAGCTTTCGGACCTGCCGAAGCTGTTTCAAGAGGTCGCAGATGCCTGGGCGGATGCGCTAGAAGAGCGAGCCCATTTCAGTGACATCGAGCACGCGATTCGTGAGCGCGACGTTCCGCGCTTGAAGGCATTGTGGAACACGTTAATACCACTGTGGGACGATCGCACATTCTACGATTTTGTCGCCACCTCGAAATCGTTCGCGAAACTCAGCTATTTGCACCGCGAAGTGTTCGGCCAGGTAGGATTCGGCACAGGAGGGTGGGATTCAGACTTTCCTAATTCGATGCTGGAGATTTTTCGCGTGGTCATGACGCATTGCGATGACCACCAGCACTTGATCGTGGGAGGCGTAGAACAAGTACCCCAGGGGATCTGGCGGCATGCGCCGCAGCAGTGCGCTCACTGGCCGGCCGGAACGAACCTGATTGGTCTGCACAACGGCGCACCACGTTCGGGGGTCAAGAGCATCGCCCGCGCCGAGGATGGCCGACTGGCAGTCACTGACAGCTGGGGTGATACCCGCCACTATGCGGCCGTCCTGACAACCTGCCAGAGCTGGTTGCTGACGACCCAGATCGAATGCGAAGAATCGTTGTTCTCGCAAAAAATGTGGATGGCGCTCGATCGCACTCGCTATATGCAAGCCTCCAAGACATTTGTGATGGTTGACCGCCCCTTTTGGAAAGACAAAGATCCGGAAACCGGCCGTGATGTCATGAGCATGACGCTGACCGACAGGTTGACCCGCGGCACCTACCTGTTCGATAACGGAGACGATAAGCCAGGTGTGATTTGCCTGTCCTATTCGTGGATGAGCGATGCGCTGAAGATGCTGCCGCACCCCGTCGAGAAACGTGTCAAACTTTCTCTGGAAGCACTGAAAAAAATCTATCCGAATGTGGACATCGCTGGCCACATCATCGGGAATCCGATCACGGTTTCCTGGGAGGCCGACCCCTATTTCCTCGGGGCATTCAAAGGGGCTTTGCCGGGCCACTACCGCTATAACCAACGCATGTACGCCCATTTCATGCAGGACAAAATGCCGGTAGAGCAGCGTGGCATATTCATCGCCGGTGACGACGTATCCTGGACTCCAGCCTGGGTTGAAGGCGCAGTGCAGACGTCACTGAACGCCGTTTGGGGAATCATGAATCACTTCGGCGGCAAGTCGCACGCTGAAAATCCTGGCCCGGGTGATGTCTTTGCCGAGCTGGGTCCGATCACACTGGCGGATTAAGGAATGACTTCATGCGCATCGCTCTATTCCAATGTGCGTCTTTGCCACTGGACGTCACGGGCAACCTGGCACGCCTGAGCCACCAGGCTCATGCTGCCGCAGCACGCGGGGCAAGCGTGCTGCTCTGCCCCGAGATGTTCCTGACTGGGTATAACATCGGCGCTGATGCTGTGGCTCGGCTGGCGCAGCCTAAAGACGGTTCCGCAGCCCAATACGTCGCTGACATCGCACGTCGCTCAGGTATCGCGATTGTCTATGGTTATCCCGAGCTGGCCGATGACGAGGGTATCTTCAACAGCGTGCAAATGATCAGTGTGCAAGGCCAGGAACTTGCCAACTATCGAAAGACGCATCTGTTCGGTGACCTGGACAAGCGTATGTTCAGCGCGAGTAGTGATCGCAGCCCGGTTATCGAGTTCAATGGCTGGCGGCTTGGTTTCTTGATTTGCTACGACATCGAATTCCCGGAAAACAGCCGCCAGCTCGCGCTGGCAGGCGCTGATCTGATCCTGGTTCCTACCGCCAATATGCGGCCGTATGACTTCATCGCACAAGTGACTGTCAGAGCTCGCGCTCAAGAGAATCAGTGTTTCGTTGCCTACGCCAATTATTGCGCCACTGAAGCACAGATCCATTATTGCGGGCAAAGCAGCGTGGCTGGCCCTGACGGAAGCGTATTGGGCCTGGCATCGGATAGCCAGGAAGAATTGATCGTCGTCGAACTCGACCCAGCGCTCATTACCACATCGCGTTCTGACACGCCATATCTGCGAGATCGTCGGCCAGCGTTGTACGGCGATCTCTGTAAGGTTTGACTGCGAGTGTAGGCAAGCCCGCCCGGGTTCGGGGCAAACCGACACTGTGTATAAGCCGACGCATCATTACTCTGTTGATATCCCACTCCCGCAAGACTACGGGCTTGCCGTGCCATCGGATTCGCCAGGCCTGCGCAATGGAACTGCGCAGGCCTGAATATCACATCCGTTACGCTGCGGCGTGTGATGTTGGAGCGGGGCCTAGTGGCTTCCCGCCAGGGCCGTCACTGAAGGTTTGCCAGGGGTCTGGCGCCACTTGACCGACACCAGGCTTGCTGTAGTCACATACCCCGCCTGGGAATACGGCGGAGAGTCTGCTCCATTGCGAGTTGGTGAAGTTTGCTTGATAGTCGCCGCGGTTCAGCGGCTTCAGTTGGCACTTCATGATGTCGCTGGCTAACGACTCGCCAGAGGCTACGCGCGTATCGCGAAAGACTGGCCATTCGTCAACGCCGGGTTCAAAGAGTCCGGCTACGACGGTCGAATCCATGTTTGGCGTTGCGCCCGTATTGCAGTATGCAGGATCAGTGCTCCATTGTTCGCTGTCGGAGCGATAGCAGGAGTCGGTAGCGATATCAGGCTTGTTTGCTATGAGCTTTTCTCGCAAGGGTCGATCCGTGGCGTCCGCTTCGGTGCGCATTAGCCAATCATTCATCGCATCGAACCGGCGGGCAGCGAAATCAGGCACACGGGATTTGTGGCGCCAGATCACATGGTTGTCGTAATCATCGTGCACCGCCAAAATGCGATTTCTAATCACCCAGGTGCGGAAATCGTAATGCTCTTCCGTAATGTTGAATTCCACATCAGCGATGATGGCGACGTTGCCTAGATTCTGACCATAAGGAATCCTGCCTGAACCGTGTGCAATTTCTGCTGCGCCAGGGTCAGCTTGCATACGTGAAGGTTGCCATTGGCCGTCGATGTCGTAGCCGCCGACTTGCTCGTTCATGGCGACGAATTGCTCGGCGGATATGGCTCCACTGTTCAGCGCATTGAAACCGTACTGAATGCCAACATTGTCCAGCGGCGATTTGGCGTAACCAGTAGCATCGCGAGGTCCGAATACCGCAATGTTGAAATCCTGGAGCGTGCACCGGCTGCCTGTCGGATTGCTTCGTGACCATTGATCGTCGGGATCTCCGCAGCCCACCGCTGGGTCAATATAAAACGGAACGCGGCTCGCCATGTTGGTGTTGGCAGGGCCTTCGCATACTTGATTCCATCGGTGGCCGGCCACAAGTGCTCGTTGCATGTTTGTCATGTCTAACGATGTGCCTGCCTGGCTGTCGTGATAACGCTTCAATAGGCCGCAGTCCGCGAACTCGCGGCCGGCTGTCCAGGTGTCCTGCCATCCCGCAGCGGGAAGAATGCCCTGCAGTAGGCCCGGGTAATTGGACGCATGCAAGTGTTGTTGGTGAGCGCCTCCCGAACTGCCGTCGGCCATCGTGTATCGAATCGGTCCGTATTTTTCGATAATGTGCTCTTTCATCATGATGACGGTCTCGGCAGAGGTCACGTCGTTGCAGTGCGTGCCGTACTGGGTCATCTCTGACGAAGCAACCATGAAACCTCGGCTTAGCGCCACATAGTCCATGACGTTGCCTGGATTTCCCTGGACGCGTCGGTAGTCGCAACCAGAGCCGAATTTCCAGAATAGCTTTTGGTTCCACGATGCAGGCACGTTCCAGGGTTGCCATGCAGCAGTGGGATCGCTTGGGTCGGCCAGGTAGGCCAGATCGTATTTCCCTCGGTTAATCACGCCGCGTTCGATGCGAACGATATAAGGCACTGTGTGGCCCTGATCTGTCGTGGTTTTTGCAATCGCATCCGCAGCGGGTGGATTGGCAACGTCATACGGCGCAAACCCGCCGGTTAATGTACGGTACTGGTAGCGATACACGGGTGCGGCGATATTGCATTGCGCATCAAGCGGATCACCCAGATCGGGATTATTGGCGGTGGGAGCGGTTACCGTAGTGTCGCAGGTCCAGGGCGTGATCTGAGCGCCAGAGATGACTGGTCCACCAATCGGGTGATTCGTGATCTCGAGTTCAGCACCTTTGCCTGTCGGCGATGCTGCACGCAATAGGTTCCTCCCTTCCGTCAAGCCAGTCACCAAGCCATAGTAGCGGCCATCGGGACGCAGTTCGAATGCATTTGTGACATCGGCGCCATTCACGTCGATCTTTAGCGTAGCGGGGTCGGTACCGGCTGGCGCGACGACTTCTATCAGTGCATCACCGCCGGACACCAGATCCGCTCTGTTGGACAACACTTTCAACTCAGCTACGGGACTTGGATTGGTGCCTCCATTCCCGTCGTCGTCACCCCCACTTCCACCGCCGCAGGCGGCGAGCATACTCGCCATTGCAAGCAGGACGCCTCGTGTAAGCGCCGTTCGTTTATGCATAGCTATCTCCTCGTTGTTCTGAGCCGAAGCTCGGTCCAGATCTCTATGAATCCTTGATTCAGGAACGGCGTTTTGCGAACGCATCTCTATGAGCACCTGTGGCTGCACCAGTCGATGAGAGACTCACACAGCGCGGCACGTCAAACCGACTATTCGGGTTGATGGGCAAAATGTCGTTCGTCAGGTGTCTCCCCAGTCTTTTTGTCTATAGCGCTTTTTTGCTTTTTACTGTCGTTAAGCGGCGTTGATGCGACTGAGTGTAGGGTCTACTATCTATATAGTGAATTCTAAAATTTAGATTAACTTATCTGATATTCAAATGAATGTTTCGCTACGTCCCAACCTTTCGATCCGGCAGATTCAAGCCTTCATCGCACTCTCTGAACAACGAAGCTTCACGAAGGCGGCTGCCACTTGCTTTCTGTCTCAGCCCGCTTTCAGCGCGCTGATTGGCCAACTCGAAGGCACATTGGGGCTTCGTCTTTTTGATCGAAGCACTCGTCACGTGGTACTGACGGCGGAAGGCTCGGATTTCGAAATTTCGGCTCGGCGCTTGCTCGCCGAGTTCGATGCTGCCTTGTTGGGAATGTCGGATTATCTTGCGCGAAAACGGGGTCGTGTATCTATCGCGCTGCTGCCTTCACTTGCCGCCAACTGGCTACCTACCGTGCTTCGCCAGTACCACGAACAACATCCTGGTGTCGCCATCACTGTTGCCGATGTCCTTTCGGAACCCTGCGTTGATCTCGTGCATAGCGGCAAAGCAGATCTTGCGCTGGCTGCAATTCGTGCCGATACCCCGAACTTGTGTGCGGAACCTTTCTGCAATGATGATTTTCACTTGGTGTGCCCCGTTGGTCACCCCCTTGCGCGTCTCAGGGAGGTTCGCCCGCGTGATATCGCCTCATACCCCTTTATTCACATGGCTCGAAATTCTAGCGTCCGCCAGTACTTGGAAATGGCATTGCATCCCTTGCAAATGCAAACGCTGATGGAAGTGGACCAGCTAGCCACGGCCATGGGTATGGTGCGAGCAGGGCTCGGTGTCAGTCTCATGCCTGCATTGACACTCTTTCATTTCGCACAAAAGGGTATCGTGACACGGCCGCTTCCTTGGCCTGAGCTAAAGCGTTCCATCTATCTCGTGCGACGCAGAGAGCGTTCCTTATCTCTTGCCGCTCAATCTTTATATGATCTCTTCATGTCGAGTCGTCCCTTGGAGCATCCCGCAAAGCGCGTTAAGTAATCGGTATCGTTGAAGATCCGGCCAGTCCAGGTTCATCATGCATAAAAAGCCCCGAGCTGAGACCCGAGATTTTTGAACAGAAAAAAAATAGTGTGCGTGTTGGTGCAAGACAACGCCGCTATTGCAGGGGCTGGTAATGACACGCGCGATCATACGGCGTTGACCGGCATAGTGTTATGCATGCCGCTGTTGGTGTTTGTCGCAACGCGGTTATTGCCGTGGCCAATGCCCAGCGGTCGTTGCTGGACGTTATCATTTGTAGCCCTTGAGCATCAAGGTTAGCCGTAACTAGCTAATTTGATGCTCAAGGGCTACAAATTCTCGGGCGCATGCTATTTCTTGCAGACGCAAAAAGGCCCAGATCGAAATCTGGGCCTTTCTAGAATCTGGAGCGGGAAACGAGACGTGTACTAGGACAGTAAGTCGTTGTTTCCCAAACACTTTCTTCGTTGGACTGGCCAGCGAAGACCTCAATTGTAGCCTTGTTTTTCGTCCTCGGCAACAAATTCGTCCAAAGAGTTCCACAGACGTCCAAAGAGCTGCACTCAGTACACCAGACCCACGATCGGTACATCGTCGTAGGCGACTGCCTCGAACTCATCATCCACGCCCGGTTGTCTGCCCCGCATCCATCATCGTGAAGACGATCAGGCAGATGGTTCTGGTGATGGCACAGGTCGGATGCTGGGAACGCCTGCACCACAACTCACAAGGACCTTCTGCTCAAGCTCCTTTGAAAGAACGCGCACGCTGGCCACCGCGTTTCCGCACACGATTCTTTGTCGATATATCAGGATGACGGGGCAAGCATGACAGACGCGGGTTTGCTGCGTCCGGCTGGACATTCGACGACGATTGCGGCCCCTTAACGCCTCCTGAGACCGCTGGCATATCAGGTCATACCTAGACGGTTTTGCAGAAACCGTAACTTCTCACGACCCTGATAGCGTGAGCGTCACTGTCGAGCCTACGTCCCGATGCTCGACCTTCTAATCGATGAATTTTTGCACATCGAGCACACGACGACTACCAGTTGCGCGAACTGGTGAGCAGTATTCAAACCACATGACGAAGCGGCCTTCGGTGCCCACTTCCTGCACAGACGACAGGCCGACCATGAGGTCGGTGACAAAGGAGTCGGTCATGTAGTTCTTCTCCTGGAAGGAGACGGAGCATGCACGAGAACAAGAATGATGCACCAACATCAAAGGTGTTCTATCGCCCGATCGAAGCGTCCATCCGCTGGGCCGGGCTGCTGCGATACGAGCAGGTGATCCTGGCTTCGATTTCGTCGCCAAGGCGCCTGCCGCAGTCGTTGGACTGCCCACGTTGCGCCGAGCTGAGACTTTGCACCGAACGTATCTTCGACGGCATCCTCAATGGAGAACTGCCCTTCGGGCAGAACGGCATCACGACGCGCGATTCCACGCTGATCGACTCCCCTGATCTGACGGTGCGCCACGTCGATCTGAAGCGCTGGATGCGCCAACACTATCCCGAGCAACGACCGGGCTTCCTCTTCTCCCGAAGCGAGCGCATCACCCATCCCTTCATCTCGCTGGAAACTGGGCAGGCGATGCTAGTCGAGCGCCTGGCCCTGAAATCCACCTTGGACCAGTACAAACGCCAACTGCATGAGTTGCAGGAAAAGCACGGGGCGCTTCTCAAGCAGATGGCGCCCTCTGCTGGCGCACAGTGCCTGATCAGTGATCGCGCCGAAGCCACCTACCTGAACATTATCGGCAGCATGCTGGACCTGATGCTCGGCCAGTCGCCTTCGGGCGTGCCGTACTCCAGCTTCAAGACGCAGGAGGCGGTGGTCAGTGCATTGGTCGCCCATCACAGCGGCGCCATGGGGATCGCGGAGCGGACGCTAAACGGCAAGTTCGCCACGGCCAGACGCCGGCTGCGTAGCGCGACAGTCTGAGGTTTTCCATCTTGTATGTGCAATCGCGGAGATTGCATTTGCAATGTCTTTTCCCATCCATGTCTATTGAATGGAGGTCACGCCAACAAACGCCACTGAGCGTTCAGGAGTGACCGCCATGTCGCAAACACCTGCACTGCCCGCAAGCGAGCGCCGCATCCTGCGGCTTGATGAAGTCGAAACCAAGTCCGGTTTCAAACGCGCCCACATCTACAACCTGATGCGCAAAGGCTTGTTCCCGAAGGCGCTGCGCCTGGGCGTGCGCGCGGTCGGCTGGGACTCCATCGAGATCGATCAGTGGATCGCCGAGCGCGTCAACAACCGGGCCTGACCCGTTCTCCAGCGGACTTCCCATCCTCACACGGAGAACGCCATGCAGGTCGTATCCATCATTTCAACAAAAGGTGGCGTCGGCAAGACCACCACGGCCGCGAACCTCGGCGGGCTTGCCGCCGACGCGGGGCTGCGTGTGCTACTGCTCGACCTCGACGTGCAGCCCACCTTGTCCTCGTACTACGAGCTAGGTCACCGCGCACCTGGTGGCATCTACGAGTTGCTGGCCTTCAACGAGCGCGACCTCGGGCTGCTTGTGTCCCGCACGATCGTCGCGGGCCTGGACTTGGTGCTCTCCAACGACCACCGAGGCGAGCTGAACACCTTGCTGCTGCACGCGCCGGATGGCCGCCTGCGGTTGCGCCATCTCTTGCCGGTCCTGGCGCCTCTCTATGACCTGGTACTGATCGACACCCAAGGCGCGCGATCGGTGCTGCTGGAGATGGCGGTACTCGCCTCCAACCTCGCGCTGTCGCCCGTGACCCCGGAAATCCTCGCGGCGCGCGAGCTGCGGCGCGGCACCATGCAGTTGCTCGAAGACATTGCGCCCTACCGGCACCTGGGCATCGAGCCTCCACCTCTGCATCTGCTCATCAATCGCGTCCACCCTGTGTCAGCCAATGCACGGCTGATCCAGCAGGCCCTGCGCGATCTTTTCCAGGACCATGCCGGCATCCGCGTGCTGGCCACCGACGTGCCGGCCATCGAGGCGTATCCGCGTGCAGCTACGCGCGGATTGCCAGTGCATCGGGTCGAATACCGCCAGCCGCCGGGCAGAGTCGCCCCCGCCGCGCTCGACACCATGCGCGGCCTCGCAGACGAACTATTTCCGCAATGGCGGCACCGATTTGCCATGGTGTCCGGCCGTCCGCCACACCCTCTTGATGCCGGGAGGTTCCATGGCGAACGCACATGAGCTTGCCCGAGGCCACAAGCGGCTTCGCGCCCTGATCGAGTTCGCGGTTGGCGAAGGTTGGCACGTCAAACGCACGCCTGGCGGCCACCTCAAGTTCACCAAGCCTGGCTGCGCCGCGATCTACACCAGCTCGACGGCCAGTGACCACCGGGCGACCCTGAATGCCCGTGCGCAAATCCGCCGCGCCGAGCGCGAGGCCCGATACCAAGCGCAGGGAGGCGGCCATGGCTGAGATCACCTCCCAGCAGATGGCTGGCAAGCTGCTCGCGGCCGGGTTCGAGCGCAGCGGCCCGTCAGCCTCGACCTTGAGCGACCCGATCGCCGACACACCCATGGTCGTGACCCTAGATCAGTTGCGCCCCTACGACCACGATCCCAGGAAAAAACGCAACCCGGCCTACGAGGAAATCAAGGCGTCCATCCGCGAGCGCGGTCTGGACGCGGCGCCGGCCATCACTCGCCGACCAGGTGAGGACCACTACATCATCCGCAACGGCGGAAATACGCGGCTGGCGATCCTGCGCGAACTATGGTCAGAGACCAAGGACGAGCGGTTTTTCCGTATATCGTGCCTGTTCCGGCCGTGGCCCAGCCGCGGCGAAGTCGTCATGCTGACCGGCCACCTGGCCGAGAATGAATTACGCGGGGGCCTCACGTTCATCGAGCGCGCCCTCGGCGTCGAGAAGGCACGCGAGTTCTACGAGCAAGAAAGCGGCACTACCTTGAGCCAGTCCGAGCTGGCCCGCCGCCTCGCTGCCGATGGCTTCCCGGTACAACAGTCGCACATCAGCCGCATGAACGACGCGGTGCAGTATCTCCTGCCCGCGATCCCCACCGTGCTCTATGGCGGCCTCGGTCGCCATCAGGTCGAACGCCTGTCGGTCATGCGCAAAGCCTGCATGCTCGCGTGGGAGCGCTACGCCAAGGGCCGCTCCCTGGTTCAGGACTTCGACGAATTTTTCCAGGAAGCGCTGTCGCAATTCGACGTCCAGGCCGACGAGTTCTCCGCGCAGCGCGTACAGGACGAGCTGATCGGCCAGATGGCCGAGTTGCTGGGTGTCAATTACGACGTGCTCGCCCTGGACATGACCGAATCCGAAAGCCGGCAGCGCGCCTTGATCAGCGACCCAACGCCGCCCTCGACGCCGCCTGCGTTGCCGGAGCCGGAGTCGGAAACCATCGCGCGCCCAACTGCCAACACCGCGCCACCCACCGCAGGGGCTGCATCGGCAGCGCCGCCTGCAGGCCGACCTGCGCGCGAGAGCGACACGGATACCAGTCAGGCGGGTCCGGCCAGCCCTGCGGCGGGGAGCGATCTGCTTCGGGAGCACATCGTTTCGCCGGCACCGACGACCGAACGGCTCCAGTCCATCCAGCGCATGGTCGCCGATCAGTTGGGCGATGCGCTGCCTCCCGACTTCTCGGCGAGCGTCTTGCAGTCCATCCCCGTGCAGGCTGGCGGGCTCTATCCGATCTCCGATGTCTGGTACATCGATCCCGGCTTGGATACTGCCGAGCGCTTGCGCATCCACATCGCACAGTTCGCCCGCGAAATCGCGAGCGAGGCAGACCTGGACGAGTGCATTGATGACCGTGCAGAGGGTATCGGTTTCGCCTGCCGGGCCCGCACCCAAAGTCCGGCGCCGCTGGGCCGTTCCGTCCTCGCATTGTTGGCGTGCCTGGCCGGTCAGCGGCCCGCCGACGTCGGTCTGCACGACGGGCAAATCGTCATCGACCTGCCGGCATTGCTGCACGGCCAGGGTGATGCGGCCCAGCGATTGAGCGACACCGCGCTGGTCAAGCTGTTCCGGCTGCTGCGGCTGGCCCGGCGCCTGCTCGATCTTGAAGCCGGCGCTGCGGACCTTGGAACGTGAGCGAGGGAGGCCAGCATGTCCGCACCACACCCACTCAACCAGGCCGTCATCGCGCAGGCCCTCTATGACCTGCGCAATGGGCAACTGCGCCGGTGCAAACTGATGGGGTTTGGTGAGGAAGAACTGGACGCCCTCAAGCATCCCGCGCTGATCAGCGTGCTCGCCAACGCCAACGTCTCCTGGTGCTCGGTGACGGTCAACCGCGAAGTGCTCCGGCGACTACTCAAGCAGGCGCAGGACGTGGAGAAGGAAATCGCCACGGTCGATCGCATGCTCAGGCTGGGTGCGAGCACCGAGATGGTCAGTCGGTTCTATGGCCTGACCCACCAAGAGGTGGCGCTTCGCCGCGAAATCCTCGGCCTGCCCAAGCGCAAGGGCCGCCACCCCGTGCTGGACGAGAAACAGGACACGGATCTGTGGCGGCAATGGAAGGCCGTGACCGGCAGCAGGAATGTCGATCTCGAAGACGAAACCTCCATTCTCGACGCCGCCATGGACTTGGCCGAAGGCATGTCGCTGCCTCTGTCGGTGGTCTGGGCCTCGATCAAGAGCTGGGTCGATCAAGGATTGGGTTGAGCCATGGCCGTGGACGACACCGCACCACGCCGTGGCCCCGTCGCACTCGCGGACCTGTTCGACGCCGCCTTGAAAGACCTCGTGCCCAAGCCCAGTGCGCCAGCACCTATGCCTGCGCCGACGCCCGCCACGTCCGGCGATGCCTTCCTCTTCAGCGGCAACCGGCATGAGACCGTGCCGCGGCGACTGTTCCTCGACCGTCGCCTTACGCCGCTGGAGCGCAACGCCTGGCAGGTGTTCCGGCTGATGCTCAACGACGATGGCGTGACAGCCTTCCCGACGTATGAGCAGCTTCGACCCTGGCTGGCATCGATGCCCTGCGCCGGGCAGGCCTCGCATGAAACCGTGGCCCGAGCGTTGACGCTGTTGCGCCTCACCCGATGGTTGAGCCTGGTGCGGCGACGGCGTGACCCCAAGACCGGCCGCATCCTCGGCAACCTCTACGTTCTGCACGATGAACCGCTGACGCCCTTCGAGGCCATGCAGCTCGACGCCGACTACCTGGCACTGGTCAGCCAGTCCCTCGGCCATTCGGCCAAGGCCGTCCAGATGGTCGGCCTGAACACCCTTAAGGAGATCGCGGAAGATCCGCTGCTCTCCGGGCGCACATTGCCGTCGCGGCTGCAGGTTCTGGCAGAACGCCTCGCCAGCCAAGGCATCACGGCCGCCGCAAGTTATCCACAGGAGGACGCCGCCCACGATTCCGAAGAAGGAGTATCGAGCCTTCTTCGGAATGCGGATGACCCATCTTCGGAATCCGAAGCAGGGGCGAAACCCGTGCCAAACGCCTCTCTTCGGAATCCGAAGCAGGCCCGTACAGTACGTAGTAGTCGTATTAATGAAGTACGTACTACCGCGCAGGCGCGCGCGCTGGGCGATCTGCAATGGCCCAAGCGCTTCACGGAACTGAAGGCAGAGCAGCAGACAGGTGCCAGGGTGGCATTGCAGCAGGTTGATGCCGCGCTGAGACAGGCCGTGCTGGACGAATGGGCCACACGATGCAGCAGTCATGGCATACGCAATCCTGCGGGGTATCTGTTCGGCATCATCCAGCGCGCCATCCATGGCGAGTTCAATGCCTGGGCCAAGAAAGACGCGCCATCGGCATCCGTCCCACCAAACGAGCGACCACCACCAGCACCGCCACCTCAGCCGCAGGGTAAGCCAGTGCCGCCAGAAGTCGCCAAGCAGCACATCGAGCGGCTACGCAATCTGCTCGCCAGCAAATGAGTCGGCATGCCAGGCGGTGAAACTAGATGCCCATGGCCGCCAGTAGAGCTATCCCCTGGGGATAGTTCCGCTGCTGGGCACAACGCCAAGCTGTCGCAGGCCTGGGATCGACCATCTGCCGCAGCATCGGCGTTGTCCCCCCTGATCTCGGCGTGCAGCGTTCGTTAGCGCTCCATGGAGCTATCCCCTGGGGATAGCTCGCGCCGCATGCAACCGCCACGCCCTAAACCGGGGCCCGCCGGGATTCGGATTCTTGACTGACTGCCTTCCGCTTCCTGTCGAAGCTGGCCGCTCCTTTTCCAACAACGAGCAGACACCATGGCAACCAATGAACCTCTGCAACTGAATCTCGGCTCCCTGCGCAGTGCGATGTCGCTGACCCTGCACACCCATCACGCTTCCCGCATCTGGCATGGCCGCGCCGCCGCCGAGGGGCGACCGGGCATCGTCGGCCTGAATGGCTATATCGCTCAGATGAACAAGATGCGGCGGGGCTCAGAACAAGACGATCCGTACTCGGACTGGTGGATGCTGCGCATCGAGGACAAGCTCGACCACACCAAGGTCACGCTGCAATCGCTGCGCGAGCAGGTGGACCAGGCGCTGGCGAGTGTGCCGCCGGCGCTCAGCCTGGGCGAAAACCTCAACGTGCAGCCGGTCAAGCTCCCGCTCTTCGTCAACGCGCAGCTCGGCTTTGCCGCGGTCTATCTCCTGGCCGACTACGACGACATCGCCCGCAAGCTGATCCTCGCCCATCACACCGCGCTCATTGACCGCAGCACCTTGGAACGCTGGCTCAACGAGGGCGCACATTCATTGCGCAGCCTGTTCTCGCTGGCCCAGCAGTATCGCTATTCGGGCTGCACACGCGATGACTTCGCGTCGAAGAATGCCGCAGCGCGGGCAGCGCTGGAGAAGTATGGCGAACTGCCGCAGGACGTGCTGGAAGGCACGCGCCGGTCGAAGTTTGCGCCGCCCATCGTGCGCCGTGGCCTGAAGCAGCGCGGCGACGGTCCTGCCGAAGCATCACTGCTCGGCGATGAAACCACCACCGCAGAGTCGCCCGAAGCCGCAGCCGGCGAGGACGAGCCGGCATGAGCGATCCGAACCCACCGACCCGCTACTTCCGAGGCCTGCAACAGGGTGCCTTCATGCGGCTGGAACACGCGGCCTATCTAAAAGGCCTTTTAAAGCCTTTTAAGGGTAAAGGGGACTTCGAGGCCTGGGCCAGCCAGTGCTTCGCCATGCGCGACGAGTTGATTGCCCTGGCACAGCGACAGGTACTGGAGCAGGCATGCGGGCACCCCTTCCACCTGCTGCCCATCGAACTGGCCCAACAGACCACTGGCGCAGGAACCGTCTTCTTGCGCTGGCGCAGACACGACAGGTCGGCCATGGGCGTGGCGCTGTGGCGGGAGCTGGTCGCCAGCAGCAGCACACCCGTCAACCTGCTGGCCGACCTGCACGCGATCGAGCTGCAGCGCATCACGTTGAACATGCAGATCAGCCTGCTGCACACCTTGGGCAGGCAGGCGCAGGAATGCGCCAGCAAGGCGGCCGAGGCGGACGACGCCTACCTGCGCCGGCTCACGCCCATTCCCGCCGCAATGCGCGATCGGTGATTGCGCCGGGCACCCAGCACGCTCCCGGCGCCGACGAGGCACGGGTATTTCAACCACCACGGAGATCACATCATGAGCACGCATTTTTCCGGCGAAGGCAACATCGGTTCGCCACCGGAGTACCGCGAATTCCCCAACGGCAACGACGAACCCAGTCGCCTGCTACGCCTGAACGTCTATTTCGACAACCCTGTGCCGAAGAAGGATGGCACGTTCGAGGACCGGGGCGGCTTCTGGGCGCCGGTGGAAATCTGGCACCGCGACGCCGAGCACTGGAAGGACCTGTACCAGAAAGGCATGCGCGTGCTGGTCGTCGGCCGCATGGAGCGCGAACCCTGGACGGATAACGAGGATCAGCCGCGCGAGACCTGGCAGATCAACGCGCGCAGCGTCGGCATCCTGCCGTACCGCATCGAATCCGTGACCCTCAGCCCGAAGCCGCAAGAGGCAGAGCCCAAGCCCCAGGCCGCGCAGGAACCGGCTGCGCCGAAAGAATCCAAGCGCAGGAAGTGAACCGGCATGGAGGGCGGTCGCACGTCTTCGCCGCCCTCCATGCGCTCGCGAGCTATCCCCAGGGGATAGCTCCACCAACGTCCACCGACTTTCACGCGCTCCCTCATATCGCGGCTCCCGGTCCGCACACCTGCGGCCACGCGCCACCCCCGCACAAGCCATTCCATCCCGTGAAAGCGGTCACCGCCGCATGCGGCTTGTTTGCTGCTGCCCCAGGTGGCGCTCGGCATCCTCGATTCCAGCAACTCCATGAACAACGGGAATCGGGATGGACGGACATGCGGCTGTTCTTGTGCGAGAAGCCCTCCCAGGGCAAAGACATTGGCCGGATTCTCGGTGCCACGCAGCGCGCTGAAGGCTGCCTCAACGGTTCCGGCGTCACCGTCACCTGGTGCATCGGCCATCTCGTAGAAGCCGCAGCGCCCGAAGCCTACGACGAGCAGTTGAAGCGCTGGTCCATCGAGCAGTTGCCCATCATTCCTCAGCACTGGCGGGTCGAGGTCAAACCGAAGACCGCCACGCAGTTCAAGGTCGTCAAGGCGCTTCTGGCTAAGGCGACCCAGCTTGTCATCGCCACAGATGCCGACCGCGAGGGCGAGTTGATCGCCCGCGAGATCATCGACCTGTGCGGCTACCGCGGCCCCATCGAACGGCTGTGGTTGTCGGCGCTCAACGATGCTTCCATCCGCGCGGCACTCGGCAAGCTCCGGCCATCGGCCGAGACGTTGCCGATGTACTACTCGGCGCTGGCACGCTCTCGGGCGGACTGGCTCGTCGGCATGAACCTCAGCCGCTTGTTCACGGTGCTGGGACGACAGGCTGGCTACGACGGCGTGCTGTCGGTCGGCCGCGTCCAGACCCCCACGCTCAAACTGGTCGTGGACCGCGACCGCGAGATCGCCGCCTTCGTGTCCGTGCCGTACTGGGCCATCGACGTGTCCCTGTCCGCTGGTGGCCAGGCTTTCACCGCGCAGTGGGTTCCCCCGAACACATGCACCGACGACGCCGGCCGCTGCCTGCAGCAGCCCATCGCGCAGCACGCCGCGCAGCAGATCCGCGCCGCGGACAGCGCCCAGGTGGTGGCGGTCGAAACCGAGCGCGTGCGGGAAGGCCCGCCGCTGCCGTTCGACCTGGGGACCTTGCAGGAGGTGTGTTCCAGGCAGCTTGGGCTCGATGTGCAGGAGACCTTAGACATTGCTCAGGCCCTATACGAGACGCACAAGGCCACGACGTACCCGCGCTCCGATTCGGGCTACCTGCCCGAAAGCATGTTCGCCGAGGTGCCAACGGTCCTCGACAGCCTGGTCAAGACCGATCCCTTGCTGCGACCGATCATGGACCAGCTCGACCGCACTCAACGCTCACGCGCCTGGAACGACGCGAAGGTGTCTGCTCACCACGGCATCATCCCGACGCTCGAACCGGCGAACCTCTCGACCATGAGTGAGAAAGAACTGGCAGTGTATCGGCTGATCCGGGCGCATTACCTGGCGCAATTCCTTCCTCACCACGAGTTCGACCGCACTGTGGCGAACCTCTCCTGCGGCCAGCAGACGCTGGCGGCCACCGGCAAGCAGGTCGTCGTCAAGGGTTGGCACCTGGTGCTGGCCGAACCGCAATCCGAGGAGGATGGCGACCCTGCGGCGCGCAGCCAGGTACTGCCCGCGCTGCGCGAGGGCCTGGCATGTCAGGTGGCCGACGTCGATCTGAAGGCGCTCAAGACGCTGCCCCCTCGACCCTATACGCAGGGCGAGTTGGTCAAGTCCATGAAGGGCGTCGCCAAACTGGTCTCGGACCCGCGCCTGAAACAGAAGCTCAAGGATACGGTCGGCATCGGCACCGAAGCGACGCGGGCCAACATCATCAGTGGCCTGCTGACGCGGGGCTACCTCGTGAAGAAGGGCCGCGCCATCCGTGCCTCGGATGCGGCCTTCACCCTGATCGACGCGGTGCCCACAGCGATTGCCGACCCAGGGACAACCGCCGTCTGGGAACAGGCGCTGGACATGATCGAAGCTGGACAGCTCACGCTGGACGTATTCATCGGCAAGCAGGCTGCATGGATCTCACAGTTGATCGCGCAGTACGGCAGCACGTCCCTGTCCATCAAGGTTCCCCACGGACCGCCTTGCCCACAGTGCGGCGCACCGACGCGCCAGCGCACCGGCAAGAGCGGCCCATTCTGGTCGTGCAGTCGCTACCCCGACTGCAAAGGCACGCTGCCGGTCGAATCCGGCACGTCCAGGCGTGGTGCCTCGCGCCCGCGCCGCAGCGGCCGCAAAGGCTCCTGACCGACCCCGTTCCCCGTGAGCCGTGCCCGCCATCGGCGGCGCGGCCTGTGTTCCGCACGCCCTGCGGGACGCCCAGCGCGCAACGCCTTCTTGTCCGTGTGCGCGTCCCGCCTGGCCGTCCCCGGCCGCGGGACCTGAAGGTAGCTTCTCCGCGAACCGCCTCCTGCGCGTTCTGCTGATCTGCATTTCTCCCGCCTCTGCGAAGGGTCCCCCGGTGGCTTGCCAAGCTGCGCGAGCCACCCGGAGACCCTTCGTGGTCAGCGGTATTCGGTGCCGGTGCCCGCCGGCGCAAAAACGGGCTCCCTTTGTGCGCGGATGTGCGCCAGACGATGCCGGCGCGAACCACGACATGCGCCGGGTGTGATTGCTGATGAGCAGACGGTTCTAGCGACGACCGGGCCTGCACCAGCCCACGGGTGGTTCTGTCCTCCCGAGCCGAAGGCCGCAGGGCCTTCGGCGCCTTTCTCCTGCCTATCAACGTCCCGGCCCGCCCCGGGCCACACGAACAGGAGACCCGACATGAACCCGCAACCTTGCACCCTTCGCGGTGCGCCCCAGGCCGCGCCACTGCTGTACGGCAGCGTGTGCAGCGGCATCGAGGCCGTGAGCCTCGCATGGCAACCCCTCGGCCTCAAAGCCGCGTGGTTCGCCGAGATCGAGCCGTTCCCGAGCGCCGTGCTCGCCCACCGTTACCCCCATGTGCCCAACCTGGGCGACATGACCGCGATCGCCCGTCAGGTGCGCGCCGGCATCGTGCCGGCGCCCGACATCCTGGTCGGCGGCACGCCGTGCCAGTCGTTCAGCGTTGCCGGCGCGCGCCAGGGGCTGAACGACCCGCGCGGCGCCTTGACCCTTGCCTATGTGGAGCTTGCAAATGCCATCGACCAAACCCGCCACCAAGACCGCCGCCCGCCGGCAACGCTCGTCTGGGAAAACGTCCCCGGCGTCCTCAACGACCGCAGCAATGCCTTCGGGCATTTCCTGGGAGCACTGGCCGGAGAAAGCCGTGCGCTCCAGCCGCCAGGGGAAAAATGGGCGCACGCTGGTTGTGTGTCTGGACCCCGCCGCCGCATCGCCTGGCGCGTGCTCGACGCTCAATATTTCGGTGTCGCCCAACGCCGCAAGCGCGTGTTTCTTGTGGCATGTGGTGGTGATGACCTCGATCCCTCCGAAGTACTTTTTGAGCGCACAGGCCTGCGCGGGGATTCTTCTGCGGGCCGCGCGCCGTGGCAAGAAGCTGCCCGCGCTGCTGGATCGGGTGCTGCTGCAGCAGGCGGATACGCAGGATTCGCTGGACTGAACCAGCCCTACGGCAAGGTCACGACGACGTTCGGATTCAGCGGCGGCATCGGCCCCGTCGATGTTGCGGCATGCCTGATGGCCGCGGGTCCCAAGCACGACATCCGCACCGAGACGTTCATGGTGCAGTCCATCGCCGGCAGCATCGCCCACACCCTCGACACCGCCAACAACGGCAAGGGCAGCAGCGAGGACGGTACGGGAAAGGGCGTGCCGATCATCGCCTTCACCGCCCAGGGCAGCGGCGCGGACGCCACGATCGACCTGACGCCGACGCTGCGTGCCGGCGGGCATCGCAACAGCCATGCGAACGCAGGCGTCGTACCCGCCATCGCCTTCGCGCAGAACAACCGCGGCGAAGTGCGCTTCGAGTCGGGGCATGGACAGGTGTCTTGCACCGTCCTGTCCAACGGCAAGCCGGGCTACGGTGTGCCGATGGTGGCCTGCGTTGCCCTGCGGGGACGGACGCAGGGTCTTGCCGCCGAACTGGGCGGAAGCGTTGCAGCGGCGTTGCGTACCAGCGGCGGCGGCGCAGACAAGCCCCATGTCCTGGCCCCCGACTTCGAGGCACATTTCCGCTACGACTGGAATGAATCCGGTGCAGCGGACTGGTCGCAATGGCGGGTGCGGCGGCTGATGCCCATGGAGTGCGAGCGGCTGCAGGGCATGCCCGACGACTACACGCTGATCCCGTATCGCGGCAAGCCTGCCGCAGACGCTCCGCGCTACAAGGCGATTGGCAACTCCATGGCCGTCCCGTGCATGGCTTGGCTGGGCAACCGGCTGGTGCAGTGCCTGCACAAGACGGACTTGACCGATTCGGATTGATCGACGACGCAGCCTGCCGGCCGCGCCATTCTCTCCCTGCATTGCCGATGTATCGGCAGCAGCCCGCAGCCAGGGTGTCAAGGCTGCCGTGGGTTCCGCCCACGCCACCCACCAGTTCGCTTCGGCATCTCACCGGCGAACGCTGCCCACCGGGGCATCGATGCCTCCTTTCTCCAACCCACGGGATGGTCGCCACGTCCCGTTAGGGGCATGTCGCCACCCGGTCGATTTCAGGATCTCCCATGGAAACCATCACCAAGCAAGACCGCATCACGCTGAAGAACCTCAAGGTGGCCGACTTCGCCAGCGAGGAAACGCTGTGCTTCACCGCGACCATCGTGTTCGACGGCATTCCCATCGCCGAGGCCCGCAACGACGGCCACGGCGGCTCGACGTTCCTCCACGCACTCAACGGCAAGGCGGCGCTGCTGGCGCAGGCCGAAGCCTTCGCCAAGGGCCTGCCGCCTGCGCCGCTCGACCTGGGCCACGAGGGTGAAGACCCTCATTACATCGCCATGACGCTCGACTTCCTGGTCGATGAGCTGGCCGATGCCATGCACGCGGAACGCAAGGTGCGAGCCGCGTTCAACCGCGACATCGGCAACAAGGTGCTGTTCATCAAGGACCGCAAACTGCTGTTCATCAAGGGCATCAAGCTCAAGGCCATCGCCGACCGCAAGTCGTACTTCGCTTCGCTGCGCGCCCGGCAGGCCCAGCCCATCGTCATCCTCGCCGAGCTGCCGCCCGAGCAGGCATTCGACCTGTGGAAGCAGCATGTCCTGGGCGACAAGCCCGACTGACCCAGCACCACCGCACCCTCCTGACAGCCCCGCACTCGACGCGGGGCTTTTCTTTTCTCTGAGCCCATCAATCGGGGCTGTGCCGGATGCGGTTTTCCAACTGACGCAGCACGGCCCTCGCAAGAAGCTGCCCGCATGTTCGCTGATTCGTCAGCACATGCCAGCAGCCAGGGTTCCAGGCTGCCGCGGGTCTCTCCCGCGTCACCCACCAGTCCGCATCGCATCAATTCTGCGGATGAGCGTCCCCGTGACGCTGATGCTTTTTATCAACCGCGTGCGGGAGCTGCCATCCCGTGAGGGACAAGGCCCCGCTTTTCCAAGGAGCCCGTCCATGTCCCAGCAAGCCTCTTTCGGCCAGTTGGCCCTGACCTACTGCGGCAAGTTCCTGCCGCTCGAAGTCTTGCAAAGCGCCGCCGGCCACTACATCGGCACGCGCGATACCGAAGGTCCCGTTTCGCGGGAATCCCGCGAGTACTTCCGCAGCTATGCCGCGGCTCAACGCGCCCTCGAAAGAGGCGGCTGGTCCCAGCTCGCCATTCCCTGATCCAACTGGAGAAATCACATCATGAACCAGCTACTGCCGCGGGAAGTCGTCGATCAGATCATGCGGGAA
The DNA here is from genome assembly GCF_054779135.1 of Bordetella tumulicola. Classification (NCBI taxonomy): domain Bacteria; kingdom Pseudomonadati; phylum Pseudomonadota; class Betaproteobacteria; order Burkholderiales; family Alcaligenaceae; genus Bordetella; species Bordetella tumulicola. Next base: position 276,518 of record NZ_BAAGYU010000006.1, on the reverse strand, counting down.
GAGCAGCATTTCGCTGCCGCGCCCCAAGCCTTCTTCGAGGCCTGGAAGCGCGGTGTCGAGATTGCTGGTCCCGAGTGGTTCGGCGACGGCACCCGTGAAGGCCTGAACCGGGCCAACACCAAGTGGGATTTGCGTCCCGACATGCTGCGGCTCAACGATGCCCTCGGCGTCCTGAGCAGCGGCGAACGCATGTTCCTGTCCGCCATGGTCAGCTTCTACAACGCGCGCGAGGGCGGTGCCATGCTCAAGCGCTGCCACTTCCACGGGCTGTCGGACTTCGACGGTCTCGATCTGGAACGCCGCAAGGTCATCGCCGACCTGCTGGTGAACTACAGCGGTTGGTGAGTCGGTCTCCGGCACGCCACTGTCTTCTCGATCCTCCCGTGAGGGACATGCGCTCATAAGGCCATGTCCCTCAATTTTTCTTCCCCATCGCCCGGCGCCAACGGCCCTGGGCTATTCCCTGCGGATGCCATCGTCCGCAGGGGCTGGCTCCGCTCTTCTCGAAAGGAGCCAGCATGGCAAACAACTACTACGAAGGCACGGGCGTTCTCGTGCTCGACCGCGTTACTCCCGTCATCAAGGCACTGTTCGATGCCTTCGCGCTCGACGAAAACCATCCCGGCAATGGGCAGGCCTACATCGCCCAGATCGCCGAGACCAATGATCCACGCTGGACAGATGTGCTGGACGGTCTGGAAAACCTGGCCACACAACTCGGAATCCCCATGCCCGACGACGAAGAGTTGTCGATTCCGCCTCTGCTTGAACGGCTGGCCGCGCACTTCGGTGCTGACCAGGACGGGGAGCTGGAGAACCTGATAGAGCACCACCACTTCGAGGACAGCGCGGACCTGGAAGCCCTGCTTCTGATCGCTACCCGCTTCGATGATGGCCATAACCTGACCGCCATACAGTTTGAGGGCTGCTGGTATTGCAGCAAGCCAAGGCTATTCGAGTTCGGCGGCAACGGCTGCTACCTGAGCCGCGAGGTCCAGGTCTTCAGAACGTCCTCGCAGGCGCTTCAACTCGGCGATCAACTGCGCAACACCATCCTGGCCGCCGACATCGAAGAGGCCTCAGCGTTGATCGCGCTGGAGGCCGCCAACCTGCTTGCCGGCATCACCGATGAGCAATTTCGCCTAAATGTGCGCCATCGCATCGCCGAACGGCTGGCTCAGACGTCAACGATCAGCGCCGACTGACGCATTTTCCACTTTCAACCCACCGGGTCCAATTCCCGGTGGCGGGGATTGGCTCCATTATTCAAATCTGGAGAGTTCCCATGTCCCTGAAACCCAATCCCTTTCTCCGCGGATACTGGAATCTGAAAATCGTCCGCACGCTGTGCATCAGCTACGAGGATGGAAGCCCGCATGTCTGGCGAATCATCCACCCGAGCCAAAAGCACCTTTCCGACGAGGAAATGATTTCATCCTCGTGCATCGTCACCAGCGATTTCGCCGTAGTCAGGAATGGTCCCGAACCCGTGAGTGCCGAGGTACTGGCCGAATGCGATGCCGGAGAAGGTGTCAGCGGCGAAGGCGTAATCGGCGCCGTGGTCTATGCCATCCATGGCGATGACTTCGACGGCCGCCCCATCCACGTCGGCGACGCCTATTCGGCAGAGGCAGCGCGGGAGGTCGTACAGCGCCTGAGTTTCGAGACCGGCTATTACAGCCGGTGCTGGGAAATCAGCAGCGCGCACATAAGCGAGGAAACCAGCCAATACCTCGCCAACCTGGCAGACCTCGCCACGCCGGAGGCCTTCCTGTTCATCGCGTTCCGGGTTCCGTACAGCCCGGCGATCGGCATCAAGCTGATCTCCACCCCCTGGACGGACAAGAACCTGGACCACGCCGAGGGCATCAGTGCGGAGCAGCTTCGCCAGGAGCACCGAAGCAAGGGTATGCCGGATGACCTGGCGAACGTCATTGAACTGGCTGGCCAGGCCGATGTGCGCATCCTGATTCTCGACGCCGACGCACCCGTGCTGTTGGGCCTGCCGTTGGCCGAATCCTAGCAGCCGCTCGACGCAACATCCTTCCTCTTTGTTCTCCCCCATACCGGCCCGTCTCCCTCCCGGAACCGGGCTGATCCATTTTCATAGGAGCAACCTCATGTTCCCCGACCTCATCTCGCGCACGCCAGACTTCGAGCACCAGCTCGGCGCCTGCGTCAATGCCATGGGCCAGGACGACGCCATCGGCCAGATCCTGGTATTCGAGCGCATGAGCGGCACGCTGCACATGCGCCATATCGCCAGCGCCGACCTGGTGGACACCGACATTGACGACTACGAAATGGTCGTCTTCGACGGTGGCAACACCAGCGGCGATACATGGAAGCATGTCTTCTTCCCACGTCAGCGCGAGCACTACTTCGTGTACGAAGCCTGACCCAACCAAGCCCCTTTCGAGGGGCTTTTTCTTGTCCGCAGCGCAGGAAAGCGGGTGCGACGCTGTGCGATTTCTTGCGGGCAGGCCGCCCATTCCAGAGCCATCCTTGCTCCATGTTCGTCGGCGTTGCCGACACATGCCCTGGCAGCCGAGACCTTCAAGGCTGCAAGTGCGGGAAACCGTGCTGGTCGTTTCTTCCTATGGACGTACCCCGTCCGTTCACGCCACCCACAAGGGACCTCTCCCTTGCGGGCGGGGAATCCCTTGTTCTTCCTCAAGGAGATTCCCATGGACCGTTCCCTCATCAAATCCATGATGCCTTCGCTTGTCGCGGGCCATATGCCTCGCAACGTGCGTTCGTTCAAATACCGCGTATTCGATGATCAGCCGCAGTCCTCGACGTTGGGCTTCGCCATCGACCCTCAGCCCTTCAACGGCAAGGTGGTCTCCGCGACCGACGATGCCATCGTCGTCAAGCTCAAGCCTTCCGAGTTCGCCGTGCTCGATCCCAACCTGGTGACCACCGTTCCCAGCGAGGGCGCCAAGGTCCATGTCCAACCCTACGCCCGGCGACGTTTCGACGGGCTGCGCGCGGACACCCCGGAAGTCGTCACCGAGAAGACTTCGGATGGCACGCCTTACACCATCACGAGGCATATCCTTGGCAAAGCACCCGCCAAGCTGCCAATTCCCGAGCCGCAGTGCATGGAGCTGGGCCAACTCATCGAGCAGTTGGAGGAGATGCCCGCGCCCGACGGGTTCCGGTGCATCACCCACATGCTGGTCGATGCAGGTGCCCGCGACTTCGCCTGGGTCGATCCCAAGCCCTCCAAGATCATCGAGACCCCGCCGGCGATCAGCTTCACGGTCTCAACCACCAAGTTCGAGGGTCAGGTGACGATCCTCTACGACCGTGGCGGCGACACCTACGTGGTGGAGCTGCACCGCGACGGTGAGTTGATCGATAGGCACGACGAGGTGTATTTCGACATGCTCGGTGAAGTGCTGGAGCGGCTCATCGACGACGGGCGCTGGCGCCTGATCGGCGTGAGCGTGATCGACGCCAAAGCCTCTCGTCAACGTCAGGCGGTTCCAGCCTGACGCGCCAGACAGGAAGCCTAGCGGCACGACTGATCAGTCCACAGCCTACCGGCGACTGCCCCACAAGCCTTCCATCCGTTTCGGTGGAGGGCTTTTTTCTTCATCCATACAGGAGATTTCAACCATGTCACTGCGATTCAGAGGCTCCGACCTGCGCCCCGTGCTTGCCGAGGCCATCGCCAACCAATGCCGCGTCGCCCTGGCCAAGGACCAGGGCGTGTACTTCCTCGCCGAGCGCGGAGAGCGCCGCCCCGATGGCCGCGTGAAGCTGCTGGCCTATGCCGTCGGCTGCAACCCGGATACCGACCCGTTCGATGACTGGTGGGAACTGGCACGCGCCGAGCTTGGCGGCGACGATTTCGGCGAGTTCTTCGACCCGAAAGACAGCGTTTTCACTCGCATTCTGCAAAGCTCAGATGATCTGGAGCTGTCCGCCACCGCTACGTATCTGTCACTGGCGGCGGTGGAATCGGCGTAGTCCAAAAATGTCCGCATACCCCTTGAAGCCCCCATTTCGGGGGCTTTCTTTTGGGCGGAACTGGGCAGCCTGGAAAAAATGGGAAGCGCCCGGATGCCGATTGATTGCTGTCGCGCGCGCGAGGCCCGGCCATGCTGACCCCATGCCTGCTGACGTTGTCAGCGACATGCCAGGCAACCATCGGTCTTCGAGGTTGCGTCGCAGTTCCCACTGCGTGACCGAGCCAGCTCGCACCGCATCCATCCGCGAGCGGCCACCAGTCTCTGGTGGCGGATGCTTTCGCCTTATCGACCCACCGCGGGGTTACGCACCTTTCCCCGCATGCGTGGGGCTGGTGTGTCTCCGCTTCTTCCCTATGGAGATTCACCATGAACACCACGTCCAACGAGAAATCGTATTTCGACCTCCACACCTCGGGCATCGGCTACATCCAGCGTGTCCGTGAAGTGCCTGTCCGGGGCGGCCGCCGTGCGCAGCCTTTCCTGGCATGCACCGTTGCCGCGCTGGTCGGCCCCGCCAGGGACCCCAGCTACCGCTACTTCGACGTCAAGGTCTCGGGTGCCGAGGCCAAGAACCTCGTCCAGCGCTACATCGGCGTTGACGATCCCAAGCAGCGCCCGCTGGTGCGCTTCCGCCTCGGCGACCTGTGGGGCGATGCGTACATCCGCGACAAGGGCGAGCGCAAGGGTGAAGCCGCCGCGTCCCTCAAGGCGCGACTGCTCAAGGCCGAGCCGCTTGACCGGGCCGAACTGGCTTCCATCAAGCAGCACGAGCTGATCACCCGCGGCATCGGCTACCTCAGCCGTCCGAAGGACGTCACCCCCAAGGATGGCGATCCGTTCCTGTCGTGCTGCGTCGCGGCTCTGGCCGGGCCTGTCGGTGAACCGGACTATCGGTACTTCGACACCATCGTCGCCACCCCTGAAGCCGAGCACCTGGTTCGCCGGTGCGTGCAGGCCATCGAAGGGGACCGCAAGGTGCTGATCGCCTTCAAGTTGAACGACATGAAGATCGATCCGTACATCCGCACCAAGGGTGAGCGCGCCGGGGAGCCGGGAGCGAGCCTGGAATCGACGCTGATCCACATCGGTCTGATCAAGATCGACGGCACCCAGGTCTATCCGACGAGCCAGGCGCAAGCCGAGGCGCCGCAGGCCGAGGACGCACCCGCGCCCGAAGCCGAGGATGCCGCCGACACCGCTGCCGACCAGCCTATCGAGTCCGCCGAGCGCGAGCCCGCAGGTGAAGTCGAAGAGCAGGAGCCGGCATTGGCTGCTTCGTTCTGATCCGGCATGGCCCCTCACGGGGCCTTGCCTTTTTCCTATTCCTCAAGGAGAAGCATCATGGCAGTCACATCGGCACCCGAGAAATCGGCCACGCCCATCATCGTCCCGGGCCAGCTCGCGCTGCGCACCATTCACGGCCGCAACGGAAAGTTCAACGTTGGCAAGCTCGAATGCCAACTCGGCAAGTTCACGATTAAAGACGCGGAGTTGGAGCAATACCCCGAGGGCAAGTACCAAGGGGAATTCGTTCTTCGCTACATCTTCCTCAAAGGCTATCCGATCAGCGACGGCAGCATGCGTTTCGAGATGCGCGCCAACCTGGACGGTATGACACTTTTCGGCATCGACAAGCTGAGCAAGGCCGAAGCACATAGCTTTGCTCCGCAGGAAGTCGATCCGCTCGATGAAGAGCAAGGGACACAGCCTGCGACAACGCCGGCCAAGCCCGCCAAGGCATCCAGGTCCGCCAAACCTGCACCCGTGCAGACGTCCGCGGACCCGCTGGTCGATACCACGCCCTTCGGCGTGGACGCGCCGCCTGCTGCGGCTGCTGCCCCCGGCAGCACCGAGGATGGCGACGCCGCGCTGTTCGGCCTGTTGTGGCCGCTGGGCGAGTCTGTGAAGCTGGATTCGACCATCGACCGCCGCACCCTGCGCGCGCAGATCGCCCGCCTGGGCGAACTGGGCTACGCGCTGGACTTCAAGACGCAGGAGTGGAGCCGCCAGGCCGAACTGCAACCTGCGTGATTGCAGACACCGCATCCGCGGTGTTCTTCATCCACCCGCCGGGGTTCCTTCCCCATGCGGGGGTGGCCTCGGCTTTCTTCTGGAGGTCTCCATCATGTCCATCATCACTTGCGATACACCCCGTTCCGCGCTGGACGAAACCGCGTGGCGCGCCGTTTGCAAGACGGCCGCCGAGCATGCCCAACGTGGTTGCGGCCTGTCCTGGGATCACTGGGTCACGCTTTTCAGCTCGGAGATCGACGCGCAAGCCAGTCGATTGCCGGAAAGCCAGCGCGTTCATGCGCTGGAAATCGCGACCCAGGAATGGGACTACGCAACACCCGCCGAACGGCAGGAAACCCAGGACTGGCTCGCTGAAAACGGCTGCTGTTCGCATGGGATCACGCTGGGTTGCTGCCCGGCCGGTTGCGGTTCCTAGCCCGCACTGCATTCCATCGCCGCACACGCGGCATTCCATCACCCGCTGGGGGTTCTTCCCCACGGGGAGGCCTCTGGCTCTACATTCTTCAGGAGGCCTCTCATGGGCTGGTATTTCTCTCCCCAATCGCGGTCTGAACTGATCGCGGAACTGATCGCACCGCAGGAGACCGAGCGCGCCAGCGTGAAGGTCATCGCCCACACGCTGCGCGGCAACGTCCTCTGGTCCGTCGCGGAAGTGACGGCCAGGGCCGAAGGCGTGCATCGTGATCTCGCACCGGGCCAGTCCCTGCGCTACATCCGCTGCGATCTTCTGGAGCGCAGCGGCAGCCAATGGGGCTACAAGCCCTTGGACGAGTCCATGCACCCGTACTACTACTCGTGCCCGTTGAGCTACCTCGACATGACGCCGGAGCAGTCCGCCGACTGGCGTGCAGGCGTTCGCGCCTACCACGCGCGGCGGCGCACCCCCACGGCATCCACGGCACCCGCCGCGGCGCTGTTGGCCTGAGTCAGGAGGAACCGACATGGACCCGATCCTGGCTGCGCTCCCCGCCTCACTGTTGAAACTCGTTGAAGGCAGTTTGTCCAACGACGAAGTGTCTTCCGACGAGGAAATGCAGGAGTACTTCATCAGCAACGGCCTTACCGAGGAACAGGCGCGGCAGGCGCTGACCTACCGCGACCAGTACCTCAACAACATCTACCTGGACGGCTTCACGCCGATCACCGCGGTGGACGAGGCGCTTCACTTCAACCCGCACACCCGGCAGTTCGAGCCGGACTGAGCGATTTTCTTCCACCCCCTGGGGCAGTACTTGCCCCGGCGGGCGGTGCTGTTCCCGTTCATCCGAGGACACCACCATGCCCGCAAACACTTCTTCCACGCTGTACCGCATCGACGAATGCCCGGACGTGATGGCCGACGCCTGCGTCGGCGATGACCAGGGCAACCTGATCTTCCTGTCCATCTGGGCGCGCGACACCGCCGTCCAGCAGTTCCTCGCTCGCCTGACCCTCGGGCGCGACGAGCAAGGACTGGACCAGTTCCACGTCATCACCGACCAGGGCGGCAGCGTCCCGGTGTTCGTCGGCAACGTCGATCGCCTGGAAAAGCGCATGACCCGCGCCTACCGGCGAACGCTGTTCGGTTCGCTGTCCAACGTGTGGCTGTTCGACCGGCGTTGCGTGAAGCCCGACAAGGCCAACGCCAGCGCGCTGGCATTGCTGCCACGCGACAGCTCCCACCGGCTTGACCGCCTGTGGATGCTGGTGCGGGACACCTGCCCGTTGCCGCTGCTCGACCACTGGCGCGAGACCGTGCTGGAACTGCTGCAAACCCGCGAGATGCTGGCCCGCCTTCCGTTCGCCCTCGGGCCGTTGGAAGGCCATCGGCTCGCCATCGACGTGCCGGCGCTGACCCTGGCGCTGGGTTCCCTGATCCGAAGTGACGTACTCACCGCCTATCCGTATCCGGCCAAGATTTGGACGCCGGAAGCGGTAGCGGCTTGACCCACCTGCGGAGGCACGCCTTGGCGTGCTTCCGCCATTCCTCCCCGCCAACCAGGAGACTTCCATGGCCCTCATGTTCCCGCGGCTTGCCCGCAATTTCGCCAAGAACGGTTACTACCCGACCGACGAACCCACGCTCGAAAGAGCCCTCAACGCACTGATGCCCAGCGACGGGCCGATGTGCATCCTCGATCCCTGCGCCGGCGAAGGCGTGGCGATCGCCGAAGCCGCCCATGCCCTCGGGCGCGAGCAGGCCAAGGCGTTCGCCGTCGAGTTCGACCCGGAGCGGGCACGTCATGCCCGCGGCCTGGTCGATCACTGCCTGCACGCGGACCTGATGGACACGATGGTCTCCAAGCAATCCTTCGGGTTGCTCTGGCTCAACCCGCCGTATGGCGACCTGTCCAAGGACGTCAACGGCAACATCGGCTACCAAGGCCAGGGCCGTGCCCGCCTCGAAAAGCTGTTCTATCAGCGTTCGCTGTCGCTGTTGCAGTACGGCGGCGTGCTGGTCTTCATCGTCCCCGGCTACGTGCTCGACGCGGAGTTGGTCGGTTGGCTGACACGCCACTACACGGACCTGCGCATCTACCGAGCGGTGGAAACGCAATTCAAGCAGGTGGTGATCTTCGGCCGAAGGGTGCGACAGCGTGAACAGGCTCCCGATGGCGTCAAGGCCGTGCGCAATCTGCTGCTGCAGGTTGGGCTTGGCGAAGTCGAAGCCGAGGAGCTGCCGAGCGATTGGCCGTTCCTGCCGTACATCGTCCCCGCCAGTCCGGCCGAGCCGGAGCATTTCTTCCGCGTGACGATGGAGCCCGAGCAGTTCGCCGACGAGGTTGGCAGGCTGCAAGGCCTCTGGCCGTCGCTGGACACGCACCTGGGGGCCGCGCAGCAGTCGCTGCGTCCACCGGCGCGGGCTTTGTCCCACTGGCATCTCGCCCTGGCTCTGGCCGCGGGCGCGATCTCGGGGGTTGTGCGCTCCAAGACCGGGCGCGTGCTCGTCGTCAAAGGTGACACCCACAAGGACAAGACGCTCCAGCGTGAATTCACCGAACGCGAAGACGGCTCGATCGCCGAGACCCGCATCCTCACCGACAAGTTTGTGCCCGTCATCCGCGCGTGGGACATGACGCCTGGCTCCGCGACACGGGGCGAGGTGTTGACCATCCGCTGACTCACCGGACGCGCTGCCGTCCTGCTATTCCCACATCGAAGGAGAAACACCATGTTCGCAAACCCGTTCAAGCGGCCCGCGCCGCAGAAGCAACCGTTGTTCGCACCGGGTACGCTGAAGTTGAGCGAGAAGGTGCATTGGTTGGCACGCAAAGGCCTGATCGACCCCTTGGCCTATGTCCAGCGCCACGTGCGCGGTGACTGGGGCGAGATCGACGAGGCCACCCGCCAAGCCAACAACGTCGCAATCCAACAGGACAACCTAATGATCTCGCAGTTCAGGATCACGCCGGACCTGGCACTGATCGTCAAGACCAGCGAGGACCATGAAACCACGGTGGTCCAGCTATCCGAGGAGCAAGATCTGATTTGACGGCCCCACATCGTCATTCTCATCCACCTGACGGAGCCACTTCACTCCGCCAGGGGTGTCGTGGCTCAATAACCTTTCAAGGAGGAGCCCATGGCATCACATCGCATCGAAACCTACTGCCAGAGGCTGGCGTTCCCCATCGGGGCGCTTATCTTCAGCAAAGGCATTGACCGCCTGGTCCGCTCGGGTCGCCTCGACCCGATCCCGTACTTCAGGCGCCACACCCGTGGTGACTGGGGCGACGTCAACGTCCAGCAATGGCAGGCCAACAGCACCGCGCTTCAATCAGGTGCTTCGCTGGCATCGCACTACGTGATCCACCCGGGGCTGGCCATTCGCATCGTTACCGACGCGGAGCGCCGCGCCACCGTCATCGTTCTGCCGTCCGAGGACTGAGCACGGTTCACCCGCTGGCCATCCAGGCCAGCACCTTCAACCACCTTCGGCCACGCGCCGATTTACTTCCCACCACGGGGCATGCCACTGCCCCACTGGGGGTGGTGCATGCCCCATTTTCTTTGGAGCATCACCATGTCCCTCGATCTCGAAACCAATGCCGCTGAAGCCGCGCCCGTACAGGGCGAACTGCTCGATGCGGAATCTTCCCCTCTGACCCTGAGCCTTCAGGATTTCGTCGGCGAGTTCGGCGACGAACTGCTCGACGCCCTCAACAGCGCTAATCCGCCGGTCTATACCGGCCAACCGCAGGCACATCGCCAGCTCATCGTCGCCAGCCTCAAGCGCAAGCTGTTCCAGGCCCAGGCCGAAGTCGTCCATGCCGCCGCCGAGCTGCTGATTGACCGTGGCGAACATGCCGCGATCGTCAATGGCGAAATGGGCTGCGGCAAGACGACCGTCGGCATCGCCACGGCCGCCGTGCTCAACGCCGAAGGCTACCGCCGCACCTTGGTTCTTTCGCCGCCGCACCTTGTTTACAAGTGGCGGCGCGAGATCCAGGAGACGGTAGCAGGCGCCAAGGTGTGGGTGCTCAACGGCCCCGATACCTTGGTCAAGCTCATCAAGCTACGCGAGCAGTTGGGCGTGCAGCCCACGGGCCAGGAGTTCTTTGTCCTGGGGCGCGTCAGGATGCGGATGGGGTTCCACTGGAAGCCTGTCTTCACTCAGCGGCGTACCCGCCACGGCAACGTGGCAGCGTGCCCGGACTGCGGCACGGTCATCACCGATCTCGACGGCGAGCCGGTCAACCCGGTCGAACTCGAAGCCGAGGAATCCCGCAGGAAGTGCAGCCACTGCGCCGCCCCCCTGTGGACGCTGATCCGCCCGAGAAGCCTGTCCGGCAGCGATCAGTCCTCGGCCGTCCTCAAAGCCTTGAAGCGCATCCCGACCATCGGGGAAGTCACCGCGCAGAAGCTGATGCAGAAGTTCGGCGACGGCTTCCTGGCCTCGATGCTCGGCGACAACATCCATGAGTTCATCAACCTCATGGACGGCAACGGCGAACTGGTGTTCTCCGACCGTCAGGCCACGCGCATGGAACGCGCGATGGCCAACATGGAGTTCGGGTTTGGCGAGGGCGGCTATCAGCCGTCCGAGTTCATCAAGAGATACCTGCCGCAAGGCACGTTCGACCTGCTCATCGCCGACGAGGCACACGAGTACAAGAACGGCGGCAGTGCCCAGGGCCAAGCCATGGGCGTGCTGGCGGCGAAGGCTCGCAAAACCTTGCTGCTGACCGGCACGTTGATGGGCGGCTACGGGGACGACCTGTTCTACCTGCTGTTCCGAGCCCTTCCCGGGCGGATGATCGAAGACGGCTACCGCCCGACCACGAGCGGCAGCATGACCTCGGCCGCGATGGCGTTCATGCGCGATCACGGGGTCTTGAAGGACATCTACTCCGAGAGCGCCGGCACGGCGCACAAGACGGCCAAGGGCACCAAGGTATCGGTGCGCACGGTCAAAGCCCCGGGCTTCGGCCCCAAGGGCGTCTTGCGCTGCATCCTGCCGTTCACGATCTTCCTCAAGCTCAAGGACATCGGCGGCAACGTCCTGCCGCCGTATGACGAAGAGTTCCGCGAAGTCGCGATGGACACGGCGCAAGCCGCGGCCTACCGCGATCTGGCGGGCCGGCTGACCGCGGAGCTGAAACAGGCTCTGGCGCGACGCGATACGACTCTGCTGGGTGTGGTCCTCAACGTGCTGCTGGCCTGGCCGGATTGCTGCTTCCGGTCGGAAACCGTGGTGCATCCGCGCACGCGCAACACCTTGGCGTTCGTCCCGGCTCAGTTCAACGAGTTCGAGATCAGCCCCAAGGAGCGTGAGCTGATCGATATCTGCAAACAGGAGAAGGCGCAGGGCCGCAAGGTCCTCGCCTACACGGTCTATACCGGCACGCGCGACACCACGTCGCGCCTGAAGGTACTGCTGGAGCAGGAAGGTTTCAAGGTGGCGGTGCTGCGCGCGAGCGTGGATGCAAGCCGCCGCGAGGACTGGATTGCCGAGCAACTGGATCGTGGCATCGACGTGCTCATCACCAACCCCGAGTTGGTCAAGACGGGATTGGACCTGTTGGATTTCCCGACAATCGTGTTCATGCAGTCGGGCTACAACGTGTACTCGCTCCAGCAGGCGGCCCGCCGCTCCTGGCGCATCGGGCAGAAGCACCCCGTGCGCGTGATCTATCTCGGCTACGCCGGTTCCTCGCAGATGACATGCCTCGAACTGATGGCCAAGAAGATCATGGTCTCGCAGTCCACCTCGGGCGATGTACCCGAATCGGGGCTGGATGTCCTGAACCAGGATGGTGATTCCGTCGAGGTCGCACTGGCCCGGCAACTGGTCGCCGCCTGATTCCCACGCCACAAGCCGGCCTAGCGCCGCCGGCATTTCTGTTGTTCCCACCTTGCAGCCACGCCCACGTTCTCCGTGGACGTGGCTGCGCTTTTTTCATCCCAAGGAGATTTCCATGAATACCAACACCCAACCGTCCGAAGCCATCGACACCCAACGGAAGCTGGAAGCCGAGATTGCGGATTTCCTGCGGCAGCGCATCGAAGATGGGAACCTCGATGCGGAGGACATCCCTGTGCGCCTGGCACGCTATGGTCTGATGGCCCCCGAGGCGTTCCTCGCCGAAATGCGTGAGCGCATGGGCATCGACGACGAGAAATAAGAGACCCATTTTCACAGGCCCCAACTTGGGGCCTTTCTTTGGTGAAGGCGCTGCCGGCAAATCGGGCGCTGTCTGGTTCGCATTGTTTGCTGCCGCTCGTAGCCCGAGCGGCGATGGTGAGGGCTCGATGTTTCAGGACGCCGAGCTATGTGCCCCTCTCCACCCTGGTTTCACCATCCCGAACGCCGCCTGCTGGCGGGATTTTTCGGCCTGCTTTGGTCGGTGCTGGCCGGTGGCTGCGCGACGACGACTGCGCCGGTCGCGCCCGACACCATCGAGGAAGTCTCGGCCGCGCCCGAACCCGAAGCGCCCGAGTACATCCCGGTCGTGCGCTACGCCCGCTACACGCTGGTCGAACTGGCCCCTACAGCGGCGCAGCGCGACCTGCTGTTGCAGACCATCGACGTGTCGATGCCCGAGGATGCCCGCGCCACGGTCGGCGATGGGCTGCGGCATGTGCTCAAGCGCAGCGGCTACAGCCTGTGCCAAACGGCGCATGCCGTGATCGAGCTGTATGAGCTGCCGCTCCCGGCGGCGCACCTGCATCTCGGTCCCATGACCTTGCGCGATGCGCTGCTCACCCTGGCTGGTCCGGCCTGGGAACTGCACGCGGATGACCGCGCACGACAGATTTGCTTCGAGCGGCCCGGCGACAGCGTGGCCGCCGAACCCATGCCCGAACCGACCGCCGCCGATGCGGTGCAGACCTTCCCGCTGATGCCTTCCACTCCAGGAGGCCAGCCGTGAACGCTCCGCAATCTTCGCGTCGCCCGACCGCCGCCGTGGTGGTGCAAAGCATGCTCTGGCTCTGGCTGCTCGGTCTAAGCGTCATCGTGGCCCTCGGCTACCAGGCGATGAGCGACCAGGCCGACCAGGAACGGCTCGATTCCCGTCTGCAACGCCTCGAAGCGCAGGCGGTGGCCCTGGCCGAGGCCATCGAGACCATCCAGCAGCGTCCGGCCGTCGCAACGGCGGCGGACCTCAAAGACACCCGCCAAATCCTGGAAGCACGCGCTTCCCAGGTTGAGAAAACACTGAGCGGCTACGCAGCCGCCGACGACCTTCAGGCGCTGCGCGCGGAGATCGAGCAGATCAAGACGCGCCAGACCGCCGCGCGTGCAGCAGCCCCCGTCCAGCCGCGCACATCGAGCAAGCCCGCCGCCAAGTCTGAACCGCCGCCATTGCCGTTCCGCATCGTCGGCGCCGAACTGCGCGCCGGCCAGCGCAGCGTGTCCGTCGCGCCGAGCAGTGGGGACTTCACGCCCGACCAGCTTCAGGTGCTGCTGCCCGGTGATGCGGTCGGCCCATGGCGCTTGCAGGCAATCGATGGCAGCGCCGCGGTGTTCCAAGCCGGCGACCAGACCCGTCGCGTGGCGATTCCCTGATCGGAGCACACCACATGAAGCCGTCGATCATCCTTTCCGCACTCCTACTGGCTTCAGTCCAGTGGCCCGCGTGGGCGCAGCAGTCAGCCACGGCTCCCGCTCGCAATGCGCAGAGCCAGGAGCGCCCGCTGGCCGCCCGCGTCCTGGACGACCGAGTAGCAAGCAACTGGGGCCTCCAACCCCAGGAATGGGTGCGTTACCGCGAGCTGATGGATGGGCCGCTGGGAATCTACTCGCCCAACCTGGACCCGCTGTCTGCCCTAGGCATCGAGGCACGGACCGACGAAGAACGGCGGCGCTATGCAGAGCTGCAGGTGCAAATCGAAGCACGCCGCGTCGAGAAGTTGCTCGCCTACCAACGCGCCTACGACGAAGCCTGGCAGCGCCTGAACCCCGGCATGCAGCGCGTGAACCTGCCCGACGACGGGCCGGGCGCCGGCACCGCGCGCGGCAGCGGCCGAATGGCGGTGTTCGTCAAGGACGGCTGCGCGGCCTGTGGGCAGCTCGTGCAGCGCCTGCAATCCTCGGGTGCCGAGTTCGACCTGTATATGGTGGGCAGCCGCCAGGACGATGCACGCATCCGCGACTGGGCCAAGCGCGCGCAGATCGACCCGGCGCGCGTGCGCAGCGGCAGCATTACCCTCAACCACGACGGCGGCCGCTGGCTGTCGCTGGGCCTGCCCGGTGACTTGCCCGCGGCTGTGCGCGAGGTGAACGGCCAATGGCAGCGTCAGCCGTAGCGGCCACCTCCGTCTCGCAGCTCCTGCGCGCACTGGTGCTTGCTACCGGCCTGTGCGCCTGCGCCGTCCATGCCCAGGAGGTTCCACCACCGGCCTACCAACTCGCCGCACAGCGGGCGGGCATCCCCTCGACCGTGCTCTTCGCCGTGGCCTTGCAGGAGAGCGGTGTTCGGCGCAACGGGCGCATCGTCCCGTGGCCGTGGTCCCTCAATGTCGCCGGCCAGTCGCGCCGCTTCGCCACGCGCGCCGACGCCTGCTCGGGCTTGCAACAGGCAATGCGCGCCACGCCCCACACGCGCATCGATGCAGGCCTGGGCCAGATCAACCTCGGTTACCACAAGCACCGCTTCACCAGCGCGTGCGACCTGCTGGACCCCTATCGCAACCTCGCCATCGCCGCTGAGATCCTGAAGGAGCAGCACACGTCCGGCGAAGACTGGCTGTTGGCGATCGGCCGCTACCACCGTCCTGCGGGCGGCGAGCCCGCCGCCCGCTACCGGCGCAGCGTGTCGCGCCATCTCGCGCGTGTGCAGGGCGCACGCCCAAACGCCGCGGTGCTCGCCACGCGCCAGGAGACTTCCCCATGACGAAATCCCATCTGGCCCTGCGGGGCCTGCTTGTGCTGCTGGCGGGTCTGCCGCTGGCATCGCGTGCCGGCGATCCGCTGATCGTGGTCGAAGATCGCGGTGGCACGTCGGCGCTGCCGTACTACGAGGCCCTCAACCTCCAGCCGCGCGCCGATGTCCCGGCCCGGCCGCCCATTCCGACGCCACAGGTTCCCGCCACACCCGCGGACGAGGCAGCGATGCTGCCGGTGCGCAGCACCAAACTCACGCCTGGCACCGTCGCTCGGCGCGTGATCGAAGCGCCCGGCCTGCGGCCGTTCGTGGTCATCGGCGACGACGACGCCTCCCGGGCCTGGTTGCAGCGCCGCGGCGTTGCTTTGCGCGAACGCGGCGCGGTCGGCCTAGTGGTCAATGTCGAGACCGCGCAGGGCCTGGCAGGGCTGCGTGCCCTGGTGCCGGGCGTGCCGCTCGCGCCCGTAGCCGGAGACGACCTGGCCGATCGCCTAGGCCTGCGGCATTACCCGGCGCTGATCACGGCCACCGGCATCGAGCAATGAAGCCATGTCGGGGAAACAGCCGGTCGAGGTTCTGCTACGCCCAGCGGTGGAGCTATACACCGTCGCAGCGTGTGCAGGCGCCGCGTTTCTGTCCCTGGTGGCCCCGTGGTCGCTCGCGCTGAGTCCGGCCATGGGCGTCGGCAGCGCCCTGGCGTTCGGCGCCTACGGCGCGATCCGCTACCGCGACGCTCGCGTCATCCTGCGTTATAGGCGCAACATCCGCCGCCTGCCGCG
Source organism: Bordetella tumulicola (assembly GCF_054779135.1). NCBI lineage: Bacteria > Pseudomonadati > Pseudomonadota > Betaproteobacteria > Burkholderiales > Alcaligenaceae > Bordetella > Bordetella tumulicola. Next base: position 260,417 of record NZ_BAAGYU010000006.1, on the reverse strand, counting down.
TTACGTGATGACGAGCAAGGATGTGCCCGTCAGCCAGCAGCGGCTTTTCATCGGGCGCGGATTCCTGTGGGAGCAGAAGCACACCCATAGGCTCATGCAGACATACCGGCCGGAGTTTCGCCGCTACGCGGAGCCGACACCGGCCTATCGCCTGGCGCGTCGGCTGGAGGAACGGCTGGAGTTTGCGCCGTTCCCGCTGTCCCGGCTCTCCGCTCTCACGGGCTGGGACGTTCCGTTCAACCCTGTGCGCCCGCTGCCACCTGTAGGTGGCCTGCCGCGGCTGCATGGCATCGAACCCGACGAGGTGGACGTCAGCCTGCCGCTGGGTGAGCGCGTCGGACATTCGCTGGTGCTGGGCACGACGCGCGTGGGCAAGACGCGGCTGGCCGAGCTGTTTGTGACTCAGGACATCCGTCGCAAGAACGCTGCCGGCGAGCACGAGGTCGTGATCGTTATCGATCCCAAGGGCGACGCGGATCTCCTGAAGCGGATGTACGTCGAAGCCCAGCGCGCAGGCCGTGAAGGCGAGTTCTACATCTTCCACCTCGGTTGGCCGGAAATCAGCGCCCGCTACAACGCGGTAGGACGCTTCGGTCGCATCTCGGAAGTCGCCACCCGTATCGCAGGGCAACTCTCCGGTGAAGGCAACAGCGCGGCCTTCCGGGAGTTCGCGTGGCGCTTCGTCAACATCATTGCCCGCGCTTTGGTGGAACTGGGGCAGCGCCCGGACTACATGCTGATCCAGCGGCACGTCATCAACATCGACGCACTGTTTATCGAGTACGCCCAGCACTACTTCGCCAAGACCGAGCCCAAGGCCTGGGAGGTGATCGTCCAGATCGAGGCCAAGCTCAACGAGAAGAACATCCCGCGCAACATGATCGGGCGCGAGAAGCGCGTGGTCGCGCTGGAGCAGTACCTTTCCCAGGCGCGCAACTACGACCCGGTGCTCGACGGCTTGCGCTCGGCAGTTCGGTACGACAAGACCTACTTCGACAAGATCGTCGCATCGTTGCTGCCGCTGCTGGAAAAGCTCACCAGCGGCAAGATCGCCCAGCTCCTGGCCCCGAATTACTCCGACCTGACCGACCCGCGCCCGATCTTCGATTGGATGCAAGTCATCAGGAAGCGCGCCATCGTCTATGTGGGACTGGACGCGCTGTCCGACGCCGAGGTTGCCGCAGCGGTCGGCAACTCCATGTTCTCCGACCTGGTTTCGGTCGCGGGCCATATCTACAAGCACGGGATCGACGATGGCCTGCCGGGCGCATCCGCTGGCACGCGCGTGCCGATCAATGTCCATGCGGACGAATTCAATGAACTCATGGGTGACGAATTCGTGCCCCTGATCAACAAGGGCGGCGGTGCCGGGCTACAGGTCACGGCGTACACACAGACCCTCTCGGATATCGAGGCCCGCATCGGCAACCGCGCGAAAGCTGGCCAGGTGATCGGCAACTTCAACAACCTGTTCATGCTGCGCGTGCGCGAGACGGCCACCGCCGAACTGCTGACGCGGCAGTTGCCGAAGGTCGAGGTCTATACCACCACCATCGTCTCCGGGGCGACCGATAGCTCGGACATCCGTGGCGCGACGGATTTCACGTCGAACACCCAGGACCGCATCAGCATGTCCAGCGTGCCGATGATCGAGCCATCGCACGTAGTCGGCCTGCCAAAAGGCCAGTGCTTCGCGCTGCTGCAAGGCGGCCAGCTTTGGAAGGTTCGCATGCCGCTGCCGACACCAGACCCGGATGAAGTGATGCCGGCGGATCTGCAGCAACTGGCCGGATACATGCGCCAGAGCTACAGCGAGGCCACGCAGTGGTGGGATTTCACCAGCTCCCCTGCCTTGCAGGATGCGGCCTTGCCCGATGACCTGCTGGACGATGCTGCTCCAGCCGAGCCTGCTGCGGTGGCCACCGACACCGACCACAGTACCGACGAGGCCGCGCCATGAAGGACGCCGCCTCGACCGCGCAGCGGGAGCAGAACCAGCGCCAGGGTCTGATCGTCGGCACCATCACCTTGCCATTTCGCCTGCTCGGGGTATTGATTGGCTCGCTGCTGTTCTCGATCGTGGTGGAGTGCGTCGGCATGCACCTGTTCTGGAAGGATCAGGGCTGGCGCCATTCCCAGCAGATGTTGCAGTACGAGCTTGGGCACCTGTCCAGCCACTTCACGCGCAGCGTGGTCGTGCAGGAGCCAGGGCGCACGGCGCACGAGTTGGTGGATACAGGCTACGAATGGGTGTTCGTTCGCTCGGGGCTGCTGGCGCGCATGAGCCAGACCGCCGAGCGCGTCCGCGCGCCCAGCCACGAGCAGGCGCGCAACTTCCGCTACTACATCAGCCAAGTCTATGTCTGGGCCGAGAGCTACCTCATCGCCGCAGCCTTCACGACGCTGACCTTCCTAGTGCGCCTGCTGGTCCTGGTGCTCACGCTGCCACTGATCTTCACGGCCGCCTTCGTCGGTCTGATTGACGGTCTGGTGCGACGCGACGTGCGCAGGTTCGGCGCGGGCCGCGAATCCGGGTTCATCTACCACCGTGCAAAAGCCAGCCTCATGCCGCTGGCCGTGCTGCCGTGGATCACGTACCTGGCGCTGCCGATCTCGGTGCATCCATTGCTGATCCTGTTGCCGAGCGCCGCCTTGCTGGGACTGGCCGTGAGCCTGACTGCGGGCAGCTTCAAGAAGTACCTCTAGCAGATCAATCCGGTCATCTGCAGGTTCCTATTGTTTGCGGCCTGAAACAGCCCCGATCTCCACGATCTAGCCATTGCTGATCACACAGGAATGGCGCGATGTTGGCTCCGATCTGGCTGCGCGCCGCGCATCGCGGCGTGCCCACTTTTCTCGTGACGGCCCTTGTACTGGGTCAGTCCTCGATGGCGTTGGCCGAGTCCCCGGCGCAGCGTCAGGAGTTGGTCGCAGCGCTGCGCCAGCTCGACGCGCTGGAGCGCACCGTCGCCGACAGCGCTACGCATGCCCCCATCCAGCCGGGCGAGCGCTACCACTTCGATTACCCGAGGCTGCTGGCTGACCTGGCGCGCGTGCGCGCCGGCATCCAGGCCCATCTCACACCGTCGCGCGCCCAGCCGCGCGACGCCTCCGAACTGATCGGCGACTACCGCACGGAGCGGGTCGTCCCGCCATCACCGCCGACGACCACGGAGGGCAAGCCATGAACGGCGCCCAGGTCTCGGCATTTCAAGCCAACAGCGGCATCGCGCCTTCAGCGATGGCGACCGTCCTGGTCGGCGTCGTGTTCGCGGTCCTGCTCGTCTGGGGCGTCTGGGCCATGCGAACGGCCTACGTGGGGTGGTCCGAAAGCCGCCTCAACCAGCGCCAGTTCCTCGGCGTCTGCATCCGATTCGTCGCGATGTACCTCGTCCTGACTTTCTTCCTCCTCTCCTGACCTGAAAGGCATGACCATGCAAAACTGCATCCTCACTTCCCGTCTTGCCCAGCGCGCCACCGTGGCCCTGGGCACCGCAGCGCTGCCCGCCCTGTCGTTCGCGCAGGGTCTGCCGCAGTTGGAGAACCCGACCCGCGGCACAGGCAACGGCATCATGGAAACGATCCGCAACTACGGCTACGACATCATCATGCTCGTGGCTCTGCTGGTGGTGGCGTCCATGTTCATCGGCGTGTGCTACCACGCCTACGGGACCTACGCGGAAATCCACACAGGCCGCAAGACGTGGGGCCAGTTCGGCCTCACGGTCGCCATCGGCGCCGTCTTGCTCGTGATCGGCATCTGGCTGCTCACCGAAGCCACCGGCATCCTGTAAGCGAGGCCGGTATGTCCGAGCAGCAGCACGTCCGTGCGGACGGGACGGTCACGTTCCTTCCGCACCGGCTCAATCGACATCCCGTTGTGGTGCGCGGTCTCACCGCCGACGAGTTGTGGATCTGCTGCGGCCTGTCCGGCGCCGCCGGTCTGCTGGTCGGCGCACCGCTGTCGTGGGTGTTCCGCACGATCGCGCTAGCACCCACGTTCGTCGTCCTGGGCGTGGCCTTCGGCGTGTTCATCGGCGGCGGCATTCTTCGCCGCCTCAAGCGCGGGCGTCCCGACACCTGGCTGTATCGGCAACTGCAATGGCGCATTGCCACACGCCATCCGCTGATGGCGGGCTGGGTAGGCGGCCATGTGCTGATCTCGCGCTCCGGCTTCTGGACCACCCGAAGGAGCGCACGATGAGCCGCTTCAAGAACGAGATCACCCACCTGCAGGCGCACATCAAGACGCTTCGCCTGGGTGCTGGCGCCCTGATCATCGTCGCCCTGGTCATGGGTGGCGGCTGGTGGAGCGCTCCCCGCGATCTGACCATCCACGTTCCGCCTGACCTGCGCTCCGGCAGTACCAGGAAGTGGTGGGAAGTGCCGCCCGAATCGGTCTATGCGTTCACGTTCTACGTGTTCCAGACGCTCAACCGCTGGCCGACGAATGGCGAAGAGGACTACGCGCGCAACCTCCACACGCTCTCGCCGTACCTCACCCCATCCTGCCAGGCCTTCCTGCGCGCGGACTACGACTACCGCCGCAGCACGGGCGAGTTGCGCCAGCGCGTGCGCGGCATCTACGAAATCCCCGGCCGCGGCTACGGCGACGACCCCACGGCCCGCGTGCGCGTGGTTTCCGACCGCGACTGGGTAGTGACGCTGGACATCACCGCCGACGAGTACTACGGCGCCGAGCAAGTCAAGCGCGCTCTGGTGCGCTATCCCGTGAAGGTCACGCGGGTGGACGTCGATCCTGCCCGCAACCCGTTCGGCCTGGCGCTCGACTGCTATGAGGGCGCGCCCCAGCGCATCAGCACGCCGGAGCCGACGCGCCCGGCGTCTGGTGGCCTGTCTCCGCAAGCGCCCCAAGGAGAAACCCCATGAAGCATCCTGTACTCACGCTGCTGGGGCTGTTGGCCGTGGCCGCGGCTCCTGCTGTCCAGGCGGTGGAGATCCTGCGCTGGGAACGTATGCCGTTGGCGGTGCCGCTGAAGGTCGGCCAGGAGCGTATCGTGTTCATCGACCGCAACGTCCGCGTGGGCGTACCCTCGGGCGTCGGCGAGCGCCTACGGGTGCAGAGCGCGGGCGGCGCGGTGTACCTGCGCGCCAGCGAGCCGATCGAGCCCACGCGGCTGCAATTGCAGGACGCCGACACGGGCGCGCTGATCCTGCTGGACATTGCGGCGGAGCCAGCCAAGGACGGCGAAGCCGAGCTGGAACCAGTGCGCATCGTCGAGGGCAACAGCACCCCGGCGCGCTATGGCGATCAGCCCGGCGATGACAACGAAGCTCCGGCGCGCGCCCAGGACCAGGCAGGTGCGCGGGCGGCGCGACGCGAGACCCCGGTGCCGGTTGTCCTGACGCGCTTCGCCGCGCAGAACCTCTACGCTCCGCTGCGCACTGTGGAGCCGTTGCCCGGCGTCATGCGGGTGAACCTGCGTCGTGACCTCGACCTCGGCACGCTGATGCCGACGCTGCCCGTGCGCGCGGTCGCGCTCGCGTCGTGGCGTCTGGAAGACCAGTGGGTCACTGCCGTGCGACTGACCAACAACAGCAGCGGCTGGATCACTCTCGATCCGCGCATCCTGCAAGGCGATTTCCTCACCGCCACCTTCCAACACGAGGCACTTGGCCCGCGTGGCACGCCCGAGGACACGACCGTCCTGTACCTGGTGACGCGCGGGCGCGGCCTGGCGCAATCGCTGCTACCGGCGATCAACCGCTTCGACCCGGCCGTGCATCTCCCGCAACCGGAAGACCGCAAGGAGGCCCGCCATGCGCAGTAATGGACTCCTGAAGTGGCTGATGGTCCCGGTTGCCTTGCTGGTGCTGTTCGTTGCCATCCGGCTGTTCTCGGGTGGCAGCAGTTCGGCGCCACCGGCCGCGGATGCCGGTGCCAAGCTCACGCCAGCGGAAATGAAGGCGTTGGGCATCGAGGGCGATACCCCGCGCGACACCGTGGCGACGCTCGTTGCCCAAGTGAAGCAGTTGCGCACCGAGCTTCAGACCGCGCTCTCGGACAACAAATCCCAGCGCGAAGAAAACCAGCGACTGCGCCAGCGCGAGAACTCCATTGATCAGCGCATCAATTCGGCCCTCGACTCCGAGCGTACCAACCTGCGTCGCGACCAAGAGCAGGCAGCCAGCGCGCGCCAGCAGACCGAAGGGTTGCTTGCCGACCTGCAGCGGCGTCTGGACAGTATCGGCGGACGTGGCGGCGGCCATGCCGACCTGCCGGTGGGTCTGGGGCTGCGCGACGGCGACGAGGCCGGCATGGAAGGCGGCGTGCGATGGGTCGAACCCGACGATGCGAGGAAGGCCGAGGGGCGGAACAGCAGTCGTGGCACGGGTAGCGGCATGAGCTTCCCGACGAGCTTCGGCCCCGCGCAGAGCACGTTGGAAACCACGGCGGAAACCGTGGCGAACGCGGGCGCACGCGCAGCAGGCGTCAAGAGCGCCAAGGCGGTCTATACCGTACCGACCAATTCGACGCTGATGGGGTCGGTGGCGATGACGGCGCTGATCGGCCGCGTGCCGATCGACGGAACCGTTAACGATCCATACCCCTTCAAGGTGTTGGTCGGACCGGACAACCTGACCGCCAATGGCATCGACATTCCCGACGTGGCCGGTGCCGTGTTCAGCGGCACCGCATCGGGAGATTGGACGCTCTCGTGCGTGCGCGGCCAGGTGCGCAGCATCACCTTCGTCTTCCACGACGGCACGATCCGCACCATCCCCGAAGACCGCGACGGCAACCAGCAGAACAACCAGCAGCGAGACGGCCTGGGCTGGATCAGCGACCCATACGGCATTCCCTGCGTCAGCGGGGAGCGGCGCAGCAACGCCCAGCAGTACCTCGGCTCGCAAGCCCTGATTACCGCCGCCGGTGCCGGCGTCGCTTCGCTGATCGACAGCGACAGCGGCCAGATGTCCTACGTCGGCGCCGACGGCTCCATCGGGAGCGTCGGCATCTCGGGCAATGAAGCCGTGGGCCGCATCCTGGCCGGTGGCGTGCGCGACATGGCCGACTGGGTGAACAAGCTATACGGCCAGGCCTTCGCCGCCGTCTATGTCCAGCCCGGCGCGAAGGTCGCCGTCCACCTCGAAAAGCCGCTTGCCATCGACTTCGATCCCGAAGGCCGCAAGGTCGATCACCGCGCAGGAGAAAGCCATGCTCTCGAACTTGAATAAGGGCCTGGCGCTGGCCCTCGCCGTCGCGGTGCTCGGCGGCTGTGCCACCAGCAAGGAAAAGCTGCTCCCGCACGGCGACAGCACGATGATGGACATCTGGCAGCAGAACGCCGGCGACGGCAGCGGTGGCGCCGGCCAGGTGGCGCGCAGGCAATTGCTCGATGCACGCCAGAGCCTGCGCCGGCCGCTGACCGAGGCCGACGTGGAGGCCGCGCCCGCCGAACAGATGCGCTACACGCGCACGGCGCGAAACGAGGTCTATCGCCAGTTCCACCGCCTCCCGAACCCCGATCTTGTCATGTATGTGTACCCGCACCTGGCGGGTACCGACCCCGTGCCTGTTCCGGGCTACACGACAGTCTTCCCCCTGTACCAGCGCGTGCAGTACGCCATGCCGGGCGAGCGCGTGGAGGACTACTGATGCGCTGGAAACTCCCTTGGCCGAAGCTGGCTGCATCCGATGGTGGCAATGACGAGCAGCCGGACGGCTGGCAGCGCCACGTCGAGGCGTTGCGCCAAGCCGGCATCGCCGAACCCGGAGCGACGATCCAGGGCCGCAAGCCGGCGACCGTGGCGGACGAGCAGGCGCTGTACGACGTCGCGCAGTCGTTCGCGGAGCTGCTGCCGTGGGTGGAGTTCCTGCCGCCGTCGAAGTCCATGCTGCTGGAGGACGGGCAATCGGTCGCAGCCTTCTACGAGCTGGTCCCGCTGGGCACCGAAGGTCGGGAGCCTGGCTGGCTCGCGCATGCCCGCGATGCGCTCGAAAACGCGCTCCAGGATTCGTTCGATGAGCTGGACGAGAACCCCTGGGTGCTCCAGCTCTACGCCCAGGACGAACCCAGCTTCGACCAGTACATGCAGACCCTGCGCAACTACGTGCAGCCGCGCGCTCGCGGCACAGCCTTCACCGAGTTCTATCTTCGCTTCTTCGGCCACCACCTGCGCGCGGTGGCCAAGCCCGGCGGCCTGTTCGAGGACACGGTGGTCACGCGGTTGCGCTGGCGCGGCCAGACGCGGCGCGTGCGCATGGTGGTCTATCGCCGGGCCACCGGCCAGGCGAACCGCCGTGGCCAGACACCCGAGCAAATGCTGAACATCGTCTGCGATCGCCTTTGCGGCGGCCTGGCGAACGCCGGCATCCAGGCCCGGCGCATGGTCGCGGCCGATGTTCACGACTGGTTGCTGCGGTGGTTCAACCCACGCCCAACGATGCTCGGGCCAAGCGCTGAGAATCGAGAGCGCTTCTATGCGCTGGCCCGCTATCCCGACGAGGTGGAGGAAGGCGAGATCGAGCTGGCGAGTGGTCGGGATTTCAGCCAACGGCTGTTCTTCGGTCAGCCTCGCTCCGATGCCGGGCACGGTACCTGGTACTTCGACGGCATGCCGCACCGTGTGCTGGTCACCGACCGACTACGCATGCCGCCCGGTACGGGACACCTGACTGGCGAAACCCGCAAGGGCGATGCGATCAACACGCTTTTCGATCAGATGCCCGAAGACACCACGATGTGTCTGACCATGGTGGCGACGCCCCAGGACATCCTCGAATCGCACCTGAATCACCTGGCGAAGAAGGCTGTCGGCGAAACACTGGCATCGGAGCAGACGCTCAAGGATGTGCAGGAGGCGCGCTCGCTCATCGGCAGCGCGCACAAGCTCTACCGCGGCACGCTGGCCTTCTATCTGCGCGGGCGCGACGAAGCCGAGCTTGACAGGCGCGGCCTGGACCTCGCCAACGTGATGCTCAACGCGGGGTTGCAGCCCGTGCGCGAGGACGATGAAGTTGCGCCGCTCAACAGCTACCTGCGCTGGCTACCGTGCTGCTACAACCCTGCGCAGGATCGGCGGAACTGGTTCACCCAACTGATGTTCGCCCAGCATGTGGCGAATCTCTCGCCGGCGTGGGGACGCAGCCAGGGTACGGGCCATCCGGGCAACACGTTCTTCAACCGCGGTGGCGGGCCGATCACGTTTGATCCGCTGAACCGCTTGGACAGGCAGATGAACGCCCATCTGTTCCTATTCGGCCCCACCGGCTCGGGCAAGAGCGCAACGCTCAACAACCTCTTGAATCAGGTCACGGCCATCTACCGGCCGCGGCTGTTCATCGTGGAAGCCGGCAACAGCTTCGGCTTGTTCAGCGACTTCGCCAAGCGCCTGGGTCTGACCGTAAACCGGGTCAAGCTGGCTCCTGGCTCAGGCATCAGCCTGGCGCCGTTCGCCGACGCTCGCCGGCTGATCGAAACGCCCAGCAACGTGCAGACGCTTGATGCCGATGCACTGGATGAAGAATTGCCAGCCGATTCCTCGGTCATGGAGGAGGACGAGCAGCGCGACGTGCTGGGTGAACTGGAGATCACGGCACGGCTGATGATCACAGGCGGCGAGGACAAGGAAGAAGCCCGGATGACGCGGGCCGATCGCTCGCTGATCCGCCAGTGCATCCTCGATGCCGCCGAACACTGCGTGGCCGAGAAACGCACGGTGCTCACGCGCGACGTGCGCAACGCGCTGCGCACGCGCGGCCAGGACCCGACGCTGCCCGAGATGCGGCGCGTGCGGCTGCTGGAGATGGCGGACGCGATGGACATGTTCTGCCAAGGCACGGACGGCGAGATGTTCGATCGCGATGGCACGCCGTGGCCCGAGGCCGACATCACGCTGGTGGATCTCGCGACCTATGCCCGGGAGGGCTACAACGCGCAGCTCTCCATCGCCTACATCAGCCTGATCAGCACGGTGAACAACATCGCCGAGCGCGACCAGTACCTGGGCCGTCCGATCATCAATGTGACCGACGAAGGCCACATCATCACGAAGAACCCGCTGCTCGCGCCCTACGTTGTAAAAATTACAAAAATGTGGCGCAAGCTAGGGGCCTGGTTCTGGCTGGCTACACAAAATATCGACGATCTGCCGCGTGCCGCGGAGCCCATGCTCAACATGATTGAGTGGTGGATCTGCCTGTCGATGCCGCCCGATGAGGTCGAGAAGATTGCACGCTTCCGCGAACTCTCGCCCGCGCAGAAAGCGCTGATGCTCTCGGCGCGCAAAGAAGCGGGCAAGTTCACCGAGGGCGTCATCCTTTCCAAGAGCATGGAAGTGCTGTTCCGTGCCGTGCCGCCCAGCCTGTACTTGGCGTTGGCGCAGACCGAACCCGAAGAGAAGGCCGAGCGCTACCAGCTCATGCAGCACTACGGCTGCACCGAACTGGAAGCGGCCTTCAAGGTGGCCGAGAAGATCGACCAGGCGCGCGGCATCGAGTCGCCGGCCTTGGAACTGTCGTAAGACGGAGAACGCCATGGAACAGAAACGTCCTTCCATTCCGATGCAGGTCCAGGCGTTCCGCCGCCGCAACGGGCGGCCCCGCTGGCCCTGGGCATTGGTTGCTGTGCTGGTCGCGCTGCTGCTGATCTGGCTTGTGCCGAGGTCGCCCGGCGAATCCCCGCCGCAGCCGCCCACGCCGGTCAGCATGGCACCGGTGGCCGGGCCGCCCTGGCTAATGGGCAACCCCAAAGGCCGTTTCACGCTGACGCTCTATGCCGACCTGGAGTGCCCGTTCTGCCGGGAATATTTTCCGCAGCTCAAACGGTGGGTGGGCACCAACGCCGACGTGGCGCTGCAATGGCACCACCAGCCGCTAGCCGCGCACGAGCCGGCCGCGTCGGCCGAGGCACGTCTGGCCGAATGCGCAGCCGAAGCTGGCGGGCATGCCGCGTTCTGGCAGGCGGTCGAATGGGTCTATGCCCACACGCGCAGCGACGGCCTGGGCTTGCCGGATGGCTTGCGCTACCCCGAATCGACGCCAGCCATCGAGCAGTGCATGTCAAGCGAAAGGTCCAGTGCCGCTATCCGCGCCCAGGCCGCGGAAGCCACCAAGAGCGGCGTTACCGCCACACCGTCACTGCGTCTGCTTGATCGCGAGACGGGCCAGGCCATCCTGCTGCAGGGACCAATCGAGGGCGACGCCTTGTTGTCTGCCATGGACATGCTGACGGCTGACGGTCCGACCGGCACACCCACATCCGAAATGCCTGCCGACGTCGTCGGCGACATGCCCAGGTAGCCCCGGTCTTCAAGGCTACGGCGCAGTCCGCTGCGCTGACCGCAACCCGTTCGCCTCGCATCCTGGTCGCGAACGATCGCCGCTGCCGCGGTGATGGATGCACCTTGTTCGTTCCCTAGGAGGGCTGGCCCTCCTAGGGCGCGCGCCCTCCGATCTCACCGTCTGGAGGTTCGCCATGTCTTTTGTCGTCAACGACTCCTGCCCGGAGTCGCTTTCCGTCACCGCTGCCCAACACGAGGACTGGATCATCCAGCAAGCCATCGTGCTGCTGGAGAGGCGGGTTTTCAAAGCTGGACCGTGCCTCAGCCGACCGGCCGCTGTGCGGGACTATCTGCGCGTGAAACTGGTCGCTGAACCCAACGAGATATTCGCCGCTGTGTTCCTGGACAGCATGCACCAGGTGCTGGCCTACGAGCCATTGTTCAGGGGCACGATCAACTCGACTTCTGTTTATCCACGTGTCGTCGTACAGCGTGTGCTGGAGTTGAACGCCGCCGCGGTGGTCTTCGCGCACCAGCACCCCTCGGGCATCTCCGAGCCGTCGAGCGCGGATCGTGTGCTGACCCAGCAACTGCAGGCCGCGCTGGCGCTCATCGATGTACGGGTACTGGATCACATCATCGTAGGCCAAGGTTCCCCGTTCTCCTTTGCGGAGTCAGGCCTGCTGTAACGGTCGCATTGCTTCATTGATCCCCGCGGAGGCTTCGGCCTCCGTTTTTTTATGGCGCGGGACAAGCAGGTATGCGGGCAGCCCGCGATGCGCATTGTTTGTTGGGGTGGCATCGGGTTCGCGTTTGACTATGGCCCTGATCAACTTTCGGGGCACGCGACATGCCGGCATCCTTTTCCACGTTCGCGTCGGGCTGGCGAACCCTTGGTCTCGTCGTGGCGCTGCCGGCGTCCCTGGCCGTGTTCAGCCCCGTCGCCTTCGCAGCCGACGTACTGGTCGTCACCGACAGCCACCACCCGGTCAAGACCATGGGCGGCGAGCGGCTGATCGAGCTGGACGAAGCCCGCCGGATTGAAGCGGAGCTTTCTGCGGAACTGCCCGCCGCCCCCGAACAGGCGGCGGCCACCGTCAAGCGTCGGCTGAGCCAAGGCGGCGCCGACCTACAGCGCCGCATCGCTTCCGCATACCAGGGCGTCACCGACGCATGGAGCCTGGGCATCACCAGCATCCCGGCTGTCGTGGTGGATCAGCGCTACGTGGTCTATGGCGAGCCGGATGTGGCCCGCGCTGTCGCGCGCATCGAGCAGCGTCGGAGGACCCAGCCATGACGCGACCATTCGACCTGATGCGCCGCATGCGGGCCGGCGTGGCTTCCTTGCTGCTGCTCAGCGCCACGGGTAGCTACGCCTTGAACACCACCGCCATCGTTGCCTCGGTGGCCTCGCCCGATTGCTTGGAGTACCGGGTGGTAGGTATCTGCTACTGGCTCTACTGCACCTGGGGAGGATGCACGGTGCGCACCTCTGTCAAGGTGCGCCACTACATCCCCGATGCGGTCGTCTCCAGCTACAGCAACACGGGCGAGAACCCGTGGGTCGAAGTCCGGGCGATGAGTACGGCCAATCCGTCCGCCCAAGCGGGGGGCGATGGAACGACGAACGAGGATCACGAAAACAATCTTGCGAAATTCAAGAACGCCGACGTGATCGGCCATCCCGGCGTCGAGGTGTTCAACCAGTTTGTTTCGTCCTCGGGCTACTTCTGCGAGGGCGCAGGAACGGCATTCATGCCGTATCTGCTCAGCACCTTGGACACGCTTGCCTGGCGCTACAACGTGCCCGAGATGGCCTACCCGGAGGCATTGATTCCCGGCATGCGCGAGGTCGGCGCACGCACCACGATGAACCTTTGGGGCAACGTGTATCCCCGCGGCGGCTTCCTGCACCAGACCGACGACCACAAATCGGGGGCCGTGGTGGCCCAGCGTGCGGGAGATATCGTCACTCGCCGGGGGCAGTTGCACGTGTACCAGCCGCTGCTTGCCAACGCCCGCGATGGCTACTGGCCCGCCGGCGCGCTGATGGAGGGTGATGCCTCGACTGGCAAGTGGCAGGAACTCACGCCCGTCCTGTCCTCGTCTTGCACGGTTTTCCCACGCACCGGCTTCCTGACCCAGGCCCAGCAAGGCGACTACGCCTGGGCACTGTGGCGGCCGTATGCCTGCTGCGAACGCCGTGGACAGGTGTTCCTTGGAAGCGTTGATTTCCTTTGAGGTGCCGCGATGAAGCGTTTCGACTCTATGCAGTTCTCCCCTCCGGCTCGTGGCAAGAGGATCTGTTTGGCGCTCACCGGCGCGTTGGTTCTGGCAAGCGGCGTGGCCTGGGGCCAACTGGGCTACCAGACCAGCGGCAACGTCATCGGCGATGACGTCATGTACTCCATCGGCGGCGGCAGCGCCGTTTCGATGGGTCGCGCAGCCGGCATGCGCTCGCTCGGCGTGGGTGTCGGCTGGAACAGCAATCTGATCTGCGGTGACATGAGCATCCAGACCACGTTGAAAAATCAGCTCAACGGCGTGACCAATGGCTTTCAGCAGATCATGTCCTCGGTGATCCAGAGTGCTACGAGTGCTGTGGCCTCCCTGCCGGCGTTGATCATCCAACGGGCTGATCCGGGCCTCTACAACCTGCTCACCAACGGCGTTCTGCAAGCGCGGCTGGATTTCGACCGCTCGAAGCTGACGTGCCGCGCCATGGCCGAAAAGATGGCCGAAACGGCCGGCGGCCAGCTCGGCTGGAGCCAGATGGCAGAGGGGTTGGCACTGCGCGATGCTGTTTCGAGCACGGATGCCGTCTCGGCCGTCGAGCAAGCCGAGACGCGCCGTGGCAACGACGGCGTGCCTTGGGTCGGGGGAAGCAATGCCGGCGGCTCCGGTCAGCCCGCGATCAAGGTGGTCGGCGACGTCACCCGCGCGGGCTACAACCTGGTCAATGGCCGCGGTGTGACCGACACATCGGCAATCGCACCGGCAAGTTGCGCGAGCCTGTCGTGCCAGACCTGGACCACGCCGCAAGCGGCCGTCGAGTGGGCGACGCGGGTGCTCGGCGAGAAGGAGCAGCGCACCTGCGACGCCTGCACCAAGACGGAGACGGTGCCCGGCGTCGGGCTGACGCCGCTGATCCAGGATGAGTACGATGCCAAGCTGCAGGCGCTCCAGGACCTGGTCTCCAAGGCGAAGAACACGACGCCCGAAAACCTGCGCGAGGCCGGCAGCGCGTCGCTGCCCATCACACGCGGAGTGATCGAGGCACTGCGCGACGAGCCGGACCAGCACCTGCTGTCGCAGCGCCTGGCGTCCGAGGTTGCGCTGGCGTCGGTGCTGGAGAAAGCGCTACTGCTGCAACGCACGCTGCTGACCGGCAAGAAAGAGCCCAACGTGGCGGCCAACCAGCTCGCCGTGGAAGCTGTGAACCACGAGAGCGACACGCTCGATCGCGAGATCCGCAACCTCAAGACCGAGCTGGAGCTGCGCCGGGAGCTGGCAAACAATTCGCCCATGGCGATCATCCAGCGCCACGGCACGCGCGCGGCGGGCTCGCGTGGGATCTACGAAGGCGATCCGGTGCCTGACCGCCTCGATCAGTTGCAGAAGGGCAATCCGGGAGGCCGGCCATGAGCCCGATGCGTGCGGCCTGGCTGCGCCCGCGCTGGCTGTTCAGCCGGCGCGCAGCAAAGGCGCTGCTGTGGACGGTGGTACTCGCGGCCGTCGCCGTGTGCGCCAACATCGTTGGCATCTACCTCGTCGGAAGCGTCGCAGGCTGGGAGCGTTGGCTGGCGGCAGCAGCGGGCTACTTCCTGGTCTGGCGGCTGTGCCTGTACGGCGCGACGGCCTACGGCTGGGTCTGGATGCGTCGCCGACTGCTGGCGCGCGAGGACGACGCGCAAGCGCGGCGCCGCCTGGTGCGCAGCGAGATCGCCGGCGTCGTTGCCATCGTGGCGCTTGAAGCCAGCCTGTTGATGCAGGGCTGAGGGGAGATCCGAGCCATGACGCTTTTCGCGACCGACTACCTGGAGTACTACCTGACCCTGGTTTCCTGGATCGTCAACAACGGCATCTGGGCGGTACTGGTATCCAGCGGGGTATTCGCACTGCCCTTCGTGGCGATCATCGTGCAGGAATGGCTCAAGGCCCGTGGGGAGGGTGCAGACGAAGGCAATAAGGGCGTGCTCTCGGCCGCACGCATTGAGAACCGGGTGTTCGTCGCCATCGTGGTCGTGATGTTCGCCGGCATCCCCTTCATCGACGTGGACCTCAACACCATTCAGTACGACAGCTCGCGCTCGGCTCAATGCCAGGTCAGCGTGCCGCAGCCCACGGATACCGGCTGGTCCCAGTCCTTCAGCACCATCAACAACCAGAGTGCCAAGGTGCCGGTCTGGTGGGCATTCATGCACGCGCTCTCGCGCGCCGTCACCAGTGCCTCGGTGGCAGCGATCCCGTGCGGAACAGACCTGCGACAGATGCGCATGGAGATCGACGCTACCCGCATCAACGACCCGGTGCTGGCTCAGGAAGTGGCCGATTTCACACACGACTGCTACGGGCCAGCACGCGCTAAATTGTTCATGGCGCGACCGGAGCTGGACGAAGCTCAAATGAACGACGTGACATGGATCGGTTCGAGGTTTTTCACGGACACCGGCGGCTACTACGACAGCTACCGCTCCAGCACGGCGCGCGAGTCATGGCCCTATGACGACACTCGCGACGCAGGGCTTGCGCAGGTGGCCAGTGGCGGCGGCTACCCGACTTGCAGGCAGTGGTGGGCCGATGGCAGCAACGGCCTGCGAGCACGGCTGCTGAGCCAGGTGGACCCCAGCCTGTTGAATCGCTTGGCGGGCTGGGCCGGGTTCCTCAGCCGTACCGAGGTGGACGATTCGGTGGTCCGTACCATCGCGTCACCGCGACAGCAGAAGCTCAACCAGGGTTCGGTCTATACCGACTACGGCGGCCAGATCGACAAGACCCTGCCGAACATCGTGACGCGGGCCACGGGGGACGTAGGAATGGCGGTCGGGGCACTTGCCGCATTCCCTGCCATGGACGTGGTGCGCCAGGCGCTGCCCATGGTGCTTGCCTTGCTCAAGATGGCGCTGGTCATCTGCATCCCGCTCGTGCTGGTCGTCGGCACCTATGACCTGAAGACGGTCGTCACCGTCAGCGTCGTGCAGTTCGCGCTGTTCTTCACCGATTTCTGGTTCCAACTCGCTCGCTGGATCGACAGCACCATCCTCGATGCGCTCTATGGGTGGGGCTTCGGCTGGAACCGGCCGCACACTAACTTCGATCCGCTGGTGGGGTTGAACAATGCCTTTGGCGACCTGCTCCTGATGTTCGTCATGGGCACGATGTTCCTGGTCTTGCCGGGTTTTTGGCTTGCGAGCCTTACTTGGGTTGGGATTCGGGCTGGACACGTCATCCAAGGGCTTTCGGATGGCAGCAAGAGTGCCGGCCAAGCAGGCGGTAAGGGCGCTGGGGCCCTTACCGGAGGTAAGCTGAAGTAGCGCGGCGCCGGTCAGTCGTCGGTGTACAACTCGTGCGACGTATCGTTGTACAGGTTGGGATCGTAGCCCGGCGTCTTGCGCAGTTCGGTGAGGTCGGTGAAAGGCCACTCGTCTTCATCCGAGGTATTGGCAGCAGCAGCCCATCCCGCCACCACGACTCCCAACAACACGAGTGCGAACCAGAAGGCGACGTAGAGCAGCGCGCCCAGCACAGCCAGCTTGACCGCCCACAGCAGCACTGTGGCACCAACCGAAGGCACCCCTTTGACCATCAACCAATTCGATACCCGCCGTTCGCCACGCGCATAGGCACGCCATACACGGCCAAATGCGCGGCCGATACGTTCTGCGGTGCTGGTACGAGTTGTGGTGTTCATGGTCGTCTCCTGCTACTGAGGGATGTCTATTCCAGGGTGCTCCACTTCATTCCGTTTCAGGCTTCAATGTGTTTTCTCGCTGCTTCAGGACGCTTCGTCATCCGGTTCCACCGGGCCCGGGTCGGGTTCCACGCCGATGCGGTAGGTGGCAACGAAACGCGGCCAATCCACATGGTCAACCAGATCGATGTCCTCGATGACGCTGACCTTCGCTCCCGCACGCTCGAACAGGGCGATGCTCTTGGCGGGATAGTTGTTGCGCGACGGATAGAGCACTCCGTCGAACAGAGGTTGGCCGTCGTCGCCGACCATCGCATGCACCTGAGCGGACACCTGCTGCGTGTGCGTGTAGTCGCGGCTGGCCAACTGCTCCAGGTTCAGGCCAAAGTAGCCCGCCATGACGCTCGGTGCCGTGAGATCGGCCAGAAGCACGTCGGCCACCACCCCTACAGCGCGCACCATCCTGCCCTGGACTTCTTTCAATGCGATCGAGCGCTTCGCGTCATCAAGCCACTGATGCTTGTGAAACACCGACTCCATCAACGCCGTGGGCAGGTCGCGCCCCAGGTAGAGCACGCCGTAGGCTCGGGCCGGGTCGTCGTAGCGATTGGTGCTGCTGCGACCATAGTACAGCGGGCTGCCCCGATAGACGACGCGGCTCACATGCTGGAGCAGTTCACCGGCATCGATCAGAAAAGAAGGCAGCTCGTGGTTCATGGCAGTCTCGCTTCAATGCACCTGAACGCCCAGCACGTTAAACACGGCCTCGGCCACGGCGTCGATCGTGCCATGCGTCACCGCATCCACCGGCGAGCGACCGCCCAAGCCTTCGAGCGGTTCGGACAGTGCGCGGTAGATCGTCCAGTGATCGATACCCTCGACCTCCTGAAGCACGGTTTGGGTCAACTGCTGCTTTACCGGGTCGAGCTGCCAGTCGGGCAGCTTCTGACCGCGCGGCCCCACGTTCAGCGCCAGCAGCCGACGCGCGAGGATGTCCTTGTAGATCTGCTGGCGCGACTTGTCCGCCAGCTTGGCGAACTCCGCGGGCGGCAGGTTGTGCGGCTGGTTGAAGGTTTCCAGTAGCACCGCACGGCCTCGCTGGACGTCGGTTTCATTCGGTGCCCAGCGCGTGTCGGCGCGCAGCGCGGCCGCCTTGCGTGCAAGGGCCTGCCCAACGGTCTCCCCCTGCAAGTTGGCGGGCAGTGTTACCGCTTCCACGCGCTCGTGGACGAACGCCTGCAACTCGGCCGCGAAAGCCGTGGCATCCCGGATTTCGACGGTATCCGCGAAGCGGCGTACATCTTCCACCGTGACGCGCGGCAGACGGTCGGCAATGAATTCAATGGCAGTGGGCATGGTCATCTCCCAAGTAGGTTTGAGACAGGTTTCACTCTAGTCGCCTTTGTCGCGTTTGTCAACTTTGACGCCTAGAAAGCAACCTACCCGGCGGAAGCAGCGCCTTCGCAGCATAGACCGAGGCCAGCGCCTGGTCGCCGTCCAATGCATTCGAGCGGGTTCCACATTGACGGTGGAGCCGCGATCCAGGCCCCGCTATACCGAAACGGTTAAAGGCCAAAGGGTCGAAATGGCAAGGGAATGGGGTGCAAGGGGAAAGGCCCTACCTCGAAAAGGCCAAAAGGCCTCCCGGTCGGCCCGTCATTAGGACACCTCACATGCTCTCCCTGTTCCAGCGAAAACGGCCCCCGGTCGCTGCCGCACCGACGCCATCACCCGTCACCGACCTCCCGAAAGGGCTGCTGCGTCCTGAGTCGGCCGCATCGCTGCTGGCCACCCCACGCCGGCAGAAGCTGCTGGAGCACATCTGGCAGCGCACGTCGCTCTCACACCGGCAATTCGTCACCCTGTACCGCACGCCCCTGGAACGCTACGCCGAACTGGTCCAAGCCTTTCCGGCCTCCGAAGCGCATCACCATGCCTATCCGGGCGGCATGCTCGACCACGGCCTGGAGATCGTGGCCTACAGCCTGAAACTGCGGCAGTCCCATCTGCTGCCCATCGGTGCCAGTCCCGAAGACCAGGCGGCGCAGTCCGAAGCCTGGACCGCCGCCGTCGCCTATGCTGCGCTGCTCCACGATATTGGCAAGATCGCCGTCGATCTACACGTCGAACTGGCCGACGGCAGTACTTGGCATCCGTGGCATGGCCCGCTGCACCAGGCGTACCGATTTCGCTACCGTGACGACCGCGAATACCGCCTGCACAGCGCCGCAACAGGCTTGCTCTATCGCCAACTGCTCGACCGCCACGTCCTGGACTGGCTCAGCGACTATCCGGCTCTCTGGGCACCGCTGCTCTATGTGCTGGCCGGTCAGTACGAACATGCCGGTGTACTGGGGGAACTCGTCGTGCAAGCAGACCGGGCGTCGGTGGCCCAGGAGCTGGGCGGCGATCCGGCGCGCGCCATGGCCGCGCCTAAGCACGCACTGCAACGCAAGCTGCTGGACGGGTTGCGCTACCTGCTCAAGGAACAGTTGAAGCTGAACCAGCCGGAAGCCTCCGATGGCTGGCTCACCGAGGATGGTTTGTGGCTGGTGAGCAAGACGGTCTCGGACAAACTGCGCGCACACCTCCTGTCTCAGGGGATCGATGGCATTCCTGCGAACAACACCGCCGTGTTCAACGTGCTGCAGGACCACGGCATGCTCCAGCCCACCTCGGACGGCAAAGCGGTCTGGCGCGCGACCGTCACCAGCACGACCGGCTGGTCCCATTCGTTCACCCTGTTGCGTCTCGCTCCCGCGCTGATCTGGGAGTCTGGCGAGCGACCAGCACCTTTCGCAGGCACGGTAGAGATCGACGCGACGCCCGCAGAAAACGACGCCAGCATGTCGGCTCCCGTGCCAACCGTCTCGGTGAACCCAGCGCAGGGAGGTCAAGAGCCTCCAATTTGGGAGGACGACAGCACCACCATCGTTTCACCGCCCGCGGCCCAGCCCGTGCCCGACGTCATGGAGGACTTGCTCGCGATGGTGGGCTTAGGTGAGTCGGCCGGCGTTGGACAGGATGCCGAAGAGTTCCTCCACCCTCCCGCGCCAGCAACAGCCGCGACGTCCATTCCATCACCTGTACCCGCGCCTACGCCTGGGTCATCGGCAACGAAGCCATCCACGGAACAGTTCATGGTTTGGCTGAAGCAGGGAATCACCTCACGACGGCTCATCATCAACGACGCGAAGGCGCTCGTGCATACGGTGAATGACACGGCCTACCTGGTCAGCCCGGGTGTGTTCCAACGCTATGCGCAGGAGCATCCCGAAGTGGCCGCGCTCGCCAAGCAGGAGAATCAACAGGATTGGCAGTGGGTGCAGAAGCGCTTCGAGAAGCTGCAGCTACATCGCAAGCACCCCAATGGCCTGAACATTTGGACCTGTGAAGTCACGGGCCCGAGGAAGTCCCGCCGACTGCATGGCTACCTCCTTGAAGATGGGTCCTTGGCATTCCCCGAAATACCGCCCAACAATCCCTATCTTGCTCTGACTCAGGAAGGATGACGCGATTCGGGCATTGATCGCCACCGTCGTTTGGCGACGATCAATACCCCGCGAAAGCTGGCAACATTTGGCGAACTGAGCTACTCGGCCCGCGCCAACTCCTGCGCAAGGAACGGAGCGGTTCGGCTGCCAGACGTTCGGGCCACCTGCTGAGGGGAGCCCGCCACCACGATGCTGCCGCCGGCAGCGCCTGCACCAGGCCCCACGTCGATCACCCAATCGGCCTGAGCCACCGCGCGCATATCGTGCTCGATCATCACCACGGTGTTGCCGGCATCGACCAGGCGCTGCAACTGCACCAGCAGCCGGTCGGCATCGGACGCATGCAGCCCGGTGGTTGGCTCGTCGAGCACGTACAGGCTTCGGCCGCGCTGGCTGCGCTGAAGCTCGGTCGCCAGCTTGATGCGCTGCGCCTCGCCACCGGAAAGTTCCGTGGCCGGTTGCCCCAGGCGCAGATAGCCCAATCCGATATCGCGCAGCAATTGCAGGGGCCGGGCCACGGCGTCTTCACCCGCAAAGAATTCGCTGGCTTCGTCCACGGTCATCTGCAGCACCTCGGCGATGTTGCGCCCGTTCCATTGCACCTTCAGCGTGGCCTCGTTGTAGCGTGCGCCATGGCACGTCGGACACGGGGCGTACACGCTGGGCATGAACAGCAACTCCACACTGACGAAGCCCTCGCCCTCGCAGGTCTCGCAACGCCCCTTAGCCACGTTGAACGAGAAGCGCCCGGCGTCATAGCGGCGGCGTCGCGCATCGGGCGTGGCGGCGAACAGCTTGCGCACGTGGTCGAACAGGCCGGTGTAGGTGGCCAGGTTGGACCGGGGCGTGCGCCCGATCGGCTTCTGGTCCACCTGCACCAGGCGCTGTATGGCGTCCACGTCGCCCGCCAGATGACCGCCAGTCGCTTCGATCACTGCCGGCCCTTCGCTGGTGGCGCTTTCGGCCGCGTCGTCCTCGGGCTCGTGGCCCAGGTGCAGTAGCACCAGCTCCGGCAGCGCCTGCGCGACGAGGCTGGACTTGCCCGAGCCGGAGATGCCGGTGACGGCCGTCAGCACGCCCAGCGGAATGCGTGCGTCCACGCCATGCAGGTTGTGACGATGGATGCCCTGCAGCTCCAGCCAGCCGGTCGCTTCGCGTGCCCGGCTTCCCGGCGCGGCGATTTCGTCGAACAGATAGCGGGCGGTGCGCGATTCGGCAATCTTGCGCAGGCCGTCCGGCTCGCCGCTGTAGAGCACGCGGCCGCCACGCTCCCCGGCATCCGGCCCCACATCCACCAGCCATTGCGCGCGGCGCATCAGGTCCAGGTCGTGCTCGACCACGAACACCGAGTTGCCCGCGTCACGCAGCCGGTCGAGCGCGTCGTACAGCGCCTGGCTGTCGGAGGGGTGCAACCCCGCCGAGGGCTCGTCGAGCACGTACACAACACCGAACAGCAGGGAACTCAATTGCGTGGCCAGCCGCAGGCGCTGCAACTCGCCGGCCGAAAGCGTCGGCGTGGCCCGGTCCAGCGTCAGGTAACCCAGGCCCAGCCCACGCAGTTGACGCAGGCGCGCCATCACACCGCCGGCCAGGCGCTGCGCGGCGAGGCGCTTTTCTTCCGACAGCGCGGAGGTGCGGCGCACGTCGGGCGATACCGCATGGACGGCACGGCCGGAGGCCGCGCGTTCGGCACGGTCGCGTCGGGTCGCTTCCTTGTCCGTAGCCGCCCCCGCTGCATGGGCGCGGAAATCGCCCTGGGCAATGGGTTCGAGCAAGGCCGCCAACTGGTCCAGCGGCATCTGCATGAACGCGCCGATGTCCACGCCGGCGAAGGTGACCGACAGCGCCTCGGGCTTGAGCCGCTTGCCGTGGCAGGTGGGGCACGGCTTGCCCTCCATGAACCGGGACACGCGCTTTCTCATCAGTGCGCTTTGGGTATTGGCAAAGGTGTGCAGCACATACCGCCGGGCGCCGGTGAAGGTGCCCATGTAGCTCGGCTCCATCTTGCGCTTGAGCGCCGTGCGGGTCTCGGCGGGCGTGAAGCCGGCGTACACCGGCACTGTCGGTGTTTCCTCGGTGAACAGAATCCAGTCGCGGTCCTTCTTCGGCAGGTCCTTCCACGGTCGGTCAACGTCGTAGCCCATGCTGACCAGGATGTCGCGCAGGTTCTGGCCTTGCCAGGCGGGGGGCCAGGAGGCGATCGCCCGCTCGCGGATGCTCAGGGAGGGATCGGGCACCATGATGGCCTCGGTCACCTCGTACACATGGCCCAGGCCGTGGCAGGTCGGGCACGCTCCCTGCGGCGTGTTGGGCGAAAAATCCTCGGCGTACAGCATCGGCTGGTTGGCTGGGTAGGCGCCGGCGCGCGAATACATCATCCGCACCAGGCTGGACAGGGTGGTCACACTGCCCACGGAGGAACGCGCGTTGCTGGAGCCCCGCTGCTGTTGCAACGCCACCGCCGGCGGCAGGCCGTCGATCGCATCGACGTCCGGCACGCCGGCCTGGTCGATCAGGCGCCGCGCATAGGGGGCCACCGACTCGAAGTAGCGCCGCTGCGCCTCGGCGTAGATGGTGCCGAAGGCCAGCGAGGACTTGCCGGAGCCGGAAACGCCGGAGAACACCACCAGCGCGTTACGCGGGATGGAAACGTCCACCTCTTTGAGGTTGTTCTCGCGCGCGCCGCGCACTTCCACCATGCCGCTGGCCGCAGCGGTACAAGAGGATTCACCGAAAGAATTGTTTGGCATGTTCTTATCCTGTAGTTCGTCCCGCTCAGGACGGGACTTCCTGAGTTCGGGGGCCGCGGCGACTGGCTTCGAGCGCCGCGGTGACAGTGCGGGCGTCGTAGCTGCCGCGCAGACGACGACCCTCGACGAAGAACGTCGGCGTGGCGTGCGCACCGCTGGCGACGGCACTGGCGAGGTCGCGCTCGACACGCTCGATCACCGCGGTGCTGTCGAGATCCGCGATGAACCGTTCGACGTCGAGCCCAAGCTCGGCGGCGTAGCCGATCAGATGCTCGCGCTCCAGCGCATGCTGACGGGTGAACACGAAGTCCAGCCACGGCCAGAACATCCCCTGGTTCGCCGCTGCCTCGGACGCCCGCGCGGCAATCGGCCCGTGCGGGTGGTGCGGCAGATGGCGCACCACATACCGCAGGTCGTCCCCGAAGTGGGCGCGCAGATCGTCCCACGAACCGGTGGCGTGCGCACAGTACGCGCACTCGAAGTCCACGTACTCGACGAGTGTGAGCTGGGCGTCCTCCGGCCCGCGGATGTGATCGATCTCCGGATCGACCGGTGGCTCAAGCACCATCGGCAGGTCAGCGGTCTTCTCACCCCACCGCTGGGCGGCGACCTTGAAGATCAGCCACCCGAGCAACGTGGCGAACACCATCGACACGAGCACGCCGACCGTCGCCTGGCGGCCCAAGTCGGAGGTCGTGCCGAACGCGAGCCCGATGATCAGCAGCGACACGGTGAACCCGATCCCGGACAGTGCCGCACCACCGAACACGCTGCCCACCCCGACGCCCTCGGGCAGCCGGCCCAGGCCGAGACGGACGGCGATGAGAGTGATGAGCCCGATGCCCAGGAGCTTGCCGAGCACGAGCCCTGCGATGACGCCCCACGTGACTGGCGAGCCGAAGGCCTCGGCGAGCAGCCCGCCACGCACGTCCACTCCGGCGTTCGCCAAGGCGAACACCGGCACGATCAGCAGCGCCGTCGGCAGCCGCAGGAACTCGTGCAATCGCTCGTTCACCGAGATACCCCGGGACAGCCCGCAGTCCACCGCGCGGGCCGATGCGGCACTCGGAGACTGCCAGAAGTCGCGGAACAGTTGTTTTGCCGCGACGACCTTGTGACGTTGCGTCGCGTAGGCGGGGATCAGCAGCCCCGCGGCCATCCCGGCGAGAGAGGCATGGATGCCGGAGTACACGGTTGCGAGCCACAGCACGATCACGATCAGCACATACGGCATTGCCCGCCACTGGCGGGTGCGCCCTAGCCGCCACAACGCAACGAGACTGGCGAGGGCGATCAACAACGGGACGATCCGAATCTCATCGCTATAGACGATGCCGATGATGGACACGGCGAGGAAGTCATCGACCACGGTCAGGGTGAGCAGGAACACGCGCAACTGACCGGATAGCCGCGGGCCGACGATCGCCAGGGTGCCCAGCATGAATGCCGTATCGGTGCCGACCACCGCCCCCCACCCGTGCAGGCCCTCACTTCCGGCCAGCCCCACGATCAGGACATACACCAGCGCGGGAAGCACGACACCCGCGACCCCCGCGATCAGAGCGAGACGGGCACGGCTGCGATCCCGGAGCGATCCGTGGGCGAACTCCTGACGCACCTCCAGGCCGATCAGGAAGAAGAAGACCACCATCAGGCCGTCGTTGACCCAGTGATGCAGGTCCATGTGCAGGCCCAGCGGCCCGAAGTCAAACCCGACGTCCAGGTGCCACAACTCGAAATAGGCATCGGATAGCGGCGAGTTCGCCCACGCCAGCGCCACGACCGTGACGATCACCAGCAGCACCGCAGCACCAGACTCCGTGCGCAGATAGCGGGCAACGCGTCCCCGGCTGATCTTCGCCGAGGATGCACCGAAAGAAGTGGCTGACATGTTCTTATCCTGTTCCTGTAGTTCGTGAAGTCGCGATGAGCCGGTTTCGGAGACGACCAGTCAGGCGTCCGCCTCTGGCAGCGTCCCATCATCCAGCGAGCGCAGCCAAGTAAGCCTTTCTCCCAGCCTGCGCTCAACACCTCTGTCCGTTGGCTGATACCAGCCCGGCCGCGCCACGCCCTCGGGAAAGTAGCTTTGCCCAGCGGCATAGCCGTTGGGCTCGTCATGGGCGTAGCGGTAGCCTTCGTGATACCCCATCTGCTGCATCAGCTTCGTCGGCGCATTGCGAAGATGGAGAGGCACAGGCAGGGAGCCGTTGTTCTTGACGAAGGCCTTCGCCTTGTTCCAGGCGGCATAGGCAGCGTTCGACTTGGGGGCGGCAGCAAGGTAGGTCGCCGCGTGGGCAATCGGTATTTCGCCTTCGGGGGAACCCAGCCTCTCATAAGCCAGCGCGGCATTGAGCGCCAGTTGCAGCGCCTGCGGGTCGGCATTGCCGATGTCTTCGCTGGCCACCACGATCATGCGGCGCGTCACCTGGCTGACGTCGCCGCTGCCGTCGAGGATGCGGGCCAGCCAGTACAGGGCCGCGTCGGGGTCGGAGCCCCGCAGCGACTTGTGGAAGGCGGAGAGCTGCCAGTAGAACTCGTCGCCGCCCTTGTCGAACCTGCGCAGTGATGGGCTGGTGGACAGTTTGGCAAACTCGCCATCGACCACGGCCTTGCCCGCGCCCGACGCAGCATTCGTCACCTGCTCAAGCAGATTGAGGAAGCGCCTGCCATCGCCATCGGCAAAGCCCTTGAGCAGATCCAGCGCGTCCGCGTCCAACGTGACGCCCTGGAGATGCGGCAGTGCGCGTTCGTAGAGCTGGTTCAGTTCGTCGCCGGACAGCGGTTCGAGGGTATAGACCTGCGCGCGCGAGAGCAGCGCGGAATTGACCGCCAGCCCCGGATGCTCGGTCGTCCCCCCCACCAGGGTCAGGAGCCCCGACTCGACATGGGGCAGTAGGGCATCCTGCTGCGCCTTGTTGAAGCGATGGATCTCATCGACGAAAAGCACCGTCGATCGACCATGGTTGTCCAGTTCTGCCTGGGCCTCGTCGATGGCTTGCCGGATGTCCTTCACCCCGGCAAGCACGGCCGAGATGGCGATGAATCGGCTGTCGGTCGCACTGGCGGCCAGGCGCCCCAGGGTGGTCTTGCCCACGCCTGGCGGCCCCCAGAGGATGAACGAGTGCAACTTGCCCGCCTCGAACGCGAGACGAAGCGGCTTGCCGGGGCCGAGCAAGTGCCGTTGCCCGACGAATTCATCCAGCGTCTTGGGCCGCAGGAGTTCGGCCAAGGGAGGCTTGGGCTTTGTCGTGAATAGATCGGTCAAGTTCCTCTCCCTGGCATTTCTGATAGTTGACGTTCCGATAACGTTGGCACCTCAATCCAGGGAGCCGGATTTGTCCAACGCCGCGGGCTCTTTGTCGCTAATCGCATGCATGATGATGCGAGAGCCGCGGTAGCCGATGCTGTGGTTCCATACCCAGCTCAAAGCGACGCTGAGACGATTTCGCGTACCGATCAGAAAGTAGATGTGCGCCAGCTTCCAGATCCACCACGCAAAGGCACCACGCAGCTTCACCCGCCCCATGTCAATCACCGCCAGGCTGCGGCCGATGGTGGCCAGGTTCCCCTGATGCCGGTATTTGAAAGGTCCGTCAGCGGGCTTGCCCTTCAAACGCCGTCCAATGAGGTTGGCGACGTACTTCCCTTGCTGTTTGGCGGCCGGGGCGATGCCCGGCACGGGCTTCCCATCGGCCATGGTGCACGAGGCTGTATCGCCGATGGCGAAGACCTCCGGCCGACCGGCCACCGTCAGGTCAGGGCCAACGACCACCCGACCCGCACGATCAGACGCAGCGCCCAGCCAGCGAGCCGCGGGAGACGCCTGGACTCCGGCGGCCCAGACGATGGTCTTGGCCGAAAGGGGCTTGCCACCGTACACCACGCCATCGGCCGAGCATTCGGTGACCGGCGTACCCAGCACGACCTCGACGCCGAGCTTTTCGAGCGCCTGGCGCGTATAGGCCGAAAGATCCTCTGGAAAGACGGACAACAGACGCGGGCCAGCCTCGATCAGTACAACCCGCGACGTGCTCGGGTCGATCGAGCGAAAGTCACGCGCCAGCGTGTCTCGTGCAAGCTCGGCGATGGTTCCGGCCAATTCAACCCCGGTGGGACCACCACCGATGATGACGAACGTCTGCAGCGCGGCACGCTGCTGAGGATCGCTCGTGCGCTCAGCCTCCTCGAAAGCCGCGAGGATTCGGCCCCGAATGGTCGTGGCATCTTCCAGCGTCTTCAACCCCGGCGCGAAAGCCCCCCATTCGTCGTGTCCGAAGTAGGCATGGGTAGCGCCTGTCGCGAGCACGAGCGTGTCGTAGGTTTGCCGCAATCCATTGTTGAGAATGACCTGACGCGCGTCCTGGTCGATACCTTCCACTTCCGCCATCAAGGTGTTCACTTCCGGGCGATTTCGGAAGAGATAGCGAATAGGCCAGGCGATCTCGGATGTCGAAAGTGACGCCCCTGCAACCTGGTAAAGCAAGGGTTGGAACAGGTGATGATTGCGCCGATCGATGATCGTCACATCGACCTCGGCACCAGCAAGCTGGTTGGCAACCTCGATCCCGCCGAAGCCCGCTCCGATAATGACGACGTGATGTCGGTTTTTGGAGGTC
This sequence comes from Bordetella tumulicola, assembly GCF_054779135.1. NCBI lineage: Bacteria > Pseudomonadati > Pseudomonadota > Betaproteobacteria > Burkholderiales > Alcaligenaceae > Bordetella > Bordetella tumulicola. The sequence continues at coordinate 232,399 of NZ_BAAGYU010000006.1, read as the reverse complement.
TTTGTCATGACCTGATCTCCTCTCTCTCAGCGTTTCAGCGCCGATGCGTGGTGTGCCATATGCTCGCCAATGAAACTGGCAATGAAGTAGTAGCTGTGGTCGTAGCCTGGGCGCAGATTCAACGTGAGCGGGTGCCCCGTCTCGTCGCAGGCCTTGCGCAGCAGGTCGGGCTGAAGCTGGCTCTCCAGGAACTCGTCGCCCAAGCCCTGGTCCACCAGCAACGGCAAACGCTCCTGCACGGTGCGAATCAGCTCCACGGTGTCGTACTGTTTCCACACCTCCCGATCGCTGCCCAGGTACGCCTCGAAGGCCTTGTGCCCCCAGGGAACCTGGGTGGGGGCGACGATGGGCGAGAAGGCCGAGACGCTTCGATAACGGCCCGGGTTGCGCAGGGCGATGACCAGAGCACCGTGTCCTCCCATGGAATGGCCGCTGATGCTCCGCTCCGCTGTCACGGGAAAGTGGGCCTCGATCAGCGCCGGCAGTTCCTGCACGACGTAGTCGTACATCCGATGATTCGCAGCCCAGGGTTCCTGTGTGGCATTGACGTAGAACCCCGCGCCCTGTCCGAGGTCATAGGCAGGATCGTCGGCAACGCCTTCGCCGCGAGCGCTGCTATCGGGCGCGACGACGGCAATGCCATGTTCGGCCGCGTAGCGCTGGACGGCGGACTTGGTGATGAAGTTCTGCTCGGTGCAGGTCAGGCCCGAAAGCCAGTACAGCACCGGCACTTTGCCGTGCTGCGCCTGCGGAGGCAGATAGACGCCGACCTTCATCGTGCAACCGAGCGTCGTCGATTCATGCTGATAAACGTCCTGCCAACCATCAAAGCTGGCGTGATGTTCGATGCGTTCCATGTAGTTCTCCTATGTTCAAAGGAACGGCGCAGCTCTCGCGCGCCAAGACGGCAGCTCGTCAGGAAGATTTCTCTTCCGCCACCGTGTCGCCGTGGGCATGCCTGATCCTGCGCACGATCCACCAGATCGTCAGCATCACCGCAGGCACCAGAACCGCCATCACCGGCGCCACGCTGTCGTGAACCATCGGAATGCCCTTGAGCAAGTAGCCGAGAAGACTCACGACGTAATAAGAAATTGCCGCGACCGACAGGCCTTCGACGGTCTGCTGAAGGCGCAATTGCATCTTGGCCCGGTTGTTCATCGACGCCAGCAGATCGCGGTTCTGGCGTTCAAGCTCAACGTCGATCCAGGAACGCAGCAACGCGATGGCCCGGGTCAGCTTGTCTGAGAGCTTGGCCTGGCGCTCCTTTACGGATTGGCATGTCCGCATGGCTGGAGCGATGCGGCGCTGCAGGAAATCCGCCCAGGTGCAGTACCCGGATACGGCCTCTTCCGAAAGCGCTGCCAGCCTTTCCTCGACGATCTCGTAGTAGGCACGGCTGGCACCGAAGCGATAGAGATTCGCCGCAACTCCAGCTTCCAGCTCGGCAGCCAGGCCGGTCAATTCGGACAGCAGCACGTCGCTGTCGCGCCGTTCCACCAAGCTCGTACACATCTCGTCGGTGATCGCCGCAAGGCGCGACTCCATGCGTCGCAGCTCCGACGTCATCGATCGTGTCAACGGCAGGGACAGCAACGCCAAGGTACGGTAGGTCTCGATCTCCAGCAGACGTTGAGCCAGCGCACCCGCCCGCGCCGGGGTCAAATCGCGGGCCAGGACGAGGATCTGCGTCAGGCCATCCTCATCCTGTCGGAAGTCGGTCAGAATGGCGGCAGAGCCGTTCTCCACCAGCGAGTAGCACAGGCTGGCAGGATCGAAGCGATCGGCCTCCTTCTCCGTTTCCGGCGTCCACGGAAGAAGTCTCAAACGGATGCCGGATACGACCGGGCCGGGAGGCACAAATCCATGCCTGAACGGGTTTTCGCCGCACGGCTCTCCCGTCTCGGAATCCAGCGAAGCGCACCAGAGATACGTCGAGAACTCGGTGTGCTTTTCACAGTGCAGGTCTCCTTCGTCCCATGTCACGCCGTGAAGCGGCGTAGCATGGTCGGGTTCGGCAACGCCGAAGCGATGAGACAACTCGCTCATCGCCATCTGATCCTTGGCCTGGTCGCCTTCGGTCATGAAAGCGAGCTGCAATATGCCGCGCGGGGCCTGAATCAACAGATGCGGGCGCGCATGCACTTCACCCACGGCGGCAGCACGATCGGTGTAGGCCGGCATGCCGTACACGGTGGCGGTCGGGGTGGGTTGTACGGTCGTCGTATTTATGTTGGCCGGCTCTTTCATAACGACCTCATTTCTTCTTGGTTGAAAAACACGCTTCAAAGCAAATGCCCGCAGCCATGCGTTTCGCACATGGCTGCGGGCCGATCTTCATGAGCAGACACCGCTCTACACGGTCCGTCTAATAGGCTCGCCGTGTAGAGGCTTGTGCTGGCCCTTTCAGAACGCCCTCAGCTTCCTAGCTTTCAGACGAAGGTGTACGAGCAGACCTTGTTGCCCGCCGGATCACGCAGGTAGGCCGCATAGGCACCCGGCAGGTGGCCACGCGGGCCAGGCTGGCCCTCGTCGGTGCCGCCTGCGGCAAGGCCGGCGGCGTGGAAGGCATCCACTTCGGCGGGAGTGGCGGCCGCAAAGCCGACCGTCACGCCGTTGCTCGAAGGCGCTTCACCATTGCCCGGACGGGCGATGATGAAAGCCGGCTTTTCGCGACCGAAAAGCACCCATCCGTTGCCGAAAGGACCGAGGTTCTTGATGCCGAGAGCACCCAGGGCGGCGTCGTAGAACGCGGCCGACTTCTGGACGTCGGCGGCGCCGATGAAGACGTGCGAGAAGATGCCGTCGCCGGAAATGACAGGAGTGGACATGGTTAGTTTCCTTGATGGTTGGTGTTGAATGGATAGTGGGTGATCAGTAGTGGATCACCGTGCGAATCGACTTGCCTTCATGCATCAGGTCGAAGGCGTGGTTGATCTCGTCGAGACCCATGGTGTGGGTGACGAACGGGGCGAGATCGATCTCGCCTTTCATTGCGTCTTCCACCATGCCCGGAAGTTGGGTACGCCCCTTGACCCCGCCGAAAGCAGAGCCCTTCCAAGTCCGGCCGGTGACCAACTGGAACGGACGGGTCGAGATTTCCTTGCCGGCACCGGCGACACCGATGACGATCGACTGGCCCCAGCCACGATGGGCAGCTTCCAGAGCCGAACGCATCACGTTGACGTTGCCGATGCACTCGAAGGTGTGATCGACACCCCAGCCGGTCATCTCGATGAGAACCTCGTGAATCGGCTTGTCGAAGTCCTTCGGATTGAGGCATTCGGTCGCGCCGAAGGTACGAGCCAGCTCGAACTTCGCCGGATTGGTATCGATGGCGATGATGCGGCCCGCTTTGGCCTGGCGTGCACCCTGAATCGCGGCGAGACCGATGCCGCCGAGGCCGAAGATGGCCACCGAGTCGCCCGGCTGCACTTTGGCCGTGTTGTGCACGGCGCCGATGCCGGTGGTCACGCCGCAGCCCAGCAGGCAGACGTGCTCGGGATTGGCGTCCGGGTTGATCTTGGCCAGCGAGACTTCGGCGACGACCGTGTATTCGCTGAAGGTCGAGCAGCCCATGTAGTGGTAAAGCGGCTGACCGTTGTACGAGAAGCGAGTCGTACCATCGGGCATCAGCCCCTTACCCTGGGTTGCACGAACCGCGACACACAGGTTGGTCTTGCCGGACTTGCAGAACAGGCACTCGCCGCACTCGGCGGTATAGAGGGGAATGACGTGATCGCCAGGCTTCACGCTGGTCACACCTTCACCCACCTCCACGACGATACCCGCACCTTCATGACCCAGCACGACCGGGAAGAGACCTTCGGGGTCGTCGCCCGACAGGGTGAAGGCGTCGGTATGGCAAACGCCGGTGTTCGTGATCTTGATGAGCACCTCGCCCTTGCGCGGCGGCTCGACGTCGATCTCGACGATTTCCAGCGGCTTTCCTGGCCCGAAGGCAACTGCTGCACGTGATTTCATGATGTCGCTTCCTTTACTAGCTAACTAAATTTGCCCTCACCGAGGGCACCCTGGTGCCTCTACCGCAGATAGGAGCGGACGATAGAGATGGTCTCGTCAATGGACTTGTTCTGCGAATCGCTCCTGATTTCGCTACTGGGAAACTCTTCCCGCAGATAGCTCTCCAGAACCGTTGCCATCAATCCGTTGACTGCCCCACGAACGGCCGCAAGCTGCTGAAGAATTGCAGGACATTCCGCACCTGCATCAAGCGCTTGCTCAAGAGTCGCTACCTGACCTTTGATGCGCCTGATGCGCGTCAGTGCTTGCTTCTTTTCTTCCGGGCTGTGTGGCATCGAACACCTCTCTACTTGGGTACACCGCCGCATTATACAATACTCCCCCATAGTATATGCGGCCGAACTTCGCCACAAAATCTGTGCTCTTCGAGCACGCTTACAGGCTAGTACAGATTTGTTCCCAAGAAGCGCAAAACATTCAAATTAATGAATATTTCTTGCATGTATCGACAGCATCGGGGCAAGTTCAAAACTGGTCAAACTGGAAAAATCTATGCGCAGATAGACGTGGCCTATCTAAGCCGACTCATCGAACTGAAGCTAACAAGATGAGACCGGCTAGGCGACCTGACGACCCGAATACCGAGCCTTCCGCAGTGCAGGCAACATCTGGCCGTCCCAGTCACGATCGACCGCAACCTGGGCCTGTTCCTGGTTTCGTTCGAGTGCTTCAACGTCAAGATCACCGATCGCCCATGTCTGCGTGCCGCAAGTCGTCGCGAGAATGCCATCATCCGGGAATCCACGATCCATTGGTGCATAGATCGTGGCCTCGCCAGTGTTCGTGTCCAACGCCGGACTCCAGTCAGCAGCTCCGGTCGTCACGGCCTGCGCGATGAACATTCGGTTCTCCAGCGCCCGCGCCATGCAGCCCACACGGACCCGGGTTGCACCTGCTTGGGTGTCGGTACAGCTCGGGACCAGCAGCAGGCGCACTCCCGCCTCTCTCTGGGCTCGCACGGGCAATGGAAACTCACTGTCATAGCAAACAGCGATGCCGGCACGCACACCGTTCAGGTCGAACACCTTGAGTTCGTCGCCACCTTCGATGACGCCGGTGTCCTTCTCGAACCCCGTCAACTGCAGTTTGTCCTGGTAGTCGCGTGTACCGTCAGGCGCAAACCACCAAGCTCGGTTGCGGTAGCGGTCCAAACCAACCTGGGTCAAAAACGTACCGGCCTGAATGGTCATGCACAACTCGCGCGACAGGTCGGCATACAGTGCCAGCCAAGCAGGCTGCAAGGCCTGCAGCGCGGCCAGAGAGGCGTTGAAATCACGGCGGATGCTAGGCTTGAACGTTGCAGCCAGTTCGAGGGATAGATACTCGGGCAACACGGCCAGTTCCGCTCCGCCACGGCGCGCCTCCTCCAGAACCAGTCGCTGCCGCGCAGCAAATGCCTCGAAGTCCGTCGGCTTACCCACTGCATATTTCGCAACTGCTACTTTCACTTCGCGTTCTCCAGAGAGTGCAGCCACATCGTGAGCGTCTGCTCGGTTTCGGTCGGCTCACCCACCTCCTTCCAGGGCAGCGTAACCTTCATGTCCGACTGTCGCACGTAGCCACGACGGGTCCAGAAGGCATCATTACTGCGGTAGTTGGAAGGACGCCGGGGATCGTCGTCTGCTCGATCCACCGACGCGAACGATGTCCACTGCATGCCGCCCAACGAACGGGCATGCGCTTCGCGTTCGTCAAAGAAGCGATGGCCCAGGCCAAGGCCCCGAAAGGCTGGGAGCAGGACTGATTCGCCGCAGTAAAACACTGCCTCCATCGGGATTCCTCGATCGGCGAACGGTACCTGGAAGGCCGGCTCCGTATCGCCGAGCGGCAACCCCGTGGACGCACCCACAACCACGTCATCAGCGAGCACGAGCACCAACAGGCTGTCTGCCGAACGGGCGTACATGGAAAGGTAGTGCTTCTCGTATTCGATGTCGCCCTCGTACAGGTATGGAAAGCTGCGGAAGACCTTCGCCCGCAGATGTGCCACGGTGTCGAACCATTCGGCAATGTCCGGCCCACGACGAACCAGCACCTGCACGTCGCTGGTCATTTCAGGCGTCCCCTCCGACCTGTGCGATCCAGTCGCCGAGGTTGTAGTAGTTGGTGACACGAGCGATCTTGCCATCGCGGATCTCGAAGAACGCGCCACCCGGCAGCACGTAGCGCTGGCCCTGGGCGTCCGGCAGCCCGTCGTCCGTCACCTTGTATTCGCCATGCACCACGTACTCCGCGCCTGCGCGCAGGCCGTCGGCGCTGACCATCACCACGATCCCGCGGAGTTGCTCGCCATAGCAGCGGTCCATGCGCTGCAGGAAGGCGCGGAAGGCTTCGCGACCGACCTCACGAGCGCCCTGGTTCAAATCGTGCGCGACGTCATCGGTCAACATTGACAGCATGGCCTCGCGGTCACCGCGGTTGAAGGCGTCGTAGTAGGCAGTGATGAGAGTCGCAGCGTTCATTCGCGTTCCTTGTTGGGTTGTTCGGAGCGGAGCATTCCGGGGTGCTGTCAGTCTGGGCAACCGCGCCTCCCTTGTATATGGAATTGTTGCGATTTTATAATTCCACCATCTGGAACAATTAACGAGCGGCGAAACCGACCATGAGGCGTGCGTCATGAACAAGGAAATGGAACTACTGCGCATCTTTCGGGTGGCGGCCGAAAGCAGCAGTTTTCGCGATGCAGCCGTCCGGCTGGGGACTTCTCCGCAAGGTGTCACCCGTGCCATCCAGCAACTGGAGCAACACTACGGCGAGGTGTTGTTTCATCGAAGCACGCGCCAGGTGCGCATCACCGCCTTCGGCGAAGGGCTGTTAGACCAGGTGCGCCCGGCATTGGAGCGGTTCGAGGATCTGTGGCGAACGCCTGGCTCCGACCAGCAGGCATCCCTGTCCGGTACGGTTCGCATCACCGCACCGCACAGCTTGGGCACCAGAGCGGTGCTGCCGGCACTGGAGCGCGTGGCCGCGCGTCATCCCGACATCACGCTGGATGTGCGCCTGTCCGATCGCATCAGCAATACGGTTGACGAAGGGATTGACGTCGGAATCAGGGTCGGATTCATGCGTGATAGCCGCTTCGTCGCACGCAAGGCAGCCGACATGAAACTTCCGATCGTTGCCGCTCCGCGCCTGATCAAGAAAGTGGGCGTACCTGAAAACATCGATGCGCTAAGCAGCCTGCCAGCTACCGTGGCCTTGGATATCAATACCGGCCGTCCCTGGCCTTGGCACTTCAAGGCGGGACGCCAGTGGACACCTGCCGCACCCACTCTCGTCGCCGACAATGCCGACATGGAAATGGGAGCGGCGCTGGCCGGGATCGCGTTCGCGCAACTGGCGGACTACATGGCCGCCCCCTACATTGCCAGCGGGAAGCTCGTGCGAGTGTTGGAGAGCGAAGAACCTCCGGCATGGGGGTTGTACGTCTATCGGCCTCAGCGTGGCCCCATTCCGGGAAGGGTTCGAGCGGTATTTGATGAAATGCTGGTCGCCGTTGGATCGTTGCCAGCTTTGCGCTGACACGTCGCAAGACACTGAAAGGCACACGCCCTGGAAAGCGGGGCACTGAGCCTTGGCGGCTCGCCCCTCCGGTTGAATGATGAGCCGACCGTCTGCCCGCTTGCGCCAGGTGCAGATCGGTCGGCCATGCAACCCTATGCCGGCAAACGATTAGATGTAAATGAATTGCCGGTACAAACCATCCAACTGACGACGAATATCTTCGACGCGCTGCTCGTCACCGGTATCGGTAAATTCGAGTAGCTGCTGTTCCTTGGCAGTGATCTGATCGCAAAGGTCGGACAAATTCTCGCAGAAAGCCTCGGAGTGAACGGTGGGCTCCTCCGTATTCGTCTCTTCTCCTGCTAGTTTTCGCACAGACGAGGCCGGAGAAATCCCATTTTCCTCGTTAAAGGCAATTTGAAGCTGCCTGCGCCTATTGGTTTCATCGATCGCCTGTTTCATCGCCGGAGTCACCGCGTCGGCGTACAAGATCGCCTTGCCGTTTTCATTCCGAGCGACTCGACCTATCATCTGAATGAGAGCATGGGCCGAACGCAAGAATCCTGCACGGTCTGCATCGAGAATAGCAACCAATGATGCCTCTGGAATATCCAGCCCTTCGCGCAAAAGACTAATCCCAATCAAAACATCGAACTCTCCTGCGCGCAGGCCATTGATGATCTCAACACGATCCTCCGCTTTTATGTCCGAATGCATGTAGCGCGCTCGAATCCCGTTGTCCGTCAAGAAATCCGTTAGCTCTTCTGCACTGACCTTCGTCAGCGTAGTCACGAGCACGCGATTTTTCTTCTTCACGCACTTCGATATTTCGGCAAGCAGGTCATCTATGTATCCGTCCGCTTTCCGCACCTCAACCTTGGGATCAAGCAGTCCCGTTGGTCTGATAACTTGTTCGACAACCCTGTCTTTCGACACCCTCAGCTCGTAGTCTCCCGGAGTAGCGGAAACAAAGATGGTCTGAGGCTTGACCTTCTCAAATTCACCAAAGTTCAACGGGCGATTGTTCTTAGACGAAGGCAAGCGGAACCCGTAATCTATCAACGTCTCCTTGCGCGCCTGATCCCCCCGGTACATTGCGGATATCTGTGGCACCATGACGTGGGATTCATCGACGAACAGAAGCCCATCTTTCGGCAGGTAATCCAGCAATGTGATCGGAGGCGAGGCCGGGTCCCGTTCGCTGAAGTAGCAGGAATAATTTTCCATGCCCGAACAATAGCCTACCTCGCGCATCATCTCCACGTCATGCGTGATCCGCTCGTACAGCCTGTTTGCCTCGACCAAGCGATTATTCCTGTTCAGCTCGGCAACCCGCTCTTCCATATCAGCGAGTATCTTCTTGGACGCGGAATCTATTTTATTCGTGGGCGGTGCAAAAAGCGTCTTTGGCGAAACCAAGTAATGGTCAATTGCCCCAAGCGTTTTACCTGTAACAGGGTCTAGCCATTGAACAGACGCAACAGAGTCATCCAGCAGTTCCACCCGAACTGCCCTATGCTCGGAATCAGCAGGAAAGATATCGATCACATCACCTTGAGCGCGAAACGTTGCACGTTTGAGAGTGCGCTCAGTGCGATCATATTGCAGCAGAGCCAAACGACGAATCAGCTCTCTCTGGTTTAGTTTGACCCCAGGGGACAGAGCGATCTGCAACGCTCGGTACGCCTCCGGGTCACCCAGGCCGTAGATTGAAGACACCGAAGCGACGACGATCACATCGCGGCGCTCAATCAAGGATTTGGTCGTGGACAGGCGTAGGCGCTCAAGGTGATCGTTGATGGCCGAGTCCTTTGGAATGAAACGATCGGTGCCCGGCATATAAATCTCGGGCTGAAAATAATCGTAGTAGGAAACGAAGTACTCGACAGCATTCTCAGGAAAGAAGTGCTTCATTTCACCATAAAGCTGCGCGGTCAATGTCTTGTTAGGAGCCAAGATCAACGTGGGCCGCTTCAGACGATGAATCACATTGGCCATCGTAAAGGTCTTACCAGAGCCGGTGATACCCTTCAGCGTCTGGTGTGTCGCACCTTCTTCTATGTCCGATAGCAGGCGCGCTATCGCCTCTGGCTGGTCCCCCGCCGGCGTATAGCTGGAGTGCAGAATGAACGTACCGGTTGACATTAGATATCTCCTAATTGAGCTACTTCAATTTGTCCTGATGTATCGGCTATTTCGGAAGACCTATAGCAGTACCAAACTGGGGTGTAAATGACGGCGATCCTGCCACGCCCCACCTGGGCGTAGGCGTCGCCAACATGATAGCCCAACACACGGGCGGGCTTCCCAGTGCATATCCGCCGAGCGCCACGACGTCAGCCAGCGGCCCGTCTGCCAATGCACCTGGAGCTACTCGCCTCGTTCAGCGCCGACATCGAGTCGTGGCGGGCGAGATTGCTCTGTACGCCCCATGTGTGGCGGCGGCTCCCGCCGATGCGCGCCTTTGCCTCTCTCAGCCATCAAGACGAGACGCCGGAGGCGTGGAGCTACGTCACCTGCTAAAGATGCACGATCTCAACATTCGGCCATTTGCCTGCAAGGTACTCGGCCACTAGCCTCCGATGGCAGTGATGGGGCTTGTCTTCGCTGCAAAGCAGGCAACTGTTATCAATCTTTTCTTTATCGATTGACTCAATCTTTCGGGACGACATTAAATCCAGAAACTTCCTCGCGTAGATATCCCAATCTCCCCCTTTTATTTTATATGCCTCGAACATGTCCTTGGTTGGAGCAAGTGCTGGCAGGTGCTCATATTCCATCCCACACAACGCCTCGGAAAAATACCGAAGATCCTCGCGCTTTGCGAAGCCGGCCAATTGCGAAACATTATTCAGACGAACATCGACTAGGCGTTTGGCACCAGAATCACCTAATTTGGTGAAGAAGGATCGCGCGGAGGTCTTAGTGAATCCAATCGTGAATATCTTCATCTGCCTTACTCCACTCGTTCCTTCATCCATAAATGGCTGTTATTGATCTGCCGCCAGGTACGCCCGTCAATCGCAGCCAAGGAAACGCCGGGGGCATGGCGTACTAGCTACTCCACAACGGCCACGGCAGGCTCCATTCTCTGGCCGCTTCAACGACTCGCGGCCACGACCCGAGCAGCTCAAGAGCTTAGCACCGCCTTTTGCGGTTGCGTGCTTCACCACTCCCGCTTCTTCCCTTCCAGAACGCGCCAACTGCTAAGCTACATGAGGACGACTCGCCCTACAGCGCGAAGCACCTGTGTTCGCGCTATTGGCTGTCCCGTGCGTTGTGGTGCTGGCCGCCGATGACGAGCCGAGCCTACTGAATGGGCACTGCGCACAACAGCCTTTCATGCGTGCCACCTGCGTGATCAAGGTTGAACGCAGATCGAAGCGTGCACAGGTTTTTTCATAAAAGTATAAAATTCAATCAACTCTATCAGAAGAAAATCTATGATCGTAAGAAACTTTGAATACTTGCTTGCTTTGCACCGTGAAGGCCATTTTGGCAACGCGGCAAAAAGCTGCAATGTTTCTCAGCCGACACTCTCCGCGGGCATCAAGCAATTGGAGGAAGACATGGGTGTCGAGATCGTGCGTCATGGCCGACGCTACGACGGGCTCACTTCTGAAGGAATGCGCGTACTGTCTTGGGCTCAGCAGATGTATGACGACTGCAAAGGACTGGAGCGAGAAATCTCCGCACTACGGCGGGGTATAGAGGGGAAATTCCGGCTAGGGATACTCCCAGGAACTGCCGGCGTAGCACCCACATTAAGCATCGCCCTTGCCGAAAAAACACCTTTACTTCAACAATCAATTCTGGTCTCCGGCGCTTCTTCCCTGCTGCAGGCGATTCGAGAAAACAATCTGGATATCGCACTCATGCATTTGGAGGATATTCCAGGGGAAGACTTCGATACTCACCTTCTGTACCGTGAACGCATTTTCCTTTTTCACGCCGCTAGAACACAGCAACCCCGAAGCACAACGTGGGACCATGTTCTTAATAGACAACTGTGCCTGCTGAACTCGGCAGTACCTGAATCCATTCAAGATAGACTGACGCAATGTACCGCACAGACTATTCGCACTGATTCAATTGACGTGCTATCGGCACACGTGGCGACAGGAAAATATTCGGCAGTTCTTCCGCAATCTCTCGCCGGCCAACTCGCACACATTCCGAATCTCCACGCAATCGGTATCAGTGGACCAATGTCACACTCAAATGTCGGATTCGTTGCTGGGAAAAATGCGTTCGAGGCACCGTCATCGCACGCATTGCTCGAAATGGTGCACACCCCAGAACTGGCCGCCGCTCTTCAATCCGTTATATCGATCCATCGTCGGTTCCAGCCCAAAGCAGACTCATCCCAAAGCCCCTTGAAATAGCGAGTCTCGAAGAGCAACGCTGTATTGCTTCAACCAGGCAAAGATGGCAGGCACGCCGTGTGCGCCGCTAACAGGCGCCACGTGCTGAGCAACCCATCGAAGGCCACCAGGTCTAGGGGCAACACGGGCGACAGGAGTACCTGCTGCATGCGGCCTCCTCATGTCTCGCTGGGTCAAGCTGACTATTCCTAGATCAAGCTAGGAGGCGCGATGTAGTGATGATCGTTGTCCTCTCCCAGCTAGGAGACGAGCACGGCTCGACGAGCCCGTGTAGATAGATCGTGTCTATCTGCACATAGATTATTCCAGTTTGACCACTTCTGAGCTTGATCCGATGCTGTCAAGACCGCAGAAGGAGACGCGGCCAACGGCTAGGCAGTACCACGATCGTTCTTCTTGACAGCGGTAAGTCTCGTTTCCCACTTCGATTTAGAAGATGGAAACATTAACGCACAGAGGTGACGAAATGACTCCGACCGGTAACCGAATCGTGACTTTCGAGAAGCCCTTGGAAATGAAGGTCAACACCTTCAAATTTCCAGAGCTGATAACCCCTCAAGGGAAAAGTGCACCCCACGGCGCTATCCTCAAAATAGTTACCACAAATATCTGTGGCAGCGACCTTCACATTTATCGCGGTTCGTTTGCTGTTCCCAAGGGAATGACCATGGGCCATGAAATGACCGGCGAAGTGATCGAAGTGGGATCAGACGTCGAAGTCGTGAAGAAGGGCGACATCGTTTCCGTCCCCTTCAATGTGGGTTGTGGGCGTTGCTACAACTGCAAGCATATGCGCTCCGATGTATGCGAGAACACCAACCCCGAAATCGACTGCGGAGCCTACGGGTTCAACCTCGGTGGCTGGACGGGGGGCCAAGGTGATTATCTCTTCGTACCGTATGCGGATTTCAATCTCCTGCGCTTTCCTGACAAGGATGCCGCCATGGAAAAGATCCGCGACCTGACCCTTCTCTCTGACGTACTACCCACAGCTTTCCATGGGTTCGCTGGCCCTGATTGGCCAGCCGCACCGGCCTACGTCGTCGGCGAAAACATCCTGATCTTCGGTGCCGGGCCGGTCGGCAGAGCGGGTGCCGCCTGCGCCAGACTTCTGGGTGCAGGCGCCATCATCGTTGCCGATTACATTCAAGAGCGGCTGGACCTTCTCAAGCCACACGGCGTGGAAACCATCAACCTTTCCGACGGCGTGCCGATCGAGGAACATCTCGAACGCATTACCGGGCACAGGGAGGTGGATCGCGTCATCGACTATGTTGGTGTGGACTGCCGCGGGTTTGGCGCGGAGGCTGACAAGATCGTGGAGAGCGCTGTTACCAACGCAATGCTCAAATATGTCCGCTTCGGCGGAATGACCAGCACGGTCGGTGTGTACTGCGCAAACCCGATCTCGAAAGACCCGAAAGCCAAGAAAGGCCATATGGATCTGGAATGGTCCAACGCCTGGATCAAGTCGCCGCGAATGTCGGCTGGTCAATCCCCGACGGCCAATTACAACCACGCGTTAATGCGGGCGATACTGAACGATCGCATGCCTTACCTTTCGCCGATGATGAACACTAAGTTCATCAAGCTCGAAGACGCGCCCGCCGCGTACAAAGAGTTCGACGCGGGTTCTGCATACAAGTACGTCATCGACCCGCATGGTTCAGTGCGGCAGTAAGTATCCGGCGCGGGCTACGCATCAGGATGTCTCACACTTTCTGGTGAGAGACATTCTGGCTCCTCTAGTCTCCGGCCAGCAACTGAAGCCGGCGAATATTTTCGCCGGCATTTGTCTGCTGCCCCAAGGCGTTGTGATTTTGACGGGGTGCTTGCCTTGGCTCGGGCCAGGAGCAGAACCTCAGCAATCCGCAGGTGATGATCAACCGCAGGCGTGTTCGAGCGCCTGGTTCGCAATCGGTCAAGGGTCGGACGGAGAAGATGCGCGGCATCCATTGATGTGCGTGGCTGAACATAGCCTTCGCCTGATCCTGACCACCCCACGGACTTGATCAGTCTCGCCTGGTGTTGTGCCGGCCTCGGGCCATCGCACGATCAGCCCAGCCCTGGCTCATTTAGCCAGAAGTTTCCAAAGACGTGGCCGAACTCGCCGCCGCCGAAATGGCAGTCACTTCTATAGGGAGATAGCACAGTGTTGGATAAGTCGGAACGGGAGGGTGGCCTATGGAGCTGCGCCATCTTCGCTGCTTCGTAGTTCTTGCTGAGGAGCTACATTTCACGCGGGCGGCTGAGCGCTTGCATATCGAACAACCACCGCTATCACGAGCCATCAAGGAACTTGAGGACGAGTTGGGCGTAGTGCTCTTCGACCGAAACCGACGAGGAACAGTTCTGACGGCGGCGGGTGCGGTCTTCTTGCAAGATGTACGCCGTCTATTCACTGTGCTGGAACAGGCTCGTGAAAATGCCAAGGCTGTGGCATCGGGCTTGCGCGGTAGCCTGCGCATCGCAGTATCAGATGGAGCTATCGATCCACGACTGTCGGCATTTCTGGCTCGTTGTCGCGCCGAGGAGCCGGAGATCGAAATACGCTTGTCAGAAGTGCCTCTGGCAGAGCAAGTGCGCGGTTTGCGCTCGGGCGACTTCATGATCGGGTTCGCGCACACGGCCGATGTCGGCGACGGTATCGCTGCCGAGGCAATCTGGCACGACCCGCTGGTGATTGCTGTGCCAGCTCGGCACTCATTGCTCACCTACAAGGAGGTGCCACTTCAAGAACTCCAAGGCCATCCACTTGTCCTGTGCGACCCGCAGGTATGCGAGGGTTATTGCCGCGAACTCAAGCGGCTGCTCAACACGTTGGAGCACAAGCTGAATGTTGTCGAGGAAGTATCCTCACTGGACATGATGCTCACCTTGGTCGGCGCCGGCTACGGCATCGGCTTCATGACGGCGACCAAGATTCCCATCTCTCAACGGCCGGATGTGGTGATCCGCCCCTTGGCGATGGATTCTGCCGTGATCACGACCTACCTGCTTCGGCCCGACGGCAGCAATTTATCGGCTTCGGTAGAGCGATTTGTCGTTCGCCTACGCGACTCATCGGACGGTTGACGGAGCCTGGCAAGCCAGACACTCAGGGATCGGTGTCGGCACGCAGATTGCGTTCGGTCGCCGTCATCAGGTCAGCCGCGCTTATTCCGAGTGCCGTAGAAATTTTCAGTATGAGCGGAAGCGTGGGCACGTGCTCACCACGCTCGATCTTACCCATGTGAGAACGCGAAATGCTTGCCCGAGATGCGAACTCGTCTTGCGCGACTCCTTGAGCGACGCGCGCAGCGCGCACGGCCTGTCCGAAGGCTAACGCCGACTCGGATTCATACGTCGATGTGCCAGAAGGACGGCCTGGCTGAATTGTTGATTTCTGCATTAGCAGAAGCGTCAAACAATCTGCCACAATTAACCACGTTAAAGATAACGACGTTAAACTTCACTCTTTACTGCGACGCTGGTTTGCCTTTCTGGACAGATCGCTTATTGGGGGCCCTCATGCATGACGCCACCAGCCAGTTTTCCCATTTCAGGCTTGCTATCGCACCTGGAGTGCCATCCTCTTGCCTCATAACGCTTCTTGCCCTTCAGCGCGCAGAGGAGCCTGAAGTCACCATCGCGTTCTTTGAGACCTCGGGCGACGACCTGATGACGGGCCTTGAGGAAGGCCGCTACGACGCCGGAATCTCGCTTCGGAACGCTGGTGCTCCAGCCGTGAAAAGCCAGCCGCTCTGGGTCGAGAACGTGGCCGTTGCAATGCCGCTGGGGTCCCCCTTACTTGCCCAGGCGAAGATCACGCTTGCCGAGCTTCTGGACTATCCGGTGTTTCGCTGGCCGGCGGAGGCATGCCTACTGCTCGATCAGCGACTGTCTTCCCTTCCGTTGAGCCAACAGAGCGTGCAGCATGTGACTTCGTTCGAGATGATGGCGCTTTGGGTCACCGCTGGCTACGGTGTGGGGCTCTCGGCGCAATCGCGCATGGAGCGTGCCCATGCGTGGGGGATCACTATGCGACCGCTTTCAGACGGCCCCTACGAGATCGTGACATACCTGCAGCGGCCCCACGGACGAGCCAATGCTGTTTCTGAGCGGTTCGAGCACAGGGCAATGCTGGTTGCCAGGGATAGGGCGGCTTGCTCGAATATCCCATAGCCCGCTCTCGCCGAGGCTGCGTTCGGGTAATTACCGCGGCACGCACCTGTTAGCGCGCCAGTGATAGCGCTTCCATCTTTGGCAATATGATGAATTAACATGGTCTTTGGAGGCACGAATGGTTGGAAGTGGTTGGGACCGAGTACCAATTGACTCGCAAAGCATCGATGCGCCGCTGTCGCGCGCGGCGGTGTTTCTCACGTTGACGGTCGCCGAGGGCCACGAGGCCCTTCAGGCGGTCGCCGGCATCTTGGACGGGCTGGACGACCTGATCAAAACGGTGGGCTTCCGCGATCTCAACGGCCGGCTGTCGTGCATCACTGCGCTGGGATCGGCGCTATGGGACCGTTTCCAGACCGGGAAGCGCCCGAAGGAACTACGGCCCTTCGTGCCCATCGAGGGTGCCAAGCACACCGCGCCTGCCACGCCCGGCGACCTGTTCTTTCACATCCGTGCCGAACGTGAGGATCTCTGTTTTGAATTCGAGCGCCTGCTGCTGGACCAACTGGGCAGCAGCGTGACGGTGGCCGACGAGGTGGTCGGTTTTCGCTACTTCGACTCCCGCGACCTGCTTGGCTTTGTCGATGGCACGGCCAACCCGACCGGGCACGACATCGGCGCCTCGACGCTGGTCGGCAGTGAAGATCAGGCGTTCGCCGGCGGTAGCTACTTGGTGGTGCAGAAGTATCTGCACCAAATGCAGCCGTGGGCTCGGCTCGCCAAGGACGAGCAAGAGCGGATCATCGGCCGGGAGATCGTCAGCAATGTCGAATTGCCCGACGCGACGAGCGGCCAGAAATCGCACAAGACCCTCGCCACAATCGTGGACGACGACGGCACCGAGCACGACATCCTGCGCGACAACATGCCCTTCGGCCGCCCCGGCCAGGGCGAATATGGCACCTACTTCATCGGCTACTCCAGGCATCTGTGGGTGACGCAGAAGATGCTGGAGCGCATGTTCCTCGGCGATCCGCCAGGCATGCACGACCGCCTGCTCGATTTCTCGACGGCGCACACCGGCGCCGTGTTCTTCGCTCCCGCACCGCGCACGCTGAGCGAACTCGTGGAGGCGGTGCAAGCGTAATGCAGGGGCCACAAGGCCCCTGCAAGGTTTGAGAGCCCTATGCTCCGTCTAGAACTACTGCGCTATCCACCAGCCGACGAACGCTTTGCCGCACATCCTCGGGGATGGGGTAAGGGGCAATGGCCTCGGGCATATCCGCATGGTGCTGGTAGTCGCCCATGATGACCCGGATGATCGCCGGCACGTTGGTCGGCGTGACCGCATCAATGGCCGCGCGGTCCCCCAGGTCAGGGTGCGGCTGGGTCAGCATGCGGTACAGATCCCACGAATCCGCGTGCAGGCACTGGTTCATGAGCACCTGGGCCAGCTTGTGCTTGAGCGGCACCAGTTGCCAATCGGGAACACGCTGCCCCCGATTACCCAAACTGATGGACAGCAACTTGCCCGCTTTCAGTTCGCGGTTGATCTGGTCCTTGGACTTTCCAGCCAGCTTGCCGAACAGCGGGACCGGCAAGCTGCTTGGAGACTCGTAGATGGTCAGCATTTCCTCGCGCTCGCGCTGGATCGCGGACACTTCCGGCTCTGGGGCATGCGTCGGAGGCGGCGGCACCTGAGACAGCCGCTGGAACGTGATCCCGCCGCTGCTCGGGGTTACGACAATAGGCGTGGCCACGACGGGCGGGACGCCGGGAGGAGTGGGCTCGGCCATCGTGAGGGTCGCATCCATCGTTTCCTCCACTTCTGCCATTGCCGGCACCCCGTCGATACGGATGGTCAGGTGCGCGCTCGCGGCTTCCACTTCGCCCTGTTCGAGCAGGTCGAGCCGATCGGCCCAGTCCTGCATCATCCGACGGCGCGGCTCAACGTACTTGGCGTGGTTGTAGGACGAACTCACCTTATTGGGGTCGGAATGGGAAAGCTGCGCGTCCACCCAAATCTTCGGGTAGCCAATCTCGTTGAGCGCCGTCGAGATGGTGCCGCGGATGCCGTGGCCGGTCAGGCGCCCCTCATAGCCCATGAGCTGCACGGCCTTGTTGAGGGTGTTCTCGCTGATGCGCTTCTTGAGTTCGCTGCGGTGTGACAGCAGGTACCTCTGCGCCGGCCGCATCACCCCCAGAAGATAGCGCACGATCTCGATGGCCTGCAGGGATAGCGGCACGATATAGGGGGGCACATCCTGCGGCCGCTTCCCTGCCTTGCGCATTTCATCCTGGAGCTGCTTGACGATCTGCGGCGGGATGATCCACAAGCCCCTGTCGAGGTCGAACTGTTCGGGTTCGGCCAACCGCAGTTCGCCGGTGCGCACCCCGGTCAGGAACAGCAGCCGGACGCCAAGCTGGGTCTGCCAGCCACGGGGGTTGTAGAGCCGGAGCTTCTGGAGGAACTCGGGCATCTCGGGCAGGTGCAAGTAGGGGTTGTGGGCTACCGGGGGCTTGGGTTCGGCTACCACGTCCAGGTCTGCGGCCGGGTTGACCTCCAGCCCCTCGGCGATGACCAGGGCATAACGGAACATCTGGTTGAACCAGGTGCGGACCTTTTCCGCAGTAGTGAACGCCTTGCGCTTCTCGATCGCCGCCAGGACGCCCAGAAGCTGAGGGCGGCGAATGTCATAGATCGACATCTTCCCCAGAGTGGGCAGCACGTCTTTGTTAAAGATGCGCAGGATCTGGGAAAGCGTGCTCTGACGGCCTTCCTTGAGTTCCTTACGGCGATGCTCGACCCAAGCATCGAAGACGGTCTTGAAGGTGTATTCGCCCGCCAGCTTGGCCGCGTGCCGTTTCTGGTCGCGCTCGACCTGGGGATCGATCCCCCTGGCAAGCAGGGCCTGGGCCTTGTCTCGCTCGGTCCGGGCTTCACGCAGGCTGAGGGCAGGATAGCCGCCCAGGCACAGGCGCTTTTGCTTGCCCAGCCAGTAGTAGCGGAATTGCCATGACTTGCCGCCTGCGGCTGAGACCATCAGGCCCAGGCAGTCGTTGTCGGAGAGGGTGTAGCGTTTTCCGGTGGTCTTCGCCTGCCGGACGGTCAGATCAGAGAGCGCCATTTCGAGACTCCTAAGTAATGACTTAGGCCCTATGCTCGTCATGGTTCCCGCTCAGCCCCAGCAACTATCCGGTAGCCGCCCCACCCGTATTCTTGTGCCTTATTTGGTCACTCAAAAACGGTAGCTGTGGGTGGATTTCCGTGGCACTCGCTGGAATGAAAAAAGGAGCCGAAGCTCCTTTTTTCAATGACCTACAGACCCCAGTAGAAGTCTGTGGATCAAAATTTGGAGCGGGAAACGAGTCTCGAACTCGCGACCTCAACCTTGGCAAGGTTGCGCTCTACCAACTGAGCTACTCCCGCATTTTTAGTAAACCAGAGCTGGCCACCAAAGACCAAAATTATAGCAGGCTTTTATGCGATCGTGCAAATTCTCGCGTTGACCATAGAAACTCAGCCTACGAAGGTATCAGGAAAATGTTCTGAAAGTCCGAGGTCGTGAAAGATCGCGGCCTCAGCAGGTCTTGTATGAGACTGGCCTGAATAAGGACCAGCGACTGAGCGGGTTAACTGCCGTGACGTCGCCGCAGATGCTGTGGCCCTAATTCAGACGGGCTAAGTACGCCTAGCAGTGCCATATTGCGCGCCATTTCGGTGGCAAGGATGCCGATGGCATGCGTGATGCCGGCTTGCCCCGCTACCGTGCCTGCATAATTGAAGGGGCGGCCAACGAACACGAATTTCGCGCCTAGCGCGAGCGCCATGAGTACGTCGCTGCCGCGTCGAAAACCCCCGTCTATCATGACGGGATAATCTGGGCCGAGCGCGCGTACCACCTGTGGTAGCGCACGTAGCGGTGCAATGGCGCCATCGAGCTGTCTACCGCCGTGGTTAGACACAATGATGCCGTCGGCGCCATATTGCCGTGCCATTTGAGCGTCCTCTGGGGAGAGAATGCCTTTGATGACCAAGCGGCCTTTCCATCGGTCGCGTATCTGTTGGACATGTGTCCAGTTCAGATGATCCCGGGCACCGAAATCCCGCATCACGCTTGATGCGATGATGGGTGCGCCGCGCGTGGCATGAGAGTTCTCGAAATGCGGAACGCCGTGGCGCACGATGGTTCTAAAAGCCGTGCCGAATAGCCAACGCGGGTGGGTGATGCCATCCCAGGCCAGTCGCAGGCTAGGGCGCAGCGGGGTGGTGAAGCGCGCACGAATATTGTTCTCGCGATTACCCGACACAGGGACGTCGGCTGTGACGACAAGTGTCTTAAACCCTGCGGCAGCGACGCGGTCTACCAAGGCATCGATGCGCTCCGGTTCACCGGGGACATAGGCTTGAAACCAGGCTTTGGGGTTGGCGGCGGCGATATCTTCCAGGCGAATGAGCGACGAGCCGCTCATGATGGCGGGAATCTGTGCCGCCGCGGCGGCCTGGGTCTGGATGAAATCTCCGCGATAAGCCGATAATGCGCTCACCCCCATGGGCGCAATGCCAATGGGAGCCGCCCAGCGTTCGCCGAACAGCGTCGTGGAAAGCGACCGATGCGAGGTGCTGATGAACGCACGAGGAACCCAGTCGTAGTCGGCAAAGGCGTCCTCGCTACTTCGTAGTGCACGATCGGTTTCACATCCACCGCTAATGTACGCAAAGATGGGCGCAGGCAGATGACGACGAGCGGCCTCTTCGAAGTCCGCCAACGACAGTACGCGCTGCAGGCGTTTCGGCACCTGCCATCCCCCCTTGGCGGACTTGCTGGGCAAGGTATGGCTGGCGATGGGATAGTCCTGTAGGCGGAGTGGGTCTTGCATGAAAATTCCGGAAAAAGCGAGGAAGGTCACATGCTAGAGCGATATGCTTAAGTGATGGGCGATAATTCGTCGTTCGATAAGCAAGAGTTTCTTGACAATGAAACTGCAATATTTGGCCACGCTTTCTGCCGTTGTGGCGCATGGCAACCTCACCGCCGCTGCCGAGCAGGTCAATCTGACGCGCAGCGCGGTTAGCCTGCAGATGAAACAGCTAGAGGCGTACTTTGGCCAGCTGTTGTTTGACCGTTCCGGGCGTCATGTGCAGCCCACGGCATTTGCGCGAGAGGTGGTTCGTACCGTCGATCGCGCCATTGCCGATATCGAAGCATTGCGCAGCCACGCGGCGCGTGCCCCAGGTGGGCTGGTCAGGTTGGGTATTACCGACTCTGCACAAACCACGCTTTTGCCGTTGGCTTTTGCGGATTTGCTACGCAATGCACCGCAGGTCGAATTACAAATTGAACGAGGTTCGACACCTATCCTGCTGGATGAATTGAAAGCGGGCAGGATCGATGTAGCGGTATTGATTCGCCCGCCCACCGGGGGATCCAGCCGGCTCATGTGGACCGAGCTACTCAATGATGAGTTGGTGCTGGTCGTGCCAAAGGGCTTGCGAGCTGCGCCGCCAGCGCAGATTCTGCGTGAGCAGCCTTGGCTTCGCTTTGACCGACGCATGGTTGCCGGGCGGATGGCGGCGCAGTTCGTGGAAAAGCTGATACCCCAACGGCATGCATTGATCGATTTGCCGTCAATAGACGCGATTGTCGCCATGGTCGGGGCTGGCGTCGGCGTATCCGTGTTGCCACGGTTGCGTGTCGAGCATTTGCATGCGCATGCCGTGCGCGAAGTAAGCCTGGGGCCGAATGCCCCAGTGCGCACGCTCGCGATGGTACGTCGCAAAGCCGAGTCGGATCATCGGCTGCTGGATATTGTGCAGTCGTCTTTTGTGGAGGCTGCCCGGCAACTGGGCAAATCAGTACCAACGTGAGGGTGCCAAAATGGCATAGTGCCCTAGTCTGGATCTGCACTGATCATGTAGCCAAAGCCGCGTACGGTGCGCACTAGCGGCGCCTCGCCATCATGCTCGATTTTGCGTCGCAGGTAGCGGACGTAGACGTCCACTACTTTTGTACCGGGATCGAAATCCATGCACCAGACATCGCGCAGTAGTTGGGCGCGACTGATGACGGTGCCAGCATGTCCCATCAGGTATGCAAGCAGCGCATATTCCTTAGCGGTCAGGTCAATACGCCGCTCACCGCGATACGCCGTTTTGGCTGCAAAATCGAGCTGCAGATTCCCCACGCTGAGCACCGTGGCAGCGCCACGGCTTTCCTGTTTGCGGCGCAGCAGCGCCTGCATGCGTGCGACTAGCTCGTCAAATGAGAATGGCTTGGTCAGATAGTCGTCTGCCCCGTGCTTCAGGCCTGCGATGCGGTCTTGCAATTCGGCCTTGGCCGTCAGCATCAGAATCAGGCAGCGGCAACCATCGGCACGCAACCGGGTGCATACGTCCAATCCTTCGAGCCGCGGTAGCATGCGGTCCAGGATGACGAGGTCGAAGTCCCCCTCTCGCGCTGTTTCGTACCCGTGTTGGCCATCGCGCGATACCTCAACGTGGTAACCCTCGGCTTGCAGGCCGCGTTGCAAGAAAGAAATGATGCGCGGGTCATCCTCGACCAGCAATACTCTGGCGCTATACACGGTTATCCCTCAAAGGTAATCGGATGGTGAGGGTCGAACCCTGTCCAACACGGCTGCTGAGTCCGATCGTGCCTCTATGTTTGTCGACGATCCAGCGGGCGATGGACAGCCCCAGGCCGGTCCCGGCGGCGTAGCGCTCGCGGGCGACCGCACCGCGGTAAAAGCGGTGGAAAATGTGGGGAAGATCTTCAGGCGCGCATCCAATACCCTGGTCGCGTATGGTGATTTCAGCCATGCCGTTGTTGCGTTGCGCCGAGATTTCGACCGTCGTGCCGGGAGCAGAATATTTGATGGCGTTATCCAATGCGATCATGGCGGCTTGTTTCAGCCGAACCTTGTCACCGTAGGCGGGAACCGTGCCGGTCTGGGGGCCGCCACGCAAGGTCAGTCGCACCTCGTGCTGCTTTGCCAGTACGTCGGTGTCTTGCATCGCCGTTACAACAACCTCGTTGAGATCCATCGGGGCCACCTCGAAGTCGATGTCGTCGCTTTCTGAACGCGCAACGAACAATAGGTCTTCAATCAGGCGACCCATTTCTTCGGCGCGGGCCACGACTGCCGTCAGGGCTTCGCGGTATACGGTTTCCTGGGGGGTCTTGCTGCGCAGCGCGATCTCGGCCTCGCCGCGCAACGCCGTCAAGGGGGTACGCAATTCGTGGCTAATGTCGGCCAAAAATCGTACGCGCTGATGGTCGAGCTGAGTCAAGCGGCGATTGGCCTGTGCTAGGTCTCGGGTGCGTTGCGCGACATCGTCTTCCAGTTCACTCTTGGCGATCATCAGCATGGTGTGCTGTGAGTGTAGTTGCGCGGCCATGGCGTCGAAACTACGTGACAGCACGCCCAGTTCATCGCGCGCCTGACTGCCGATGCGGTGCTGTAACGTGCCTTGCTCGATGGCGCGGGTGCCGGCGGCCAGCGCTCGGATGGGTCGACCGATCGAGTGCGCCAGAAAATAGCCGGAAAAGAACGCCAACGCCAATAATATCGCCAGCAATGCCAGTACGGTGGCGGTCACCATGTGTCGCAATTGTTCAGAGGCTGTTTCCAGTTTCAGGACTTCGCGCTGCTTGGATTTCACATTCTCGGCGACGAGGTGCTCGAACTCGGCGTCCAGGCGGTTCTCGATCTCGGTGCGGAATAAGGAGATGGCTTCATCGCGCTTGCCTGCGGAATAGAGTGTCAATAGACGCTCCACTGAGCGGTCGATACCGTCTATCAAAAGGCGCATGCGGTCATATCGAGACGGTGCAACGTCCTGCGGGCTGGATGATCCGTTGGCGAGATCCCTGCGCTGTATGAGTGCGAACGAGTTGTGCAGGTCCGCGCGGGCGTTTTCGAAATCGGGGAACTCGCTCGGCCCCATCAAGATGAGTTCGGCGATCTGTTCCGAATAACGATTGGCGTCGACGGCCAGGCGCGTTGTCATGGCCAACTCTTTTCGGGCGCCGGTGACCCGGTCGGCATAGTGCTGGGTCATCCTCATGGCGATAATGGAGGTGGCCGCCATCGCGATGACGGCAAAAGCGACGATGGATTGAAAAATCCAGATCCGAGTTTTGATACTCAACTGATCCTCATACACTCGGAAGACATAAACGATCTGTGCACGGGACCGGCCGGTTGTGCATCGCAGTGGGCGTTCTTTTACAGATTTATCACCGAGCACTCATTTCTTGATGCGAGCAGTTGTTTCGTATTTTTATGAATTTGTAGGTTGCCCGATCGCAATTGCCAAACCGCGTCGGCGGTCGCTAGCCATTGCGGATCGCTCGTGACCACCAGGATGGTGGGACCGCCGCGGCGCAGCACCTGTGCCAAAGTGTCGGCGCGCACGGCGTCGAACATGGCGTCGGCGTCATCGATCAGCAGCAGGCGCGGATTGCCCATGATGGCCCGTGCGATGACCAAGCGTTGCCGCAGGGCTGCGGGGAGATCTGCGCCGCGTTCTGCGATCCGGCTGGCTAGACCGCGCGGTAGCGCTGCGATAGTTTCCTGCAGTCCGCATAGTCGCAGAGTGTGGGTGATTTCGGCATCGGTAGCTGAGGGTGCGCGGTAGGTTAGATTGCGCCGGATCGAGCCGCGCAGCAGGGGTAGGTCGGGAGAAATGGTCCCTATCGCCTGTCGGGTGGACGTGAGCTCATGTTTATTCAGAGGCTGTCCATCCAGGCGCACGACGCCTTGATCCGGATCGAACATGCGGGCAGCTAGAGCCAGCAGCGTTGATTTGCCCGACCCGCTGTCGCCTGTGATGGCAATCAGCGCGCCAGCAGGTGCTTCGGCGTTGACGTGTTCAAGCACATGGCCCACTGAGATGTCCTCCAGTTCCAGGCGGCCAGGGCCGGGAGCGAGCGGCGGGAGTTGGGGGTCATGTGCCAGGGTGGGTAGTCGCAAGAAACTGCCGAGGACGTCTCGGGCGGCGCGGTAATTCTGCCAGAAGACAAAGATGCGGCCCAGGTCGCGTAAGGGTGAATCGAGCAGGTTGACCACGAGGATCGCAGCCAACAAGGTACCCGTGCCGGCTCTTTCCGTTTGCAGCAGGCCGGTGATGAGCACCAGGGCAGTCAGCAGGGTAGAAACGGCATCCGGCACCGCGCGCAATAGGGCGGCTAGACGCGTTTGCGATACGGCGGCTTCGGCCAACTGCCGGCTCTGTTTTTTCAACCGAGAGCGCTCGCCTCGCGTGCGTCCAAATACACGCACGGGCGAGAGAGCTCCCAACTTTTCTCCGAGATTGGCGGCCAGGCGACCGCGTATGCGGCGCAATTCGCGCACGCGCCGGTACAGTGGGGCGCCCGTTGCGACCAACAGCGCCAAGGCCGCCGCGACCACCACGCCCACGCAGGCCGCGATGACCCAGTCCAGCCAGGCTAATAATGCCAGTGCCGACACGATAGTGATAGTCGAGACGACGAGTCGGGCCAATCCGCGGCTGGCCCAGTCGTTGAGTGCGTTGAGATCGGCAACGAAACGAACCATCATGATGCCCTGCGCACGCTTTTGAAGGACGCGGCTGGACAGGTTGTTCACGTGATCGAATAGCCGCAGGCGCATCGCTGTCAGGTAGCTTTGGCCCAATCGCTCTGCGGTAGTGCGCTCGGCCGTGCGTAGCCACATCAACGCCAAGCCGAGCGCGGCCACGGCCGCGGCATGAGCCAGTACCCATTGTGACGCGCCGGCGGAGAGCGGCAGACCGTCAAAGCCCCGCCGCGTAGCCAGGGCAATACCCGCCATGGCAGCTGCCTGCACGATCCCGTTGACGAGTAAGCGGGCCATCAGGCCGCGCCGGCTACCTGCCAGGATCGGAGGAAGCGGCGCGCGGGCCGTCACTGATTGACCACCCGTGCCAGTTCCGTGCTGGTTAGCTCCTCCAGCGTGACGGGATCCATGAGTTCGTTGCAACCGAGTACCGGCAGCCCGACCGCTTCGGTGGCTTCTTGGATGGCAAGCGGCGCGATGGTGATGATGCCGCTAAGCGCGACGACCCGCAGTCGCTGGCGGGTCAGCCAGTCTACGCCTGCCTTCGCGCCCAGCGCGTCTCGCGCAGCGAAGAAGACGCCATCGACGAGGTCCTGGAACTCGCGCGATTGCAGCAGTGCCGCGGTTTCTTGTTGATACAGTCCGTCGGCCACTTCTAGCACCAGGACATCAATGCCAGAATTCATGGCGTGACTGGTTAGTGTGGAGAAGATGCGCAGCAACTGATCGCGGTCCACTTTGTACGTCGAGACGACGCCTGCGGACGTGAAGTCCAGTGCTGGTCGCGCGCCAGCGTCCATCATCCGCCAGACGTCGCCGCCCGCTCCTGTACCCGTCACCTTGGCGGAGCCGACACGGTAGCCTGCGGCGATGAAGCCACGAATAAGGCTTACCGCGGTGGTGGTCTTGCCAGCGTTCATCGATGAGCCAATCACTGCGTATACACGGGCGCTTTTGGCTGCGCGTAAAGGGGGTAGGGCGGCGTCAGCCACGTTGAATACTTTCCCCTGGCGGTTCGTCAGTAATCCAATTGGCGCAATGCGCGTGGCGACACCAGTTTTCTCGCTGCGCGAGAGCACGTTGGACGCGAGGCCACCCGCTGCAACCAGGTCGCAAGGCTCGAGGTCGCCGCGTATTTCCGCCTCGAACTGATCCGGGGCATAGCGATGACCGTAGGCCACCACAATCTCGTCCCCGACGAACAGGCTGGCACGTCGGCCATCGCGCAATTCCAGGGCCTTGTGATGGCCGATCTTGCGGACTTCGGCGAGCACGAGATCCCCGGCGCGGGGCGTCGTGGTGGTGTTCAGGTCAGCCGCTTCCGACAAGTCAATGTGACGGG
This sequence comes from Bordetella tumulicola, assembly GCF_054779135.1. Taxonomy (NCBI): domain Bacteria; kingdom Pseudomonadati; phylum Pseudomonadota; class Betaproteobacteria; order Burkholderiales; family Alcaligenaceae; genus Bordetella; species Bordetella tumulicola. The sequence goes on along the minus strand of NZ_BAAGYU010000006.1, from coordinate 205,459 downwards.
TCGTGTACGCAGTTTTGCAACGCAATAGTCGCTGGTGCAAGTCGAGGTTGTGCATGAAGTTTCTCTGAAAGCACTTGGAGCGTTCTACAGTAGCAACGCGGCGCGCGGCGTAATTGAGAAATAGAAAAGCACAAGATTAAAAGCAGGTAAGTGCACCGATGTCGCGCGTCGCGCGTGTTACAACGACGAGAACTCACGGGCTATCGGACCGCTGCGCCACGATGGGACAACACGATTTGACTCTGCAACATGTTTCTGATGTCGGGCATTTGCGCCGCTTGTGGCTGCGCGACGGCCTGGCTGGTGTATATATCAGCGACAGCTCGCTGGACGAGATTCAGCCCGACGCACGTCGCGCGGTGCTGGTGGTGCATGGCATCGAGCGGGATGGGCATCGATATTGGAAGGCTCTCGCTCGCGCGGCGCGACGGGCGGGGGCGGATGTGCGGGCCGAGACTTATCTGATGGCTCCGCAGTTTTTCACACGCAAGGAAGTTCGCATGCGCGGGCTGGGCGCGGACACGCTCGCCTGGGCGTCACAGGCGTGGAAGCAGGGCGACTTGTCTCGCAATGGTGGTGGGGTGAGCGCATTTGCTGTCGTCGATACCATGATCCAACGGCTCTTGCACCGCGATTGCTTTCCGCGCCTGGCGCAAATCGTCATCGTCGGGCATTCGGCGGGTGCGCAGTTTGTGCAGCGCTACGCTGCGGCTAGCCGCAGCGCTGCACACGCGAGAGCACAAGGCGTCGCGCTGCGCCATATAGTGGTTGGACCGTCTTCTTATTTATACCTGGATGACACGCGGCGCGGTTTCGGGCCGGTCGCCGGGTATGGTCGCCCATGCCGGCACACGGTTTTACGCTGTCCTGGGTATGACCACTATAAGTATGGACTGCGGCAGGCCAATGCCTACGTCAGCGGCATCGGAGCGTTGGAGATTCGCCGTGAGTATGCCGCTAAAGAGGTGGTGTATCTGGTTGGGGAGCATGATAACGACCCCGATGACCAGCACCTGGATCGTAGCCCTGCGGCCATGCTGCAGGGGCGCGACAGACTAGACCGCTGTCTGGCCTATCGTGATCATCTGGCGCGATTGTATGGTGGTGTGCCCTCTACCCATGTATTCCAGGTGGTGCCCGGGATGCGGCATCAGGGTGCTCGCATTCTGCGTTCGCCCATCGGGTTGCGTTGGCTGTTCGACGTGGATTTCCAGTCTACCCGTCTTTAGCCTTTATCGATGCCCTGCCATCGGACGTTCCTATTTAGCGTTGAAAATTCCCCTGGGTTTTGGGGTTGCAATTCACCGGTTACTACTTTGTAGGACTACCGCGACGATCTCGTCGCATCACCAGATAGATCCCTGCCGCGGCCAGGCACATGCCCGGAATCGCCAGCGCGGGGAGTGTTTCCTGCAGTACGACAAAGGCAATGATGGCCGTCATGGGAGGCACCAGGAAAAACAGGGCGGAAACCCGGGAGGCTTCGCCGCGCCGGATCATGGCCAGCAGTAGGGTAATCGCCAGCAGCGAGTTGCATAAGACCAAGTAAGCCAGCGAGCCAAACAGACCCGGACGCCATTCAATGTGCATCGGTTCGAGCCAAAAAGCGAGTGGGGCCGTGACGAGCAGTCCCACGCTGTACTGGACCATGTTCATAGTCAGCACGTCGGCTTTTGTGCCAAAACGTTTTTCCCATAGCGTGCCGCCCGTCAGGCTGAGCAACGCTAGCAAGGCGAATCCCAGCCCTGCCATGGATGTTGTCGCGATCGAGGATGTGGAGGCAATCACGATGATGGCGCCAGTGACGCCCAGGATCAGGCCGATCCATCTGCGTAGCCCCACGCTCTCGTTGGCGACAAAGGGGACGAGCAGTCCGATCAGGATGGGCTGTTGCGAGGTGATCAAGGCAATCGTTCCGGCAGACGCGCCGAGTTTCAGACTGAGGTAGGTAAAGGCGAAATAGCCGGCCTGGATGAGCAACCCGGTGACGATCAGGCTGACCCATTCTTGGCGTTGCAGGCGAAAGCTTGGTCGGCGCCAGAGGCAAGCCAATACGAGAAGCCCGACGACACAGGCGTAGCGCAACGCCAGGAATGTCAGCGGATCGGCGTATTGCAATCCGGCTTTCAGGAATACGAATCCACTCGACCAAAGCAGCAGGAAGAGGGCAGGAGAGATGGCGACCCAAAATGAGGTCGATGACGTTGCCTTGCCCACTTCGGTCTGTTGCACCGCCATCCTCCACCTTGTATGGCTATTCGAGCCGTCGGAGGAGAGTAACAACCTTGCTCTGGAAAGACCACTACGTCTCTTCAAACTCCTGTGCGCAACGTGTCGAGCAGGATTCCTTGCTGCGTGGCCAATTGTGACGGGTCCAGGAATGCCGTGCCTTGCAGCGCCAGGAATTGCAGTTTTTTTATGCCTACGCACCCCAGGATAGCAGCGAGATAAGGCGTCAGAAAATCAGGTTGCTTGGCTTTCTCACCGGTGAAAAAGCCTCCCGAGGCGATGCCGATATAGACGGGCCGGTCTTGCAGCAAGCCGATTTTCTCTCCATTCGGCGACGGCGCAAAGGTACGACCGACTCGTACGATTTGGTCGATCCAGGCCTTGAGTGTCGAGGGGACCGTGAAGTTGTTCATCGGCGTGCCGATGACCAGCGCGTGGGCGCTTTCCAGTTCTTGAATCAATTGCTCTGATCTCTGCGTGGCTCCATTTGCTAGACCGCTGGCCAGCGCATCAGCGGTGGACAGGGCCGTCGCGTAATCCGAGTCGGTATGTGGGACAGGTTCGTGACCGAGGTCCCGACGGGTGATTTGTGCGCCAGGATGATTCGATATCAGCCGCGTCACCATGGCGGCGGAAAGCTGGCGGCTGTAGGACGTTGTCCTGGGACTGCAATCGATATGCAGAACGTTCATTGGCGCATCCCGATGGCCAAGCGATTGAACGCGCTCATGAGTGCAATGGCAAAGGTCAGGTCCGAGATGTCAGCGTCGCTGAAGTGAGCTTTCAGCGGTTCGAAGTCCTCATCCGGCGCGTGGGTTTGGTCGACATGGGTCAGGGCTTCGGTCCATGCCAATGCAGCGCGCTCTCGCTCGGTAAAGCGTTCGCTGACACGCCATCCTGCCAGGCTATCCAGTTTGGCATCAGCGACACCGTCCGTACGCAGCGATTTGGTATGCATTTCCAGGCAAAACGCGCAGCCGTTGATCTGCGACATACGCAGCCAGACCAGATCGATCAATGGTTGTCCCAGGCTGCTTTTTTGTAAGGATTTTTTGGTGGACATGAACCCTTGGTAGGCTTCGGGAGAAAGGCTCCAGTAGGGGAGACGCAGAATGCTCATGATGATTTCCAGTATGAAATGATAAAGACGGTGGCCTGTACGGCCGAGGTCATCGCGATAGGGGCTGACAGAAATGCAGTCCTTTGGACAGCAGCCCCTGACGAAAATAAAAGCGTTGCGCCAAGTCATTGGCCAACCCGGTATCCAGGACGAAGTGCGCGCAGTCGCGCTGCTTTGCGGTGTTGCGTAAGGCCTTGATCAGCGCCTCTCCTACCCCATGGCCCCGTGCCTGGGCAGTGGTGACCAGATCATCGACGTAGAGGAACCGGCCATAAATCAGGTTTTCCTGCAGACGATAACCGGCCAAGCCTAGTGCCTGGTCATCTTGCCATGCGGCCAGCAGGCGATATCCCTGGTCGGCCTGACGGCGCACTTGCGCAATAAAGGTGGTGAGATCGGTGAGATGCGGGCGCAGTTCCTGCATTACCGGAAAGCAGGCTTGCAAGTCCTGTTCGCTGTCGATCGGGCGTAGTTCAAAAGAGGTCATGGGATTTCCTTGTGGCATACCCTGTAATTTAGGAAAATCATGTCCCATGGGGTAGGTGCAAGATTTGTATAAATTAATAGGACATCTCTGATGGACTTGCAACGTCTGAGGCCGAGTCGGGAGCATGGCTCGCCGATTTATTTGCAACTGTATGAGCGCTTTCGAGAGGCCATCGAGGCGGGTCGGATTCTTCCCGGGGGGCGAGTGCCCTCTGTGCGCAGTTTGGCGAGTGAGTTGAATCTGGCGCGCGGTACCGTCGAAGCGGCGTATCAGATGCTGGTCAGCGAGGGCTATTTTGTGGCGCGAGGCGCCGCGGGGACCGTGGTGTCGCCGCATTTGGGCCCATTGACTGGATCGCATGGGTTCGCTGCCGTGCCAACTGTCCCGGTGCAACCTCGCCCGCCCGGTATCACGGGCGATGAGGCGCCGTTCAAGTTGGGGTTGCCCGCATTGGACGCATTCCCGCGTAAAACATGGGCTCGTCTGGCGGGCCGCAGCCTGCGCACGTTGACGACGACGGCCATGACCGCTCCGGACCCCGCCGGCTACGATCCATTGCGGTGCGCGATTGCTACCTATTTGGGTATTTCACGCGGTATTGCTTGTTCGCATGAGCAGGTGTTTGTGACGACGGGCTATCGGGGAGCGCTGGCTCTGGTCTGTCGCACCCTGCTGAACGCCGGGGATGCAGGGTGGTTCGAGGATCCGGGTTATCTCTACGCGCGGCAATTTTTACTGCGTGCCGGTTTGCGCCTCTCGCCTGTACCGGTTGATGAGGAAGGGTTGTGCGTCGATGCCGGCAAGCGGCAGGTCGCCGACGCGCGTTTTGCGGTCGTGACGCCGACCCATCAAAGCCCGATGGGCATGGCGCTGTCGTTGCCCCGCCGACTCGCGCTGCTGGAGTGGGCGAGCGACCGCCAGGCATGGATTATCGAGGACGATTACGACAGCGAGTTTCGCTATCACGGCAAACCCCTGCCCGCCTTGAAAAGCCTGGATCGAGACGATCGGGTGCTGTACACCGGGACCTTCAGCAAGGTCCTGTTTCCAGGATTGCGATTAGCCTATCTCGTGGTGCCGGTGTCGCAGGTGAGGCGCTTTCGGGACAGCGTGGAGCACACGCCGGGCGCGGGTTCGATTTTGCCCCAGGCGATGGTCGCCGATTTTATGGCGCAAGGATATTTTGCCCGGCATCTACGTAAAATGCGTTCGCTCTATGCCGAAAGGCGTGCCTATCTGGTCGATGCGCTGACCCAAACGTTGGGCAGTGAACTGCACGTCGAACCACAGGCGGGCGGCATCCAGGTGTTGGCGCATCTGAAGCGTGCGCAAAACGATAAACGCATCGCCGCGGCGGCCGAGGCCAGCGGGCTCGCGATTGCCGCGCTGAGCGATTGGCGGATACGTCGATCTACGCAAACGGGTTTGCTGATGGGGTTTGCCAACTTTGCGAACGTCGACGCGGCAGGCGACGCCGTTCTGCGTTTGCGAGCGGTACTCGCCGACTGCTAGCTAAGCCGCCTCGCCAATCTCGCGGCGGATGAGATCGGCGATCGAGCGCTGGCGTGCGGCCGGCATCCGGTCAAGAATGCACGAGACGCTGATGGCCAGGCGGGGGTAACCGGAACGATCCCGCAGCGCGACACCCACCCCCAGGGCGCCCGACACGGCAGTGTTGCCTATCGTGGCCCAGCCACGGTCGCGCGAGGCCTCAACGAGCAGTCGCATATGTGCCGCGGTCATGTTGCCATACGATCGGAGCGTCTCCTGATTTTGCCGGATTACTGCCTCCGCCTCGTCGGCTGGCAAGGCGGCCAACAGCGCCAGGCCGGCCGCGCCCACACCCAGCGGTTGGCGATGGCCGATGGTCACGGACAGGACTTGCAGGGGGTAGTTGCCGATTTCCCGGTGCAGGCACAACGAGTCGGACCCGACCCGACAGATTAGAAATGACGAGTCTCCCGTCTGGTCGCTGATACGACGCATGGCCGGTGCCAGTTGTGCGATGGAAAGCGTTTGCTCGTCCGCCAATTCGGGGGAGACCAGGACCGCACGATAAAGACCTGTCTGCGAATCGCGAATGGCATAACCCTCTTCGATCAATACGGAAACGTAGCGGTACACGCTAGTGCGCTGCATCTCCAGTGCACGGGCGATGCCGTTGATATCCAGACCGTCTGGCGCGCGCCGCAGTGCCGCAAAAATATGCAGGCCCCGTCTCAGCGTGCTGGCGCCTTGGCTACTGTTTTTGGGTTTTTTGTTCATTATTCGGACATAGGAGCTTTGCTATATAAGCAGTGATGGTGATCATATACCGCACAGGACAAAATTATATTGTCCAAATAATGAACATACACATTGGAGACTGAAATGCATATTGCTATGCGACGTTTTGCCGGATGTTTGACCATCGGATTGGCAGGGTTTGGCTTGGGATCGACCGCTCAGGCGGCGGACGCCTATCCGACACGCCCGATTACCTTTGTGGTCGGTTACGCGGCAGGGGGGGCGACGGACATCGTGGCTCGTCTGGTTGCCAAGTCTGTGTCGGACTCGTTGGGCCAACCCGTCGTGGTCGAAAACCGTCCGGGCGCCAACGCCAATATTGGCGCCGAGGTGGTTTCCCGCGCCAAGCCCGACGGATACACACTGTATGTGGGATCGATTGCGAATACGATCAATCGTACCTTGTACGAAAAATTGAACTACGACTTCAAGAAAGACTTCACGCCAGTGGTGTTGCTGACCACGATTCCCAATGTCCTGGTGGTGAATCCGGAACTGCCCGTCAAGTCGGTGCAAGAGTACATCGCCTATGCCAAGAGTCACCCCGGCAAGCTGACCTGCGCCTCGTCCGGCAGCGGCTCGTCCATTCACCTGTCATGCGAGCTCTTCAAAATGGATACCGGCACTGACATTTTGCATGTGCCATATCGCGGCAGCGGCCCGGCCGTCGCGGATCTGCTGGGCGGGCAGGTGAACTCGATGTTCGACAACCTGCCGTCTTCTTTGCCGCACATCCAGGCGGGTAAGCTGCGCGCATTGGGCGTGACGTCGCCGGAGCGTGCGCCCTTTCTGCCTGATGCGCCGACGTTAGCCGAATCGGGGCTGGAAGGGTTTTCCGTGCAGTCCTGGTTTGGATTGATGGCGCCTGTTGGCACGCCACCCGCCATTGTCGAAAAGCTGAATGCTGCGATTAACAAGAGCTTGTCTGGCGATGAATTGAAAACGTCCTATGAAAAGGCTGGATTCGTGATGCCCCCCCAGCCCAATACTCCCGCGGCGCTCGGAAAATTCATCGACAGCGAAATCGAAAAATGGGGCAAAGTCGTGACCGCGGCCGGCCTCAAAGTGCAATAACCCAGTCAGGAGTAGTTTGTGTACCCAATAGATTTTTTCCTGCGGGCTGCCGCTCGTTTTCGTGACCGCATTGCGCTCGATACCCCGCAAGGCACATGGACCTATGAGCGGTTGCGACGCGAATCGCTGGCGTTAGCCACTGCATTGCAGGCGTTGGACCCGACGCCACAAAGCCGGGTTGCCATTTGTGCGGGAAATACGGCGCAGCATGTCGTCGCGCTGCTCGCTGTGATCGCCTCAGGAAAAATCTGGGTACCGTTGAACTACCGTAGTACCAAGCCGGAGATCGCGCGTATTCTGGGCGCAACCGAGCCAAGCATCGTAGTGACCGATAGCACCGGAGATGCCTTGATGGATTTCGGGCAGACGACGCATATCCGTTTGGAAGCCCAGACTGGCGAGCACGCGCTTGCCAGTCTGTTGCGCGCCTATGAGGGTCGCAGCCCCGTACGTTGCGAGCCAGGTACGGATGCGACGCAGGCAATTAAATTCACCGGTGGCACGACAGGTCTGCCCAAAGGCGTGATGCAGCCGTACCGCGCCTGGACGGCCGGTATCGTCAATCAGATCCATGCGTGGGGATTGACGAGCGAGGATCGTTACGTGGTCGCCGCACCGATCACGCATGGTACCTCGACGTACCTGATGCCTGTGCTGGCACAGGGCGGCACGCACGTTTTTCTGGATACGTCGTCACCCGCCACGATTACAGAGGCATTTCGCGAGCGTGGCGGGACGCTATCGTTTATGCCACCTACGCTGATCTATATGATCATGGCGCAACCCGGTGTTTCGCGTGCGGATTTTCCCAAACTGCGAAATCTGATTTACGGTGGCGCACCCATGCCCATCGAGAAATTCGAGCAGGTGCGTGCGTTCTTTGGTCCGGTGGTGGGGTCTACCTACGGTCAGACGGAATCGCCGCAGATCGTCACGGCCATCACGCCGGCCGACTTCGAGGATCCGGCGAATCTGGGGTCAGTTGGTTGCGTGACGTGGTTCTCCGAGTTCGCCATCATGGATCGCGATGGTCGGATTCAGCCGGCTGGGCAGGCCGGCGAAGTCGTCGTTCGTGGCGATCTCGTCATGACAGGGTATTGGCGCCTGCCTGAGAAAACCGCCGAAACGCTGGTCGATGGCTGGTTGCATACTGGCGACGTGGGGGTGGTCGATGAGCGCGGCTACTTGTATATCAAAGACCGTTTGCGCGACGTTGTCATCACGGGGGGATTCAATGTCTATCCCATTGATGTCGAGAACGCGCTGGCGCAGCATCCGGCAGTCTACGAGTGCGCCGTGTTTGGCATCCCCGACGACAAGTGGGGAGAGGCCGTGCAGGCCGCTGTGCAGTTGCACCCAGGCGCTACTACCGATGCGCAGGATTTAATGATGTTTGTCCGGGACAGGCTTGGCCCGGTGCAGACACCGAAACGTATTCATTTCATGGACAGTCTGCCGCGTTCGTCGGTGGGCAAGGTCCTTAAAAATGTTGTCCGGGATTCCGTTACCAAGGAGATCGCATGAACCGCCCAGTGACCCGTCTATGTGCCCATCACCTCGAGGGCATGTCTTACCGCGATGCGGATCTGGTCGAAGACCTGATTGGTAAAAAGACTTTTTCGGAAGTGATGTTTTCGCAAATCGTCGGACGAGATGCGCGCCCCGTGGATCTGCGCATTGTCGACGCGGTGTTGATCACCTTGATGGAGCATGGCTTTACGCCCAGCGCGATTGCCACACGCGTGGTGTACATGAGTGCACCGGAAAATTTGCAAGGCGCCGTCGCCTCGGGCCTGATGGCTGTAGGCAGCAGTTTCGTCGGCACGATGGAAAACTGCTCCGTGTTGCTCGACCGTCTGCTCAAGGCCGAAGATATCGAGGCCGAGGCGCGCACGATCGTGCAGGGGTATCGCGATGCCAAGAAGCCGCTGCCCGGATTTGGCCATCATTTGCACAAGCCGGATGATCCTCGCGCACTCAAACTACTGGAACTGGCGCGTGCCGAGTCCGATCTCGACGGCAAGTGGGTGGCCGCGTTGGAATTGCTCGCGCGTACGGTCGATAGCGTTTATGGACGGCACATCACGATCAATGCCACGGGCGCTGTCGCCGCGCTGCTGGGCGAAATCGGTATTCCTACCAATTTGATGCGCGGCTTTGCCGTCATTTCGCGTGCGGCCGGTCTGGTGTCGCATATTGCCGAAGAGCAGCAATGTCCTACGGGTCGCTTTATCTGGGAAACGATTGATCGTGAGATTCCCTATGTCGGCGCGGGCAAGTCGGATCATCATCCGCAGGAGAAATGATCATGGCAGCTTCTGACGCCACACAACATGCATCGCGTACGGTACTCGTGACCGGCGGCAGTGCAGGCATAGGTCGCGCCGTGATCGAGCGTTTGTTGCAAGACGGCTATGACGTCGTGAATTTCGACTTGAAGGCCCCCGTCGAATGTTTGCCCGGCGAAACCCACATTACCGTCGATCTCGGTGATGTCGATGCCACTCGTCAGGCCGCCGCCGCATTAACGGCCGAACGCGATATTTTGCGTTTGGTAAACAACGCGGGAACTGTCCGTCCGGCTTTGCTGGAGGATGCGACGCCGGACGACCTGGCGTTCGTCATGGCGCTGAATATCCAGACCCCGATGGTGCTGATGCAGGCATTGTTGCCCGGGATGCGTCGCAGCCAGTTTGGCCGCGTCGTCAATATTTCGAGTCGTGCGGCGCTGGGCAAAACGGAGCGCACGGTCTATGCCGCGACCAAGGCCGGCTTATTGGGCATGACAAGAACTTGGGCGCTGGAAATGGGCGGCGACGGTATTACCGTGAATGCTATTGGGCCTGGCCCGATCGCAACGGAGTTGTTCGAGCGAGTCAACCCGCCGGGAGCGCCTCAAACCGAAAAAATTCGGGCAAGCATTCCCGTACGGCGAATGGGCACGCCAGCCGATGTGGCGCACGGCGTGGCGTCGTTTCTGGATGACCGGGCGGGATTCATTACCGGGCAGGTTCTGTACGTATGCGGCGGCATGACCGTGGGATTGGGGAACGCCGCATGAGCAGCAACATGAACGAGCTACAGGCCGTATTGCCTGCAGCCAGCACGCGACTGGCCGGCAAGATTGCCCTGGTCTCGGGTGGCGGATCCAGTGGTCCCGGTTGGAGCATAGGCAAGGCCAGTTGCGCCGTGTTGGCACGTCACGGCGCAACCGTGTGTGTCCTGGATAACAACCTCGATGCCGCCCGCGATGCATTGGCCACGGTGCAGTCGTTGGGCGCACGGGGTCTGGCCGTGCAAGCTGACGTGGCCGACCCCGACGCCATGGAGCAAGCCGTACAGGCCGTGATGGCCGAGTACGGCAGGATCGATGTCCTGCAAGCCAATGCAGGCATAGGCAAAGTCGGTGGCCCCGAAGATATCGCATTGGCCGACTGGGAACGTATCCAGAAAGTGAACGTCGACAGCCTGCTTATCGCCAGTCGTTTGATCTTGCCCATCATGAGCAAGCAGGGTGGGGGCGCGATCGTGACCGTATCGTCGGTCGCCGGCCTGCGCTATTTGGGCTATCCGCACCTGGCGTACAACGTGACCAAAGCCGCCGTCATTCAGTTTGCCCGCATGATCGCGCAGCAATACGCAGGGCAGGGTATTCGCGCGAACACCGTGGTACCCGGCTTGATCGATACGCCACGGGTGCGCACCAATGTGGCCCGCATGTTTTCGCCGGACGATTTCGAGGCCGCCAAAGCCGCACGCGATCGACAAGTGCCGATAGGGCGCATGGGCACCCCTTGGGAAGTCGCCAATGCGGTGGCTTTTCTCGCGTCGGACGAGGCGAGTTATATCACCGGCACTGAGCTGGTCGTCGACGGTGGATTGATCGGGAAGTATGCGTGATTTTCAGGTGACGTCGTAGCGCGTACGGCGCTACGCGTCGTGAGTACGTGCGTTTACTTTACAAGTTATTTGTTCACGGCATCTATCAAGGGAGTTTGAAATGTGGAATCACCGCAGTATCAAGTCGTTGATGAGCTTGACCGCCATGGTGGCGGGTTTGAGCGCTGCAGTCCCTGCGTTGGCTGAGACGACTTACCCGCAACGTCCGGTGACTATCGTGGTGGCCTTTGCCCCCGGCGGCGCGACGGACGTGCTGGCTCGCAAGCTGGCGCAAAAGCTCGGTGACCACTACAAGCAGTCGTTTGTCGTTGAAAACAAGCCCGGCGCGGGCGGGAATATCGGCACTGCCTACGCGGGCCGCGCAAAGCCCGATGGCTATACGCTTTATCTCGGCACGGTTGCCTCGCACGGTGTTGCGCCCAACTTGTATAAGAACGTGGGCTACGACCCGGTAAAAGATTTCACACCCATCGGCTTGATCGCGGCGAGCCCTCAAATCGTCGTGGTGAACAAGGACTCATCGATTCAATCGATTGGCGATCTGGTGAAGCACGGCAAGAGCGATGCGGCGACCTACGCATCCTCGGGTGCGGGCACCACCATTCACTTGGCCGGCGAGATGTTCAATCTTAAAGCGGGTACCAAGATGGAACACGTGCCGTTCTCGGGTAGCGGTCCTGCCGTCAACGCATTGCTCGGCGGGCACGTGGACGTGCTGTTCGACGACATGCCATCGTCGGCGCCGCACGTTAAAGCAGGCAGTTTGCGTGCCCTGGCGGTAACCGGCACGACACGTTCGCCACTGTTTCCCGAATTGCCGACATTATCGGAAGTCGGCAAGCCGTATGGCCTGGAGGGATTTGATGTGTCCGCCTGGTTCTTTCTGGGTGCCCCAGCAGGTAGTCCAGACGACATCGCCGACTCTCTGAACAAGACGCTGAACACGATTTTGGTCGAAGACGATATGAAGCGTTATGCCGCCGAACGCGGTGCCCAGACGTTGCCCGGCACGCATGATCAAGCCCAGGAATTCATTGTGGGCGAGCTGAAGAAGTGGAACGAGATCATTACCGAGGGCAACATCCCGAAGTTGTGATTTTCCGAATTTTTCACGTTTCGATCAGCGCGTTCACAGGAGAGGGTGGTGGGCAATTTTTCAGACGGCCGTAGCGAAATCATTGTGAAATGGCATGGCGTGGCCGAACGCCTGACAGCACAAGCCGGCACAGACCTTGGTCTGATGCCGACTTCGATGGCTGAGGCATTGCATGCGACGGCACATACCGAGTCAAACGATGGCAATGCAGACGAGACATCGTTGGCTGAGCCAGGTTGGCAGGACTGGTGGGAAAAGCGCGAAGGACTCGCGACACGTGCGATCAGCGTGCAAGATCTCGCAGAGGTTTCGTTAACGCGGTTGGCACAAGCCAATACGGCAACGAACGCATGTGTGGAGCTGTTGCGCGAGTTCGCAATGGGGCAAGCCAGGCAATTGGACCAGCGTCTGGCTGCCGGCGATGCGCTGGGGTTGCTGGGCGGCATGCCCTTGGCCCACAAAGACTTGGTACATCGTACCGGATACCACGTGGGTTACGGGTTGGGGCAATCCGCCCAGCTCAAGGCCACGTCCGACGCCACGGTATTGCGTCGTTTCGATGAGGCGGGCGCCCTCCATTTGGCGCGTTTGCAGATGACGGAACTGGCATTCGATCCGTCCGGGGCCAACGAAATGGCCGGTCATTGCCGTAACCCGTGGTCGGTTCATCGCATTCCCGGAGGATCCTCCAGCGGTTCAGCGGCGATGGTCGCCGCAGGGGCCGTAGACGGCGCGCTGGGCAGTGATACCGGGGGCTCCATTCGTATTCCGGCGGCGTTGTGTGGAGTGACAGGGCTGAAGCCGACCTATGGCCTGGTTAGTCGCGCCGGAGCCATGAGCCTGAGTTCCTCGCTGGATCATTTGGGTCCCATCGCACGTAGTGCGCGGGATTGCGCTCTTATGCTGCAAGCCATTGCCGGCTACGACATTGCAGATGCCGGCAGCGTAGGTGCGCCGCGAAACGATCGCTATATTGATCGGCTGGACGCCTCAATCCGTGGGCGCCGTATTGGTGTGCCACAGGGGTATTTCTCCGATGGTCTGGATCCCCGAATACAGGCGGTGGTTGCGCAAAGTCTGGAATCGTTCCGCACGCTGGGCGTCGAGATTCGGGAGGTTCCCGATTTTCCTTACGATGCCTTGAACGAGCTGGCCATTTTGATGATACGCGCCGAGGCGACGTCGTTATACGAAAGTGTGATGTCCGAAGACGCCGCGACGATGTTGGGGGCGTTCACCCGGGCCAGATTGCAAGAGGGTACGCAGATCCCGGCATCGCTGTATTTGCGGGCAGCCGCCATGCGTGGCCCCCTGCTGCAGCGGTTTGCGCATACGGTTATGGCGGATGTTGACGTATTGCTGGCGCCCGTGTTTCCTTCGCAGACACCGTGCGTCGACGTTTTCGACACGATCAGCGATGAGTCGAGCCGTTTGCGCGGGGACTTGACGCGTCTTACACGCCCCCTTAACTACCTGGGCGTACCGTCGCTATCGCTGCCAGGCGGCGCATGTGTACCGGATGGCGAGTCTGTTGCGTTGCCGGTGGGCTTTCAGTTGATCGGGCGTCCGTATAGTGAAGCCCTGTTGTTGCAGTTGGGGCACGCCTACCAGAAAGCGACAACGTGGCATTTGCGCAAGCCGCCGCTGGCCGCATGAGGATATGAGGGATAGGCCACCGGGCGGATGTGTCGATCATCTCGGCGCATCCGTCGCTGTCCGGGCGAGTTAAACTCGGCGACAGTCGAGACTTCAGAACAACAGCACGGAGAGACAGCGTTATGCGTAAATTTTTACGGACGGCCTTGGTTGCCGTTTTGCCATTGACCGCACTGGCCAGTGTCGCACAGGCGGCTGATTGGCCGACCAAACCTTTGACGGTGATTGTCCCGTTTGGCCCGGGCTCGAGCCCTGACACGATGGTGCGGGTGGTGGTGGAGCAGGCCAGCACGACGCTGGGCCAGCCCATCGTGGTGCAAAACAAACCCGGTGCCAGTGGCAACCTCGGCACGGCGGCGATCGCCAAGGCCACACCCGATGGCTATACGTTCGGGGTGTCGATCACCGGTCCGATGGTCAATAACACGGTGTTGTATAGCGACCTGCCGTACGATCCGAAGAAAGACATCGATCCGTTGACCTTGGGCGTGCACCAGCACAACATTCTGGTCGTGCCGGGTGACTCGCCGATCAAGTCATTCGACGACTTGCTCAAGGCCATGAAGTCTCAGGACAAGCCTTACAACTTCCCCTCGACGGGGGCGGGTACGGTTTCGCATTTGTCGGTTGAGTTGCTGCTCGAGCGTACGGGGGGCAAGGCGGTGCATGTTCCTTACTCGTCCTCGCCGGCGGCGGTGACATCGTTGTTGTCGGGCGATACGGACTTTGCGGCACTGCCTCCGATTTCCGTCATGCCCATGATCAAGGACGGTCGCCTGCGTGCGCTGGCAGTCGTCTCGAAAGAACGGATGAGCTTTCTGCCGGATACGGCGACGATCGAAGAGCTGGGCGTGCCGGGTATCGAGGGGTCGGCGTGGATCGGTTTCGTGGCACCCGCAGGCATTCCCGCGGATATCAAGGGCAAGCTGGTGAGCGCATTGACCGAGGCGATCAAAACGCCCACGGTGCAAGAGCGTCTGAAGAACCAGTTTATGGAGCCCGCCGCAGACGGCCCCGAGGCGTTCGACAAATATATGGACGACGAACTCAAACGCTGGGAGCCGCTGATCAAACGGCTGAACTTGAGCGTCAACTGACGTTGCGCGCGGCCCGGCGATGACCGCCGGGCCGGCGTGGCCACGCGGTGGCTAGCTGATGGCCCGCATGAAGGTTTCCATCTTGGTGGCCGTTTCGGCGATCTCGCTGTCGGGGTCCGAGCCGGCGACAGTACCTGCACCGGCGTACAAGCGCAGGTTGCGATCACCCGTTTGCAGGGCACAGCGCAGGCTCAGCGCCCATTCCCCATCGCCGTTGGCGCGTTGCCAGCCCACCAATCCGGCGAAATACTCACGCTCGAACTGTTCCAGATCGCGGATATGGCCAAACGCCAGGTCGGTCGGATGACCGCAAATGGCCGGCGTCGGGTGCAGGGCGCACGATAGATCCAGTGCGGTGACCTCGGGGTCACGCAGCGTGCCAGTGATGTACGTCGATAGATGCCACAAGGCATCTGTGCCAATGACGGAGGGACCATCAGGTACGTCGAGCTCATCACAGTAGGTACGCAAGATGCGCACAATGTCGTTGACGACATAGCTGTGTTCGCGCAGATCCTTCTCTGAAATCGCCAGGCCTTCTTTACGCGCACGATCCACGTCTGGATCGGAATGGCGACCGATGGAGCCGGCTAGCGGATTTACATAAATACGGTTGCCCTCTCGGCGTACCAGTAGCTCGGGACTTGCGCCGACCATGGTCCCGCTCGGTGCGGGGGCCGCCGTGTCGGACGTGTGTGCCGCGTCGTCAGCCTGATGTGATGACGTAGCCGTCAGGCCCCACGCGGGAACGGCAAAGGTATAGCCGTGCGCATTGCGAGCCAGCAGGTCGGGCAATAGCCGCTCGTAATCGATCGGCCGATCCAGAACGACGTCCATTGCGCGCGACAGCACGATTTTCTTGACATCGCCTTGTGCGAACAAGTCCAGGGCCTTGCGCACCATGTCGCCGTAGACTTCCGGGGCGGGCACGGGCTTGCGGCTCATGACCTTGGGACGCTGCGTATCCGCTGCGGCGTCACGGCGTTGGCCCGAGGCGGGCGTATCCTGCGGCGCCTGGCGTTCGGGAACGAGAGCCTGTTGATAGCGTGCGGGAATCGTCAGGCTGGCGGGATTGGCGGAGTCGAACGGAACCAGTCCGAACATCACCGCGTCCGTAATATTGTGTTGTGCAGCGCGTGCAAACAATGCCTGCACGGCGTCGCGCGTGGCGGGTTGATAGGCCGTCAGTGTGTCGGCACCTCCGCGTGCGCGGAACTGAGTCGTGGGCGACGCGAAAAATATATCGCCGATACTGAAATCGTCCAATAGCCAACCGGCAGACGCCGGCACAGATTCCTTGCTCATTGTTGTCTTATTTCCAAAAAAAACTAGCCAATGACGGTATCAGAAAAATGGCGTGAGGGCAGCAGGGATGACGCGTTCAAGGAAACAACAATGGGATTTAGCGTTTATCGATACCCTGCCATCGCAGATACGCTGAACGGGTCACGGCAGACACTGAATCCAGGACCTTCTGATGATTGACCTGATGCCGCAGCATCAGACGTGCATCGGCCACGGCGCGGGATTTGCAGAACCAGTGGCAGCTATGTTGCAGTAGATATAACTCTGCCGAGAGGTGGTAAGCGCGGGTCTTGGGATCCCAATGGCTTTCGTTGTCCACGACATGGCGCAGACCGGTCGCATGGATGTGCAGCAACTCACGAAAATCTCGCGTCAGAGCGGGAGCAAAACGTTCCACATAAGGAATACAGAAGGTCAACACACCCATACTGGTGGCCGGCAGGGTTTCCTTTTGCATGGCGCTGGCCAGCGACTGTATTTGCCCCGCCACAGCGCGTTCGGTTTGTGCAAAGGTTTCCAGAACTTGGAGTTGGCGTGTTTCTTCTTTCTCGCTGATGGCGCGGGCGTAGCCCTGCGTCAGGGTTTCCATGTGGCGCTCAAGTTGCAAGCTGGCCAAATGGTGTCCTAGTAAAGCAACGTGCGTGCGCTGGTAACGTATGCGCAGCACCTGCCATGCCGCGACGACCACCAACAGGATTAATGCGATGTCCATTGCCTATATTTCCATACTGCTTATCCGAAACGGCGATGCCAAAACAAAGGCCCAAACTGAAGTCTGGGCCTTTGTGAAGCTAGGTGGTGGTCACCTCGCTAGTTGCACCGACATACTATGTCAGCTTGTTAGTATACCGAACAGGATTAACCGGTCAGCCGTCCAGCGACACCGCCTCGGCCCGCAACACGGCCTGCACGGCCGGCCGCTCGACTAGCGCCGCACTGATGGCGCTCCAGGCCGGATAATCGGCGTGCATGTCCAGCCCGATCCGGTTGCCCCAGCGGTACAGCACCAGCAAGAACGGATCGACCACCGAATAGCCGCCGGCGAGCGCCCAACGCCTGCCGTCGGCCAGTTGCTTGTCGATGGCTCCGTACGCGTCGATGACTGTGCGCCGGCCTTGGGCGCGGATGCGATCGTAATCCGAGGCGTCGTTGCTGAACCGTTCCGGCCGCCAGATGGCACCAAAGCCGGCGCTGTGCACCCAGCCCGACAGCCAGTTCAGCCATTCCTGGCAACGGGCGGTGGCGAGCGGATCGTCCGTCGGCAGCAGCTCGGCTGTTGGATGCTGTTGCGCCACATACATCAGGATAGCGGGCAGTTCGGTCAACACACGCGGCTGACCCGCGATGCCCAGCGCCGGCACACGCGCCTTGGGGTTGATGGCCAGGTATTCCGGGCGATAGTGGGCGCGCGCTGACAGATCGACGAGCTCCAGTGTAAAGGGGGCCTGCACTTCCTGCAGGGCGATGTGCGCCGCCATGGAGCAGGCGCCGGGCGAATAGAAAAGTCGGTAGGTCATGTGGCCAGTCTAGGGGCGTGGCACAGCTTGCCGCAAACCATGATTTGTGAGGGCTGGGTATTAGTGATATTAATGGGGGAATCATGGCCGATCGACACCTTCCTCCCTTGCAAACGCTGCGCGCCTTCGAGGCGGCCGTGCGGCTGCGCAGCTTCACGCGCGCGGCCGATGAACTGGCGCTGACCCAGGGTGCCGTCAGTCAGCACATCCGGCGGCTGGAATCGGCATTGGGAGTGTCATTGTTCACGCGTGAACACCAGGGGGTAGCGCCGACGGCGCGCGCGCAGGCCCTGGCCTTGCAGGCGCGGCAAGGCCTAGCGCTGCTCGAGCGCGCTTTCGGCCGTGCCGATTCTGTCCCGCGGGTGCCGGCCGCCGCGACGCCGCCGCAGCGGCTGGTGTTGAGTGTGTTGCCGGCCTTTGGGCAACGCTGGCTGGCGCCGCGCGTGCCGCGCTTTGTGGTGACCCATCCGTCCATCGAGCTCGAGCTGCGTCCCAGCAACGCGCTGGCCCGGTTGAACGGCCGCGATGGCATCGACCTGGCGTTGCGATATGGGCCCGGCGCGTGGCCAGGCCTGAAAAGCGAACGGCTGATGGATGAAGAGGTGTTCCCGGTTGCCAGCCCCGCCTACCGGCGCGGCCGTCGCCTGCACGCGCCGCGCGATCTGGCGCGCTGCATCTTGCTGCGGCATGCGTGGCAACCCTGGGAGCCCTGGTTTCAGGCGGCGGGCCTGGACATGGTCGAACCGGACGATACCCCGCAGTTCGACGACACCGATGCACTGCTGCAAGCCGTCACGGATGGGGCCGGCGTGGCGTTGGCACGCCGCTCGCTGGTGGCCCACGATCTGGCGGCCGGGCGGTTGGTACGTCTATGGGATATCAGCATTGCCGATGTGCATGCTTATTATCTGGTGTGGCGACCAGACAGCCCCAGGCTGCCGGCCATCGCCGCGGTGCGCCGCTGGCTTCAGGATGAAGCTGCGGATGACCGCACGGCGCGCTAGTCGGCTGCCACTCTTATATAAGAATGGCACAATAGCGCATACGCCTTCATGCTTCCGATCCGGTGTTGCCGGTGGCGAGCAATGTTCCGATTTCCCGGCCCGGTTTTTCCGACTTCATGCCTGCTTCGTCTTCCGGCGATTTCTCTGCCTTGTTCCGTCAACCTTCCGGCTTCATTGCCTTTCTGCTGGCCCGCGTGCTGGCTGTGGGAGCCACGCAGATCCAGGCGGTGGTCGTCGCCTGGCAGGTATATGACCTGACGCGCGAACCCATGGCCCTGGCCTACGTCGGCCTGGCCCAGTTCCTGCCCATGTTGTTCCTGCTGTTGCCGGCCGGCGACCTGATCGATCGGCTGCCGCGCAAGCACATCCTCAGCGCCAGTTGGAGTGTCGGCGCGGTTTGCAGTGCCTTGTTGTGGTGGTTGTCGGGCCATGGGCACGCGGGTGTGTCCAGCATTTATGCGGTCCTCGTGCTGTTCGGCGCATCGCGCGCGTTCTCCGGGCCAGCCATGCAAAGCCTGTTGCCCCAGTTAGTGACTCGGGAACAACTGCCCCAGGCCATTGCCACCAACAGCATGGTGATGCGTAGCGCTGCCATCGGCGCCCCCTTTCTGGGAGGCCTGCTGTACGCGGCTGGGGGTAGCTTTCTTACCTACCCAATTTGCCTGGTCGCCTTTGCCGGCGGTGCCGTGTTGCTGCAGAAGGTGCGTGTGTTGCCCGCGGAATCCCGGGCGGGGCAGGCGGGTGCACCGCAGGCGGTCAGCACCAATATCTGGCAGCGCTTTGGTATCGGCATCCGATTTATCTTCGGCCGCCCCATGATCCTGGGCACGATTTCTCTCGATTTGTTTGCCGTGCTGCTGGGGGGAGTGGTGGCCCTGTTGCCCATTTACGCGCAAGAAGTCCTGCATGTGGGTCCCCAGGGGTTGGGCCTGCTGCGCAGCTCGATCGCGGCCGGCGAGGTGGCCGCGGGCGTGTGTCTGAGCATGTTTCCCTTTAACGCCAAAGTGGGGCGGCGCATGCTGTTGGCGGTGGCGGTGTTCGGCGTGGCCAATCTGGTGTTCGCGCTATCGCACTGGATGTGGCTGTCATGCCTGGCGCTGGCCGTGGCGGGCGCGGCCGACATGGTCAGCGTCTATGTGCGCGGCGCATTGCTGCAGTTCGCGACGCCCGACGAGATGCGCGGGCGCGTCAATTCGGTCAACATGCTGTTCATCGGCTCGTCCAACGAGCTCGGCGAGTTCCGTGCCGGGTCCAGCGCGGCCTTGCTGGGGGCCGTACCGGCCGCCATTGCTGGCGGCCTGTGCACGCTGGTCGTGGTGGGTCTGTGGAGCTATCTGTTCCCGGCGCTGCGTACCGTCAACCGATTTGAAAATGCGCAGCGCTGAGAGCGGGCAGGTGCGCTGAGGCTCAACGCCTACCGCAGGTGCCGCGTATCAGTCGCTCGGCCACGGCCGCCACCTGAGTCGCCTGTTCATCGCGCCAGACGCAGGGATCGCTTTCGTCGCTATTCGCCCAATACCTAGGGGTAAACGCGAGCAATACATACCAATTTGGAATTTTTTTCGTCGGAAAAAATTCAGTTTTCTATCGTTCGTGGTGTCGATAGACTGCCGCTACTCATGAATAAAAAGGGGCACGCAATGATTTCACGTCGCAGCATTTTGAAGCTGGGCTATGGTGGTGTTCTGGTGGCGGGGGCGGTGGGGCGCGTACACGCCAATTCGGCACCTGTCAGCATCGTTATTCCGGGACCCCCGGGAGGCGGTGCGGACGCGATGGCCCGCATTGTGGCGGACAAACTAGGCGCGAAGATCAACCAGACGGTCATCGTTGAGGCACGCCCCGGAGCCAGTGGCCTGATTGCGAGCAATTATGTGAAACGCCAGGCCCCGGACGGCAAGATGCTTTACCTGAGTTCGTCCATGCTGGTAACCGCGCCTGCTGTGTATCCCGACATCCAGAAGCTGGATCCCGTGACCGATTTCACGCCGTTGGCCAGGCTCACTGTGAATACCTACCTGTTCCTGGCCCGCAATGAGCTGCCCATTTCCAACGTACGCGAGTTTGTCCAGTATTGTCACGCGAATCCCGGGAAAGTCACGATAGGGACCGTGGGGCAGGGATCGTCGAGTCACCTTGCCGCCGCGTATTTGGTCAAAGCTGAAAATCTGGACGTCACCATCGTGCATTACAAGGGCTCGGCGCCCGCGAACCAGGACCTGATGGGAGGTTTCATCGACGCGAAGTTCGAGAATCTGGCTGGCACTCGTGTGACGCTTGATTCTGGAAAGGTCAAGATCCTGGGTGTGTCCAACGCAGAGAGGTCGCCGTTGTTCCCAGATATACCAACGGTCAACGAGTCGGTGCCGGGTATGGTGGTCGATGACTTTTTCGTTATCGTCGCACCGAAGGGGATGGACAAGGCGCAGGCGCAGGTGCTCGGCAAACATTTGGCCGACGTGGTGCAGATGCCGGATGTGCAGCCGAAGCTGCGCAGCCAGCTCGGCGCCATTTCCGCGCCGCTCAATCCCGACGAGACCGTGGGCTACATGCGCGAGTCGTTCGGCAGGACAAAGACCTGGGTGGCCGATCTGCTTGGGCAGGGTGAGCTAGCAGGCAGCTAGTATCGGGAAATCCGGGAGAATGCCTCTTTCAGTGGCCGCAGGATTGTCCGCATGCCAAAAAATTCTGAAAAGAGATATTTGTTGATGTGGGAAAATCCCGTTTGAGTTTGAAAGCTTGGGGTGTTTCCTAGGATGACCACGTTCCGCGAACTCGAGGCCTTCGTCGCCGTTGCGGACATGGGGTCTTTCGAAAAAGCCGCACACAATCTCGGTACCTCGCAATCCGGTATTTCACGTTTGATCCACGAGTTCGAGCAAGGCTTCCCAGAGCCGCTGTTCAATCGTGATCGACGCTCAGCGAGATTGACGACGAAGGGCCAGGAGGTGTTGTCGCACGCGCGGATAATCCTGCGCCAACGAATGCGTTTGACGGAACGCTTCGAGGCCTCGAATCTGTTCACGCCCATGCTGCGGCTCGGGGTGACCGAGTTATCCGCCGTCACCTGGCTTGGATCTTTCATTGCAAAACTGAAGGCCCGCTACCCGGGGCTACGCCTGGACTTGAAGGTAGGGTCATCGGTTGATCTGCATGCGCTGATGCAGGATGGGTTACTGGACGCCGCGGTGGTCCTGGAGTCCGTCCGTACGCACAATATGGCCCGCGTGCCGATTGGCGTTGCCCGATGCGGCTGGTTTTGTGCCGTGGATGCACCGCTGCCAGGTTTGTTGAAACTGACAGAATTCGAACGCCAGACCCTGCTGCTGCAAGGCCGCGCACAGGGAGGCGGCACTCAGATCGAGAACTGGCTGCTAGAGCGCGGCGTCAAGCTGGCCAATTCAATACAGAGTGACAGCCTTGCCGCTCTCGCCGGAATTTGCGCCGCAGGCTTGGGGATCGCGAGCTTGCCGCGTGCAGTCGCTGCCCAGAACATGGACTCCGGCTTGCTTCGAGAGGTGAAGATTCCCATTGGCGCCCCGAGCCTGAACTACATGTTGATTATGCGGGGTGGCTCCTTGACGGAATTCCATACCGCCGTTGCTGGCCTCGCCAGGAAGACTTGCGATTTCAATAAGGCGCTCGTGCCGCACAAGGCGAGTTGACATGCTCACGATTAAGCAATTGCAGGCGTTCTACTGGGTGGCCAAGCTAGGCACGCTGAACAAAGCAGCCGAAAAGCTGCACATCACGCAGTCCGCAGCCACGAAGCGACTGCAGGAGGTCGAGGCAGCCGTGGCGGGGCCGGTTTTCGCAGGGGCAAGCCGCAAGAATCATTTGACGCGACTGGGTCGGGAACTCGAGATGGAGTGTGAACATCTTTTTGACCAACTCCAGGCGCTTGAGCAGTTGAAGCGTTCCGGTCATCCCCCCGTGCGGACGCTGAAAGTCGGGTTGACTGAAGTCGTCGCCCTGACGTGGTTCCCGGATTTCCTCAAGCGGATGAAGGCTTCCTACCCGTCGATCATCGTTCAACCCGAAATCGATTTTTCCCTGGCGTTGCAGGAAAAACTGGAGTGCGGCGACCTGGACTTCACCATTTTGCCCAACCATCATGCATCGGAAGCCGTCTTGACGGTCAGCGTCGGCGAAGTGAAGTTCGGATGGTTTGCCGCTCCGGGAATGTTCGCCGCGGACGTTTCGCACCCGTTGCACGAGCTTGCGTCAAAGCCTGTCATTGAACAGTCCGAGAACTCGGTCATCACACTTGTTTGTAGCCGGCTTTGGGAAAGTGAGGGTGTGCAGCCTGAGCGCATCTATGGTGGCAACAATATTCAAGCGTTGGCCGGTCTGGTGGCGGCGGGTGTCGGCATCAGTTGCTTGCCCGTGCAGCTCTTCCGAAGTGAACTGCGTTCCGGAAGCCTCGTACTGGTCAAGACGCCAGCTCCCGGACCTACTGTCGGCTATTCCTGCTGTTTTCTCAAGCATCCGGCCTCCGACCTTGGACGCAAGGTGGCGGAAGTCGCACGCCAATCCAGCACTTTCGTTCGGCGCGATGTAACTGGCAAGCGAGCTAGTCCGGCGCGGCGGCCGTAGCCTCGCGCAAGAACGCCGAACGTCCGTCCTATAGCACCATTTCCTGGAAGGGTATTTCGACGATGCTGGTGACTTAACAAGCGTACTTGCGCGGCGGACACCACCTTTCAATGCACAGGCGTTATGTATAGACGTGTTGATACATCGCGTTGTCACGTATATACTTGTTGATACATTACAGGAGGTTTGGCATCATGGCAAAGACCGCAAAGCTTACGATCCAGCAGTGGGGAAACAGTTTGGCCGTTCGAATTCCTGCGGCAGTCGCGCGTTCGGCGCATTTCGAGGCGGGCCTCGAGGTAGAGGTGACAACGGATGAGATCGGTGTCACCGTGAAGCCGGTTGGGCCGCGCAAACTCACTCTTGCGGAAAAGCTTCAGAAGTTCGATCCGGCTAAACACGGCGGCGAGGCGATGGCGGTCTCCCCTGTAGGCGCGGAGACCCTTTGATGGCGAAGGCAGCTTGGGCGCCAGATCGTGGCGACATTATTTGGATCGACTGTAATCCTCAGGTTGGTCGGGAGATGAAGAACATGCATCCTATGTTGGTTCTATCTCCTATGGCGTTTAATGAGAAGACGAGTATTGTTATCGGTTTACCCATGACGACGGCTGAGTACAACGATAGCAATCCTTTCGCGATCAAGTTCAAAGGCCGGAAGAATGTCACGAGTTATGTTTTGGCGCATCAGCCCAAATCATTCGATTGGCGTGCAAGAGGTGCTAAACCTCATCCATGGAAGCACGCCCCCCAAGACGTATTCCTGGCCGCGTGCGAACAACTAAACCAGATCATTTCGATTGGTGAGTAAAGAGGGTGTACGTACTAGGGCTGGCTATCGGCAATATTGAAGTTGGTCGTGGCCGTGCGTTGCAAGGTATTCTGCGAGTAGAGCGGCGAGAGTCCATATTGGCGGCCGTGCTGGGGGCGGGCGATGAGGAGCGCGGCGCACTAGCCCACGAGGCCGATGGCGGTAGCCCAGCACGGTCCGGCGTCCCGCCGTAATCACGGCCAGGCCGCCGGGTTCGAAGCGATAGGTCGTCCAGGGTCTGGTCGAGTCCTTCGTCCCGGTACCAACGCCACAAGCGGTTGCGGACTAGATCCGACCGAGCATAAGCCCCATCGGCAGGGGGGGCATCCATGTGAAATGGAGCGCCGTCTCAATGCTTATTCATTTGTTCTGGATTCCGGCGGCTCTTGCTGGAATGAAAAAAGGAGCCGAAGCTCCTTTTTCAACAACTTACAGACGCCAATGGAAGTCTGTAATCATAAATTGGAGCGGGAGACGAGTCTCGAACTCGCGACCTCAACCTTGGCAAGGTTGCGCTCTACCAACTGAGCTACTCCCGCGTTGCAGCTAACGGTGCGTCAGCAGCAAAGAAGCGAGATTCTATATGACTTTTTTTGGGTGTGCAAGTGAGTGTGGATCGCTTCACTACCACCCGCGGAAATGCTGTTCGAATTTAGTGCGCGGCGACGTGGCGCGTTTCGAGGCCGCGGCTTAATTCGGCGAGACTGATCGCGCCCAGTCGTTTGATCAGCAGTGTCTCAGCATCGCGCAGGGCGTCCTCCAGTGCTTCGTTGACGAGTTGCTCGATCGCGCAGCCTGGGCTGGATGGTTCGTTGCCGATCGCAAATATCTTGGGTCCACCAACCGCACGATGGATGTCCAGCAGTGATATGCGCTCAAGATCGCACGTGATAATCCAACCGCCGCCATGTCCTTTATCCGAGCGAACATAGCCGGCGTCGCGCAAGCCGGCCATGGTGCGGCGGACGACGACCGGGTTGGTCTTGAGCATCGCGGCGATTGCCTCTGACGTCATTGGTCCGTCGTGCCGAGCCATATGGAGCAGCACATGCAACATCCGGGAAAGGCGGCTGTCGTTTCGCATTCTTTTATCCTTCGCATGCCTCTCGAGGTTGGCAAACACGCATAATCATGATACTTATGATGTTACGTGATTTGTGGAGATTATGAAATGAAAGAATACGAAAACGCGGATCATTGGGACAAGGCTGCCCGCACGTATCAACAGACCGCGCATCGGTTCACCGCACGCTTCGCAGAGGCGGCGCTCGCTCGTATTGCGCTCACGCGCGAGAGCGATGTGCTCGATGTGGCAACCGGAACGGGTGCGCTTGCGCTGGCGGCGGCGCGTACTGGGGCGAAGGTGCTGGCAACGGATTTTTCGCCCGGCATGATTGCGTGCGTCGCCGCTGCGGGGTTGCCTAATGTCGACACGCGGGTGATGGATGGACAGGCGCTTGATTTGCCTGACGAGAGTTTCGACGCCGTCTTTTCGATCTTCGGCGTGATCATGTTCCCCGACTGGCGCAAGGGTCTGGTAGAGATGCGGCGGGTGACGCGACCCGGCGGCTACGGCGTGGTGGCGACGTGGCAGAGCCAGGGCGCGGCGACTTTCCTGCTGCTTGGTCAAATACGGCAGAAGCTATTTCCCGAACTTGCGGGAATGACCATGCCTGAGGCTGTACAGGCGTTAAATGATCCAGGGGATTTCGCGCGCGAACTGATCGCGGCGGGCTATCACGATCCACAAATTGAGGCGGTGACCCACGACTATCTGCTGGAAATCTCGGCGCTCGACGAGCCCGATACGCTATTCGGCATGTCCCCGGACTGGACTAGCCTGAGCGATGTAGACAAAGCGGCGGTGATCGCGGAGGTACGCCAACGGGCGGGTGATCGATCAATTCTTCCGATTCCTTCAACCGCACTCATCGCCGTGGCGAAACGTTGAGAATGAATGGCTCCCCACAAAGTCGGGCGTCACTGCATAGGGTGTTCGACTTGGTGGCTGTGGCGGGTTTGAATCGTTGACCTGGCGACGTCACAGATTCCGGTGTTCAACCACGTATTTGATCAACTCGGCCTGGCCTTCGATATTGAGTTTGCGCTTGATATTCAGCCGGTGGGTTTCAATGGTGCGTACCGATAGATTCAGGTCCTGTGCAATCTGCTTGTTTGCATGGCCGCGCGCGATGTGCCGCAAAACGTCGCGTTCGCGCTGGGTCAGCAGGATGGCTGGCGCATTGGTTTCCGATAGGTGGATGGTGGCCGAGGCGCTGAAGTACATCCGGCCCGCCATGATCGCGTGGATGGCCGTGACGATTTCCTGGGCAGGTTCGTCTTTAAGCAGATAGCCGCGAGCGCCGGCCTTGACGGCCTGGACGATGTATTCGGCGCTATCGTGCATGGACAACACAAGGACGGCGATCTGTGGGTATTGCTCGTGCAATTGCGCGGTCAAGGCCAGGCCGCCCATGCCGGGCATATTGAGGTCCATCAGGATCAGGTGAGGCAGGGTGTTGCCCTGGGGATGCCCAGCCAGACATTCTTGCAGGAAGGCCAGGGCGGCCGTGGCGTTTGCGGCTTCGCCGATGACTTCCAGTCGTGGCACGGTTTCCAGACGCAGGCGTAGTCCGTCGCGCACCAGAGGATGGTCGTCGATCAGTAGTAGTCGGATGGTGTCGGAGGCTTGGGTCATATTAGGCCTGCAGGGCCGCGCTAGCGGCGGCGGAGGGTTCTCCGGCGGGGAGGGGGAGCCAGGCTTGAAGGACGGTGCCCTGGTCGCTGGCGTGGCAGGTCAACGTACCGGCCAGTAACACCATGCGTTCGCGCATGTTGCGCAGGCCGATGCCGAATTGGGGATCTGCCTGCTCGTCCGGGTAATCGAAACCGACGCCATTATCGGCGATGGTCATGCGCACGCTTCGCTTGTCGTAGTCGAGTGTGATGTCTGCGCGTGTGGCCTGTGCATGCCGGATGACGTTGGTCAGGGCTTCCTGCGTGATACGAAACAGCGCCGTGGCGTGCGATTCGGGCAATGGGCGTACTTGACCCGTCATGTGCAGTTGGACATCAAGCGGCGGCTCGCCGTTTTCATGAAGCGCCGCAAATTCACGGCCCAGGTGGTCCAGGGCGGCGGGCAGTCCGAGATCGTCCAGGAGTCTTGGGCGCAGATTATGCGAGATCCGGCGGACCTCGCCCACGGCGGTGTTCAGGCGATCCAGCGCACCGGACAGCGGTCGATCAATCAGCGTCAGGGTCTGTGGGTCCAGCGTGTGGGTTTGTAGACGTTCGCGGGCGGCCTCTAACGAGAGTTTGATAGAGACCAATATTTGGCTGATGCTGTCGTGCAGCTCGCGAGACAGCCGGGCCCGTTCGTCTTCTTGTGAGCGCACCACTTGCTGCGCCATGAGTCGTAGCTTGGCATCTGCCTGACGGTGGTCGCGGATGTTCAATGCCAGGCCGAAAGCGGTGATCCCCAATATCGACGCGGCGACAATGGCGCCTACCCAGATCAACATATTGCGGATGTTGGCTTGAGCGGCCGCGTCGATGCGTGTCAGGGCTTGTTCGACGTCGTCCAGGTATATGCCCGTGCCCAGCATCCAGCCCCAGCGGTCCATGATGCGAACGTAGCCCAGCTTTTCCATGGTCTGGTGGGTGGAAGGCTTTTCCCATTGATAACGGATGGCCTGGCCTTCGTCACCGCCTTGGCGAGCTGCGGCGAGTAAGTTCTGGATCACGGGGCGCTCGTCGGCGTCACGCAGGTTCCAGAGATCGCGCCCAACCAATTCGGGCTGGCGGGGGTGCATCAGGTTTTTACCCTGCAGGTCATAGACGAAAAAATAACCATCGTGGCCAAACTCCATTTGTGCCAGCAGGGCCAGGGCGCGCGCCCGGGTCACGTCGTCGTTGCCCGATTCCTGGAGCGGTGCAATCGCACTGTAGGCCAGGCTGACATAGTGGCGCAGTTCACTTTCTTTGCTGGAGAGCCAGGCTTGTTCTACGACCTGTTTTTCGCGTTGCGCTAGTTGTAGCCCTTGGACATAGACTGCTGCCGTGATTGCGGTGACGGCGATCAGCAGGGGTACAACGGCCAACAGCAGTATTTTCAGGCGTAATTTCATCGAGGTGCGAAGAACAAATTTGATGCGATGCACAACACTCGGAGAGCCTTGTCATCTGGGCATACTGTTTGATGGATTTTAAAGGTTTGGCCGAATGCTGCTGCGGTGCGATCCGTAATAGTACGTAGTTAATTTACGTAGTACTTCGCTTGTTCAGCATGAATCCAATTGAAATACTACCGCCTGCGCCGATAGGGCGCAGGGGCGTGCGCACATGCACGCCCAGCAACAACACAACGTCTGCCCACCCACAAAGCCTTGGTACGACTGCGCTTTGCCTTGGCGGGGGCTAGAGGAGCAATGTATGAATACCAGCAGTAAAGGGCTAGGTCATCACCTGGCCTGGCTGGCGATTGCCGTCTTGGGCGCATTTGCGCTGGGTACGGTAGCGCTGTCTCGTGGCGAAACCATCAACGCGCTGTGGATCGTGATCGCGGCCGTCTGTGTTTATCTGATCGCCTACCGCTATTACAGCCGTTTTATCGCCAACAAGGTGTTGAAGCTGGACGCTACCCGGATGACGCCGGCGTGGAAACATAACGACGGGCTCGATTATGTGCCTACCAACAAGCACGTATTGTTTGGCCACCACTTCGCCGCGATTGCCGGAGCGGGTCCGCTGGTCGGGCCGGTACTGGCTGCGCAAATGGGCTATCTGCCGGGCATCCTATGGTTGCTGGCCGGCGTGGTGTTTGCGGGCGCGGTTCAGGATTTCGTCGTGCTGTTCATCTCGATGCGGCGCGATGGCCGCTCACTGGGAGAACTGGTCAAGGCCGAACTGGGTAGCGTGGCGGGCGTCATCGCCCTGTTCGGCGCTTTCATGATCATGGTGATCATCCTGGCCGTGTTGGCATTGATCGTGGTCAAGGCGTTGGCCCACTCGCCATGGGGTACCTTCACGGTGGGCGCCACTATTCCCATCGCGCTGTTCATGGGGGTGTATTTGCGATATCTGCGGCCGGGCAAGATCGGCGAGGTGTCGATCATCGGTTTCGTGTTGTTGATGGCTGCGATTGTGTTTGGGCAAGACGTGGCACAGCACCCGGTGTTGTCCGCGTGGTTTGATTTCGATGGCAAGGCCTTGACCTGGATCCTCATCGTCTACGGGTTTATTGCCGCCGTGTTGCCTGTGTGGCTGCTGCTGGCGCCGCGTGACTATCTGTCGACGTTTCTCAAGATCGGCACGATCGTGGGGCTGGCGATTGGTATCGTGGTGGTTGCCCCTCAACTGAAAATGCCCGCGCTGACTCAGTTTGTCGACGGTAGCGGTCCGGTATGGTCGGGCAATTTGTTTCCGTTCTTGTTTATCACGATCGCGTGCGGCGCGGTATCCGGTTTTCACGCGCTGATTGCGTCGGGCACCACGCCCAAGCTCATCGAAAATGAAATGCAGGCTCGCTATATCGGTTACGGCGGCATGTTGATGGAGTCGTTTGTTGCGGTGATGGCGCTGGTGGCGGCTTGCGTGATCGAACCGGGCGTTTACTACGCAATGAATAGCCCGGCGGCATTGATCGGCACGACGCCCGAGCAGGTCGCACAGGTAGTCTCGAGTTGGGGCTTTGTGGTGACGCCGGCTGATTTGATGCAAACGGCGAAAGACGTCGGTGAAAATACCATCATTTCGCGTGCGGGCGGCGCGCCAACATTGGCCGTCGGGATGGCGCAGATTTTGCACGAGGTGGTTGGCGGCGAAGGCATGATGGCCTTCTGGTACCACTTCGCCATTCTGTTCGAAGCGCTATTCATTCTGACCGCCGTTGACGCGGGGACGCGTGCCGGCCGATTTATGCTGCAAGACTTGCTGGGTACCTTTGTGCCGTCGTTCAAGCGCACAGGATCGTTGCCCGCCAGCTTGATCGCGACGGGATTGTGTGTGGCCGCCTGGGGCTTCTTCTTGTACCAGGGTGTGGTGGATCCGCTGGGGGGGATTAATACCCTGTGGCCGTTGTTTGGTATTGCCAACCAGATGCTGGCCGCCATTGCGTTGACGCTAGGTACGGTTGTGTTGTTCAAGATGAAGCGTGACCGCTATGCATGGGTCACGGTGCTGCCGACGTTGTGGTTGCTGGTGTGCACGATGGTGGCTAGCTGGCAGAAGCTTTTCGACGCCGATCCCAAGGTTAGTTTCTTGGCGCATGCCGCAAAATACAACGCGGCGATCGACCAAGGACAAGTCCTTGCACCCGCTCACTCGCTGGATGAAATGCGTCGGGTGGTGTTTAACGATTACGTCGATGCTGCGCTGTGCGGCCTCTTCATGTTTGTCGTAGTCAGTATTGTGGTGTTCGGTATTCGCTCGGTGTTGCAGGCTCGCGCTCAGCACTCCGCGTCGTCGCACGAAACCGCGTACGAGCCGCTGCCCGCCGTGGCAGGCGGCAACTGATCCACGGAGACGCCGTATGCTGTTTACAAACCTGGGCGCGGCGGCCGGCTCTGCCGGTCGCTATCTGGGCCAGACATTGCGTTTGATGGTAGGGGTGCCCGACTATGAAAACTATGTCGAGCACATGCGGCGTACGCATCCCGACCAAGAGCCCATGACGTACGAGGCTTTTTTCCGAGAGCGTCAGGATGCCCGCTACGGCGGAAAAAAACGGATAGGCTGCTGTTAACATTGGGTGCGCTCTCAGCCCTCACTTGTTTTCATGCCCGATTTTTCTCAGGTTTCGCCTGAACCCTCCCTCACGCCGTCCGGCCAGGATCTTGCCCCGTTTAATACGCTGGGCTTGCCGGCCCGAGCCGATGCTTTTGTGACCTTGCGTTCTGTGGATCAACTGAACGCATTGTCCGATCTGGTCAGCCAGTATCCGGGCCTGCTGGTGTTGGGCGGGGGCAGCAATATGGTGCTGCCGACCCATATCGACAGTCTGGTGGCCCGGGTGGCCTTGGCCGGTGTACACCTGATTGAGGCGCGATCGGATGCCTGGATTATCGAGGCGGGGGCGGGCGAAAATTGGCACGATTTTGTCGCCAAGTGCGTGGAACACGGCTGGGATGGCCTGGAAAATCTGGCGTTGATTCCGGGTACTGTAGGCGCGGCGCCTGTCCAGAACATCGGTGCTTATGGCGTTGAGCTGGCGGATCGATTTTCGGGGCTGACCGCCTGGCACGTGCATCAGCGCCAGCTCGTGGAAATGAGCGCGGCGCAGTGTGGCTTTGCGTATCGTGATAGCGTTTTCAAGCACGATGCGCCCGGTACCTGGATCATTGTGTCGGTTCGTTTTGCGTTGCCGCGACCATGGCGAGCCGTATTGGAATACCCCGACTTGCAGCGTCATTTCGGTCTGGCGGGATCCGGGCGTGCCGGCGCGTCAACGTCCACGAAGGGTGTTACGCCGACCGCGCGTTCTGTTTTCGAGGCCGTCTGCCAGATCCGTCGCGACAAGCTTCCCGATCCAGCGGTGGTGGGTAATGCCGGCAGTTTTTTTAAGAATCCCCTGGTGGATGCGACGGCTCGCGATGCGCTGTTGGCACAGCATCCCGGGCTCGTGTCGTATCCGCAACCCGACGGCCGATACAAGCTCGCCGCAGGCTGGCTGATCGATCAGTGTGGATGGAAGGGCAAGCAACTGGGGCGTGCGGGCGTTCACGACAGGCAGGCCCTGGTGCTGGTCAATAAAGGCGGCGCGACGGCCACCGATATCATGGACCTGGCGGCTGCTATCCAACGCGATGTCGCCGCGCGCTATCAGGTCACGCTGGATCCCGAGCCCATCGTGTGGCGCGATAGTGGAAAAAAATAAGGGCTTCAGATCGAAGCCCTCGGGTGCAGCACAATGCTTTGGCTGGCGTTAGTGCGCTAGAGCCCCAGCACCGCCTGCATATCGAACACGCCTTTACTTTTGTCTTGCAGAAAGCGTGCCGCATGCAATGAGCCTTCGGCATAGGTGGCCCGGCTCCCCGAGCGATGCGTGATTTCTATGCGTTCGCCCGCGCCGCAGAAATACACCGTGTGATCGCCCACGATGTCGCCACCGCGTACGACAGAAAAGCCGATGGTGCCGGGTTGGCGTACCCCGGTGTCGCCATGGCGAGTCCAGGTCGCGACATCCGGTAACGCAACGTCCCAGGCCGAGGCAATGGTTTCGCCCATTTTCAGGGCCGTGCCGGAGGGCGCGTCGACCTTGTTGCGATGGTGAGCCTCGAAGACCTCGACGTCGTAGCCGGACTTCAGAATGCGCGCGGCCACGTCGAGCAGCTTGAGCGTTGCATTGACGCCGACGCTCATGTTGGGAGCAAACACGATACCGATTTTTTGTGCCGCCACATCAATGGCGGCACGGCCGTTGTCATCGAATCCCGTTGTGCCGATGACGATACGGGTGCCGTGTCGCAGGCAGGCTTCCAGATGGGCCAATGTCGCTTCGGGACGGGTGAAGTCGATCAGGCAGTCGGCATTGGCCAGGGCATCGAGTTGATCCGTAATGACGACGCCCGTGTCGCGTCCCAGAAAGGCGCCCGCATCCTGACCGATGGTGGGCGAACCGTCGCGGCCAAGTGCAACAGTGAGTTCCATGTCCGGCGCGTTCAGGACGGCTTCGACCAGCATGCGGCCCATACGGCCGCCAGCGCCTGCAATAGCAATACGCATGTTCTTTCCTTGTGCGGCAGGGATCAACGTAGCGGCTCGGCGCCGCCGGTGGGTTGATTGCTTGAGTTCACGGAATCAGACGGCTGATTGATTCGTAACTCTCGTCGCTGAGGTGCGGCGGGCTCCGGCTGCGACGCTGCACCCGGAGCCGACATTTCGGAGCCCGACATGCCGGGCGCGGTGATACCGCTGCCGGCATCCGGCGCAGACTGGGGCGCGGCGGTATCGGGAGCGGGCTGAGGCGCGGTGGCACCGGCATCGGGCATGGGCTGGGAGACGGTGGTGTCGGCGTTTTCGGCCGGCAGAGCGCCCCCCGGGGGCGTCCCCAATGCCGGCAATTGCGCGGCATCGGCGGGCTGGGACGATTGGGGGATTTCGGCGTTTTGACGCGCGGTTTCCGCGTCGATCTGCTCGTCAGTTTTTTCCTGGGGCTTGCCCTCGGCATCCAGCTGGAACGGTTGCAGCTCAGGTTGCTTGTCGCCTTCCCAGCGCGCCAGCAGGTCGTTCTCGAACCAGACCGTGAACTTGCGCTCGCTGGGTTCGCCGTAGCCAGGCTTGAAGTAATACGGGTAGTCCCAGCGATCCGCGTGCAAGACGCTGGTCAACGTGGGGCTGCCCAGGGCAAAGCGCACCTGTTCACGCGTCATGCCAGGCTGCAGCAGGGCGACTTGTTCTTGAGTGATCCAGTTGCCCTGCTGAACGGGCGCCCTGTACGGAAAGCCCCATTTGTCGGACGAGCAGCCCGCCACTGCGGCGGCAACGGCGGCGGCGGCCAGCGCGGTTTTCAGGAAACGGGTCGGAATACGTGCAATGTTGGACACCAAGCGCCCCTATCTGTGATTTAAAGCGGGTAAAACCGTTATCATAAAGGTTTCACAATGCGGTAGCTCCGTGGGCAGCGGAAAAGGGCGGTGCGCTGCTTACAGTTTCGCGCCGCAATCCCCAGCCCCAGCCACCGCGGAAAGAGAGCGATTACACCATGACAGACCAAAGTGAACTGAAAAACATGGGTTTGAAGGCGACTTTCCCTCGCCTGAAGATCCTGGACATTTTTCGCAAGGCAGACCAGCGGCACTTGAGTGCCGAAGACGTCTACCGTGCGCTGATCGGCGAAAACGTCGAAATCGGCCTGGCGACCGTATACCGTGTGCTGACGCAATTCGAGCAGGCCGGCATCCTGAGCCGCAGCCAATTTGACAGCGGCAAGGCCGTCTTCGAGTTGAACGACGGCGATCACCACGATCACCTGATCTGCACGAATTGCGGCAAGGTGCTCGAGTTTTCCGATGCCGACATCGAAAAGCGTCAACACAAAGTTGCCAAAGACAACAATTTTGTCCTGGAAAGCCACGCCATGGTGCTCTACGGGATCTGCAGCGACTGCCACAAGACGCGTTAAAGCCTTGGCGATGGGGGCGTTCCTGCCTGTGGGCTTTTCAAGCCTGTCAGGCACGGCCAGCGGTTGTTATCTAGCATGACGGCTGGCTGGCCAGTCCCCCTAGCATTTCACGCGCATGGTCGCGTGTGGTGGCGGTGATTTTTATCCCGCCCAGCATGCGGGCAATTTCCTCGACCCGCTGATCGGGGGCCAGCTCTGCAATCTGCGAGCGCGTAGTGCCCCTCGTTTCCTTTTTACTGACGCGATACTGCGCGTTGCCGCAGGCCGCGACTTGAGGCAGGTGGGTGACGCACAAGACCTGATGCCGCTCACCCAATTCCTTGAGTAGTTGACCGACGACTTCGGCGACAGCGCCGCCCACGCCACTGTCGACCTCGTCGAAAATCAGGGTGGGAACACGTGCGGCGCGGCTGGCAATCACAGACAGCGCCAGGGAAATCCGGGAGAGCTCGCCGCCCGAGGCGACCTTGCCCAGCGGACGCGCCGACGTCCCGGCATGGCCCGCTACCAGAAACTCGACGTGGTCACTGCCCTGTGCGGAAGGGGTGCCTGGTGAAACGACGGGTTCAAAGCGTCCGCCTTGCATGGCAAGCGTTTGCATGGCCTGGGTGACTTGCTTGCCCAGGTTTTTTGCGACTTTGGCGCGCGCGCCAGATAATTGACGGGCTGCTGTGTCGTATTGCGCCGCTGCCGCTTCGGCGCGCGTACGCAGGGTGTCGATGTCGGCCGCCGCTTGCAGATCGGTTAATTGCGTGTGCACTGTTTCGCGCAGCGCGGGCAAAGCTTCGGGATCGGTCTTGTACTTGCGCGCTGTATCAAATATGGCGCTCATGCGGGTATCGACCTCGGCCAGGCGTTGGGGATCGAGCTCGACGCGGCTGACGTAGTTGTTCAGATCGGAGATGGCTTCGGCCATCGCAATGCGCGCGGATTCGATCTCGTCGGCAATGCCATGCAGCCCGGCATCGTGTCGCAGCATGTGCTGCAAGCGATGCTGCGCGCTATTCAAGCGTTGCAGCGCCGAGTCATTTTCGCCATCGAGGGCTTCCAGGATTTGTCCCGCATCATCCAGCAGCGATTGGGCGTGTGCCAGGCGCGATTGCTCGGTCTGCAAGGCGTCCCATTCGTCGGGTTGCAGCGCCAGTCGATCGAGATCTTCGGCCTGCCACTGCAAGCGCTCGCGTTCGGCGGCGAGTCCGGCGGCGTCTTTTTCCGCCAGGTCGAGTTGGCGCGCGAGCGCTCGCCAGTCTTTCCAGGCCTGGGCGACGGCCTGACGCAGCGGGGCATGACCGCCGTGGGCGTCGAGCAGTTCGCGTTGCGCGTCTGGCCGCATCAGGCTTTGGTGGGCGTGCTGCCCGTGAATATCCACGAGGTTGTCACCCAGTTCGCGCAATTGCGTCAGGGTGGCCGGCATGCCATTGATGTACCCACGACTGCGACCCTGGGCGTCAATGACACGGCGCAGGGCTAGTTCGTCGCCTGTGTCCAGGTCGCGTTCGGCCAGCCAGCCGCGCAGCCCGTCGGGGATTTCGAACAGGGCCGTGATATCGGCGTGCGTCGCGCCCTCGCGCAATACCCCCGCGTCGGCGCGGCCGCCCAGCGCCAAGGCCAGGGCATCGATCAGAATGGATTTGCCGGCGCCAGTCTCGCCTGAAAAAACGGTAAAACCTGAGCCGAAGTGAATCTCGGCCTGTTCGACGATGACGAAATCGCGAATATGCAGGATGCGCAACATAGCTGGTACGGTTATTCCACGCTGTCGGATGCCTGTGGCATTAAATTCCAATGCAACTTGCGACGCAGGGTTGAAAAGAAGCTATAGCCCTCTGGGTGCACAAACCGGATCGTGTACGGCGCGCGCTGTACAGAAATACGGTCCCCGGGCTGCAAGTCAGACCAGGTCTGCATGTCGAAATGCACACTGGCACCGACCTCGACCCGACCGATGGCGGTCAGGGTCATGCTGAGCACGCCGTCGCCAGGAATCACAATCGGCCGATTGGACAGGGTCTGCGGCGCCACCGGCACCAGCACCATGGCATCCAGCCCCGGATGCAGAATCGGACCATTGGCCGATAGCGCATAGGCCGTTGACCCCGTCGGGGTCGCGATGATCAGGCCGTCGGCGCGCTGGCCATACATAAAGCCGCCGTCGACTTCGACGCGGACTTCGATCATGCCGCCGCGTCCCGCGCGGTTAAGCACCACGTCGTTCAGCGCGGTCGCGGAGAACATCAATTGATCGCCGCGCCAGACACTGCCCTCTAGGAGCATGCGGTCTTCGGCCTGGTAGTTGCCCTCGATGACACGGGACAGCGCGTTTTGCGCTTCTTGCAGGGGGATGTCGGTAATAAAGCCCAGGCGGCCGTGGTTAATGCCGACCAAGGGCACGCCATAGGGCGCCAATGTGCGGGCGGCGCCGAGCACTGTGCCATCACCGCCCATGACGACGGCCAGCGAGGCGGTCTCGCCAATTTCCTTCAAGCTGGCGTTGGGGTAGTCGTGCATGCCCGTGTTGTTGGCGGTGTCGGCCTCGATCAGCACCCGACGACCGGCTTGCACCAGCGTCTCGGCCAGGATGCGCAGCGGCGCGTCCAGCCCGGTATCCTGATATCTGCCAATCAGAGCGACGATGGGAAAATGCATGGTGGAAAGGAACGATTATCGATAGGGACGGCACGATGGCCGAGTAGATTTGCCGATTATATGGGGCGGCCTACCCAACTGTTGGACAAAAATCACCCATTTCTGAAAGTTTCCATACAATAGCCCACATGGATGACCGTGCCCGCGCATTACTTAAAGCCCTGATAGAACGCCACATTGCCGATGGGCAACCGGTAGGGTCGCGTACGCTATCCAAAATCTTTGATCTTTCTCCCGCCACGATACGCAATGTCATGGCCGATCTCGAGGACCTGGGCCTGATTCATAGCCCGCATACCTCGGCTGGGCGTGTGCCGACGCCGCGCGGCTATCGCATGTTTGTCGACTCGCTGCTGGCCGTACAGCCCTATGAGCTTCAGTCACCGCATTTTGGTGAAACGCCGTTGACGGCGACCGAGCCCTCTCGGGCCGTCAGCGCGGCGGCGGCGCTCTTGTCCAACCTGACGCAATTTGCTGGCGTGGTCTTGACGCCTAAGCGCGCCCAGGTGTTTCGCCAGATTGAGTTCATCCGTCTGTCGGATCGGCGCGTGTTGCTCATCATTGTGACGCCGGACGGCGACGTCCAGAACCGCATCCTGACCGTTCAGCGCGACTACGCCGAAGCCGAGTTGATTGAGGCTGGCAATTTCTTCAACGTGCATTTCGCGGGCAAGTCGTTCAATGAAGTGCGCCGCACTCTTGCGACCGAGTTGGCACAGTTGCGCGACGATATCTCACGCCTGATGCAGGCGGCGGTGGACGCCGGGACCGAGGCCGCCGAAGACGGCGATGACATGATTATTTCGGGTGAACGCAAGCTGCTCGACGTGACCGACATCGCCTCGGACATGGATCGCTTGCGCAAGATGTTCTCCCTGTTCGAGCAGAAAACCGACCTGTTGCAACTGCTGGATACTTCCAGTCGTGCGCAAGGGGTGCAAATCTATATCGGCGGCGATTCGCAGTTGCTGCCGATGGAAGAAGTGTCGGTTATTACTGCTCCCTATGGCGTAGACGGCAGGGTGATTGGCACGTTGGGAGTCATCGGTCCCACGCGCATGGCCTACGAGCGCGTCATCCCGATTGTTGATATCACCGCGCGTTTGCTATCGAACGCGTTCAGCCACAACCACTAGATTTGTAGCCGGGCCATCCTCTTCGCAGGAAGGCGCCTAGAGAGGTCTTGACGTGTTTTTGCGCTTGTTTAAGTATTTATGGCCCGAGCGCTATCTGCCTGAACCCACTCAGGCAGACCCCCTGGACGAAAATCCGCCGCCCCGGGAGGTAGGCCCTGTCGGGGTCATACTCGTCAATCTGGGAACGCCAGCGAGCCCTGCGCCACGCGATATTCGTCGTTACTTGGCCGAGTTTTTGTCTGATCCGCGCGTCATCGAGATCCCCCGCTATTTGTGGATGCCGATCCTGCACGGCTTGGTGCTCGCGCGGCGGCCGCAGCGTTTGCAGCCCCGCTACGCCGAAATCTGGATGGACGAAGGCTCACCCTTGATGGTGTATAGCCGTCGTCAGGCCGAGGGAGTGCAACGTGCGCTGCAGGCGCGTGGCATGGCCGTCCAGGTTGAACTGGCGATGCGCTACGGCGAGCCATCGATCAAGCAGGCCATGACGCGCTTGCGGCAGCAAGGGTGTCAGCGTATGTTGACGGTGCCGCTGTATCCGCAATATGCGGCCAGTACCACCGCGACGGTCGTCGACGCCGTGGCCGCGCATGCCGCCAGACTCCGCGATCAGCCCGAGCTACGCTTTGTCAAACGTTTTTATGACGAGCCGGGCTATCTGGATGCCCTGGCCGGTCAGGTTGCCGATTATTGGCAGACAAATGGCCGCCCGCAAAAGCTGGTGATGAGTTTTCATGGGTTGCCTCGCTACTCGATCGAACTGGGCGACCCCTACTACCGCGAGTGCCTGGAGACCGCGCGCCTGCTGCGCGAACGTCTGGGTTTGGGGCCGGAGCAGGTCGAGGTCACGTTCCAGAGCCGTTTTGGCACGGCCCGTTGGTTGGAGCCCTATACCGAGCCGACACTGAAAACCTTGGCGGCTCAAGGGGTGACCGAGGTGGACGTCGTGTGTCCCGGGTTTGTCGCAGATTGCCTGGAGACCCTGGAAGAGATCAGCAAGGAATGCCGCGATGCTTTCCTGTCGGCAGGCGGACGCCAATTCCGGTATATCCCGGCGCTCAATGATGATCCGGCCTGGATCGACGCGTTAACGGATCTGGTCGGCACTCACCTGCAAGGCTGGATCTCGAATACGGAGAATGGTCGTACACTGGGCATGAAGGTGAGTGCCTAGGCGTGATTTGGCGTCAGGCTCGTGACTGAATGAAAATTTTCAGGAGATTGAGCATGAACACATCCGTGAAGCCAGGAACCGGCGCGTCGTCTGAGTCGCAGGTGAACCGTCCCGCGGAGAATGCGGCCGATGGCGAGCTCGACAAAGCCCTCGAAGACACCTTTCCGGCGAGTGATCCCCCCGCCGTGACACCGGGTTCCATCTCGTCGGATGAGTGTGAAGACGCTCTCGACGAGGCGCTGGAAGAAAGCTTTCCTGCCAGCGACCCGCCCGCACCGGTCCAGCCCGGAAAAAAGTAGCCCTATTTGTCGCATGGCCTCTTGAAAACGTCGGGTTGACCCCCATTCTTGGGGTCAACGCTATTGTTTTTTTGGAGGAACCCTCATGACGGCATCTCAAGAGCCTGTCGACCAAGCCCCCGAGTCCGAAGATCAAGGCGCCTACGCGCCCGTCACTATCGAAGCGCTGCAGGCAGAAATCGCTGCGTTGCGCGCCGAGCTCGAGGCCGCCCAGGCCACCGTCACCGGACAGCAAGACCAGTTGTTGCGTACCCACGCCGAGGCGGAAAACGTCCGCCGCCGTGCTCAGGATGATGTGACCAAAGCGCGCAAATTCGGCATTGAGTCGTTTGCCGAAAGCCTGGTCCCTGTCAAAGACAGTCTCGAAGCGGCATTGGCTCAGCCCGATCAAACCCTCGACGCGTTGCGCGAGGGCGTCGACGTGACGCTGAAGCAACTGACCAGCGCCTTTGAGCGCAACGCGCTCAAAGAGGTCGCACCGGTCCAGGGTGACAAGTTTGACCCGCACCTGCATCAGGCAATTTCCTCCGTGCCGTCCGAGCAGCCGGCCAACACCATTGTGCAGTCCCTGCAAAAGGGCTATGTGATCGCCGACCGCACCCTGCGGCCCGCGCTGGTCATTGTGTCGGCAGGCTGAGCATCATCCTGATGACCGACCCCACCACCTTCGATCCGGCCCAGGTATTTCGGGTATTCGCCATGCGGCCGGTCGCGACCACCGATTTTGATCAGGTAGTGGTCAACGCGCCGGGTGATGACCTGCGCTGCGTATTTCTGTGGGGTCAGGATTGTTACAATTGCAATTTATTCAAGCAAGCTGCTTTGCTGCATCAGCAGGCGTTGCGGGATCTGGGATTGACCTGGTTTCAGGCTGACGTTTATGCGGACGAGCCCCTGGGACGGCGCTTTGGCCTGCACGGTGTGCCGACCTTTGTGTTGTACCGGGGCGGCAAGCGCCTTGGGCGCATCACGGGGTGGCCCGGGCTGCCCCAGTTTGTCGCCGCGATCCGTCGTCAGCAGGGGCCGTAATCGCGGGATGAGCAATCCATACACGGGTCTTGAAAAACCCCATTGGCGACCCCAGTTAGGTTGAGACGAGATCTTTTTCTCTAATTTCTATATCTGCAAATCAATATCAAGGCATTCCAACCATGAGCAAAATCATCGGCATCGACTTGGGCACGACCAACAGCTGTGTGGCTGTCATGGACGGTAACCAGGTCAAAATCATCGAAAACGCCGAGGGCGCCCGCACGACGCCCTCCATCATTGCCTATATGGATGATGGCGAAACGCTGGTCGGCGCACCCGCCAAGCGTCAAGCGGTGACCAATCCTACCAACACCCTGTATGCGGTCAAGCGTCTGATCGGTCGCAAGTTCGACGAAAAGGCCGTTCAAAAAGACATCGACCTGATGCCGTACAAGATCGTCAAGGCTGACAACGGCGACGCCTGGGTCGAGGCACGCGGCAAGAAAATCGCGCCTCCTCAAGTGTCGGCCGATGTGCTGCGCAAGATGAAGAAAACCGCCGAGGACTATCTGGGCGAAGAAGTCACCGAAGCCGTCATCACGGTGCCGGCCTACTTCAACGATAGCCAGCGCCAGGCCACCAAAGACGCCGGCCGCATCGCTGGCCTGGAAGTCAAGCGCATCATCAACGAGCCCACCGCGGCCGCGTTGGCGTTTGGCCTGGACAAGTCCGAAAAGGGCGATCGCAAGATTGTGGTGTATGACCTGGGTGGCGGTACGTTTGACGTTTCCATCATCGAAATCGCCGACGTCGATGGCGAAAAGCAGTTCGAAGTATTGTCGACCAACGGCGATACCTTCCTGGGCGGCGAAGACTTCGACCAACGCATCATCGACTACATCATCGCCGAGTTCAAGAAAGAACAAGGCGTTGATCTGTCCAAAGACGTCCTGGCCCTGCAGCGCCTGAAAGAAGCCGCCGAAAAGGCCAAGATCGAGCTGTCGTCCACTCAGCAGACCGAAATCAACCTGCCGTACATCACGGCCGATGCGTCGGGTCCCAAGCACTTGAACCTGAAGGTCACTCGCGCCAAGCTCGAAGCCCTGGTCGAAGAGTTGATCGATCGGACTATCGAACCCTGCCGTGTGGCCATCAAGGACGCCGGTATCAAGGTATCCGAGATCGACGACGTGATCCTGGTCGGCGGCATGACTCGTATGCCAAAGGTCCAGGAAAAGGTCAAAGAGTTCTTTGGTAAAGATCCGCGCAAGGACGTCAACCCGGACGAAGCCGTGGCCGCAGGTGCCGCGATTCAGGGTTCCGTGTTGTCGGGCGACCGCAAAGACGTGCTGTTGCTGGACGTGACGCCTCTGTCGCTGGGTATCGAAACCCTGGGCGGCGTGATGACCAAGATGATCCAGAAGAACACCACGATTCCGACGCGTTTCTCGCAGACGTTCTCGACTGCCGACGACAACCAGCCGGCCGTGACGATCAAGGTATTCCAGGGCGAGCGTGAAATCGCCGCGGGCAACAAGAGCCTGGGCGAATTCAACCTCGAGGGTATTCCGCCCTCGCCACGTGGTTTGCCGCAAATCGAGGTCACGTTCGACATCGACGCTAACGGCATTCTGCATGTGTCTGCCAAGGACAAAGGTACCGGCAAGGAAAACAAGATCACCATCAAGGCCAACTCGGGCTTGTCCGAAGACGAGATCCAGCGCATGGTCCAGGATGCCGAGGCAAATGCCGAGGAAGATCACCGTGTTGCCGAGCTGGCGCAGGCGCGTAACCAGGCCGATGCACTGGTGCACGCCACCCGCAAGTCGTTGACCGAGTATGGTGACAAGCTCGAGGCTTCCGAAAAAGAAGCCATCGAAACTGCCATCAAGGAACTCGAAGACGTGCTGAAGGACGGCGACAAGGCGGCGATCGACGCCAAGGTCGAAGTCCTGTCGACGGCTTCGCAAAAGCTCGGCGAAAAAATGTATGCCGATATGCAAGCAGCCCAGGCTGCCCAGCAACAAGAGGGCGGTGATGCCGGCAAGCCTGCCGATGACAATGTGGTCGATGCTGACTTCAAAGAAGTCAAGCGCGATCAATAAGTCGGGCAATAGCGGCCGTCTATGACGCCTGAGTGCGCCCGGTACCCGGAAATCCCGGTTACCGGGCGAATTCGTTCTGTATCACCAAGGTTATAGCTCGTTCTCGAGCCCATTCAATATGGCAAAACGCGATTACTACGAAGCCCTCGGCGTGGCAAAAAACGCCACGGACGATGAGCTGAAAAAGGCCTACCGCAAGCTGGCCATGAAATACCATCCGGATCGCAATCCGGACAGCAAAGACGCCGAAGAGAAATTCAAAGAGATCAAGGAAGCCTACGAAATCCTGGGCGACGAGCAAAAGCGAGCCGCTTATGATCGCTATGGCCACGCGGGGGTTGATCCCAACGCGGCGGGCATGGGCGGCGCTGGGATGGGCGGGGGTTTCGCTGACGCTTTTGGCGATATCTTCGGCGAGATTTTCGGCGGCGCGGCCGGTGGCCGTCGCGGCGGAGGTGGTGGTCCACAGGTGTACCGTGGCGCTGATCTCAAATACGCCCTCGAGATCACGCTCGAGCAGGCGGCCCAGGGTTTTGATACCGAAATCCGCGTACCCAGTTGGGAGCACTGTGACACCTGCCACGGCAGCGGCGCCAAGCCCGGCACCTCGCCCAAGACCTGCCACACATGTGGCGGGGCGGGGGCCGTGCGTATGCAACAGGGCTTCTTCAGCGTGCAGCAGACCTGCCCGACTTGTCACGGTAGTGGCAAAGAGGTCACGGATCCATGCGCGGCTTGCGATGGCGTGGGACGTATTCGTCGCAACAAAACCCTGCAGGTCAAGATTCCCGCCGGCATTGATGACGGCATGCGTATTCGCTCCAGCGGCAATGGCGAGCCCGGCTTGAATGGCGGACCGTCTGGCGACCTGTATGTCGAAATTCACATCAAGCAGCACAAGATCTTCCAGCGTGACGACGACGACCTGCACTGCGAGCTGACGATTCCGTTTACGACGGCCGCCTTGGGGGGCGACTTGCAAGTGCCCACACTAGGCGGCAAGGCCGAAATCTCGATCCCGGAAGGCACGCAGTCGGGCAAGACGTTCCGTCTGCGTGGCAAGGGGATACGCGGTGTGCGTGCCAGCTATCCGGGCGATTTGTACTGCCATGTGGTCGTCGAGACGCCGGTGCGACTGAGCGACGAACAAAAAGACATTCTGCGACAGTTCGAGGCGTCGCTCAGTGATGGCGGAGAACGCCATTCGCCGCAAAGCAAGTCCTGGACTGATCGGGTCAAAGAGTTCTTTAGCTGATCCTGACTGCCTTGTCCGCCCCTTGGGGCGGCCTCGCCGCAAAAAAAGGAAAGGCCCCTTGTCACAATCACATGACAAGGGGCCTTTGCTCGTGAGGGTCAGGGCGTCTTTTTGTGCTTGGCAAAGTCTCCGGCGACCGCGGTGCTGAAGGCCGACGGCTGCAAGTACTTGCGCAGCGCGGCATTGACAGCGTCCGGCGTCAGGGCGGCGATCTTCTCGTCGATCTGTGCCGACCATTCAAACGTGCGGCCCCGGTCCAGGTAGCTGATCCAGGCCGACGCCAATACGCTGTCCTGCGCCCGGGAAAGCTTGCGGTAGTTCAGCAGTGCGGCAATGCCATCCTTGATTTCCTCGGACGTAAAGCCGTCTTTGACAGCTCGGGCGAGCTCCTCTGTGATGGCGGTCTCCAGCCGATCCCGGTTTTCGGGGGCATAGATGGCATAGACCGTCCAGCTGGCCGTGGGCTCGTACGACGATACCGACAAGTTGCTGCGCACGTTATACGACAGGCCCTCGGTTTCGCGGACCCGGTTCCACAGGCGTGAGGTTTCCGAGGTGCCCAGCAGGAAATTCGCTAGATAAAGCGCCGGATAATCC
The DNA here is from genome assembly GCF_054779135.1 of Bordetella tumulicola. Classification (NCBI taxonomy): domain Bacteria; kingdom Pseudomonadati; phylum Pseudomonadota; class Betaproteobacteria; order Burkholderiales; family Alcaligenaceae; genus Bordetella; species Bordetella tumulicola. Next base: position 160,977 of record NZ_BAAGYU010000006.1, on the reverse strand, counting down.
GGGTTCGTATCCTGGATCTTGAGCGGCATGCGCGAAATATAGAACGCATTCGCCTTGTCGGGCGTTTCTATATCGAAGTTTTCCGCCTTGATATCCCGATAGGGCTTGCTGAGCCGGGTATAGGCGGGTGCTTTTTGCCATCCGTTCAGCCCGGTGGTCAGTGCCTGCTTGACGGCATCCGCCTGAAAGTCACCCACCGCCGAGAACTTGATCGCGCCTGCGCCGTAAAAGCGCTTGTGGAACGCTACCAACGCGTCGCGTTGGATTTGCTCAGTTTGAGCCAGCGACTCGTCAAACGTCGGTACGTAGCGTACGTCGTCAGCGGGCCATGGATTGTTCTGCCGCGCCAGGGCGCGAGAGGCCAGGCTGGTCGGCTCGGTCATGGCACTACGAATCGACGTCAGAGTTTGACGCTGATATTCCTCGACTTCAGCCTGCGGGAAGCTGGCATTGCGTACGACGTCCAGCACCAGGCCGATCAGGGCGGGTAATTGATCGCCTGCCGCGGACATGGCCACGGTCAGATCAGTGTCGGCGCCACTGAAGGACACCTCGGCCTGCATCGCATCGAAGCGATCTTGAATTTCCTGGCGCGATAGCGTGGACGTGCCGCGCTCGAGCAGGTCGGCAACGGCGGCCGCGTTGATACGCTGGCCTCGCAGGCTCTCGGCATCGCCAAAGTGAATCAGCAACTCCGCCTGTACGCGACCGCCCCGGGTATCTTTGGGCAACAGTGCGAGCTGTACCGCCCCATTGGGCAGGTCCAGGCTGCTGCGCTGGGTCAGCGCATCGATATTGGCGGGCGAGGGGTCAAACGCATCGGTCTGCTTAAAGTTGGGATCTCCCTTGTAGTCCTTTAGCGTTTCGGTCAGGTCCGGGCGTTGCAACAGGGGCGCTCGTTGCGGTTTTTCCGTGGGGATATAGCGGCCTTCGGTGCGGTTGCTGGGGATCAAATACTGGGTGGCGATACGTTGTACATCTTCGAGCTTGGCCTGTCGTACCTGGTCACGCATCAAAAAGAGCAAGCGCCAATCTCCCCCCGCAATGGCCTCGGAGAGCGCGACGCCGATTTGTTCCGGGTCGGCATAGAGTTGCTGCCATGACGTCAGCCACTTGCTGCGGGCGCGGTCCAGTTCTGCCTGGGTAAATGGTTTTTCACGCAGCGACTCCAATGTCGTCGTGAGGGTTTTCAAGGCCTTGTCTTGATCCATGCCCGGTTGCAACTGCGCCCCAAACATTCCGACACCGGGATCATGTTGATCCATGGTGAAACCAAATACGCCCGCCGCCAGCTTGGTCGGGACTAGCGCGTGGTACAGGCGGCCGGAGGGCGTGTCGGACAGAATGGTGGCGGCCAGATCGAACGGAATGTAGTCTGGACTGCCCGCAGCCGGGATGTGGTACATGGCCGCGACCAGGGGGGTACCGCCTGCGCGTCGCAGGGTCACGGCACGCTCACCGTCTTGAACGGGCTCGACGGTGTATTCGGGGGGCAGCGTACGTTGCGGTTTGGGGAGCTTGCCCAGCGTGTCGCTGATCGCATTGAGCGTGGCCTGGGGGTCGAACTTGCCGGACACAATCAAAACGGCGTTGTCCGGTTGGTAGTATTGATGATAGAACGCGCGCAATTGCCCGACGTCGACGTTTTCCACATCGGTGCGCGCGCCGATCGTGCTTTTGCCGTAGCTATGCCACTGGTAAGCGGCCGCCTGCATTTTCTGCATTAACACACGAAATGGATTGTTTTCGCCGCTCTCCATTTCGTTTCGCACGACCGTCATCTCAGAGTCGAGATCCTCTTTGGCGATCAAGGAATTGATCATCGCATCCGCTTGCCAGCCCAGATACCATTTCAGGGTATCGGGGTCAGAGGCAAAGCTGGCGAAGTAATTGGTGCGATCGGTGGAGGTCGAGCCGTTGGCTTGCAGTCCGCGCCGGGAAAACTCGCCCAATGCATTTCGGATGGTGGGCGTGCCTTTGAACAACATGTGCTCAAGCAAATGCGCCATCCCCGTCTGACCGTAATTTTCCTGACGCGAGCCGACCAGATACGTCATATTGACGGTCGTCGTGGGTTTAGAGGCATCCGGGGCCAGCAGGACACGAAGCCCATTAGACAGGCGGTATTCGGTGATGCCCTCGACCGAGGCGACTTCTGAGGCCCCTGACGGCAGGGTCGTTGCCCCGGCCTGAAAGGCCAGAAACGACGTGATCAGCAGGGCGTTCAGGCGGCCGGGCAACTTCGGAAACGAAAAACGCATAGCAAGTATCCATATAGCGGGCGAAAGTCGTTGGAGTGTATACGCAATGGATGGTTCCTATGGCCGGCGGCAGAGTCGGTGTGGGCTCGATGTTTCTTCGCCTTGCGGCCAGCGCTGGCTCCCGCGGCACAAGAGGTATCGGGCTGTTTGGCTACAATTTGTACATGGAAAATCATCGATCCCAAGTTTTGCCCCGCGGCGCCGTGGCGGTGGACTGCTCACACGCGCGTCATGCCCCGGCCATCCTGACGATTTTCAACGACGCCATCCTTCATTCCACGGCCTTGTATGACTACGAGCCGCGTACCCTGGAGACGATGCAGGCCTGGTTCCAGGCGAAAACGGCGGGTGGCTTTCCCGTCCTGGGACTCGAGAATGCGGCAGGCGAACTCATGGGGTTTGCCAGTTATGGCGCATTCCGGGCCTATCCGGCCAACAAATACACGGTGGAGCATTCGGTGTACGTCGATGGCCGGTTTCGCGGACTCGGGCTTGGCGAGGCGCTGATGCGTCTCTTGATCGATCGCGCACATCAGGCTCAACTGCATGTGCTGGTGGGCGGCATTGATGCGACGAACGCGGGCAGCATCCGTTTACATGAAAAATTGGGCTTTGTGCACGCCGGCACCATCCGTCATGCGGGATTCAAGTTTGGCCGTTGGCTGGATCTGGCGTTTTATCAGTTGTTGCTGGATACGCCCGTCGCGCCCATCGACGGTTGAAGTGACAGGCGGCGTGCCCCGAGCATCCGGCAGGCACGCCGACGCATTACTTCGATAATTGGCGCATGGCCTGTTCCAGGCCCGACACGGTCACTGGATACATGCGCTTTTGCATGATGTCGTTCAGCAAGGCGATGGATTGACGGTATTGCCATGATGCGGTGGGCTCGGGATTTAACCACGCGGCCTTGGGCCAGGCATCCAGCAGCCGGCGCAGCCAGACGGCACCGGCTTCTTTGTTGTAATGCTCGACAGAGCCTCCGGGCTGCAGGATCTCGTAGGGGCTCATGGTTGCGTCGCCCACGATGATCAGACGCCAGTCGGGGTTGTACTTGCGCAGCACGTCCCAGGTATCAAAGCGCTCGCTGTTTCGGCGGCTATTGCTCTGCCACAAGCTTTCGTAGGGGCAGTTATGAAAATAATAGACCTCGAGGTTGCGGAATTCGGTGCGTGCCGCCGAAAAGAGTTCTTCGACACGGGCAATGTGATCGTCCATGCTGCCGCCGACATCCAGCAGCATCAATACTTTGACCGTGTTGTGGCGCTCGGGCACCAGTCGCAAATCGAGATGGCCGGCATTGCGCGCGGTGCTGGCGATCGTGTCATCCAAGTCCAGTTCGAGCTCAGCGCCTTCGCGCGCAAAGCGTCGCAGTCGTCTTAGCGCCACTTTGAAGTTGCGCGTGCCCAGCTCAATCTGATTGTCGTAGTCGCGAAACTGACGCATGTCCCAGACCTTGACTGCCGTGCGATTGCCGGCCGAATCGCCACCCACGCGAATGCCTTCGGGATGATAGCCACCATTGCCGAAGGGGGATGTGCCACCCGTGCCGATCCATTTGCTGCCACCCGCGTGGCGCTCTTTTTGTTCTTCGAGACGCTCTTTAAAGAGCTCCATCAGCTTGTCCAAACCGTGCTTCTCGATAGCGGCTTTTTGTTCGGGCGTCAGGCTTTTTTCGAACTGCTTGATCAGCCAGTCGATGGGGATCTCTTTGCCGGCGGGCAAGGCGGCCTCGATACCGCGATAGTACGCGCCAAAGGCGGCATCGTAGCGGTCGTACAACGACTCGTCTTTCACAAGCGCGGTGCGCGCCAGGAAATAGAAGTCATCGAGGGTGGGCGACATGATCTGTTGCTGCAGCGCCTCCAGCAAGGTCAGGTATTCCTTGACCGACACGGGCAGCTTATGGGCGCGCAGATGGTAGAAGAAATCGATCAGCATATCAGCGCCTGACGTTGCCGCGGGTCATGGCCGCGAGTCGCTCCAGCAACTGGACGTCTTGTTCGTTCTTGAGCAACGCGCCCGCCATCATCGGGACCGACGCTGCCGCATGGGCGTCGATTTGTTCCGCGGTGGCGCCCTCGGCCAGCAGCAGTCGCAGCCAGTCAAGGAGTTCGGAGGTCGAGGGTTTTTTCTTCAGCCCGGGCGCTTCGCGCAACATAAAGAACGTATCCAGCGCGGCACGCAGGACGTCCTGTTTGAGATCGGGAAAATGCACGTCCACGATGTCGCGCATCGTCTCGCGGTCGGGGAAGCGAATGTAGTGGAAAAAGCAGCGGCGCAGGAAGGCGTCAGGCAGGTCTTTTTCGTTGTTGGAGGTGATGATGACCAGCGGCCGGTGACGCGCGGAAACCGTTTCGCGCGTTTCGTAGACATGGAACTCCATGCGATCGAGTTCGCGCAACAGGTCATTGGGAAACTCGATGTCGGCTTTATCGATTTCATCAATCAGCAACACGACGGGTTCGTGGGCGTCGAAGGCCTGCCAGAGCGTGCCTTGCATGATGTAGTTACGAATGTCGCGGACTTTTTCGTCACCCAGTTGCGAGTCGCGCAAGCGCGAGACGGCATCGTATTCGTAGAGGCCTTGGTGCGCCTTGGTCGTGGATTTGATATGCCATTGCAGCAACGGCCGCCCTAACGCCTGTGCGACTTCTTCGGCCAGCATGGTCTTGCCCGTGCCCGGTTCGCCCTTGATCAACAAGGGGCGTTGCAACGTGAGTGCGGCATTGACGGCCAGCTTGAGATCATCGGTCGCGACATAGCTGTCGGTTCCTTCGAAGCGGGGAGAGGCAGAGTTCTGGATAGCAGTCATGGGCAATGGTGACGAAAGTGGGGCGAGGGGGATCCACGCTCGGGGTTGGTATGGCTTGGCAACAATTATCGTACAATCGACCGGGTTTGTAGCTGGGCTGCGGCCCAGTCGCTCATCCCGAGCACAGTTTTCAGCCTGACAAAGAGCCATTCCAATGAAGTTGAAAACCTATCTGTCCTCGCTGGTTGTAGTGATGTCCTGTGTGAGCGCGGGTCAGGCAACTGCTGCTGACGCAGCACCGACCGGCAATGTCGAGGATGCCAAAGATAAAATCTCCATGTGCATTGGGTGCCATGGTATTCCTGGCTACAAAGCCAGTTTTCCCGAGCTTTATCATGTGCCGATGATCGCAGGCCAAAACGCCGAGTACATCGTAGCCGCCCTCAATGAGTACAAAAAAGGCGCGCGGAGCCATCCCACGATGGACGCTATCGCCGGCAGCCTCAGCGATCAGGATATCGCTGATCTGGCTGCTTACTACGCCAATCTGAAATGACGCGGGGGCACACGATGAAACGCTATATGTTGGCCCTGGCGGGCGTCATTCTGGCTTCGGTCGGTGGCGTGGCGCAGGCTCAAGACCTGGCCGCCGGCAAGGCGGTATTTGATAAATTCAACTGTGCTTCGTGTCATGGGGCAGATGCCAGGACCTCTGTCGATCCGTCCTACCCCGTGTTGGCTGGCCAGCACGAGGACTACCTGATCCAGGCGCTAAAGTCCTACAAGCGTGGGGCGGCCGGTATGCCGGCCACGGCAAACGTGCGCAAGAATCCCATCATGGGGGCCTTTGCCGCGCAGCTTTCGGATCAGGATATCGAGCACGTTGCGGCATGGTTGGCTGCACAGCCCAGCGATCTGGGTGTGCGCAAATAAGGCAACGCGCTTAACGTAAAACGCCTAGCGTTAACGTTCAGCGCGTTGGCGAATCAACTCGATATACGTATCGCTATCCAGCGGCGTGCCTAGCCGCTGGGATTCCCAGACCACCTGACCCAGACAATCCATGATGTCGTGGGCGGCTTGGTGTGCATCGCTGCGGGCGACCAGTCTTTGGTATGCGGCGCGGATACCCCGTGGGTGATCGATAGATAGCTGTTCAGCAATGGCCAGGTGCATCGACAGGTGCAGGAACGGATTCGTCCGTCCTTTCTCGACCGGATATTCCGCCGTCATGGCCTCCGGGTGTTCGAGGTCCCCGTGATATTCGGGATGCTCAATGATCCAGTCCAGCGCCATGACCTCTAGTGGGGTTAGAACCTCGGCGGCGCGGTGCTTGCGCCACGTTTCGATAAAGAACTCGCGGACTTGGTCCCGGGATGGGTTGAACATGAGGCGAAAACACTTGAAAAAATATTGAAATAGAACGCTATTTTAGCGCTCGTGACGTTCGCGCCCCGGCACGTGCTGCGCAATGGCGGCTAGAATTGGCAAGAATTCGCTTTTGACCCGGTCGCCGTGTGTTTGACGCAGCTAGCGCAACCTTATCGGCGGGCGTGCAAAAAGTATCCGGAGCAACAGGAGTATTCATGTCGTACCAACACATCACGGTTCCCGCCGAGGGTCAGAAAATCACGGCCAACGCGGATTTTTCGTTGAACGTGCCGGACCAGCCCATTATTCCCTTTATCGAGGGCGACGGTGCGGGCGCTGATATTACGCCCGTGATGATCAAGGTCGTGGATGCTGCGGTCCAGAAGGCCTATGACGGCCAGCGCAAGATTCATTGGATGGAAATCTACGCTGGCGAAAAGGCTACTCGCATTTATGGAGACGACGTCTGGCTTCCTGAGGAAACGCTCGAGACGGTCAAAGACTATTTGGTCGCGATCAAGGGCCCATTGGCCACGCCGGTGGGTGGGGGCATACGTTCGCTGAATGTCACATTGCGTCAGCAACTCGACTTGTACGTCTGTCTGCGCCCCGTACGTTACTTCAAGGGTGTGCCGTCGCCGGTTCGCGAGCCTTCAAAGACCAATGTGGTGATCTTCCGCGAAAACTCCGAAGACATCTATGCCGGGATTGAGTATCCAGCAGAAAGCGAGCAAGCCAAAGAGCTCATCCAGTTTTTGCAAACCAGGCTGGGGGTGAAAAACCTCCGGTTCCCGGACACCTCGGCGATCGGGATCAAACCGGTGTCGCGCGAGGGTACCGAGCGCCTGGTGAGCAAGGCCATTCGTTATGCCATCGACCATGACCGTTCGTCGGTCACGCTGGTCCACAAGGGCAACATCATGAAGTTCACCGAGGGTGGCTTCCGTGATTGGGGTTACGCGTTGGCGCAAAAAGAATTCGGCGCGCAATTGATTGATGGCGGCCCGTGGTGCAAGGTCAAAAATCCCAGAACGGGTCGCGAGATCACGATCAAGGATTCAATCGCCGATGCCTTTTTGCAGACGATCCTGCTGCGTCCGACCGAGTGCGACGTCATCGCGACGCTGAATCTGAACGGAGACTATTTCTCCGATGCGCTGGCCGCCCAAGTCGGGGGAGTGGGTATTGCCCCGGGTGCCAACATGTCCGATTCGGTGGCTATTTTCGAAGCCACGCATGGCACGGCCCCCAAATACGCAGGCAAAGACTACGTCAACCCGGGCTCTGAGATTTTGTCGGCCGAGATGATGTTGCGCCATATGGGCTGGACCGAGGCCGCGGATCTGATTGTCTCCAGCATGGAAAAGTCGATCTTGTCTAAACACGTTACTTATGACTTCGCTCGCTTGCTCGAAGGTGCGACCCAGGTTTCATGTTCGGGGTTCGGCCGAGTCATGATTGAAAATATGTAGGTAGCATATTATTACCCGGACATATTGCAGCGAACTGCCCCTTATTCGCGAGGATCTGCAGCGAAATGGGGCGAAAATCATCACCATAGGTGTTTACCGCTGGGGTGCGATATGCAATAGGGTTACCCCTGATTTGTTGTTAAGACGCAATAAATCAGCCATTATTGAATGTGAACTAAGTAACTCAATGTATTTATAACGATTAGTGATTTGTATAAAAATCAAAGACTTGAGTATTTTGTAAGATACATTTAGATTCATTGTGTTGTTCCTGGATTTGGAGCTGACACAGGCTTTCCCTAATGTATAGGTTCTGGCAGTCTCCGCGGGTGGGGACTAGCGGCTTTCTCACTACTCTCTACTGATCGGGATGAGGACATGAAACTAACAAAAACTCTGCTAGCTGGCGCGATTCTCGCTGGCATCGGTGGCACCGCGGTCGCGGAAACCTCCGTCACCTTGTACGGTTTGATTGACGTGGGTCTCACCTATCAACGTGGCAAAGTTGGCACTGATGACGCCAACCGCCCCTTGTACCAAGGCAACTATCAATCTCGTATCGGCATGACCAACGGCATCCAGAGCGGTTCGCGCTGGGGTCTGCGTGGCACCGAAGATCTGGGTGATGGCCTGCAAGCTGTGTTCGTGCTGGAAAGCGGTTTCGGCGCCAGCAACGGTAACAGCAGCCAAGGTGATCGCCTGTTTGGTCGTCAAGCCACCATCGGTCTGCAAAGCGAAAGCTGGGGCCGTCTGGACTTGGGTCGCCAAACCAACATCGCTTCGAAGTACTTCTCGAGCATCGATCCCTTCTCGCTCAGCTACTTGAACTCCACCATGGGTTCTGCGTTCAGCGCCGCTAACACGGTTCGCTACGACAACATGGTGATGTATCAAACCCCGTCCTGGGGTGGTTTCCAAGCCGGTATCGGTTACTCGTTCAACGTGGATGATGTAGACCGTCCGGGCGAATTCGAAACTGGCGATAACAGCCGTGCAGTGACCGCTGGTGTGCGTTACAACAACGGCCCGCTGAATGTCGCTTTGACGTATGACCAGCAGTTCCTGTATCCGAGCCAACCGCAACCCAAGCAATTCATCTTGGGCGCAGCCTACGACTTCGAAGTCCTGAAGCTCTCGCTGGCTTATGGTCGCACTCAAGACGGCGTGTTCCTGGGTCAAGACTTTGACCTGATGGGCGGCCTCGTCAACCCCAACACCCCCGCTAAGGGCCAAGGCGGCACCAACGACGCCTTCACGTGGGATGGTCTGAAGATCAATTCGTACCTGGTCGGTGTTAGCGCTCCTATCGGCGGCGCCAGCAACGTGTTCGCTTCGTGGCAACGTGCTGATCCCAACAAGGATCTGGAAGCAATGGACATCTACAGCGTGGGTTACACCTACGATCTGTCCAAGCGCACCAACTTGTACTCGGTTGCTTCGTATGCAGACGCTGCTGCTTTCGTAGACGGCAACAAGATGCTGACCGTCGGCGTCGGCTTGCGTCACCGCTTCTAAGTATAGGTACGGGTTGCCCTTTTCCGAGCGGAGTCGGGGCACCTTGTTCTTGGGCCACCCACTATGTGGGTGGCTTTTTTTAGTTTTCAAAAGCACCATTTTGGTGCATTCAAACAGATGTTTTTGCGCCACCCTAGGGCATTCCCCTAGTGTGACAATCCCATTCATGGTGCACAATCTTTGTCATGCAGGTGAGGAGACAAATAGCCTCGAAAAGAGGCAACCGGCGGCACCGGTATAAATAACCTGGCAGTACCCAAATAAAAGCAAATCGCACAACGGCTGACACCTCGGTGTCAGCCGTTGTCGCATCCGGCCCGAGCAAGTCAATTTCTTGCATAATGGCTAGTCGCGGCACCGAATACAAAACCAGACATGCCGGATTCTCGTGTAACCACTCCCCCTGCCATGCGGCGTTATTGGCACCGTAATCTAATCCTGATCGGCACGCTCATCGTTTGTTGGGCCGCGCTGACTTTTATTCCAGCTTTCTTCGCCCGCGATCTGTCATTTGGATTTATCGGATGGCCGTTCTCATTCTGGATGGCGGCGTACGGTGCCCCGCTATGCTATTTGGTGCTGATTGGGATCTATGCGTGGGTCATGAATCGCGCGGATGCACGGGCTCGCCGAGACGGCGAGCAGGGTGATTAATGCCGTTTTCCGGTGGCAATCCCCGCGAGTTTGAAATCCGGCTGCGCCGTATCTATGTGCTTTACACGGCAGGTTTTGTTTTGCTGATCGTGTTGCTGGCGTTGGCTGAAGTGGCAGGCATGCCGCGCGATTGGATCGGCTACGCTTTCTTGCTGGTGACTGTCAGCTTGTATGCCGGCATTGGCATTGTGTGCCGCACGTCAGACCAAGTGGAATATTACGTGGCTGGCCGGCGTGTTCCCGCTGTGTATAACGGCATGGCCACGGCGGCTGACTGGATGTCGGTCGCGTCGTTCATTGGTGTAGCCGGTACGCTTTATCTGACCGGATACGGAGGGCTCGCCTACATCATGGGGTGGACCGGCGGCTACGTATTGGTGGCCCTGTTGCTGGCGCCCTATCTGCGCAAGTTCGGTCAATACACGATTCCTGATTTTATGGGCGCGCGCTATGGCGGCAACCTGGCTCGCCTGGCTGGCGTGGCATGTGCGGTGTTGTGCTCGTTTACCTATTTGGTCGCGCAGATTTATGGCGTGGGGATCATCACGACGCGGATGACCGGTATTTCGTTCGAGTTGGGTATCTTCGTGGCGCTCGGTGGGATGCTGGTGTGTTCTTTCCTGGGGGGCATGCGGGCAGTGACCTGGACGCAGGTCGGGCAGTACATCATTTTGGTGGTGGCTTATCTCGTACCGGTCGTGTGGTTGTCGATCAAGCACACGGATATGCCGTTGCCACAACTCTCGGCCGGCATCGTGTTGCAAGAGATCACCGAGCGCGAAGCACAATTGGGCAAGGATGTCTCAGAGTTGCAGGTGAGGCAGTTGTGGAAAGCGCGTGCGGATGAAATGACCCAGCGACTCCAGGCGCTGCCTCAATCGCTCGCGCAGGAAAAAGACCGGTTGCGCAGTCGCCTGGCGCAGTTGAGCGCGACCGAGGCGTCCATGATCGATATCCGGACGCTGGAGCGCGAGCTCGAGACGTATCCCGCCAGTGTCGAAGAGGCTCGGGCGGCGTGGTCACAGGCGCGCGCGCTTTACGAAGCGCGCGGCTCACCGCCGGTGCCGCATGCCGAAGCCTTCCCTGCAAAAGACCCCAAGGCTCGCCAGGATATGCGGACCAACTTCCTCGCGTTGGTGCTGTGCCTGATGCTGGGGACGGCTGGCATGCCGCACATTTTGATGCGCTCTTACACGACCTCGTCGGTGGTGGAGGCACGGCGTTCTGTCTGTTGGTCGTTGCTGTTTATTTTGTTGCTGTATTTCATGGCGCCGGCGTTGGCGCTGCTGATCAAGTACGAGGTGTATACGCAGGTCGTGGGATCGGACTTTGCCGCTTTACCGAGTTGGGTGCATGCCTGGAGCGCCGTCGACGTCAACTTGTTTGATCTTGTCGACGTAAATCGTGACGGCAAGGTGCAACTGGGCGAGATCAGTATGGGAGCGGATGTCGTGGTGTTGGCGATGCCCGAGATCGGCGGTTTGCCCTATGTCATTTCGGGTTTGGTCGCCGCCGGCGGGCTGGCAGCCGCTCTGTCGACGGCCGATGGCCTGTTGCTGACGCTGTCGAACTCGCTGTCGCACGATATGTGGTACCGGGTCGTATCGCCCCGGATGTCGGCCGCGCGCCGGGTGATGGTGTCAAAGATATTGCTGCTGGTCGTGGCCTTCGGCGCCGCCTGGGTGGCGGCGCGCAAGCCCGCGGATATTTTGTTTATGGTGTCTGCCGCATTCTCGTTCGCGGCATCGTCCTTTTTCCCGGTGCTGGTCATGGGCTTGTTCTGGCGTCGAGCGAACAAATGGGGGGCAACCTCAGGGATGTTTGTCGGCCTGGCGGTGACGTTCACCTATATGGCCCACACGCACCCCTGGTTGCGCGAGTGGGTTTTTGGTATTGACCGCGCACAGGCGGTGAACCTGTGGTGGGGGATTCAACCTATTGCAGCCGGCGTCTTTGGCGCGCCTGCGGCGTTTTTGACCATCATCGTGGTGTCATTGCTCACCCCGCCACCCGACAGTGCAACGATCCAGTTAGTGCAGTATTTGCGCGAACCGGATGGCAAGCCACCGACACTGTCTTGATGGTGCCTCAATCAGTGGCTGATGGATTTCGAGAAGACGTTCATGACCACCACGCCGGCGATGATCAGCACGATACCCAGAATCGCGGGGGCGTCCAGATGTTGTTTAAAAAGCAGGGCGCCTACCAACGAAATCAAGACAATGCCTACGCCCGACCACACGGCATAGGCGATGCCAACCGGTATTTCACGCAGCGTCAGCGACAGGAAATAGAAAGACACGGCATAGCCCGTCACCGTAATGACTGACGGCAGCCAGCGAGTGAAACCCTCGGCGCTCTTGAGCGCGCTCGTGGCCAGGATTTCGGCGACGATGGCAATCCCCAGGTAGACCCATTTCACGTGTTTCGAACTCCTGTTTGGCGCAGTAAAACCAGCAACGCGCCGGCTCCGCCTTCGCGTTCGGGCGCTTGAGAGAACGCCATGACCTCGGACTTCTGGACCAGCCAGGTGCGCACCTTGTCTTTGAGTACGGGCTCCAGGCCTTGCGAGCCGTAGCCCTTGCCGTGCACGATGCGTACGCACCGGATGCTGTTCTCCAGGCATTCGTCCAGAAAGGACAGCACAGCGTGGCGGGCTTGTTCGACTCGCAGGCCGTGTAGATCCAGTTCGGCGCCGGCCGGCCATTGGCCCCGGCGCAGATTGCGGGCGGTATCGGGCGCGGTGTCGGCGCGTACAAAGGCCGTGCCGCTCTCGGAAAGCAGATGCGCAACTTCTCCGCCATCAGAGACGCCGGCATCGGCGCGGGTCGAGGTTTCTCCCGTGGCGGCGGCGCGACGCATGGCGACGGCGAGACTGATGGAGGCGGGCCCCGATGCGACGGGGCCGCGCTGTGCGGCGGACCGCGCTTTGTCTGGCGCGGGCACGCGTCGTCCGGTTTGTTTCAAGGGGGTGACGGCCAGCATCGCGCGGCGAAACGCGGCGGGATCATCGGCCTCTGTCGAGGCCGTGGCCTTTGCTGTGGCCTTCGGCTGTGCGATCCGCGCGGCTTGCTCGGTGCTCGCACGGTTTTGTTGTGCGACTTGGTGCAAGCGTTTCAGGTCAGTCAGCCCCTTTTTGTTACTCTGCATTCTCCAGCCATCGCTGTGAGTCCAGCGCAGCCATGCAGCCCGTGCCGGCGCTGGTGATGGCTTGGCGATAGACGTGATCCTGGACGTCGCCGGCGGCAAACACACCCGGTACCGAGGTCATGGTGGCCATGCCCGACAGACCGCTCTTGGTGATGATGTAGCCGTCCTTCATGTCGAGTTGTCCCTCGAAAATCCCGGTGTTGGGCTGGTGGCCGATCGCGATGAATGCGCCCATGACCTCCAGGTCCTCGGTTTCGCCGGTCTCGGTGTGACGAATGCGTACGCCTGTCACGCCACTGTCGTCACCCAGCACCTCGTCCAGGGTATAGAAAAGCTTGAGCTCCATATTGCCGTTGGCGACCTTGTCCATCATCTTGTCGACCAGAATAGGCTCGGCGCGGAATTTGTCGCGGCGATGAATGACCGTGACCTTGCGGCAGATATTGGACAGATACAGGGCCTCTTCGACGGCAGTATTGCCACCGCCGACGACGACGACGTCCTTGTTGCGATAGAAAAACCCATCGCAGGTCGCGCAGCCGGAGACGCCGCGGCCCATGAAGGTTTCTTCGGAGGGCAGGCCCAGATATTTGGCCGAAGCGCCCGTCGCGATGATGAGGGCATCGCAGGTATAGGCATTGCCCGTATCGCCCGTCAGCGTAAAGGGACGCTGGGACAAGTCCACCTTGGCGATATGGTCAAAAATCATCTCGGTATCAAAGCGCTCGGCGTGCTGCTGAAAGCGCTGCATCAGGTCGGGACCCTGTACGCCCGCGGCATCTGCTGGCCAGTTATCGACATCGGTAGTGGTCATTAATTGACCGCCTTGGGCCAGTCCCGTAACAAGAACCGGGGCCAAATTAGCCCGTGCGGCATAGACGGCAGCGGTGTAACCAGCCGGGCCGGATCCTAGTATCAAAACTTTAGCGTGTTTGGGCGTGGACATAGGTCAGTATCTTTAGATGGATGCCCAATTATAATGAGGCATATGCCACGTATTTCAACTGCCTCTCCGCGCGCCTCGCGCAACACCCGTAACGGCCCTTCGCCGCTGCAAACGCGTATCTCCGCTTTGCTTCGCGAAGCACGCTGGATACTGTTTGCCGCTATGGCGGCCTGGTTGACGCTGGTGCTGGCCACTTGGTCTCCATCAGACCCTGGTTGGTCGCATTCCGTTACCAATGGCGTCATCCACAATCAAGGAGGCACCCTCGGGGCATCCTTGTCGGACATCTTGCTGTACCTGTTCGGCTATTCCGCCTGGTGGTGGGTCATATTGCTGTTGCATCGCGTACGGGCAGGCTATCGCCGTTTGGCGAGTCAGTTACGTGCGGATAACAAGCAGCCCGAGGTCCTGCCACGCGTTCACTGGGAAGAAGGCATCGGTTTCTTCCTGGTGCTGATCGGCTCTCTTGGTATCGAGGCATTGCGCCTGTATAGCTGGGGCATGCATTTGCCCGGCGGCACCGACGGCGCGAGCGGCGCGGGCGGCGTCATCGGCCAGATGCTGGCCGGGGTCTTGGCGCAGAGCCTGGGCTTTACGGGCGGCACCCTCGTGTTACTGGTGCTGTTGGCGATCGGCCTGAGCTTGTTCTTCTCATTCTCGTGGTTGCAGGTGGCCGAGCGCGTCGGGGCCTGGGTAGAGGGCCTGGCACGACGGGTGCGCGATTCGTACACGGCCCGTCAGGATCGCAAGGTCGGAGAGGTCGCCAAGGCCGTGCGTACCGAGCAGGTCGAGGCCAAGCACGAAAAGCTGACGCACGAGCAACCCGTACGCATCGAACCCGCCATTACCGTGGTGCCGCGCTCTGATCGTGTCGAAAAAGAAAAGCAGCAAACCCTGTTTGCGCCGCCGGCAGGCGAGGGCGATTTGCCCGCAATCAGTCTGCTCGATGCACCTGCACAGAGTCTGGAAACCGTATCGGCCGAAACCATCGAGTTCACCTCGCGCCTGATCGAAAAGAAACTAGCTGATTTCGGGGTGAATGTGACCGTTGTCGCGGCACAGGCCGGCCCGGTGATTACGCGATACGAAATTGAGCCTGCTACCGGGGTCAAGGGCAGCCAGATCGTCAATCTGGCCAAGGATCTGGCGCGCGCGCTCAGTCTGGTCAGTATTCGCGTGGTGGAAACCATCCCTGGCAAAAACCTGATGGGCCTAGAGTTGCCCAATCCGCGTCGCCAGATGGTCAAGCTCTCCGAAATCCTCGGGTCGCAGACCTATCACGCCAGCCATTCCGTGGTGACCATGGCGCTGGGCAAGGATATCGCCGGTAACCCCGTGGTGGCCGATCTGGCCAAAATGCCTCACTTGCTGGTGGCGGGGACGACCGGTTCGGGTAAGTCGGTGGGGATCAACGCCATGATCCTGTCGCTGCTGTATAAGGCCGACGCCGCCTCGACGCGCCTGATCCTCATCGATCCCAAGATGCTCGAAATGAGCGTCTACGAAGGCATTCCCCATCTGTTGGCGCCGGTCGTCACCGATATGCGCCATGCCGCCAATGCACTGAACTGGTGCGTGGGCGAAATGGAAAAACGCTATCGCCTGATGAGCAAAATGGGCGTGCGTAATCTGGCGGGTTACAACGCCAAGATCCACGACGCGATCAAGCGCGAGCAACCCATCCCCAATCCGTTCTCGTTGACGCCCGATCAGCCCGAACCCCTGTCGCCGTTGCCCACGATTGTGGTGGTGATCGACGAATTGGCCGACCTGATGATGGTGGTGGGCAAAAAAATCGAAGAGCTCATCGCGCGCCTGGCACAAAAAGCCCGAGCGGCCGGCATCCATTTGATTCTTGCCACACAGCGTCCCAGCGTCGATGTCATCACCGGCCTGATCAAGGCCAACATTCCCACGCGTATCGCCTTCCAGGTATCGTCGAAAATCGACTCGCGCACCATCCTGGATCAAATGGGGGCGGAAACCCTGCTCGGACAAGGCGACATGTTGTATATGCCATCGGGCTCCGGTCTGCCCGTGCGGGTGCACGGCGCGTTCGTGCACGATGACGAAGTCCACCGTGTCGTTAATCACCTGAAGTCACAGGGCGAGCCCAACTACATCGAAGGCCTGCTCGAAGGGGCCCTCGAAGGCGAGACCGGCGATGGCGTAAGCAGCGTCACGGGAATGGCCGATGCCGAAAGCGACCCCATGTACGACCAGGCGTGCGAGGTCGTGCTCAAGCATCGTCGCGCCTCGATTTCACTGGTGCAGCGTCATCTGCGAATTGGTTACAACCGTGCAGCCCGGTTACTCGAGCAAATGGAGCAATCGGGTATGGTGTCGGCAATGCAATCCAACGGCAACCGGGAAATCCTGGTGCCGTCCAAAGAGGAAGCCTGATGCCCGGTTTACGTCGTTCCTGGACCGCCGCCATCGCGACGGCCACCACGGCCGCGCTATTGGCGCTGAGCCCTCTGGCAGCCCTGGCTGCTGATGCACGAACACAACTCAAGGCCTTCGTTGCCGAGGTCCACAGTGCGACAGGCAAGTTCACCCAAGCCACCACAGGGCCACAGGGGACAACGCAGCGCGCCCAGAGCGGGACTTTCGCCTTTCAGCGTCCCGGCAAATTCAAGTGGGCCGTCAGCCAGCCGTACGAGCAGTTGGTGGTGTCTGATGGGCAACAGTTGTATCAATACGACCCTGATCTGGCGCAGGTCACGACACGGCAGGTGGATCAGGCCATTGGTACGTCACCCGCTGCCATTTTGTTTGGTTCCGGCGATCTGGAGCAGGCCTTTGATGTGACGGCGCTGCCCGCTCGCGATGGCCTCGAATGGTTGCGAGCCAAGCCCCGCACGGCGGATGCCGGCTTTGCCCAGGTCGATATCGGGCTGAACAAGAATCTGCCCGTACGGGTCGAGTTGCTCGATGCATTTGGACAGACCACTCGTGTCGAGCTCTCCGGCATTCAGTCAAACCCGTCGTTGTCCGCTGACGAATTCCGTTTCACCCCGCCGGCGGGCGTCGACGTCGTCAAGATGTAGCGTGCCGCCGCGTCATGGTGTAATGCTTGTTTTGGCCGCAAAGCGGCCCGCTGTGATTTCGCCGCCATGAGCAACGATCTGTTTGCCGCCGATCCCGCGCACCGGCCCTATGTTCCACTGGCCGAGCGTCTGCGGCCGCGCACCCTTTCCGATGTTGTTGGTCAGTCGCACCTGCTGGGGCCCGATAAGCCGCTGCGCGTCGCCTTTGAGTCCGGCCGTCCGCATTCGATGATTTTCTGGGGGCCACCAGGCGTGGGCAAGACCACGCTGGCCCGGCTGATGGCCGATAGCTTTGATGCGCAATTCATCGCGATTTCCGCGGTATTGGGGGGCGTCAAGGACATCCGCGATGCCGTGGTCACCGCCCAGGTTGCCCAAGGCCAGGGGCGCCGCACCATCCTGTTTGTCGACGAGGTGCATCGATTCAACAAGGCGCAGCAGGACGCGTTTCTTCCCTATGTCGAAAGCGGTCTGTTTACCTTTATCGGCGCGACCACCGAGAATCCGTCGTTCGAGGTCAACTCGGCCCTGCTGTCCCGCGCACGCGTTTACGTGCTGCAATCCCTTAACGCCGAGGAACTGCAGCAACTGCTTGATCGCGCGATCCTGGCGCTCAACGATGGGCACGAAGACTCAGCCGCGGTGCGCATTACACCTGACGCGCGCGAGCAGCTCGCTGCCTGGGCCGATGGCGATGCGCGCCGTCTCATCAGTGCCGTCGAAGTTGTCGCCGAGTCCGCCCAGGCAGCGGGTCGTGACCAAATCGATGCCGAGTGGCTGGAAACATCGCTTTCGCAGAATCTGCGTCGCTTTGACAAGGGCGGCGATGCGTTTTACGACCAGATCAGCGCCTTGCACAAAGCCGTGCGCGGCTCCAGTCCCGACGCCGCGCTGTATTGGTTTTCGCGCATGCTCGACGGCGGCGCCGATCCGAAATATCTGTCGCGCCGATTGGTGCGCATGGCGATCGAAGACATCGGTTTAGCCGACCCGCGCGCGACCGAGCTGGCGGTGCATGGCGCCGACATCTACGAACGCCTGGGTTCGCCCGAGGGTGAGCTCGCCCTGGCGCAAGCCGTGGTCTATATGGCCTGCGCCGCGAAATCCAACGCGGTGTACAACGCCTACAATGCGGCTCGCAAGTTCGCCGCAGAACATGGCAGCGCGCCCGTGCCGCTGCATCTGCGTAACGCGCCTACAAAATTGATGAAACAGCTCGGCCACGGCCACGCCTATCGTTATGCCCATGACGAGCCGCATGCCTATGCCGCTGCAGAAGACTATTTCCCCGATGGCGTGAAAGCTTCCTTCTACCGGCCAACCGATCGCGGCCTAGAGGCTAAAATCCAGCAAAAGCTGGCGTTTCTGCGTGAGTTAGATGCTCAGGAACGCGCCAAGCAACGATAGCCGTTGCGCCACCATTCTTTTCAACCTTACTCCTGCCGCCCATGCTAGACCCGATACTGCTGCGCAAAGATCTGCAAACCGTCGTAGACCGCCTCAAAACCCGTGGCGTCGAATTCGATACGCAACGGTTCAACGAGCTGGAGTCCCGCCGCAAGGCCGTTCAAACGGAAACCGAAACCCTGCAGGCACGCCGCAACGCATTAGCCAAACAAATTGGCCAGCTCAAGGCAAAAGGCGAGGATGCCTCTGCTGTCCTGGCAGAGTCGCAGGCGATTCCTGTCCAACTCAAGCAACTCGAAGACGATCTTACGGTCGTGCAACAGTCGCTCAGCGAGTGGCTGATGGCCATTCCGAACCTGCCCCACGAGAGCGTGCCCACGGGCGGCTCGGCCGACGACAACGTCGAAGTTCGTCGTTGGTTGCCCGGCCAGCCCGCCGCCGATGGCAATCCGCCACCGTTGGCATTCGAGCCCAAAGATCATGTGGCGCTCGGCGAGCCGCTGGGCCTGGACTTTGATTTGGCCGCCAAATTGTCCGGCGCGCGTTTCTCGTTCATGCGGGGTCCGATCGCTCGTTTGCATCGCGCGCTGGCGCAGTTCATGCTGGATCTGCAGACCGGTCAGCATGGCTACACCGAGTGCTATACCCCTTACATCGTGAATAGCTCCACGCTGTTTGGCACCGGCCAACTGCCCAAATTCAAGGACGACATGTTTTTTGTCTCCAAGGGCGGCGAAGACGATGATCCCAAGGTACTGGACGATCGCGGCAACGAAGTTGTCCGCGAAGACCAATACCTGATCTCCACCTCGGAGATCACGCTGACCAGCACCGTGCGCGACACCATCGTGGCTGGCGCCGATCTGCCGATACGCCTGACGGCGCATACGCCGTGCTTTCGTTCCGAAGCGGGCAGCGGGGGGCGCGACACGCGCGGCATGATTCGCCAGCACCAGTTCGACAAGGTCGAAATGGTGCAGATCACCCATCCCGATGCCTCGTACCAGGCACTGGACGAAATGGTGGGGCATGCCGAGCGCGTGCTGCAATTGCTCGAGCTGCCTTATCGGGTCGTGCTGCTGTGTACCGGCGACATGGGCTTTGGCGCGGCCAAGACCTATGACCTCGAGGTGTGGCTGCCCGCCCAGAATACCTGGCGCGAAATCTCCTCGGTCTCGAATTGCGAAACCTTCCAGGCACGCCGCATGCAGGCACGTTTCCGTGTTGGCCAGGGCAAGCCGGAGTACCTGCATACGCTCAATGGCTCTGGCCTGGCGGTAGGGCGTGCCTTGGTCGCGGTGCTGGAAAACCACCAGCAGGCCGATGGCAGCATTGTCGTGCCGAAGGTATTGCAACCGTACATGGGTGGTTTGACCATTCTGCAACCCTGATCTCGCCAAGGCCCGTTGCTGCTTCATTCAAGGCATAGACGGGCCGTCATTGCCTGCCTTACCCAGGCATCGTCAATTAGCGAATTTGCATATAACTATTTCGCTGATCGATTGCCACATCGTTGTCGCATTTTCCCGTTATCCTTCGAATCATTCTCTGATCTTTGATGTCAGTAAATGTGATCCACTAAAATAGGGTCGCATCTTTAGGGCACAATATGCCCGACCCGATATAAGCGGGTATTGTTATCAACGGTTAGGGGGAGGTAATAAAGATGAGTTCCAGGATGATCGGTGATTTTCGTGTACGTTGCGACATCGTTGAAGACGATGGGCAAGGCTTCAAGGTACGAGTCTGGACTCGCCGCATTGGAGGCAACGCACCTGAGAAGAGCTGGCTTGTACCGGGCCAGTCGCCGTTCCCAACCCGCACCGAAGCCGAGCAGGGCAGCCTGCAAATCTTCGAGGGCATCAACGGAGTGCGATTCAATGGTGAACCAGAGTTCGCGCACGCGTCCGCATAATGGCTGGTGGCGTGCCCCCAGTACCCCGCGGCGCTTGCCTAGCAAGCCCACACCGGTCACGGACCGGCCGGCAAACTAAATCAAGGCGGCATTGCGTCGCCGTATAGACGCCGGTGGCATTTTCCATCCGGCATCACACCAATAAAAAAGGGCGACCCTGTCAGGGCCGCCTTTTTGCCTTTTTGTCTAGGCACCGAACGACGCTTTAATCATCGTGGTAGCGATGGCCGCGATGGTGTCTGCGGTGGTGATGATGTCTGTGCTTGTGTCCCTTCCAATGTTTGTGACCCTTCCAGTGGTGGCGGTCGCCGTAGTAATAGCGCGGACCGGATCTTACATAATAGGGACGGTGGTACACCATCGGGGGCGGTGCAACATAGACCGGTTCTGGTACTACGTATACGGGAGCCGGATAGACCACGCCAGGAATCCCGATAGAGACGCCGATGTCGACGCGTGCCATGGCGGCGCTCGAGATCAGCAGCCCCGCGGCGCTGATACCGGCAATAAACCATTTTTTCATGTGCACCTGCCTGCTGCACAAAGCAGCTGAGTTGATAGGACGGTTCTATTTTCGGTGTTTTCGGCAGCTAGAGCATGACCGTACCCGCCGCAATAGCGACAATCCGCAACACGCCAGCCGAGCGGATAAATGAAAATGCTGTGGTGCAGCAATCAATTTGCCACTGACCGTCAGAGGGGGCGCAGAATTTGTGTAATCGACTGAAATTTGGTGGATTTCCGCTTGCTTCAGTGCGGCGGTTACACTCGTACACCAAGGTTTGTCGATATACTGAGCCTATGGAACCGAAACTTCACGATCTCAAGCCGGGTTACTACTGGTACACCATCAAGGAAGACCCTTTGGCGGTCATCCATATTCATGATGATGGTGGCGCCACCTTGATGGGCACCGAATACCGGATGCACGCCCAAGACGTTGCCGACATGGTTCAGCAGGGCGAACGCTTTTTCTGGATCGAGCCTCCGGCACTGTAGCCACACACGGGTGCCTACCGCGCGGGTGGCCTGTGTCGGCCCTTAGACCGGCATGGATTTTCCCGCGAGCTCGAAAATCCCGTTAATGACAAACTGCACACCCATGCAGATCAGCAAAAAGCCCATCACGCGCGATACGGCATCAATGCCCGATTGACCGAGAAACCGGTTAATGCGCTCGGCGCTGCGCATGCAGATCCAGAAAATCCCGGCGACGAGTACGGCGACGGTGATTACCGCCAACTGCGCGCTGATCTGCAATCCGTGCGTACTGTGTATGGTCGTCGCGTTGCTGATGATCAGTGCAATCGTGCCGGGGCCCGCGGTGCCTGGCAGAGCCAGCGGAATAAATGAAATATCACGAGGTGGTGGCCGGCGCGGTCCGTGTGGCGCGTCGACATGAACACGCGGCTCGTCCGGCGCCATCTCGATTTGGGCCGAGGCTTCGCTCTGGCTGGTCGCCGGAAACAGCATGCCAAAGCCGATATAAGCCACGATCAGGCCCCCCGCGATACGGAGCCCGGGGATCGATATGCCGAACCCCGACATGATGGCGTTACCCGCGTAAAAGCACACCAGGATGATGCCCAGTACATACAGCGTAGCGCGGTCGACCTGGCGATTGCGCTCTTCGTGCGTATAGTCCTTGCCTAGCGCCAGCAATAGCGTGACGCTGGTCAATGGATTGGCAACGGGTAATAGCGTGAACAACCCCAGTCCGACTAGCTTCAGAAAATCCAATAGCAAGCGATATCTCCAGAAAAGGACTACAGGCCGGGTGTGAACACAGGATGCTAAGCAGGAAACCTATTAAGCCGTGATTTCCTCAGCGCAGCAACGCCTCAGAACAGAAATCCAGAGCATCGTAGCACTGTCGCGACGAGAAATGACGGTCATCGTCGTCTCGTTCGTGTTGGTGGCGCAGCGCGCTTATTGGCTATCCATGTTGGCATCTAACCCTGACGGAAAGAGCAACTGCACACGTAGTCCCGGTTCGGCATTGCTTAGCGTCATTTGACCTCCATGCAGTCGGACGATCGCCTTGACGGTTGCCAACCCCAGCCCGTGGCCCGGAACCTGTCGATGGGCGCGATAGAAGCGCTCGCCGATACGTTCGATTTTGCCGGGTGGAATACCCGGCCCGTTATCAGTGACCGTCAGTAGGGTTTCTTTTGTGGTTTGCGCCGTTTCGATATGGATGCGTGCGTCGTCGCCGGCGTACTTCAGTGCGTTGTCCACCAGCGTGGCGATCGCGCCGGCCAACAGGTCCGGGTCACCCCGCAACGGCGCATCTCCGTGATTCTGAAGGGTCAGTTGTGCCTGCTGTTCCTCGGCCACCGCTTCATACAAGTCGACGACGTCTTGTGCGATCGCGTCCAGGCGCACCGATTCAAAGCGCCTGCGTCGTGCGCCGGACTCTAACTCGGCGATCTGCAAAAGTTTTTCCGAAACTTTAACGAGATCCTCCAGCTCGGCCGATAAACGATCAACGTTTGCACGAATGTCTTGTCGTGGCGCAGTGTCCCAATCCATCGTACGCAGCCGCATCAGCATCCGCGTCAACGGCGTGCGCAAATGATGCGCCACCGAGTCCGAGACATTGCGTACGCCGTGCATGAGCCGCTCGATACGATCCAGCATACCGTTGATGTCGCTCGATAGCAGCGCAAATTCATCTTGCCGTGGATGTGCCGGGATGCGTTGTCCAAGCTTGCCTGCGCCGACTTGGTTCGCGGTACGTCGAATGATCTCTACGCGTCGTTGCAGTACGCGGCGAAACAGGACCGCCCCCAGTAACACCAGCAGGGCAATGACGCCGGTGGCGGCCAGGCTGACATTCCGAATCAATTCGGTCAGATCGTAAAGGTCTCGCAAGTCGTGACCGATAATCAGCGTGGAGCCATCCCGCAGCTTGCGTGCGACCAGATAGCCATGAGCGGGTTGGCCCCGCAACAGTACCGAACGCATGACGCCGCTGCCGCTGAGCGGCGCGTCAATAGGATCCCACGCGATATTGCCCGCCAACATCCGGCCGACGGGGTCCAGCAGCATGAACATTTCCGTATCCGTATTCACGTGATCCGCCATTTCCAGCGAGATCTCGCGCGTCAGCCCGGCAAGCCCGCCTTGTTCGAAATGCGCGTTCATGCGCTGGGCCGTCATCTGTACCTGACGAGAAAACTGTGACTCCAGAATTTTGACGCTCTGGTAATGCACAAACATCAATGACAACAACGACGTCAGCAACGCCAGGATGCTGTAGTTGAGTGTCAGGCGAAAAGCCACCGAGCTCCAGATGCCGCTTAGCATCCGACGCAGGCGTTGAATCATGGCTGGCCTTGTTTGCCAGCGTCGGCTTGCGGTTGCGCGGCCAGTCGATACCCGACGCCGCGTACCGTATGAATCAATGGCGTATCCGCCTCGCCATCGATTTTCTGGCGTAATCGGCTGATGTGTACGTCGATAACGTTGGTTTGCGGGTCATAGTGATAGCCCCATACCGTGGCCAACAACATCGTGCGTGTCAGAACTTGGCCCGCATTGTTCATCATGTAGGCCAGTAACTTGTACTCGCGTGGTTGCAGCGTGATGGTTCTGCCGCCGCGTGTCACGTGCCCGCTGACCAGATCCAGCGACAAGTCTGCGACGGTTAATTGACGCTGCTCGTACTGCGGAGAGGCGCGGCGGATCAGCGCCTCGACGCGCGCCGCGAGCTCCGGAAAGGCAAAGGGCTTGGTCAGGTAGTCGTCGCCGCCCGCCTTCAGGCCGCGCACGCGTTCGTCCAAGGCAGTCAGCGCGCTTAGCACCAGTACCGGTGTTTTCTTGCCCAGCGCTCGCAACGACCACAAAATCGACAGTCCATCCACGTCGTTGGGCAACATGCGGTCCAGGATAATGGCGTCCCAATGGTCGGTCGTCGCACGTTGCAAAGCCGTCGGGCCGTCCATGCTGATGACCGGGTCATAACCCAGCTCTTTCAGCCCGTTGGCGATATAGCGGGCATTGTCGGCGTCGTCTTCGACAATCAGGCAGCGCCACATAGTCATCCCCCAAAAAATAGGCCAACCCTGTAGCGGCGAATTCTAACGTACGCGAGAGCGGACGCCTGTCGACATGCGTAGCGATAGCCAACATTGCCGATTGTTAATGATTTCGTAATGCCCATAATGCGCGAGCGTGCGTACCATGATTAACGCCATGGACGCCGTCATACTCCCTACACCCTCTACCGCTCATTCATCCGGTCAGCGCGCTGCGCTGCAGCCGTCGGATTTCGCTATGCTGGCGGACTTTCGTTATGAGTTGCGCCGATTCGCGCTGTTTAGCGAGATCGAGGCGCATGCCCAGGGGCTGGCGCCTCAACAGCATCAGGCCCTGTTGGCGATCAAAGGCCAGCTCTTGGCGCCCACCGTTACCGAGCTGGCACAGCGGCTATGCATCAAATCCCATAGCGCGACTGAACTGGTCAACCGCCTCGTACAAATGAATATGTTGACCCGCCAGGCTGATCCGAATGACGGCCGTCGCGCGCTGTTGCACCTGACACCGCTGGCCGAGCGTACCTTGGAATCACTGTCATCCGTCCATCAGGAGCAGTTGCAAAACATCCGCCCCTTGTTGGTGGAGCTGCTGGGGAAATTCAGCAAATAGGTGTTTTGAGGGCGCTGGATAGACGTCTCTGCTGCGCGATCCCAATACGCTGTCGTGCCTCGAGGGCGCCAGCCGTAGAATGCAAGCTTCCCACGCAAATATCGGATATCGGTACAGGGTGGGAAGCCGGTTTCCATTCATAGCGGCGCCACAGGCGCCGCTTAGCGTGATGCCGATCAGCCGTAGGCGATCACCGGCTGCGCGTCCTGCTCTTGTTGCAGTTGCTCGGCGCGAGCGGCATACATGCTTTGCAGACGCTCGACTTCAGGGCCTTTACGCAGCGCGACAAAGCCCGGGCGATCCGCGCGACGACGCTGGCGATCTTCCGGACGCAGTGTCGTGACGTCGGCATTCTGGAAGTAGTCGCGGTTGCCACCGTCGGCCCACGACTCGGACATCAGGCCATGAGCGCTGATCACGTCGAACTGATCGAGTTCAACGTGAAAATATTCATAGCTGACGTGGTGCGTTTCTTGATAGATCGTCTTGCCGTTGACCAGGTCTTGCGTGCGGACCAGCTTGCCTTCGACCAGGACATGGTGCCCGGGCGAAACCACGATGTCCTTGCTGGGGACGTTATCGGCGATCGCGTCACGCACTATGCGAATAGGCATGTGTTCAGCACGGCGATCGGGGGCGATCTGTTTGGTGAATGTCTTGCGAAAACCGACCCATTTGACCGTGCGCTCGCCGGATTGACCAATGACGGTATCGCCCGGGACGAGATCCTCGACGGCGACTTCGCCTTTCGCTGTCTGAATCAGGGTGCCACGCAGAAAGCACACTGGTGAGATGAATTCGCCAAAACCGGTGTTGCTGCCGCCATGTAAAAAAATTATCTCTTCGTAGTCGTCTTGCGTCAGACCATGGATCTCGAATGCCACGGTTTCCTGACTGCCACCCGAGCCGCCGTAGGTCAAGGTGGCTACGCTCCTCGTAGCATCGTACTCAAAAGAGCCGTTCGTACGCGATTCCACCCAAATCGCATCGCCCTGACTAAGGTTGGTCACCTCGAATACTGTCGTTTCTTCTTCTGGTCCCGACTCACCCGGGGCGTAGAGGAATGTGCCACCGCCTTCGCCAGTGAAATCAATCGATTGTGGCCCAACGAAGCCAGCCTGGCTGAGAGAGCCATTAAGGGTCATCTCGGAGCCGTCGCCAACCTCGTAGTTGATGCCGTCCAAGCCGAAGAGATTGGCCTGCCCAATATTGACCGTCAAGTTTCCGTCATTGATAAGAGCAAAGGTGGGCGTGCCTGCTGCTGCTGCGTCCGGATCGATATCAGCGATTGCATTGACATTGTCCACGGTCAACGTGTTGCTGCCCAGCCCAGTCAGCTCCAACGTATCGCCGGCGTTTAAGTCGCCTTGATCGACTGTGTAATCGTCCGCACTAATATCAACGGGAATAACCGCCATGACGTTCTCCGAGATGAGCGTTAAGAAAATTTAGTAAAGCATAACCACAGAAAATGACGAGGATTTAACCATCGCGGTAAAAAATATCGAATCGTAAAACGCAAAACTTCCCGCCAGATACCGTATCCGGTATCTGGCGGGAAGTCAGCTCCTAGCAATAGCGGCGCCACTGGCGCCGCCTAGCGTGGACGATCAGCCGTAGGCAATCATCGGCTGTGCTTCTTGCTCTTGTTGCAGTTGCTCAGCGCGAGCGGCATACACGCTTTGCAGACGCACGACCTCAGGGCCTTTACGCAGGGCGACAAAGCCCGGACGATCGGCACGGCGACGTTGGCGATCTTCCGGACGCAGTGCCGCCACGTCGGCATTCTGGAAGTAGTCGCGGTTGCCACCATCGGCCCAAGACTCGGACATCAGGCCATGGGCGCTGATGACGTCGAACTGGTCGAGCTCAACGTGGAAATACTCATAGCTGATGTGATGCGTTTCTTGGTAGATCGTCTTGCCGTTGACCAGGTCTTGAGCGCGAACCAGCTTGCCTTCGACCAGGACATGGTGTCCGGGCGAAACCACGATGTCTTTGCTGGGGACGTTCTCGGCAATCGCGTCACGCACAATGCGGATGGGCATGTGCTCGGCACGGCGATCAGCGGGGATCTGCTTGGTGAACGTCTTGCGGAAACCGACCCACTTGACGGTACGCTCGCCGGATTGGCCGATCACGATATCGCCAGCAACGAGGTCTTCGACGGCCACTTCGCCTTTGGTCGTTTCGATCATGGTGCCACGCAGGAAGCACACCGGCGAAACGAACTCGCCGAAACCGCTGTTGCTGCCACCATTATCAGCAATGATGGCGTCGTAGTCTGCTTGACTCAGATTCTGGATATCGAACGTCACGGTTGTGGCGCCGAGCAGCCCGCCGGGGTAGGTCAAGGTGCCGGTGCTCGACTCAGCATCATAAGTAAATGTGCCGTTGGTTCGCGTTCCTACTGCAATCGAATCGCCAACTCCGAGGTTGGTCACCGCGAATGTCGGGGCACCTAGTGTGCCCGGATTGTAGGCAAATGCACCACCGTCACCGGTGAAATCGATCGATTGCGAACTAACCAAGCCGACCGCAAGGGTAGGGCCATTGACGGTTACGGAACCATCGCCAACTGCATAATTGACGCTGGACAGCGCGCTGAGATCTGCCAATCCGGAGTCGATCGTCAAGCTTCCGCCATTGATGACAGCGTAAGTGGGCGTCGCTCCTGCGCTTACGCCCGCAACACTCTCGATCGTAGCGTTTACACCGTCCACCGTCAGGGTGTGAGACCCAAGCGCGGTGATGTCGATGGTGTTGGAAGCGTCGGGCGCGTTCGTGGAGTCGATTGTTTGATCAGAGTTACCCAGATCGAGGTCGATAAGAGCCATGCTAGTTCTCCAAGGATAAGAAGCAAAACGTTCTAGCGTGCCGGCGGGGGAGGGACCCACCTTGCCGGTTGCTAGCTAAGAAAATTTCTGTAGTAAATGACCAGATTGTGCTAGGCGCAAAAACTCTCGCTATCGAATCGATAGCATCAAATCATTCAAAGCAAGGGGGCGTGCGGGAGGATTTGCGGAACTGCAAAAGAGAACTGCAGGGCGCGTGCAACAACGACATCATCTTTCTCCCATAAGGAAAGCTTGGCGTCTTACAGATGGGAAACAGCATCCCGGATTTAGTAACTCAAAAACACGTAACACGACGAGACTTGAGTGGTTCCGTCGAATCGTATCTATCAAAGTTCCTGTTGTGATTTCTAATTGTAAATTATATGACGTTGTTGACTTAAAGCTTAACGATAAATAATGCATGTAACTCTAAGTTAAAAATAATTAAATTCCGCTAAATGCTTGTTCCGAATCAAAGAAATTATAGTTACATTATAAATAATAAGTTACTATATTCGAGCGAAAATTTGGTTTTCTTGCACCAAGTGACACTTTTTTTACTCGTTATCGTTTCGATATGTTGCGCTGCAGCGTTAGTTTTGTTGTCTCACAAAGTTCGTTAGTTACGATGGTGTTATGACTGGACATATTTGTAGGGACACGGTTTCTTTTTTCTTGTTATCAGCGAGCGGCCGTAATGAATTGTGCGGGCCGCAACTGTTCGATTCGTCGGTACGACATTTTTGTGGAATGCTATGGGCTAGCCCGTCCCGGTATAGGGGCGGGCAACGACACGTGGCGGCTATCCTGACCTGTTTGGCGGCCGGCACTGAATAAAATCACTTAGAGTCTGTTGTTGGCAAACTATGGCATTTGGAATCGTTAATTCCCGCGTTTATAGCAATCCATATCAAAAATTGCTGTATAGGTCGATCGGTTCCAGATACAGGATTGCATCAGGCTCTATCGCCACGTCTATTGGGCAACTGAATCGACTCGGGAAGTCCATCCACCACATTCACTGGGAAGAAGCGCTTTTCGCAAAGTGCGAATCTGCATCCCAGGCTGGCAAGCTGCGTCGGGATTACATCGCCCGACTCAAGCACTATGTCGATCTGGGTGGCAAGGTCGTATGGACGGTCCATAACATCAAGCCGCACGAGTGGCGGTTCACCGGCACGTTTCTGTCATTACGCAAGGATCTCGCCGCGCTATCGAGTCTTATCCTGGTTCACAACCAACATGCGATGTCGATGTTGCAGGAGCAAATCGGGTTGACTGATTTGTCCAAGATGCGTGTCCTGGCGCATCCGACCTATTTCGACGTTTACGAGCCTGCCGAGAAAACGATTGAACTTGCCGGGCAGCCGCCGGCGCATCCGCGGACGTTGCTGTACTTTGGCTTGGTGCGTGCGTACAAAGGCATCCCCGAAATGCTGCGCAAGCTGCCTCATGACTTCATGGTCAAGCACGACTTGGCGCTGCGGATTTGTGGCAACCCGATTCGGGCGGAATCTTTTCTGGATGATTTGTTGGCGCAATGCGAGGCGCGTCCCGAGATCGAGTGTCGCTTGGCGTCCGTCCCTGCGCCCGAGGTGGCGGACCTATTGCGGTCTTGCGCGGGGTTGGTTTTGCCTTATCACAAG
Source organism: Bordetella tumulicola (assembly GCF_054779135.1). Lineage (NCBI taxonomy): Bacteria > Pseudomonadati > Pseudomonadota > Betaproteobacteria > Burkholderiales > Alcaligenaceae > Bordetella > Bordetella tumulicola. The sequence goes on along the minus strand of NZ_BAAGYU010000006.1, from coordinate 131,348 downwards.
GTACTGACGTCGGGCGTGGCGGTCCTGTCGTTGACCCTGGGGGTGCCGACCGTAGCCCCTAGAACGCCCACCATGGAAGAGCTCTTTCCGGAGTCGTCACATCATTTGTTGTTCAACCCACGCTCGTCCAATGACTTGCGTCGCGCCGTATTGGCGCTGGCGAACATGTCTCCTGAAATGCGGATGCGGATTTCGCAGGACTATCTCGAGCGGGCACAGGCTTGTCACCCCAGAATCATCAGTCGCAGGCTCGGTGCAATTTACGACAAGCTACTGGGGATAAAGCCCAACAAAAAGCCGGCGGCGGGCGGCAACGCCAAGCCGGCAGCGCAGATTGCGGCACCCCCGGCCGCGGCCAGCCAAGCGACAGACGCTCATCAAGGTGAGCGTCTGCAACCGCAATCGCAACCGAAGCCGCAACCGCAACCGAAGCCTAAGCCGCAATCGCAACCGAAGCCGCAACCGCAACCGTAGTCGCAGCCCCGGCTTTAGAACCGATGATTGAGTGTTAGCTCAAACCGGCGGCCCGGTCCGTACAGCCATTGCGTGTCTGTGTAGTAGGCCGTCGTGAAGTACGCGCGGTCGAAAATGTTATAGCCGCGGGCGGTAATGGTAGTGTCGCGGTTCACGTCCCACCGCACGGCCAGGTCGGTGGTGGTGTACGAGGGGAGCTCAAGCGTGTTGGCGTTATCGGCGTAGCGCTTGCCCACATAGCGCAGGCCCCCCATGACTGTCCAGCCGGGTTGAAAATTCCAGCTTAGCCATAGGTTGGCCAGGCGCTGCGGCACGTTGGGCGGGACTTGGCCCGCGCGAGACACTGCCGCGCCACCGTCGGATTCCGTGAAATCGTCGTATTTGGCCCGCAAAATGGCTGCGTTGGCTTCGACCTTCCAGCCGGGCGCAAATGCGAGCGCCATCGAGGCCTCGAGCCCCCGCGAGGATTGTTCACCGATCTGCACGCGCAGATCAGGGTCGGTCGCGTCTCGAGACAGCAGGTTGGATTTGCGTATGTGATAGGCAGCCAGTGTCCATTCGCCTCGGTTGTCCCAGAATGCCTGTTTCAGGCCGACCTCGATCTGTTTGCCTTTGGACATATCGAACCCGGCATTGGCCGGGCTGAGCATCAGCAGGCCGCTCACGGGGTCGGCCGCTTCGGCGTATTGCGCGTATACCGCCAGGTCCGGGGTGACGTCGTAGACCGTGCCGATGCGCCAACCCACGTCAGAATAGGTTGTCGACAGCGCGCGTTCGTTGGCAACCAGATCGTCACGCGTCACTTTGGCATGGTCATAGCGCAGGCCGGCGACGACAGACCATTTGTTTGTCAGTGCCAGCCTGTCCTCGATGAACAGGGCGAACTGGTCGGCCTCGTTGCGATAGCGCGGAATGTTGGGCACGTCGCTGTTGAATCGGCCGGGATCCGGGTCATACGGATCGACCGGCCCGGAACTGCCTGCGTAGGTATTGTTGATATGCTTGAAACGCGCGTGGTTCACGTCAAAACCCAGCGACACCGTGTTGTCCAACCCTGCCAGCGTCCCCTTGAAGGCCGCATCCATGGTCAGGCCGGTCTGCGTCTGGTCGTGCGTGATCTGCGTATTGTCCGAACGGTCGATCAGGCCGGTATCGGGGTTATAGACATAGCGCTCGGCATTGCGCCAGTCGCGGTCGCTTTGCACGTGGTAGAGGCGTGCGCGCAAGGTTGTCGCGTCATTGGGGGTCCAGACGGTATCCAATTGGGTCCACTGATCGCGAAAGCGCATGAAGCTATCACTGACGTTGTAGTTCTTTTTGCGGATCGCCTCGTTTTGTTCGCCATCGATCAGTGGCGTACCGAAATATCGCATGGGGCGCTGATAGCCGTACGCGTAGCTGAGCGTGAAATTCAGATCGGATGTTGCGTCCCATCGCAAGGCGCCCGAGAACGTGGCGTCGCCCGACTGGCCCTGGTCCACCCAGCCATCGGTATAGTTTCCGCTTAAATCCAGCCGATAGGAAAGCGTGTCGCTCAGTGAGCCACCGCTGCCCAAGCCTAATCGTGCGGTGTCCTGCGTACCGATGGTGGCCTGTATCTCGTTTTCAATCGGCCCGTGCGTCGGATGCTTGGGGATCACATTGACGACGCCACCGATCGCGCCGTCGCCGTAGATCACCGAGGCCGGTCCGCGTAACACCTCGATGCGCTCGACCGACCACGTGTCGAACGGAAACGTCACGCCCACGCCGCCGTATTGGCGCAGCCCGTCATACAGTCGCATGACCGAGGTGCTATCGGTGAACCCGCGAACTGACAATGCACTATTGCCATTGCCAGGATGGGTCATGGCCGAAAAGCCGCTCGCACGAGTGATGGCGTCGGTGACACTGATATCACCACGCTCCTCGATCTGTTCACGCGTGATGATATCGACGCTGGCAGGCGTCTCCATCAGTGTGAGTCCAAGATTGGAACCCGTAGTGGCCTCGGTCGCGAGGGCTGTTTCGGGCCCTGCAAAAACCGTAATGGGGGCTAGCGTAGCGGGGGCGGGTTGCGCGGCGGTATTGAATGCGGCCAGGACGAGGGGAATGCCCAGGTAGGGGCCTGAACGAATAATGGTCAACATGCTCTCTCTTCAGTAGCTTCTGTCTGGGTCTGGCATCGACGTAGGGCACGATGGCAGATCCGGGGCGAAGAGAGGCGGGGCGTGGTCGTAGACCGGGCGCGATCACGCCAGGTCTGTACCCATTACGTTGCGGATGAACCCACCTGCTCTTCGCGGTCGTGGGCGGCGCAATAGACGCCGCTGTCGGATCAGGCAGATAGAGAAGGCGGTGCGCGTGAGCCTAGCGGCGGCCCAAGCGGGGGCAGTGCCGGTGCCGCGTGATAGACCGCAATGTCAGGCACCGTGCGGGCCTGTGCGGCGGAAAGCACCGGGGCAAGAATTGTCTCTGGCAATACGACATGTGCCGCCAGGGCGCCAAAGGCGCAGGTGTCTGCCGGGACGTGCTTGTCGTCGGATTGCTCTGGCACATCAAGCGTGATGTTCAGGGAACCCGCGGCGCTACACAGCGCGAGGGTGAAGTTGGATGTCGACGGCGCTGCCATGAACCCGTTGGGAATGACGGCGCGAAGCACAAAGGCGGCCAGGGCCAAGCAGATCAGGATCCGCCAGGGCAGGCCACGAGGCTGGTTCGTAGAATCCCGGATTCTAGGCATGCGGCGGATTTTAGTACACAAAGCCTCGGGTATTGTTGGGATATGGCTCCGGCCAGCGTCCAGTGTCTGTGGCAGGTGCGTAGCGATCGTCGCGCGGGTCCGTCTCGCACGACAGGCATTGCTCGAAGCCAGCGACTTCAGTTATAAACAATAATTATTCCTATTTCTATTGGGCTCGGCTTGTTTGCTGCGCCAGGGTTTTCGTCCGATGTCTGTCGCCATGCCTCCTGTGCACTCAGATTTGTGCGCGCTATATCGCGATCATCACGGTTGGCTGCAGGGATGGCTGCGGCGCCGGTTGGGTAATGCGGCAGACGCCGCCGATCTTGCGCATGACGCCTTCCTGCGCCTGATCCAAAGGCCGGCGCCCGATGGCTTTGCCACCGCGGGCGCCGCGCGGGCTTATTTGCGCGCCATGGCGCAAGGGCTATGCACGGATCTTTGGCGGCGGCGGGAAGTAGAGCAGGCCTGGCTGGAAAGCCTTGCCGCCCAGCCTGTCGCCTACGCGTCTTCCCCGGAGCAGCAGGCGCTGGTCATCGAAACCCTACTGGAGGTCGGCGAGTGGCTCGGTCGCCTGCCGGAAAGGGCGCGCACGGCCTTCATTCAGGCTCAGATACATGGGCTTTCCACACGGGAGATCGCCGATCACATGGGCGTGTCCGTACGCATGGTGCAGAAGTACCTGGCTCGGGCCATGCTGCATCTCGCGTTGATCGACGCCGGGTTGGCCTCTTCCAGTGTCGATAGGGGCTAGTGATGACCGCGTCGCCTCGCCCGATTTTTGCGCAAGACCTCCCGGTGCAAGCAGATTATGAAAGCCTGAAAGTGGCGGCTGAGTGGTATGCGGTCTTGCAGGATACCGAGGCCGACTCCCGGCAGCGTGCCGCCTGGCAGCATTGGCTGGATGCGCGGCCGGAACATCGCCGCGCCTGGGCGCACGTGGAGGCTGTCAGCCGGCGCTTTACGCTGCTGCGTAATGACGGCGAGCGCGAAGCCGCGGAGAAAGCGGTACAGGTCGCCTCCCGTCGCGTACCGTCGCGGCGCCAGGCTGCCGGCCGTATCCTGGCGTTGGGTGGCGTGGGCATCATGGGCTGGCTGGCCTGGCGGCACACGCCTTTGCCAGCCGTCGTGACCGCTTGGCGGTCCGACTATGCCACCGGCATTGGCGAACAACGCGACATCGTCCTGGCCGACGAGACCCGCGTCTGGCTCAACACCCGCAGCGCCATCGACGTTCATTTCAGCCAGGATCAGCGCCTATTGACGTTGGCCGACGGCGAAATCCTGGTCGAAACCGGCAAGGACGCCCGGCAACGACCTTTCTTCGTCGATACCCGCTACGGCCGGTTGCAGGCGTTGGGTACCCGTTTCACGGTAAGGCAGTCGGACGATGATGTCCTGTTGGCGGTTTATGACGGGCAAGTGCGCATCCAGAATCTTGCCGGCCGCGTGGCGCTCGTGCGTGCCGGGGAACAAACACGTTACACCGCCGACGCCATCTCCATGGCCAACCCGGCTGATCCCGCGCGACAAGCCTGGTCTCGCGGCGTGATCCTGGCGGAGAACCTGCCCCTCGTCGATCTCATCGCGGAACTGGGTCGCTATCACGCCGGATATACCGGTGTCGATCCCCGCGTCGCCGACCTGCGTGTCGTCGGCCGTTATCCGGCCAACGACAGGGATCGCACGCTGGCCATGCTCGAACGGGACCTGCCGATACGTGTCCAGCGCACGCTGCCGTGGTGGGTGACGCTCGAGCCCAGGTAAGCACGTTCCCGAAAAGAATTTCACGCCACGGTTCGTTTTTTCTCTGCTCGTTCGATTAACAGGGGAAGAGGACCCCGTGGATCCGTGCCGAGTCCATACGGCAAAACCCGTCCGTGACGGCCGGCGATATCCCATGGCTGCAAGCGGTGGACCTCTTCTTGCCCACCCTCATTCCAAGGAAAGCGTTCCATGCGCCGCCTGCCGCAACCTGCCCACCCGGGACTGTCCTTCTCTCTATTGCCGCGCCCTGCCGCCGTGGGCCGCGTGGCGCGCAAGGCTCTGTTGGGCGCGATTCTGATGACAGGCGCGGGTGTCGTCTCGGTCCATGCGCAAGCCGCCGGACGTGCCGCAGCAACCGTCCCTATCCACGCCTACGACGTCCCCGCCGGCTCTCTGGCGGGTGCATTGAGCCGCTTTGCCGACCAGGCCAATATTCTTCTCAGCGTGCCCGCGACCATGACGGCCGGTAAAACCAGCCCCGGCGTACGCGGGGCATATACCGTCGACGGTGCGTTCCGGGTGCTGCTCGATAGCACCGGCCTGGAGGCCGTGCGCCAGGCCGACGGCGGCTACTCGCTGCGCACGGCGCTCACGTCTGCTGCAGCGACTTTGCCCGCCGTGTTGGTCACTGCCTCAACCGCGGCGGCCGACGAGCCCTACCCAGGCGGTGAGGTAACGCGCGGCGCCAGACTTGGTCTGCTCGGAGATAGGGATTTTCTCGACACGCCCTTCAGCGTGACCTCGTACACGTCCACGCTGATCGAGAACCAGCAGGCGCAGAACATTGGCGACGTTCTGGTCAATGACCCTTCGGTGCGCAATACGTATTCGCGTGGCGCGGGGCGTGACGAGTTCAACATCCGCGGCTTCACGCTGTTCAATTACGACGTTGCCTACAACGGCCTCTACGGCATCTCCCCGCGCAACGCCACCTCGCTGATCGGCATCGAGCGCGTCGAGGTACTGCGAGGGCCCAACGCGCTACTCAATGGCATGGCGCCGTTCGGCTCGGTCGGCGGCTCGATCAACCTGGAGCCCAAGCGTGCCGGCGCCGATCCCTTGAACCGTGTGACGCTGTCTTATATCGAGAATAGCCAGTTCGCCCTGCAGGCGGATATCGCGCGGCGGTTCGGCGAAGACCAGCGCACCGGCGTGCGTCTGAATGTGCTGGGCGGTGGTGGCGATATGAATATCTCTGGTGCCGGCGAGGATATGGGCGCCTTCGCGCTTGGCCTGGACTATCGCGGCGATCGCTTTCGCATCGAGGGCGACATCAATTACCAGAATCGCACGACCGACGCGCGCAGCGGGCTGCTATTTCCCCCCTCTTCGGGCGAGGACATCGGTCATGCGCCGGATCCGGAGCGCAACTTCTTTCCCGACTGGACATATTGGAAGGCGAAGGAGTGGACCGGCGACGTGCGGGCTGAATATGACTTCTCCGACGACTGGACGGTGTACGGCGCGCTGGGCGCGCGCCAGCACGATTTTGAAAGCCTGCAGACCACTTGGCTGATGCTCGATTCGGCCGGCACGATAGGCTCAGTCCCTGCGCGCCTGAACGAAAAACTGTGGAGCAAGACGGGCGAGGTCGGCATACGCGGTCGTTTCGATACCGGCCCGATCAAACACGAGCCCGTGCTGTCGGCCAGCTTTCTCGATATCGACTATTCGTCGGCGCGCGTGCGTTCTTCCACCACGGTGTTCTCCGACCTGTACGACCCCGCGGATCTGGCCAAACCGTCCATCGCCAAGCCCCATGATTTAGGCAAGACCAGCGAGACGCGACTGTACAGCGTTGCGCTGGCCGACACGCTGTCGGCGATGGACGGCGCGGTGCAACTGACCGTTGGCTTGCGCCAGCAACGCGTGCAATCGGTGAACTACAACCCGGCAACCGGCGAGCGCTTATCGGACTATGGTAAATCCGCCGTCACGCCGGCGGTCGCACTGACGGTGAAGCCAACCCGGCAATTGGCACTGTATGGCAACTACATCGAAGGCCTGAGCCAGGGCGGCACCGCACCGGCCGAGGCCGTGAACGCCGGTGAGACCTTCAAGCCGGACGTATCGAAGCAGTTTGAGGTCGGCGTCAAGTACGACTTTGGCACTGTGGCGACCACCTTGAGCGCGTTCCAGATCGAGCAGTCCAGCGCCTATCTGGACCCGGTTACGCTGCGTTATCAGGCCGCGGGTAGGCAGCGCAACCGAGGTCTGGAATTCCTGGTGCAGGGCGAGCCGATGCGACACGTGCGGCTCTTGGGTGGCGTGGCCTACACCGCTGGCGTCCTGACCAAGACGGAAGGTGGCGTGAACGACGGCCGCGTCGCACCCGCCGTGCCGCGCTGGCAGTTCAACGCCTCGGCGGAGTGGGATACCCCTTTCGCGCAAGGCCTGACCTTGACGGCGCGCATGCTGCATACCAGCACACAGTATGTCGACGCGGCAAACACGCAAGAACTGCCGAGCTGGACTCGCTTTGATGTGGGCGCGCGCTATGCGACCAACATCAACGGTACGCCGGTGACCTTGCGGGCGATGGTGGAGAACGTGTTCAACAAACAGTACTGGCAGTCGGCCGCGCGTGAAGGCCTGACGGTGGCCGCGCCGCGCACGATTCTGCTGTCCGTCACTGCGGAGTTCTAGTGCGGCGGTCCGCAGGAGACTCGCCGCCCGTGAGAGCGGTGCGTAGCAAGACCTGGTATCTGGTCCACAAGTGGACCAGCCTGGCCTGTACCGTCTTTATGCTGGTGGTCTGCGTCTCTGGCTTGCCCTTGATCTTCCGTGACGAAATCGTGGATTGGCTGGACGCGCCACCGTCTTGGCCAAGTGTCGTGCCGAGCACGCCTGCGCCGTCTCTCGACGGCTTGGTCGCCCAGACGCTCCAGCGTTACCCTGCGCACCGGATCGTAGAGATCGACGTCGCCAGCGACTCGCCCAGCATCATCATGGCGTTGGCGCCCAGCCACGAGGCCCCGTCCGGCACATCCTCGATCCGGCTGCAGTACGATGCCCGCAGTGGCCTGTTGCAGCAGGCCGTCCATCATGCCGACGAAGGGTTGGGTACCCGCATCATGACGGTCATGATTCGCTTGCACATCGACCTCTACGCCCGCCTTCCCGGTCAGTTATATCTGGGGTTCATGGCCGTGCTTTTCGCGGTGGCGGTGATATCGGGCGTCGTCCTCTATCACCCCTACATGAAGAAAACCCCATTTGGCACTGTCCGCACCGAGCGCGCTTCGCGCCTGAAGTGGCTGGACTTGCACAACCTTCTGGGGATTGTCACGCTGGTCTGGGCGCTGATGATGGGCGTCACTGGCGCCATCCACGAACTGGCGGTTCCGGCATTCCGCTATTGGCTGTCTAACGATGTCCAGGCCGCTGTGGCGGTGGATGCCGATGCGGGCCTCGGTCCATCGCCACAGGCCTCAGTGCAACAGGCCTACGCCACCGCGAAGGCAGCCGTCCCCGGTCGGGTCGTGGAGTCCCTGCGTTTTCCCAACGCCGGCCTGGGTTTGCCCCATCACTATCTGTTGTGGGCGAAGGGTGAAACTCCCCTGGGCGCCCACCTCTTTGACGGTGTCCTGGTGGACGCGCGCACGGGCCGATTGACGGCGGTCCTGGAAATGCCTTGGTACCTGCGCGTGCTGCAGTTCTCGCGACCGCTGCACTATGGCGATACCGCTGGCCTACCACTCAAGATCATCTGGGCCGCGTTAGACCTGATCGTGATCGTTATCTTGGTTAGCGGCCTGTATCTTTGGCGCAAGCGCAAAATCTAGGGGGCGAGGCGACCATCGATCCTGCTCTGGGCAAAAATTCCCGCACACCAGACCAAATAAAAAAATGGGGTAGAGCCGGGCCGAAGCCGATGAAGCAGAGAACTACACCTACGCTATAGCCCTCCATGCTCCTCCTAAATGGGATGCACTGGCGCCCTAATCGCGAAAGCCGCCGTCCTCGGCTTCAGAAAAGCTCGTCCAACATCAGATGGAATTGCAGCTTGCGTTGATCGAGGTCGGCGATGCCATATTGCAGAAGGAACCTCCTCTGTAGCGACGGGCCAAACTCGCCGAGACAATTCCAGAGTATGGCAATGTCCTGGTATCGGTCAGCGATACCAACCCGGCCAACGTCGATGCAGCCCGCTACCTCGCCTTGATGAATCAGAAGATTATCAAGCGAGAAGTCGCCATGTGTCACGACCGGATCAGGTGTGAATGGCAGAAGGCGCTGCAGTGCCTCCCAGACCTGTTCGGCGGTCCAACCGTCCCGCTCCTCATCGAAATCGTCGACATCGACTAGACCCGCATCGATACGTGTCCGTGCGCGGGCAAGTCTGAAAGCGTGATCGCTGTTGAAGGGACACTCCCCAACCGGGATCGCGTGCAGCCGGCGCAGGAACGCTGCCAGAGCGTCGACAACTGCGGGGTGAGCATCGGGGCTTGATTTCAGCACTTGGTAGGCTGTTCTTCCATGCACCGCTGTCATCAGCAGCCATGCCTGACCAGGCGTGCGAACGAAGTGCGCGACGGCGGGTACGGGGATGTGTCCCGCCAGCCAACCCAGCCTTGCCATCTCGTCGGTGATATCGTCAGCAACGGCATCTTTGCCGTGTTTCAGATACAGATCTGGGGCGCGAGCCTTACCGTGTAATCGATAGACGGCACCGCCGGACTCACCGATAGCGTCGCGCGCCCACTCATACCCCGCCAGCACGGCTGACATACTTGCGGGGAGCGGTACGGCTGGGCAAGCTTGTTCCGACTCGGCATGGATCATTCAATAGTCTCCGTACGGCCGCCATGTCTGCATATGGCGGCTCTACATCATAAACGGGGGGATACCGACATTCATTAGACTTGTTTTTGCGAAGAAACACGTTTAATGGAGGCAATGCCCATGTCCCCAATCGATTCTATCTTAGGGATCAGAGATTTAGTAGTTCAGCGCGTCGAGCGGCGTCGAGACATTCACGTCTGGGCCAGGCCCACCAAGCGGCCTGTGTGCGAGTACTGTGCGCATGAGGTTGTGCGTATTAAAGCGACACATCAACGTACCCTCAAGCACACTCGGCAGGGTAATCAGTTGATGGTGTTGCACCTGAGCGTGCCCAAGTACCACTGCCCCGACTGCAATCGCTATTTCCGGCATCGGTTTTCTGGCATCCGCCCTCGACTACGCGCCACCGAGGCCTATCGGCTGGAAGTATTTGAGGCGCACGAGGGCGGGGTCAGCCAACGCAAGCTGACGGTCACCCACAGCATAGGCAGCGCGACGGTCGAGCGCTGGTATCAATCGTTCGTGAAGCGACGTGTGTCAGAACTCTCGAGCCGGGCTTGCCCGCAGGTGCTGGGCATCGACGAACACTTTTTCAGTCGTAAAAAAGGCTACGCCATGACGCTGGTGGATTTAAAGAACCATAAGGTATTCGATGTAGTGCTGGGGCGCTCAGAGTCCAGCCTGCACGGCTATTTGAAGCGTTTGCCGGGCAAGGAGCACGTGCGGCTCATCGTCATGGATTTGTCCGAGACCTACCGCCGAATTGCTTAGCGGTATTTCCCCAATGCCATGATTGTGGCCGACCGTTTTCATGTCATTCGGCTGGTCAACCAACATTTCCTCAAGCTGTGGCAACAGCACGATCCCGACGGTCGCCGGAACCGTGGGCTATTAAGCCTGATGGGCCGCCATCACTGGAAACTGACCGCCTTGCAGAAGGCCTGGCGTTGATCCGGCAGTTCGAGCAAAGTCCGGCCAAGGCGCTGGCCGCGACGTTACTATCGTGGCTGGAGCCGATCGTACGGATGTGGCGTTTCACCAAGTCCAACGGGATCACCGAGGGATTCCATACGAAGATGGAGATGCTCTCGTGTCGTGCGTTTGGGTTCAGAAATTTTGAGAATTACCGCATGAGAGTCTTGGCTCAGTGCGGTTGGAATGGCGTTATTAACCGGGTCTGATGAGTGTTCATCCCCCGTTAATGGGGTAGAGCCTGGGCTTCTATGGATTTCTGTAGAACTCAAACTGGCGGGAGGGTGGGATTCATATTTCTGTTTTTTAACATACAAATCAATTGGATAGATTTAATAAGAGAATAAATACCGTTAAAAATACCGTATTCCATACAACGTGTGTCGAATACAAGCAGGAGTTCCCCCTCGGGAGGCTTTTTGTTTAACTCCGTTTTGTTCTTCGTCCAGATCAAAGAAACCGAATTGGTTATCGTCGTTAAACCAATGAGGGCTAAATTCATCCCGAATATCGACGCGAACTAGGTGCTGTTCTCTCAAGGTCGCCAAAGCGTGGATCGATATCAATCGAACACGGGGTGATTCAGAATGGTTGCTGGATTGTTGCTGACACTAATTTGTCATGAATACGATATAGTCTGTCCGGATATACAGAACCAATGACGCTATTTGCGCCGATATGCCTACAGTAAGCACCCCATCGCCGGCCGTTGTCAGCCATTTCAACCCTGATCCTCCGCTGGGGGAAATGTCTTTCCAGCACGCATTGAGCGCTTTTCATGCGCTGTCTCAACCGACGCGCCTGGAGATCTTTCGCCTGCTGATGGAGCGTGAGCCCGAAGGCGCCGCAGCTGGAACGATTGCAGAGCTCGTGGATGGGCCTCACAACACGGTGTCGCAACACCTATCAGTGCTGGCGCGTGCTGGCCTGATCTGGGGTGATCGACAGGGGCGCAGCATCGTCTATCGGGCTGACGTTCGTGTGATGGGCGCTTTGATGTCCTTCATGCTGACAGATTGCTGTCACGGTCACCCCGAGGCCTGCGCACCGATTATCGCGGCACTGACGGGGCATTGTGACTGCGAGATTGTCGTCAACAAGAAAAAATCACAGCTGAAAAAGACCAAGGCCTGACCACCATCAAGCTAGCCGCCGATGTAGCTCATTTCAATCTTGCGTGAGCGTGGCTGGAGATGGCGAATTTCCGAATAGCGATCGTTGCGGCGGTGCCAAGCTGATTCAATGGTTTGCCTTAAGCTGACATCATCGTCTGCACCGCGCAGCAATTGCCTCAAATCGATCCCACTCTGCGCGAACAAGCAGGCATAGAGCTTACCTTCAGCGGATATCCGGGCTCGCGAACAGTCCCCACAAAATGGGCTGCTCACACTGGAGATAACACCGATTTCTCCTGCGCCGTCCTGGTATCGCCAGCGTCGGGCGACTTCACCCGTTATCGCGGGCTCCATGGGCTCCAGGCGAAAATCTCTATCGATCCTTGATAAGACTTCGGTCGATGGCACCACCGCACTCTGGCTCCATCCGTTCGTCGACCCTACGTCCATGAACTCAATGAATCGCAGTACATGACCGGAATGCCGAAAGTATCTGGCCATCGGCAGGATTTGATGGTCGTTTAGGCCGCGGCGAACCACCATGTTGACTTTGATGCTCTTGATCCCGGCCTTAGAGGCCGTGGCAATGCCTTCAAGAATCTGGTCGACAATTATCGGTGTATCCGTCATTCGTTGGAACGTGTCTACGTCCAATGCGTCGAGGCTCACATTCAGTCGCTTGAGGCCAGCTCCGGCGAGAGCGGATGCTTTGTGAGCCAAAAGCGCACCATTGGTGGTCATGGCCAGATCTACCGGAAATCCCGTTGTCGTTTTGAGACCCGCAAGGCGATCAACGAGATCTTCAATTCCCTTTCGTAGCAAAGGCTCGCCACCGCTAATACGAATCTTGCGCACGCCTAATGCGACGAATAGCCTCGCCAGGCGCTCAATTTCGTCGAAGCTGAGCAATTGATCGCGACGTAGAAACGCATAGTCGGTACCAAACACGTCCCGCGGCATGCAATAGGAGCAGCGGAAGTTACATTGGTCGATGACGGATATGCGCAAATCGTGTAACGGCCGGCCCAGTCGATCATGTAGCGGTTTCCCACGATCGTCTAAAGCCGATCCCAGTGACCAACGGGCTCGTCGTGTGCGGCAATCAAGCAACGGGGCTTCAAGCATATCGAAATATGAGCAACCGATTGACAGGCACGCGGCAGCAATGCCGCGTGCCTGCATATTATCTATTCTGGTGCGCCGGCGAGTATCCATTCAACCACCTGGCGGGCGTCTTCCTCGGAAATTCCCGGGTTGGGAGGCATGGGTACAGGCCCCCATGTTCCCGCGCTACCATTCTTGATTTTTCCAACGAGAAGATCTTTCGCGTTCGGTTCATCTTTGAATTTTTCGCCCACAGCCCGATAGGCGGGACCCACAACTTTCTTGTCGATAGCGTGGCAGGCAAGGCAATTATTCTTCGTCAGAATAGAAGTGACTATTTGATCGGGTGCTGCCACAGCAGTCACCGAGGCCAGCATAAGAACTGCGGACATGCACAACTTGTTTACACGCATAACGCTTGATGCTCCAGTCAGATGAAAACTATGCGAGAGTGAAGCGCCGGCTCTTGAAACTCACCGTATTCTTGAACTCTTCGACGGAGCCCACTTTGCGAATATTCCCCCAGGCTCCCTTGTAGTACGGAATGATGTTGCGATCCGTCCAATCGGTGGTGACGTCCCCCTGGATGCCGTTGACATAGCCGAACATCATGAATGTCTGGCCGCGCTTGATCTCCGGGACCGGATAGACCATCGCATAGGTCGATCCGAAATCGTTGTACACCTCGACAATGTCGGATGCCTCCACTGCGAGTTCCTTGCAGTCGTCGGGGTTGATTTCGATGTAGGCCATCGGGTAGCGGTCTTGAGCAAAGCTACTGTATTGATCGTGATACGCCGTTTGCCAGATCTCGTTATTCCGTCCGTTGTTCAGCCAGAATTTGAATTTCTTTCTCTGGGCTTCGACGATCTCTGGAAGTCCGTTCCACTGTGCGGGCTTGAAATGAGCCTTCCCGTCATCGGTATCGAATTTCCCGTCGGTATAGAGCATCTCGGTGCCCTGTAGATGCCCATCCGCATATGCTTTGACCGGCAACTGTACCCCATTGTTGCCCGCCGCTTTTAGGCGCTCATACGTGACCAGGTGGCCAGTATTCCCGCCCTGGCTATCGATAGCTGGCGCTCCTTGTTGGCCTGCTCGTCGGAATCCATCGTTAAAGGCGTCCTCCTCAGTCTTCCAATCAAAGCCGGAAAAGCGTTCGACCATCGCGGCGTTGCCTTCCTTTTCGTACAGCGTCTTCAGTGTATTGGCGATGCGGGCAGCAATAAGGCAGTCCGCCATAGCCTCGCCAGGAGGGTCCATGAATTTTTCGGATAGGCGTATCCGCCGCTCGCCATTCATTGACGTCAGGTTTGTTTCGCCGGGATGTGCGGCAGGCAACAGCAAGTGAGCGGCTTCGGCAAGTTTCGTGGGGTACAGATTGATGCTGGCGACAAAGAGGCCACCTTTCGTTGTCGCGTCGTAGATGATGTCGACGAGCTCTTCGGTTGACGCGCCGCGCGCCTTTAGCATTGCATTTTTTACGATCGCCGAGCGCTTGAGAACTGCCTCGCGCAGCGCTTGAGCATTATTGCTGGTCTGGAAGTTATTGGATCCCCACCAGGTCATGATCCGGCCGTTACCTTTGATGAGCTCCTGATCGATATAGATCTTTTTGTCCCCGGGATAAGGAGGTCTTGCGTAGCCTTCCTGATGCCCTCCCATGCGAACACATCCCGTGCCGCGCCGACCTACATTGTGAGTGGCGATGACTAAATCCAGAAGCGCCGACTGGATCATGTAATTGTCGTTGCCCCAGATGATCCCTTTTTCGTAGGCATGCATAGTGCGAGGCAGTTGGCCGCTTTGCTTGGGTTTGTAGGACCATTGCGCTGCCTTCTTCAGATCATCTATAGATACACCGGTGATCTTGCTGCACTCTTCCAGCGATAGGCGATTAGTCTTGACCGCTTCGTCAAAGCCTGCGGTGTGTTCCTTGATAAATGCTTGGTCGATCCAGCCCTGCTCGACGACATAGGTGAATAAGCCATTGAACAGGGCAGTGTCAGTACCTGGCTCGATGGCCAAGTGCAGGACGCGGTCTTTCCCCGCGATTTGGCGGGCAATGGAAATAGAGGGTGTATCGCGTGGGTCAACGAAAACGATTCGGGTGTCTGGGAGGTCTTCCTCTAAGAATCGTTCCTTCTTCTTGGCCGTCGTCTGTCCGTACAGATTCGGCACCCAGTGGTTGAGGAAGTAGTTTGTTTGCGACTCATAGGGGTTGTTGCCGATCGACCAGAGAACATCAGCGAGTTCGGCGTCTTCATAGGCGTTGTTCAGTTCACCAATGCCCATCTCGCGGGTAGCGTGGCACTCGGAGTTGTAAGCCGGCCGATTGTGGATGCGTACCATCGGGGTTTGCAGGGCAGAGAACATCAGCTTTCCCGACGCCCACGTGTTTTCAAAGCCTCCGCCAGCACCACCATGATCAAAACAGGAGAAGACGATGCCTTCAGGACCGTCGCTGTCAAGCACCTTCTTCAACAGCCCTGCGTACAGCGCCAAGGCTTTCTCCCACGGGACATCAACCCATTGATCGGCAGCGTACAGTCGAGGCTGTTTCAGACGAGCTTTGCCATCGCCGTCGGGCGTGTACATATAGCTGGCCATTCTGCCGCCCCGAGTCGAGCTCAACCCACTGTTGACCACGCATTCCCGGTCGGGGACGATCATGATGTTGTGGCGCGAGCCGTCGCGTTGTGTGATGACATTGGTCATCGCGGGCGTCAGCGTGACAGCAAAAGGTGGGAGCTGTTTGCGAAAGTCCAGCCCGAGGGCGTTCTGCTCCGGCGCTCGGCCCCCTTCTCGTTGCTCGGGCCATTTGTAAACATGGTAGCCGCAGCCGACGATACAGAAGTGACAGGTTAGGTTAGTCCGTGCAGCATCCTTGGGCGGCAGCGCGATACGATCTTTTGTCTTGGCCATGAGTACCTCCGTTTCAGAGAACGTTGGCCTGACGGCCATAGATCAGGCCTTCGACGCCGACCGCGGCAATGGCATCGGTGCCAGTGTCATAGCGCAGAAGAATCCTGGGGAGGTTCTCCGTTGCCTGTCCACATATCATCTGTCCCGCCCGCTCGGCGTCGAATTCGCTGAAGTGGCACGGGCACTTGAACGTCTTGGTTTTTCCGTCGAACACCGTAGGGCAACCCATATGCGTGCACAGCGTGCTGTATGCCACGACGTCACGCTCAGGGCCAACGCCGCCCGGGGTTGGACGTCCGAGTTTGACTGCTACGCAGGGCGACCCCTCATCTGGATAGGTGAACTGCAGCGGCGCTTCGACAGTGAGTTGCTTTGCCGCTCCAATGGACTTTTCAGGATAGGGTAGGGATACACCCGTTGCTGTGGGCTCGGCGGGCTGGGCGTGAACCGAAGCGATAGGAATCAGCGCCGCAGCGGCTGCCACTCCGCCTGATCCACTGACCTTGAGAAAGCCGCGTCGGGTCAAAATAGGGGTCTCTGACATGTCGTTAATTCCGGTTGAAACGAAATGACGGTTTCAGTACTCTGTACCTGCTATAAGCAAAGGATGTGCCAATTCCGAAAGGATCAGGTGTACAGAGACAAATAACCAGGAGATGGGTGCGATGTCGTTCCAGCTAGGTAACATTGGCCCGGCGGCGCCGCGCCCTGCGTTACCGTTTGGTAACCGCCGTAGGTACCTTATTGGCGGTATGGCAGCGATTGCCTGTTGCGCCACAGCCAAGTTGAGTCAGGCGGAGACGCCAATCCGTTTGGGTACTACGCCTGTCTTCCTTGATGATCAGCTCCAACTGCTCGAGATCTGGCGTGCAGACCTACAGGCCTCATTAAGGCGAGATGTTCAATTCGTTCAGCGCCGTAGCTATGGTGAAATCGTTGATTTGCTGCTGCGAGGGCACATCGATGCTGCCTGGATTTGCGGATACCCCTATGTACTCAATGCGGATAGATTGCGTCTTTTGGCCGTGCCGCAGTACAGGGGAGAGCCGCTCTACCAGTCCTATCTGATCGTGCCAAAGGCAGATGATGATACGCAGGATGTTAGAGATCTCCGTGATCGTGTTTTTGCCTACAGTGATCCGTTGTCGAATTCAGGTTTTCTTGTGCCGAGGACTGAGTTGATATCCACTCACTTCGATCCTCTGAGTTTCTTCCGTAAGACGTTTTTCACTTTTGCCCATAGCAAAGTTGTCGAAGCCGTATCAGCTGGGCTCGCCAGTGGTGGGGCAGTGGACGGATATGTGTTCGATAACATCGCATTGAGGTTTCCCGCACTCTCGGAAAACGTCCGCGTGGCCTGGCGATCGCCGGATTATGGCTTCCCCCCCATCGTTATTAGTAATACCGTGGCCTCGGATACCGTTGAGGCATTACAGGAAGCGCTATTGAAGATGCACAACCGCCCGGATGGCCGGCTTATCCTTGACCGTCTGATTTTGGATAGATTCGTGGAGAGAGGAGATTCTCTGTACGATGGAATTCGGCGCTTGGTACAAGTATCTGCTGGCGACCAAGCCGGCTCGGAGGCCACATGAACCTGAGCCGTTGGAGTCCTTGGTCACGGGTCAGCTATCGCTATAAGGTTCCACTCGCTCTGGCGGCAGCGATTATTCTGACTGAAGTTGTCGTGACCTTTACGCTGCTGCGGACTGTGTATGTCGGCATGCTACGCGACACACACCAAAGTGCATTGGCCCTGATCCAAGTTCTGTCTCTTTCCGTGCGTGAGCCTTTGGTACGAGATGATCTATGGCGCGTCTATGAGGCGCTGCGCATTCCGATGGCAGCCGGAGATGGCGGTTCGGGATTAAAGGCGATCATTGTGATCGACCCGCGTATGCGGGTATATGCCGCATCGGATCCAAATCGGTATGCTGTTTTGTCCTCCATTGCAGCACTCCCCCCGGCGTTGCGCGCAACTGCGGAAACGCTGCGAGAGGGGAATGAGACGTTTCTTTTCAATGCAACAGACCGTTTTGAAGACTCGCTTGCGGTAGCTGGCGCGGCCATCACATCGGAAGATGCGGGCTTGGCCGGATATGTACTGGTTGCGTATGACCTTCGAGTTTGGCGGCAGCGCCTGAATGGCCTCGTCAGGCAGGTGCTGCTTATCAGCATACCGGGCTTGCTGCTGTTGTTGCTAATCGGCTGGTGGTGGGGGAATAAGATCGCTCGCCCACTACTGTCTTTAGCGCACGTGACACAGCGCGTGGGGCGTGAGCCGATACAGAATATTGATCTGTCGATTCCGAAAGGAGGTAGCGACGAGATTGCAGTTTTGGGGCGTAGCTTCTCTTCAATGCTGGCTCAATTGGAACACCAGGAGGCCCTTAAGCGAGACATGGTGGCTGCCGAGCGGCTGGCGGCGGTAGGACGAGTCGCCGCTGGTGTCGCACATGAAATCAATAATCCGCTGGGTGGAATGCTCAATGCACTGGATACCCTAGAGAAGCATGGTCAATATGATGAATTGACCGGTAGGACCATTGGACTGACGCGCCGCGGCCTTCAGCAGATTCGCACTACGGTCAACGCGTTATTGGTGGAGGCTCGGTTGGACTCGTCGTCGATAACTCCAGCCGACTGGCAAGATTTGAGGATGTTGATAGAGCCTCAGCTCGTTGATAAACACGCCCTATTGCTTTGGAATGTTCCTATCAGCCAAGTATTATCGTTGCCATCGCATTTGGTTCGACAGTTGACGCTGAATCTGCTGATTAACGCCAAGAATGCAGTTGAGCCCGGAGGCAGTGTGAGCTGCGCAACAACGGTTTCGGACAAGGTGCTGAGGATAGAAATTGCCAACTCTGGGACCGCTATTCCCCAAGAGGCCCTTGCTCATCTTTTCGAACCCTTCCGCGTTGACAATCAGAGCGGAGGAAAGACCCGAGGTTTGGGGCTGTGGGTGACTTACCAGATAGTGACGCAGATGCAGGGCACCATCGAAGTGTTGAGCGAGCTGGATTACACCGCATTCACTGTGACACTGCCACTTTACGAAGACAAGCAGGTATCGAGCAAGGAGGTGCAATCATGAGCCAGCCCCATGTTTGTTTGATTGAAGATGACGTCATCATGGGGGAGTCTATCGTCGAGCGTTTTCGCCTGGAAGGCATGCAAACGGATTGGTTTGCCTGTGCAGTACAAGCCAAGGCGGCGATCAAGGCCAACGCCTATTCCATTATTGTCAGTGATGTGAGATTACCCGATATTGACGGTGACGAACTCTTCTGTCAGATGATTGCTGAAGGCTGTACCGTGCCCCCTTTTATCCTGATGACCGCCTATGCGACGGTTGAGCGAGCGGTCAGTCTGCTGAAGCTGGGCGTCAAAGACTACGTCACAAAGCCGTTCGATATCTCCACGCTGGTCCAGAGGGTACGTGACTTTATGCCGCCCGATCTGGTGTATGCCGAGAGCATAGAGCTAGGGGTGTCCCAAGCGGCACGTGACTTGTACCGGCTTGTTCCCAGGGTCGCCGGTCGGGCGTCCGCCGTTTTGGTGACTGGCGAATCAGGCGTGGGCAAGGAAGTGCTGGCACGCCTGATCCACCGCCAAGCCAGCGCTGAATCAACGATACGGCCTTTCGTCGCCGTCAACTGTGGAGCTATCGCGCCCACGCTGGCTGAAGCGGAGTTCTTCGGCTACGAGCGAGGTGCTTTTACTGGCGCTGAAAAAAGCAAAAAGGGGTTTTTCGAGCAAGCTCACGGTGGAACTTTATTTCTGGATGAGGTGGGTGAGTTGTCGCTTGCATTACAGGCTGCACTGTTGCGGGCGATACAGGAAAAGCACATTCGTCGTTTGGGTGCCGAACGCGATACGTCAACGGTGTTTGACCTCATCTGTGCCACGAATCGAGCTCTGCCAGATATGGTCGCTAATCGTGAGTTTCGGGAGGATCTTTACTACAGGATCAACACCATTACTCTGCAGGTAGAGCCATTAAGGAAACGGCCTGAGGATATCTCGTGGTTAGCCAAGCGATTTGCAAGTAGTATCGCGCAACGGCTTGGCGAGCCGGTGAAATCTCTCCATCCATTGTCGTTGATGAAGATGCAAACATACGCATGGCCCGGCAATATTCGCGAGCTCCATAATCGGATAGAGCGCGCTTGTCTGGTCAGTCAAGCAGATGTCTTGCTGCCGGCAGATATCTTCCCAGACCAGGCAGAGACGGGTACTGGCACACAGTTTGCCATGTTACCGCAGGGCGAAGCCACGTTAGTTTCTTATCAAGAAACCTGTGAACGGTTGTACATCGAAGAGGCATTGCGCCGCCACGGTGGACGGATACAAGAGACGGCCGACGCGCTGCAAATTTCCCGAAAGAACCTTTGGCAGAAAATGAGGCGACACAGCATTGAAGGGAAGGGCCACATTAGTGGTAAAGGCCTAGATGAGCTCAAGGCAGGATCATGACGGCCTTTTGAATGTCAATGTCGCGTGGTTCGCTTGAGCCATGTCCAACAATGCCAATAGTGCTTCTGGACGCAGGTGCGTAAGGTTGTAATCGACCACAATTTTGTTGAACATGGCTGGCTCCTCTGCGATGAAATATCTATCGCATTGACGTTCCTAACAACAGTGCTTTGCCCGAGTCGTTTCTCGACGTGTATTGAACGTGCCCGCCTGCCCCGAGTCAGAGGCGCAGCACGCCGCTGTGCTGGTTTTCTCTTCGCGGGCGTGGAAGGTGGGTATGCTGCCGAGTGTGTGGTACGTTTCCCATGCGACGCCGGCTGGGTCGGTAGTCCAGTGCTTGTTAGAGCGGGCATAACAGCACCCTATTTGAGACTCCACACGAAAGCCAATGTCGGCAACTTCGAGTCGGCTGCGCAAATCCAGCAGTTCTTCTTCCGAATCAACCTGGAGGCCGAGGTGATCAACGCCAACTGTTTCTCCTCGCCGAGAAATAGCGAAATTGATGCGAGGATCGTCCAGCATCCATTTGGCGTAGTCGGCCTTGACGACCGACGGAGCTTGGCCAAAGAGAGTGGAATAGAACTGGACGCTTTTGTCCAGGTTTTCTACCGATACGTGTACATGGAACCGCTTCATGGCCTGTCTCCTGAAATGAGGTTTGAGGCTGGACGTTAATTCCATACGTTTTTGATATATGGAATTAATCAAGCTTCGTCAAGTCCCAGACGTTACTGCTTAGCGTGCAGAGATAATTCCACTCACTGGGCTGCCGATTCATGCGCCATGGCTTGGCGACCGAGTCGAGCGATGTCCTCCGCCATCCCCTTGCGTTCGCTATATCGGTCGGTCAAGTAATCGCTACGATCACGAACAAGCAAGGTGAATTTGTATAGTTCTTCCATGACATCGACGACGCGGTCGTAATACGGGGACGGCTTCATCCGGCCTGCCTCATCGAATTCCTGGAATGCCTTGGCCACAGAGGATTGGTTCGGGATGGTCACCATCCGCATCCAACGTCCCAGAACGCGCAACGAGTTGACTGCGTTGAATGATTGAGAGCCGCCCGACACCTGCATGACAGCCAGAGTACGCCCCTGCGTGGGACGGACACTTCCGGTCTCCAATGGCAACCAATCGATCTGGCTCTTAAAGACACCAGTCATATTCCCGTGCCGCTCTGGGCTACACCACACCTGTCCTTCGGACCAAATGGACAGCGCCCGCAACTCTGCCACCTTTGGATGGTCGGCTGGTACGCTATCGGGCAAAGGCAGGTCGCGAGGGTCAAAAATTCGAGTTTCTGCACCTAAGCGAGTCAGTATGCGGGCGGCCTCTTCGGTAAGTAGGCGACTATAGGATCGCTCACGCAGTGAGCCGTACAGCAGCAAAATCCGGGGTGCGTGATCTGAGCCGCTCGATAGTGCCAACTTCTCATGAGTCGGGATATCGAGCAATGCCTCTTCCAGGCCGGGCAGTTCGAGATCGGAGGGGGAGGAGTAAGTCATTTTAAACACGCTTAGTCATGTGCAAGTTCAAGAGTAGGGCGGCTGAGCCAGGCGGCGAACCAAAATGCCGTAGCCAAGACAAATGCCACTGCAAGGATGGCAGCGAGCACGCTGGCGTAGGACGAACTAAGCCCCCATAGCGCGGCGGCGCCCAGTGGTGCGGCAGCCCGTGCAAATGTCATGGGCACGGTGAGCAGACCGTTAATAGCGCCGTAGGCGTGCCGGCTGAGCATTTCCGGAACCACCATGCCGCGAACGATGGTAAAGATCCCGTTAGCTGCGCCGTAGGTCACGCAGATCGCGGCAACAGTCAGAAAGTCGAGGTTCAGAAACGCCAGGGCGCCAAAGGCTAGCGGGAATACGGTCACCACGGCTGTACCGACCATACGCATTGATGCGCGGGCTGCAAACATGCTGACGACGATGCGGCCGGCGACTTGGGCTGGGCCGATCAACGCAATCGCTTGTACGACTGAGGCGGTATCGAGACCGCGCTCGAGCAGCAACGGGTACATATGAAAAGTGAACGCCGAAAACATTGCCGCGTACGCGGTCAGTGATAACAGCAGCGCCCAGAAAACGGGGCGTTTCAACGCTGCTTGGACAGCATCCTTGCTTTGTTGTCGCTGGTGGCCAGGATCGATATCGCCCTCTGGCTGGGCATCACGCGTCGGTTGGATAAAGATCAGATAGGCACCGGTACAAATGATGCCGTTGACCGCCGCTAAGGCGATCAGCGCCTCGCGCCATCCCCACTCGTTGAGCAGCCATTGCACCAGTGGGATGAACGCCGTACTGGCAAATCCGCCCCACAATGTGAGCGCCGTTATTCCGCTGCGGGACTGGCTTGCCCCCATTCTTCGGGCAATGACTGCGAATGCGGGTTCGTACAGCGTCGCGGCCTGTAGAGCGCCTATTCCAGCTACCAGCACATAGAAGGCGACAAGCGAGGTCACTTGTGACCAGAGCAGCAAGAGCACCGCGGCGAGTAAAGACGACAGCCCCATGACCCAACGGCCGTGCCCTCGATCCACCGCGACGCCGACCGGGTATGCCGCCAGCGCGGCGAGGACCAGGCCGAGCGTCGCCGCGCCATACAAATCAGGTTTGCTCCATCCAAGTTCGGCGCCCATTGCCTCCGCGATCAACGGAAAGCTGTAATAAAGCGACCCCCAAGAGCATATCTGACCCACCCCGAGGGCGGTAATCAGTCCATGCGCCTTGACGGGAGAGGAGCCGCCGTTGATTGCCGCAGAGGATGGCATCATCGTCGCTTAGCTGACGCGCTTTCCGTTCTCGTTGATGACGGCCTCGCCATCTTCTTTCACGAAGGCGCCTCGTTGTGGCTGTTCCAGAATGTCCAGAACCAACTCGGATGGCCGGCATAGCCGTACGCCCACCGCAGTGACGACAAAGGGACGGTTGATGAGGATTGGGTTGGCCAGCATGGCATCGATGAGCTGTTCATCGGACAGTGCCGGATCATCCAGGCCGAGCTCGGCATAAGGCGTGCCCTTTTGCCGGATGGCTTCGCGCACCGTCAAACCGGCGCGCGAGATCAAATCGATCAGGGTCGCGCGGTCTGGCGGGGTTTGCAGATACTCGATGACCTGCGGCTCGACGCCGGAATTTCGGATCAGCGCGAGGGTGTTGCGGGAGGTCCCGCACTGGGGATTATGGTAGATGGTGACGTCGCTCATGATAGTCCTCAAGGTGATAGGAGAGAAGGGGTGTTGATATGGGCAGTAACCTCTACCGCAGTAGACTTTGCAGTACGCATTACGCCAACAAGCGTGGCCGAAGCAAACCCAGTCCATTCGCCGTAGCCAACAAGCCAAAGGCCTGGGGCCTCCACGGCTTGGGTGCCATGAACGCGCACTTTGCCGTCCGGATGTACGATTCCCAGAGGCTCCAGGTGATCCAGAGCGGGTCGGAACCCTGTGCACCAGATCACCGCGTCTATGGCAGTGGACGTACCGTCTTGCCAGATGACACCTTCGGGCGTGAACCGGATGAATGGCCGCACGGATTGCAGTACGCCTCGAGCACGGGCCTCACGCACGGGTGGGACCATGACCACATCGCCAAAGCCCCCCGGAAGGTTCTCAGGAGCCTTGCCTTGTTGCAGTGCTTGCCAGCGCGCCGTAGCTCGCTCAAACAGGACGCGACCGTCGACATCGTCTGGCAGAAACAAGGGCTCCGCTTGCGTGACCCAGGTCGTTTGCGCGACTTGCGATACTTCCGCCAGGATCTGGGCGCCCGAGTTGCCCCCGCCCACGACGAGCACTCGCTTTCCGGCGTATGGAGTAGGGCAGCGGTAGTGCGCGGAATGAATCTGTTCCCCGTTGAAGGTCTGTATACCCTCAACGGGGGGGATATAGGGCGTACTCCAGGTCCCAGTTGCACTGACGACGGCCCGGCTGCGCCATTGCCCGTTGACAGTTTCTATAGCGAAATCAGAGTCCTCACGTCGAACCGCCGTGACCCGCACCGGGCGTTCCACGGCAAAACCGTATCGGTCCTCGTACCGGGATAGGTAGTCAACCACCTGGCCACGTGTCGGATAGCCTTGGGTGGCAGGCATGGGCCAGCCAGGCAGCGAACTCCATTGGCTAGGTGAGAATAGATGCAAGGATTCCCAACCAAGGCGCCAGGCGCCACCAGATTCAGGCGCAGCGTCCAGCAACACAAATGTCAGATCGGTGCGCTTCAGGAAATACGCGACTGCGAGAGCACTTTGTCCACCACCAATGATGACGACATCGGCGTGCCGAGCATCTTGGGCGTTCATGGCACACATCCCTCAGCGTCATCTACCGAGGCAGCACTCAAACCCGTACAGCATTCGGCCGTCAGATATTCCACTAGACCGTACATCAACGCGATGTCGGCCCGATAGCGCATATAGCGGCCCTCCTGTTCGACCGTCAGCAGTCCGGCCTGGGTCATTGCCTTCAGGTGGAACGAAAGATTGGTGGGCGGCAGGTGTAATTCGCTGGCGATCTGGCCGGCGACGCAGCCTTCGGGAGAGGCGCGTACAAGCAGGCGAAAGATGTCGAGCCGTACGCTCGAGGCCAACGACTCAAAGATAGGAATGGCGGTGTTTTTATCCATATCTCAATACTACAACAATAGTTGAATAATTGTAGTAACAGAAATACGACTGTCATAAATTTGTCATGTAAGGATTGCATTATGTCTGTAATTCACGACATATGGAATGGTAATGGATGCGATAGATATTCCCGCAAGCCGGGCGCAAGCGACAGTCAGCGCTATCGATATTCCGATTTGCTCACGGTCGGAGAATCTGGATGTTGCCGCCGCATTTGGCGCCATCGGTCACACGACCCGCCTAGGCATTTTGCGGACTCTTATTCAACAGGAGCCATACGGTATCGAGGCCGGCAAACTGGCGTCTTTGGTCGGTGGACCGCGGAGCACGGTTTCTCAACACCTGGCCAGCTTAGCCAAAGCCGGCTTGGTTGTAGGCGTGCGGACACAAGAGGAAGTACGGTATCGCGCTAACTTGGAGGGCCTCTACGGCTTGCTCGAGCTGCTGTTGCAAGACTGCTGCAGGGAAAACGATGGCGTATGTATCCCGAACGATAGGCACTCGTCTGGCGCTTTTGGTTTTGGTGCTCGTTGATTGAGTATCGATAGCAGAAATGGGCGCCCGCTGAGAAGGCCTGCGCCGATAGCTGTGGCAATCGATCCGTCGCACGTAGTTGCGTCGCAGCGCAGAAACGCATCCATTGCCGTTCTCGCCGCGAGCCCAATTCAACCGAAGCGGCCGGTGATATAGTCGCCGGTCATTGCGTGCCTTGGCTTGAGGAAAAAATCATCCGTCGGTCCGAATTCAACCATTTGCCCCAAGTGCATAAATGCGGTGTAGTCGGAAATTCGCGCGGCCTGCTGCATGTTGTGTGTGACGATGACGATGGTGTACTGATTTCGAAGGCTATTGAAAAGATCTTCGATTTTCGCGGTCGCGATTGGATCCAGCGCTGATGTCGGCTCGTCAAAAAGAATTATTTCCGGGTTAGGAGCAAGCGTACGTGCGATGCATAAACGCTGTTGTTGGCCGCCTGAGAGCCCATAGGCAGACAAATGAAGCCGGTCCTTTACTTCATCCCAGAGCGCAGCTTGGCGTAGCGCCGATTCAACGCGTTCATCCAGAATTGAACGGTTGGTGATGCCTCGTACTTTTAGTGCCGCGGCGACATTCTCGTATATGGATTTGGGGAATGGATTGGGTTTTTGAAACACCATGCCAATCCGTAGTCGAATCAGAATCGGATCGGACTTGAGGTCGACCAGGTTGCTTTGCTCGGGTAATAAGTTGATCTGCCCGCCATAGCGAGTTCCGCGATACAGGTCGTGCATACGATTGAAACACCGCAGCAAGGTGCTTTTTCCGCAGCCAGACGCTCCAATAAGGGCGGTGACTCGGTCTTTTGCTATAGGAAGATTGATGTCCTTCAGTGCTTGGAATTCGCCGTACCAGAATGATAAGTTCTTCGCTTCCGCCCGTAGCGGTACCGTCGGGGGCACTAGTATCGAATTAACAGGCGTGGTGGGGACTGCGGTGGCCGCAGAGCTCGGGCTCTTGATCACGACCGGTGCATCAACGGGTTGGCTCTGCATAGTGAGGTCATTCATTGAATATTCTCGGCTTAGGAGGGAGTCCTGATCGCTAATCAGCGATATCAGCTAGTTCATTGTGTGACGGCGCAAACGGTAACGGATATAGATCGCTAGTGCGTTCATGACCAGCGTCATCGCAATGAGGACCACGCCGGCCGCAGCGGCATTAACGTGAAACTCGGACTGTGGGCGAGACAGCCAATTGAACATCTGAATTGGCAGGAGGGTGAAAGGAGCTTCAAGCCAGTCGAAGTTGATGAACGGAAATCCGGCTTGGATGGGGGACGGTGGCAGGAACGCAATATAGGTCAGCGCGCCGATGGTAATCACCGGCGCTGTTTCGCCGATCGCACGCGAGAGTCCAACGATTGCGCCGGTCAGGATTCCCGGCCGGGCTGCTGGCAGGATAAAGGAGGACATCGTTTGCCACTTATCGGCGCCGATGCCGTACGCGCCCTCTTTGACTGTCTGAGGAATGCTGCGGACAGCCTCGCGCGTGGACACAATGATGACGGGAAGGATAAGTAGCGCCAGCACGGCGCCCGCGACAAAGATAGTTTGTCCTAGTCCCAGCATATATACAAACAAGCCGAGGGCGAGAAGGCCATATATGATCGAAGGAACACCAGCAAGATTTCCTATGTTGATCTCAATGAGCGTTGTAATCAGATTTTTGGGCGCATACTCCTCCAGATAGAGGCCGGCCATCACACCCATGGGTACCGCTAACGCTGCCGTTACCACCATGACAAGCGTAGTCCCCACCCAAGCGGAGAGAATGCCGGCGCTCCCAGCCCGGCGAGAAGGAAAGCTAGTCAGGAATTCGTAGTTGATGCGGCCCGCGCCATCAAGCGCCAGGTCAAGTAACAAAGCGATCAGCAAGGCCATCGACACAATCAGAATCGCCACACCCGCCAACCCAAATATGAAATCAGACCGCTTGGCGGTTCGACCGACGCGGGCCGCGAGCTGCGGGTCGTACTCTACGGCCGTGCTTTTCGACATCAGTGGACGATTCATTTCAGTAGATTTCCCGAAAACGCTGGCGCAATAGGTGGCCGAAGAAATTGAACGCGAAAGTAATGATGAACAGCACTAGGCCGACGGCGAAGATGCTCTGGTAAGCCAAGCTCCCATGCGGCAGATCGCCCATGCTCATTTGTACGATGTATGCGGTAATGGTGGCAGCGCCTTCACGTGGGTCGGCGGTCAGATTGGGATTTTGACCTGCGGCGACGGCTAGTACCATCGTTTCGCCTACTGCCCGCGACATGCCCAGTATGTATGCGGCGGTGATGCCCGAGAACGCACCGGGTATTACGACACGGATAGCGGTCTGGACTCGCGACATTCCGAGGGCATAAGCGCCCTCACGCATCGAACTCGGTACGGCGCGCATGGCGTCTTCACTTACCGATACGATGTAAGGCAGAATCATGATGCCGAGCACGATGCCAGGGACCAACAGGTTGAACCCGCCAAGACCCGGGATAAAAGTCTGAAAAAACGGTGTCAACAGCAGGAGTGCAAAGTAGCCGTACACGATAGTCGGAACGGCTTCCAGCATCTCCAGGCAAGGCTTTACAACCTCTTTTACTGATGGGCGCGCAAATTCACTAAGATAGACGGCCAGCACAGTGCCCAGCGGGATGGCAATGATCAATGCAATACCTGCGGCCCAAAGCGTCGCCGTTAGCAAAGGCCAGATTCCGAAGCGCGGGTTCTCGAACATCGGGGTCCACTGAGTGTCGGTGAGGAAGTCCCAGATCGATACCTGGGAGAAAAAGCCCCACGACTCCGTGACCAGGATGTACACAATTCCAGTGGTGATAAGTACTGAGGCTCCCGCGGCGAGGAACAATAAAACCCGAGTTACAGCGTCGACAGTGCGTCGCCGAGTGCGATAGGCTTGGCTCGGTATGAAACGTTCTTTGTCGGCAACGACGGACATTGGCGTTCCTATGGATTCCTGAGGGCATCGTGGGGCCACTATGCGTGGCCCCACGATCCGGACTCGCTAACTGTGAGCGGATTAATTTACGAGATCGGTCATCTTGACGCCGATCTTGGAGCCGCCTTCAAAGTGAGAGCCTGTCTTGCGCGCATCGAATTTGGCCTTCGCGGAATTCGCGATTTCAGCGGGCAGGGAGACGTAGCCGACTTCCGAAACGAGTTCTTCTTGGTTCTTCGGGTCAAATGCGAAATGAATGAAATCCACGACATGTTTCTTGTCGGCCTTCGACTTGTCCACATAGTAGAAAATCGGCCGTGTCAGCGGTTGATAAGTACCGTTGACCGCGTTTTCCACCGACGGGAGCACGCAAGAACCATCATCCTGCCGAATGGCGACAGCCTTGATCTTGTCCTTATTATGTTCGTAGTAGGCCAATCCCAAAAAGCCAAGAGCGTTCTCGTCGCGGGCGACGCCCTGGACACTCACGTTGTCGTCTTCGGTTGCGGTGAAGTCGCCGCGACTGGAGTGCTCTTTCCCCACAACGGCGAAAGTGTAATAGTCATAAGTGCCCGAATCGGTGCCGGCGCCGAATAGAACCAGCGGTGCGTTCGGGAACTTATCATTGATCTGGTTCCAGTTGGTCACCTTGCCTTGCGCTTCAGGCGCCCACATCGTCTTCAGCTCTGGGATCGACAAGCACTCTGCGAAGGTATTTGAAGGATTGATGATCGTGGCCAGTGCATCGATAGCGACAGGCATTTCGATATACTCTACGCCGTGCTGCTTGCACAGTTCCATTTCGTCTTTACGGATGGGGCGCGAGGCGCCAGTGATGTCCAGCTCGCCTCGGCAGAATTTTTTGAAGCCACCGCCCGTTCCCGAAACGCCCACCGTTACGCGGGTTTTGCCTTGTTGCGATTTTTGAAACTCTTCAGCGACGGCCTCCGAAATCGGAAATACGGTGCTGGATCCGTCTATGAGCACTGTCGGCACGTTCTGTTGCGCGTGAGCATTGAGGCCCGCACATGCGATGAATAGGCTTGCGGCAAGGGTCGACAACTTCATTTGTTTCTCCTGAGATAAAAGGGGCAGTTCAGGCCGGGGAGGCTGTTTTTAAATAATTCTTCATCTCCATGCATCATGAAATGCAGACATGACAACTTCATGACATAAGCTACAAACGAACCGCGACTCGCCCATCGAGCCATTAGGGCTCTAGAGGGCCAAAAATTTCATTAATAGTCGGGTCTGGGAAGGGGAGCGATAGTGGAGGTGGGGGCCGGTTCACCCACAGCCAAGCTCAATGCGCGGACTGTAGTTGTGCCATGGATCAACCAACGTGGTCGCTTCGACAATGTTGCGTTTGTGTCGTCATGAAAGAGTCATCAGCGTCGCATACATTCCTTACTTCGTTAAATCCAGACAGAAGGACGATATGAAGACCAAGACGAACACGCCCAAAGTCGACTTCAATGACGAAGATTCGAATACATCGAATAACCCAACATTCGATTCGGTGTTGCAAACACGGCTGAGCCGACGCGGGATGCTCAAAGGAGGTACGCTCACTCTTGGTTCCGTCCTCTTCGGCGTAGGCGGTCTGGCCGCCTGTGGAAGCAGTAGTGATGACGATGATGACAGTCCCGAAACGCCGCCGACTTCACCTTCGGAAACGCTGCTTGATTTCACCGCCGTACCCAAGAGCTTGGCCGATGCCGTCATCGTGCCCTCGGGATATACCGCTCAAGTGCTATACGCCCTGGGAGACCCGCTCTCAGCGGGTGTGCTGGCCTACAGGAATGATGGTACGGACATCGACTTTGAGAACCGTGCCGGAGACCATCACGACGGCATGGAGTGGTTTGGACTGGGCGCAGACAACCGGCCTTCGGCCAGCTCCACGGATCGAGGGCTTCTGGCCGTCAATCACGAAGCCACGACGAACGAGAGTTTCAGTTCGTTCTTCTTGCACCAGGACGGTGGCACCAACACGTTGCCACGGCCAGCCGCCGAAGTAGATAAGGAAGTGGCTATTCACGGCATTTCGGTTGTCGAAATTCAGAAGACCGGTAATTCCTGGGCGACTATGTCGGAATCGTCTTTCAACTTTCGTCTGACGGCACTGAGTGAAATCGAAATCGCAGGCCCGGCTCGCGGCAATCCACTACTCGTGACGAAGTATTCGCCCGATGCGACCCGTACACGCGGCACGTTGAACAATTGCGGCACAGGGAAGAGCCCCTGGGGTACGTTCTTGACGGGTGAAGAGAATTGGTACGGCTACTTCACCCGCGACAGCGCCGATGACGCGGCTCGGGGTAATGATAAATCTGTGACTTCGCTTCTGCGCTACGGGCGTAGTCAGGGTGCCGGCTCGCGCCACGGATGGGAGTCCGCCGGTGCGGATGATCGCTATGCTCGTTGGAATATAAGCCAATCAGGAACGTCGGCTGATGGTAGCGACGATTACCGCAACGAAATGAACGGCCAAGGCTACATCGTTGAGATCGACCCTTATGACCGTAGCAGGAAAGCAAAAAAGCGCACGGCCCTGGGGCGTTTCGCTCATGAAAGCGCAGCGTTCCGCAAGGCCGTTGCAGGGCAGCCTATTGTGGTCTATATGGGCGACGATGCTCGTGGCGAATACATTTACAAATGGGTCTCGGCCGCCAACTGGGATCCCGCGGATGCCGATGCGATCAGTCGCATGTCCGCAGGTGACAAATATTTGGACAACGGCAAGCTCTATGCTGCCAAATTCTCCGAAGACGGGACCGGTTCCTGGTTGGAGCTGTCGCTGCAAAACCCGGTTGTTAGCAGTTCCGCGACATATCCGTTTGCCGACCAGGCCGATGTTGCCATCAATGCTCGTCTAGCCGCAGATGCGGCGGGTGCCACGAAGATGGATCGCCCGGAATGGTGTGGCGTGAATCCCGCCAACGGCGAGGTGTATTTTGCTTTGACCAACAACACCAGCCGTCGCATTGATCCGACCGGTTCACAGTATGCGCCGGATGCGGCTAATCCGCGTGTGTACACCGATATGAAGAATGGTACCGCCCAGATGGGCAACCCCAATGGTCACATTCTCCGTGTCAGAGAGTCCTCCGCTACGGGCAGCGGCGATCAATTCGATTGGGACGTGTATTTATTCGGTGCGCAAGCTGACGCGGATGCCGGCACTATCAACCTGTCAAACCTCACTGATGATCAAGATTTCTCGAGCCCCGACGGCTTGGTATTCAGCGAGGCTACGGGACTGTGCTGGTTTCAGACCGATGACGGTGCCTATACCGACGTGACCAATTGCATGATGCTGGCGGCACGGCCTGGCCAGGTTGGTGATGGCGAGAAAAAGTCCCTCAATTACACGAAAGCTGATGGCAGCGCACTTACCGTGGATACCTATGTAGGGCAACCGCCGGCGGCTGAACAGCTCAAGCGCTTTCTCGTCGGGCCTGTCGGGTGCGAGATTACGGGCTTTTGTGAAACTCCAGATGGCAAGGCGATTTTTGTCAATATCCAGCATCCAGGCGAGAACACCAGTCAAGCTGATATTGCCAATCCATCGAAATACACCAGCCAGTGGCCGAGCAATTTCGGGTATGGGGCAGGAGTTCGGCCGAGGTCCGCCACGATCGTGATTACCAAGGACGACGGGGGGCGCATCGGGACGTAAGGAAGTCAAGTAGGGAAGTAGAGTAGTAGAGTAGTACGTCAGAAATCGTCGATGGTTGACGAATTTAGGGGCAATGCCGATCCGGCATTCGCCCCGCCTTTTTATGCGGAGCTCGACGTCGCAAACAAGGTAAAGCGCTTTACTGGTTTTGATTATTCTAATATAGTCGAAATATGGAAATAAATGACGCAGTCAAAGCACTTGCCGCAATCGGTCAAGAGTCTCGCTTGATTATCTTTCGCCTCTTGGTGCAGGCGGGACCTGACGGCATGGCTGCTGGCCAACTATCGGAGAAGAGTGGCATTCCGCCGTCGTCGCTCTCATTTCACCTCAAAGAGCTCGTATATGTCGGGCTATTAGGATCTCGCCAGGAAGGGCGCTTTGTGATTTACGAGGCTCGCTTCGAAGCGATGGCAGATCTTCTCACGTACTTGACTGAGAACTGCTGTGGTGGCGGATCTTGTGCTCCCATGCCGTCGATTGCTAAATCAAAACCTGCGCCTGCTCGGGCGGCGCGTTCCAAGAAACCTATCTGAAGAGGCGCAACATGTCTGACAAGGTCTACAACGTTCTTTTCCTTTGTACGGGAAATTCGGCTCGAAGCATTATGGCGGAAGCGCTACTAAACACCTTGGGAAAAGGGCGCTTTCGTGCCTATAGCGCCGGCAGCCATCCCGGAGGCACAGTAAATCCGTTCGCGATCGATAAGGTCCAGATACTGGGCTATCCGCTCGAAATCCTGCGCAGCAAGAGCTGGGATGAGTTTGCCGCGCCCGACGCACCGCAGATGGATTTCATTATCACAGTATGCGACAACGCCGCCGGAGAGGTCTGTCCGGTTTGGCCTGGCCAACCTATTTCGGCGCATTGGGGGTTCGAGGATCCGGCCGCGGTTCAAGGAAGCGATGGAGCGAAACGTCAGGTGTTTGACAAGGTGTTCCGCCAGATTTCGGCCCGGATAAATATTTTTGCGAATTTGCCCCTGGCCACCTTGGACAAGGCGGCTATCCAGCGCGAACTGAAGGATATCGGTGCGCAGTTTTCCCAGTCGTGAGAACTTCGCGGGAGCGGATTTCCCGCAGAGCATAAGGAAGGGTATGTGCCAATACGGCGCATCCTTTCTTCTTCAAACTAAGAAAAATCATACGAGTAATTTCCCATGATCGCAGCTGTCGCAATCTTCGTCTTGACCTTGATTTTGGTCATTTGGCAGCCCAGAGGGCTTGGTATTGGGTGGAGCGCCGCCTTTGGTGCCATCGTGGCCTTGTTGGTTGGCGTCGTCCACCTGACAGATATCCCCGTGGTTTGGGGCATCGTGTGGAATGCGACGGCCGCGTTCATTGCTGTGATCATTATTAGCCTGCTGCTTGATGAGGCGGGGTTCTTTGAGTGGGCGGCCTTGCACGTAGCGCGATGGGGAAGAGGGCACGGCCGTGCGCTGTTCGCCTTGATCGTGCTGCTCGGTGCGGCTGTGGCGGCTTTTTTCGCGAATGACGGCGCAGCGCTTATCCTGACGCCGATCGTCATGGCGATGTTGATGGCGCTGGGCTACAGCTCCACAGCCACCTTGGCCTTTGTCATGGCGGCCGGATTTATCGCCGATACGGCCAGCTTGCCTTTGATTGTTTCGAACTTGGTCAACATCGTTTCGGCGGATTTCTTTGATATTGGCTTCAACCGGTACGCCGCAGTCATGGTGCCGGTCAACATCGTGTCAGTTGCCGCTACGCTTGTCGTATTGCTGCTCTACTTTCGTAAGAGTATCCCGACTTCCTATGACGTGACTCAGTTGAAAGATCCGGCTACCGCGATTCGAGACCCTGGGACTTTCCGGGCCGGATGGGCGGTCCTGGCCTTGTTGCTCGTCGGGTTCTTTGGTCTGGAACCGCTCGGGGTGCCGGTCAGCGCGGTTGCCGCGGTGGGGGCTGCCGTTTTGTTACTTGTCGCCGGTCGAGGTCATATCATCAGCACCCGCAAAGTCGTACGTGAAGCGCCATGGCAGATTGTGATCTTTTCACTGGGTATGTACTTGGTGGTTTATGGGTTGCGCAATGCCGGCCTGACACAATATCTTGCCGACATGTTGTCGGGATTGGCAGAGCAGGGCATGTGGGCCGCGACATTCGGCACAGGTTTTCTGGCAGCCTTTCTTTCCTCTGTCATGAACAACATGCCCACCGTATTGATAGGTGCATTGTCCATTGATGCTAGCCAAGCCGACGGAGTAGTGAAAGAGGCCATGATCTACGCAAATGTCATTGGTAGCGATCTGGGACCGAAGATCACGCCCATCGGAAGCTTGGCCACGCTACTCTGGCTGCACGTACTCGAGCGCAAAGGCACCGTCATCTCCTGGGGGTATTACTTCAAGGTCGGTATAGTGTTGACACTGCCAGTGCTCGCCGTAACACTTGCGGCCTTGGTTTGGCGGTTAGGGTAGGCAACGTCGATGCTGCACTCGGAGTTGATGAGGTCTTGGCGACGTTTACGTATATCCTCACATCTGACGTCGTTGCGACATATGTCTACAAGGATCGAAAGTGCCTGGCCATCGCTTGATCCTATTCGCTTCCAAGCCTGCCTTGGTCAAGATCGCAGCGAGGCCGCGTGCACCGTGCAGTACGCGCATAATCGTTGCGGTCTTATCGTCAGGTCGATAGTAGATGGCGTAGACGCTGTGGAAGACTACACACAGATCAACGGCAAACATCTGACTCTACGCAATGCTGTCGCTATCCGAGATTTGTCTCCCTTGTTGCTCGGCGACTTGAGTGCGAAAGCCTATCGTTGTGTATCGCCCAGAAGATCTCGCAAAGGTATCGCCGCCATGCATGCGGGCAATGGCGGATACGATGGCAAGACCCAGTCCATGATGGTTAGCATCAAATTCCCGCGCGCTATCGCTACGGTAAAAGCGGTAGAACAGGCGTGGTAAATGTTCGGGTGAAATCGGCTCGCCTTCGTTGCGAACCGCTACCGTCAGTTCGCCCGCAGCGGTAGAAGATATAGCGATCTCTATAGTGCTACCTGCACTGGCATAGCGAATAGCGTTGGACAACAAGTTTGATATTGCCCGTTGAAATAAAGGACGGTCGATTTGAGAAGCGGCGTCACCCACCACTGCGAGCACCACGCCTGCCTCCAGTGCTTCCGCTTCGTGATATTGACTTACCTCTTGCACGATCGCCGACACGCTCGGCTCCCATGCCCCTCTGACTCTAGCACCTCGATCAGCTTGCGATAGAAATAGCATGTCCTTTACGATACTTGATAAGCGTTGCAGTTCTTCCAGATTTGATCCCAGGATGTCCAGCAGCTCTTCCTGATCGAGCCGCTTATGTAGGGCTAACTCAGTTTCGCCAATCAAGGTGGTCAGCGGTGTGCGCATCTCATGGGCTACGTCGGCGTTGAATCCCTCCATTTGGACGTAGGCCCTTTCTAGCCTCTGCAATACGGCGTTGAACTGGCGTACAAGAGGCAGGATCTCCCTTGCCTGCCCTTTCTCATCGAGGCGTTCACCGATGCGATCTGGTGATAGTTTAGCCGCCTGCTGTACGAGTGAGTCCAACGGCGCCAATGCCTTTCGCACCGTCACAGTTCCCATAGCGGCGACAACGACGGCGCCAAATAGCGCACAAGCGAACAACGTCCCAGCCAGTCCCTTGCGGAGACGGATATCGTCGGATATGTCCAGGATCAACTCTGCCGTCAGTGAGTCGCCGGGCGTTCCAGGATACGGCAATGTGAATGAGATGCGGCGTTCTCGGGTGGGGTCGTTGTCAATGGGATTGCCGAAAACCACACGTTGCCCATCGATTTCCAGAACCAGGGTAAACTCTGGGCGACCGTAGAAGAAGTCCTCCAGCTTATGCCGCATTCTTGCCGCATCATCGTCTGCACCGTTCTCTTCAACTACGTGCCGTACAACTTCAACTTTTTGTTGTATTAAGGCCTCCTGACGCCGGGCTAGATTAAGGTTCGTAGCGTAATAGACCGCCACGCACACGAGGCTAAGCGCCATAAACGTCTGGATGGCGAGCCACCACGAAAGCCATGCTCTTAGCGATTCCGGTCGCTTTATTGCCATCAGGGCTCCCGAATCTCTAGCACGTAGCCCATCCCGCGTACGGTATGCAGAAGCTTTCTCTCAAAGGGATCGTCCACCTTGCCTCTCAAACGCCGGACAGCGACTTCCACCACGTTGGTGTTGCTATTGAAATTCATATCCCAAACTTGTTCGGCTAAATCCAGCCTGGACAGCACCTCTCCTTGTCTACGCATCAATAGCGCCAGAAGCGTGAACTCTTTAGCCGTGAGGTCCAAGCGCTGGCCATTACGGCTTGCTCGCCGCCGCAGAAGATCAAGTTCGAGGTCTCCGACCCGTAGTAAATTTGGGCCATCTGTTTGGGGGGGGTGTAAGCCGCTGCGCCTACCCAGAGCGAGAACTCGAGCTAACAACTCGGACATGGCGAACGGTTTGGATAGGTAATCGTCGGCCCCTTCATGCAGCCCATGAACACGGTCCTCAAGCTTATCCCTTGCTGTAAGCATCAACACAGGAACGCGACTGCTCCTGCGCAACTCCTTCAGAACGCTCAGGCCGTCCATTCCTGGCAGCATAATGTCGAGCAGTATGAGGTCGTACTGGATTTCCTTCGCAAGATGCAGGCCGGCAAGACCGTCGGCCGCCACGTCCACGATATAGTTGTGGTCGCTAAGTGCCCGCCGTAGGTACTCGGCGAGTTTCTTCTCGTCTTCAATTACCAGAACTTTCATGGGCATCGTGTAAAGGAAATGCCAAGAATGGCGATGTAGACATATTCTAGTCCAGGCATTTCCCGGGGTTGCCAACCCCGCAGGGTCAGACGGAGATTTGACCGTATATAACGAGCCTTAGCTGGGCGTATAGATCTCCTTGAGCCGAGCTCGTTCGTCTTCGCTCATTGCCTCTGCTTCCGCCCGGACCTCTGCTCGGGTACGCCCACTACCTTGCTGAGCCGACGCCGGCAGGGGTAGGCCCCTGTACTGCAATGCCCATGCACGCTTGTCGGCTTTGGCCTCCGCAAGTTCTGCCCGAACTTGCTCAGCTGTCTTCCCTCCCGTGGCGTGACTGGGGGCAGTCTCGTAACCGATTTCAGTGTCAGTTTGGTGCCAGGTCTCCGACGATTGGGCGATGGAAGGCAGAGTGAGCGCGGCACCGAGTATCAGTACATTGCGGGTGTGACGAATCAGCATAAAAATCTCCATGTTCCGTATGCTGCAGGCGCGCGGCTGCGTCGCCTACACGCTTTTCGTTAAGCGTTGGTGACACTCTACAAAATGAACCTCGTCAATTCGCAAACACCCTGATTACGAATTCGTAAAGTTCCGAACATTACGGAATTGTCATTTTTCTGTCGAGATATTGACGAGGCGTGTTAGCTACAGTGCCGGCTATCTGCCTGTGATCCCGCCGGTGAAACATGGCCCGACCTGATCGGTCCAGCTAAGTCCTCGCCAAGCCTAAATTCCTTACGGTAAAAAATGCGTCTACTCTCGCCGCCGCTGGCCATCGCGGCCCTGTTGCTCGTCACTTCGACGCAGGCCAAAGAGCCTGCGAAACTCGACTCATTTCTTGCTAAAGCGGCGCCTATAGATACGGTAAGCGTTGATGGGCGCTTGCTGACACTCGAGCAGGCGTTGAGCATGGCGCTGGAGCGCAATCCGATGCTTGCCGCGTCTAAATATGAGGCTGCCGCAGGCGACGGTCTTGTTACCCAGGCTGGACTTATGCCAAATCCGTCCCTCGATATTGGCGTCGACGATACTCAGGAGGCCACGCGTACGACGACCGCCTTGCTCAACATGCCCATCGAGCTCGGCGGCAAACGTGCCGCGCGCGTCACTGCGGCGGAGCTTTCGCGTGACATTGCAAAGCAGGACGTAAATAGCGCCCGAGCAACGCTGCGCGCCGCCGTAATCGCTGCATTTTTCGATCTGGCCGTAGCGCAAGAATCAGTGCGCGTTGCGGACGATAATGTTGAGATTGCGGCCAGTGCGCTGCGCCTAGCAGAGCGTAGGGTCGCTGCAGGAAAAGCTCCTCCTTTGGAGAGCAGCAAGGCCGGAGTGGCATTGGCAAACGCTCGGATTGAGACGCGAGCGGCGAAAGAAAACTTGCTGAATGTCCGCCGAAATTTAGCCGTTCTCTGGGGGGAAAACGATCCAAAATTTGATTCGGTAGAGGCAGACATCGATCTACTTCCGGCGAGAGGGACCTTGGATGCACTCCGCGCGGAGTTAGCGGGGTCGCCTATTTTGCAGTCGGGTCGGATGGCGGTCGACTTGGGACAGGCGTTAATCGAAGTCGAGAAGAGTAAGCGCTATCCAGATATCACGGTCAGCGTAGGTGTTGCTCGTGACAATGAGGTCGGACGCAACAAGCCGCAGATCGGTATTTCCATCCCTCTACCTATCATCGACAGAAATCAAGGCAATGTGTACGCCGCCTCAATGCAGGCTTACAAGGCCCGGGACACATATCGGGACTTGCAGGCACGACTGACGGCAGACTTACTAAAAGCTGTTTCTCAGTTCGATCTTGCCGTCGCGGCGGCGCGTGATTACCGAGGGTCGGTTATCCCGGGAGCCTCGCAAGCGTTTGAGTCAGCCAGCAAGGGATTTGAGGCAGGGAAATTTGGATTTCTCGACGTGTTGGACGCGCAACGTACATTATCAGACGCAAACATCGCATACCTCAGGGTAGTGGCATTAGCATACCAAGCCCATTCTGAAATCCAGCGGATCCTTGGACGTTGAGTCCAGTAGAGAAAACAATATGTTGAACAACGGATATTCGAGCATCGCAAAGCATGTCAAGTACGCGGTAGCGATTTTTGTGCTGTTTCTTACGGGCTCTGGCCCTCTGTACGCTGCTCAGGATGAACATGACCATGAAGAGCACGAGAGCACTCCTGCAAGCCCCACCAAAATGGCCGAGGCCGCCGGCCCAAATGGCGGTACGCTCACGTCCGTCGAAACATTTGGGGTGGAACTGCTGCTTAGCGAAGAGGGAGGAGAGCCTCGCCTGAAGGTTTGGGGGTATGCCGAAGGGCAGCCGATTGCAGTAGAACCAGGGGAGGTGGTTGCGAAGTTGACGCGTCCGAATGGAGAAGTGGAGAGCCTCACATTTCGCAAAGAAGGTGGCGATTTGGTTAGTGTGCAATCCATCGCGGAGCCCCACTTCTTTAAAATTGAAGCCGACGTCCACTTATCTGATCAACAGGTCGTCCGCGCTTCTCTAGAGAAAGAGGAGGGCAGGATTTCCCTATCGCCGGAGCAGGTCAAGACTGCTGGTATCAAAGTCGCGGTGGCGGGCCCTGCACCTTTGCCGACGTCTGCCCAATTCCCCGGGGAAGTCAAGTTCAATGCCGATCGTACCGCGCACGTAGTGCCGCGGATGGCGGGTGTGGTGGAAAGCGTTTCAGCCGACCTAGGGCAACAAGTTAAGAAGGGCCAGCTTCTGGCCGTGATTTCCAGTGCGTCGTTATCGGATTTGCGCAGCGAGTGGCTGGCTGCCACAAAGCGACGAGAATTGGCCGCACAGACGCATGCCCGAGAGAGGCGCCTATGGCGCGAAAAGGTTTCCGCAGAGCAGGATTACCAAATCGCACGTGCGGCATTAAACGAGGCCGAAATCGCCGTGGAAAATGCTACGCAGAAATTGAGCGCAGTGGGCGCACTCCCGCAGACGAAAGATCTCGCGCTGTTGGAGGTTCGCGCACCATTTGATGGAATGATAGTGGAGAAGCACATAGCACTTGGGGAGGCACTTGCAGATAACGCCAGCATATTCACAATCTCGGACTTAAGCAACGTCTGGGCGGAGTTTGTGATTGCTCCCAAAGATCTGGCCTCGGTACGCATCGGAGAGGACGCCATCGTGTCATCCACTGCGTTCGAGGCAACTGCACAGGGCAAAGTCTCCTACATCGGATCATTGCTCGGTCAGCAGACGCGCACGGCGACGGCACGCGTTACTTTGAACAACCCGGCAGCCGCCTGGCGACCGGGCCTCTTTGTGACGGTGCAGGTGATTACCGACGACTCGGAGGTCGCGGTCGGTGTCGACGCAGATGCCGTTCACACAGTTGATGGACAGTCCATTGTGTTCATCGAGGTCCCCGGTGGCTTTCTGGCGCAGCCGATCACGGTTGGAAAGAGTTCCAACTCGATGGTTGAAATAACGCGAGGCCTGGAGCCTGGCGTTCGCTACGCTGTTGAAAACGCTTTTACATTAAAGTCGGAGCTCGGCAAAGCCAGTGCCGATCACGCACATTGAAGCGGAGAGACCATGTTTGAGCGCCTCATCCGCTTTGTAATCGAGCAGCGTTGGATGGTTCTATTCCTGACACTTGGAATGGCCGCCATCGGTGTATATAACTATTCACGCCTTGCAATTGATGCGGTTCCCGATATCACCAACGTGCAAGTACAGATCAACGTTGGGGCACCAGGCTATTCTCCGCTGGAAACTGAACAAAGAATCACTTATCCGATTGAAACTGTCATGGCTGGCCTTCCGGGGTTGGAGCAGACGCGATCATTGTCACGTTATGGTCTTTCTCAGACGACAGTAATTTTTGAGGATGGAACGGATATCTATTTTGCAAGGCAGTTGGTAAACCAGCGCCTGCAAGAAGCCAGGGATAGCCTGCCGGCCGGAATAACTCCTACGCTCGGGCCAATTTCGTCAGGTTTGGGCGAAATCTACTTGTGGACCGTAGAAGCGGAGCCTAATGCCCGAAAAGAAGATGGTTCCCCGTATACGCCAATGGATCTGCGTGAGATACAAGATTGGGTCATTAAGCCACAATTGCGTAATATCCCCGGCGTGACCGAGGTTAATTCCATTGGTGGCTTTGCGAAGGAATACCAAGTCGCACCTAGCACCGAGCGGCTTGCATCATATGGGCTCACACTCGCCGACGTCATGACGGCGTTGGAAAGCAATAACGCCAACGTTGGTGCGGGTTATATCGAGCGCAAGGGCGAGCAATACCTAATACGCGCGCCAGGTCAGGTCAAGTCCATCGAAGATATCGGCAATATCGTGCTGACTTCGGTCAACGGGCAAGCAATTCGCATACGGGATGTTGCCGACGTAGGAATTGGCCGCGAATTGAGAACGGGCGCGGCTACGGATAACGGTCAGGAAGTCGTGCTCGGCACGGTGTTCATGCTCATTGGGCAGAATAGTCTTGCCGTCTCCGAAGCAGTGTCGGAAAAGCTAGATTCCATCAACAAAACCCTACCGGACGGCGTTAAAGCTGTCACGGTTTATGACCGGGCGAATTTGATTGACAAGGCGATAGCCACGGTCAAGAAAAATCTGCTTGAAGGGGCGGCGTTGGTCATAGTCGTCTTGTTTGTATTTCTTGGGAACATAAGGGCCGCGCTTATTACAGCGGCGATCATCCCACTTTCCATGCTGTTTACCTTCACGGGGATGGTCACCTATAAAGTCAGTGCCAATTTGATGAGTCTTGGGGCGTTGGACTTTGGCATCATCGTAGATGGCGCAGTCGTAATCGTGGAGAACTGCGTGCGACGTTTGAGCCACGCTCAAGCTCTTCAGCAGCGGGCACTGACGCGCTCTGAACGCTTTCACGAGGTTTTTGCGGCTGCGCGGGAGGCGCGCCGGCCTTTGCTCTACGGGCAGTTAATTATCATGGTGGTTTACCTGCCAATTTTTGCGCTGAGTGGTGTAGAAGGACGGATGTTTCATCCTATGGCGTTGACCGTGGTCTTCGCGCTGCTGGGCGCTATGATTCTATCCGTGACCTTTGTGCCGGCGGCAGTGGCACTCTTTATGGGAAACAAAGTATCAGAGAAAGAAAACCGCTTAATGACGTGGGCGACACGTCGATATCAGCCTCTGCTGGAGGGCACGCTGCGCCGCACTCCAATTGTGCTGGCCGCAGCAACTATATTGGTTATCGTTTGTGGCGTGCTTGCTTCTCGTCTGGGTAGCGAATTTATTCCGAACTTGAACGAAGGGGACATGGCGATCCAAGCCCTTCGCGTTCCCGGAACTAGTCTC
This sequence comes from Bordetella tumulicola, assembly GCF_054779135.1. NCBI lineage: Bacteria > Pseudomonadati > Pseudomonadota > Betaproteobacteria > Burkholderiales > Alcaligenaceae > Bordetella > Bordetella tumulicola. The sequence continues at coordinate 89,139 of NZ_BAAGYU010000006.1, read as the reverse complement.
ACACAGTCGGTCGAAATGCAAAAGCAAATCGAGAGCCGGCTTAAGGAGAAATTTCCAGAAATTGAACGGGTATTCGCGCGCACGGGGACGGCGGAAATTGCTTCGGATGCCATGCCGCCGAATATCTCAGACGGCTACATCATGCTTAAGCCTATAGATCAATGGCCAGCGCCACGGAAGTCACATGCTGAACTGCTGGCAGCGATTCAGGAAGAAGCAGCACAAATTCCGGGTAATAATTACGAGTTCTCGCAACCCATTCAATTGAGATTCAACGAGCTGATCTCGGGGGTTCGCAGCGATGTGGCGGTAAAGGTTTTTGGCGATGATAACGAAGTCCTGAACGCGACAGCCACGGAGATCGCGGAAGTTCTGGAAACAATCCCTGGCGCTTCTGAGGTGAAGGTTGAACAGACTACGGGATTGCCGATGCTTACTGTCAACATCGATCGTGCGCGTGCAGCACGGTATGGACTGAGTATGGCTGCGATACAGGATACGTTGGCTATTGCTGCGGGCGGTCGCGAGGCTGGGACGTTTTTCCAAGGGGATCGACGCTTCGACATCATAGTGCGCTTACCGGAAAAAGTGCGGGAAAACATTGCGGAGCTTCGCAATCTGCCAATTGCACTGCCTGCAGCGCCTGATTCAAAGACGACCTATATTCCGCTAAGTGAGGTAGCAGACTTTGATCTTTCGCCAGGTCCTAATCAGATCTCACGAGAGGACGGCAAGCGCCGTATCGTTGTGAGTGCCAATGTGAGAGGACGCGATTTGGGCTCATTCGTGTCCGAGGCAACCAGCGAGATCGAAGCACGGGTGAAAGTCCCTTCTGGCTACTGGACTTCCTGGGGAGGTACATTTGAACAACTCCAGTCCGCAGCCAACCGGCTCCGAATAGTGGTCCCAGCTGCGTTGTTGTTAGTGTTCGGATTGTTGTTTGCCATGTTTGGCAACGTTAGGGACGGCTTGATCGTCTTTACAGGCATCCCATTTGCGCTTACCGGCGGTGTAGTGGCATTGTGGTTGCGCGGTATTCCGCTGTCGATCACAGCCGCGGTTGGCTTCATTGCACTCTGCGGCGTCGCGGTACTGAACGGCTTGGTATTGCTGTCGTTCATCCGTTCGATGCGCGAAGCTGGCAGATCTGTGGACCAGGCCGTACGGGAGGGTGCGATCAGCCGGCTGAGGCCGGTTTTAATGACGGCTCTGGTAGCCTCGCTTGGCTTTGTGCCTATGGCAATCGCAACGGGGACAGGGGCAGAAGTGCAGCGGCCCTTGGCGACAGTAGTGATTGGCGGAATCATATCCTCAACGATCCTCACCCTGCTCGTGCTTCCGGCGCTGTATCGGCTGGTCCACCGGCACGACAGAGAAGAGATGGAGCTGGAAGAGGTGTCTGAACAAGCCAAGCATGCACCCGCTGTATGAAGGTTTTGGCCGAAATGTCGGCCAAAACCTCCGCTGATGTACGACGACCTTGCTAACTGCTGAAGGGCCGCATGCGCCGCAATCTACACGAGGCATTCAGCTTGCGTAGTAACGCGCAGAACCGTTAGGGAGAATGCTTCGTGATCGTCGCCGCTGCTTCAGAAGGGAACCACAATCGACGCTCCTGGGCCGGCCTGGTTCTGGCATGGGCAACTGCGCTGGGCGCAACATTATCTGCCCTTTTCATTGGCGAAGTGTTGGGGCAGACCCCCTGTGTATTGTGTTGGTACCAGCGGATATTCATGTTTCCGCTCTGCTGGATACTAGGTGTCGCCTGCTATCGTGAGGATTATGGGATCTGGCGTTACGCCTCACCCTTGGCGCTAGTCGGCGGTGGGATCGCAGGTTATCACACGCTGTTGTACTGGCATGTGATTGAGCCGGAGATCTCCGTTTGTTCGGCGGATAGCTCCTGTTCAGGTGCCGCCATGACGATCTTTGGTTCTGTACCCTTGCCGTTTCTCTCACTGCTTGCGTTTACTATGATCGTAGCCTCCCTTTTCACGGCCCGACACTATTCCAACAATGAATCGACGTCTGCTTATCATCACCATCGGTGCAGCTTCGCTTATCGTATTTGCTGTCGCCGTCCTATCTGTACGGTTAACGGGTGCGCCGGAATCGAAAACGATCCAGCAATCCGTCGCGCGTAAGGGCGGAGCACTGCTAGTGCGCTTTCATTCCCCTGTGATTGGGCGGTTCGATGCGCCTATAACCATCGTCGAGTTCTTTGATCCTTCGTGCGAAGGCTGCCGTGCTTTTTATCCACACGTTAAAAAACTCTTGAAGAAGCACCCAGACGACGTCCGCTTGGTGTTGCGCTATGTGTTGCTTCACAAAGGATCCGAGCCAGTGGTGAGAATGCTCGAGGCGGCTCGTAAGCAGGAGCTCTTTCTCCCGGTTTTAGAGGCAGTGCTGAACGCGCAGCCAGAATGGCATGACGATCCAAACGTCGCTGCTGCATGGAGCGCTGCGGCACGCGCGGGCCTGAATGAAGCGAAAGCCCGCGTTGATATGCAGGACGGAGCCGTCAGCGCAATCATTGAGGCCGACGCGAAAGACGTCAACGCTGTAGGTATAAAGGGCACTCCCACATTCTTCGTCGAGGGAAGCCGACTTGACAAGCTTACGCCCCAGGAGCTTTCAAATGCAGTCGGAGAAGCAGTGGGCCGCCACAAACGGCAGCAGTAACGTGTGATGGGCAGCTTTGTTCTGCCTCATATTGAATGGTTCAAATACCGACGCCTCAAGATTAATCGTTGTTGATTTATGAAGGCATCCCGATTCGGTAGGCGTTTTCGGAGGTTTTGAATTCCGCCACTGCTTAGGCGAATCACTCAAGACCTTTAGTTCATCCCTTTGAAACTATCTGGGCATTGTCAATGAACGACAGCAACGGCAGTGATGAGAGCGACAAATTTGATGACCGCTCAATGGGCGATCGTAAGATCTTGTTGCTTGTTTTAATTATCAACCTGAGCCAGTGCTTAGTTGGGGTCGTGGTTGGAATGTGGGCTTCTTCAACTGCACTAATTGGAGCTGCCCTGGATAATCTGGCCGACGCGTCCGTGTACGGCGTCAGCCTCTATGCGGTTGGACGTTCACAGGCGATAAAAATCCGAGCCGTCCGTCTCTCGGGCTGGCTGTTGATTGCCTTGGCGGCGATGCTGGCAGCTGAGGTCCTTCGGCGGTTCTTTGGTGGCGAGGCACCAGTGGGTCCGGCAATGATGGCGATGGCCGCAGCGAATGCGGCACTCAATATCATCTGCTTGAGATTGCTAAAGCGCCATCGCGGAGAGGACGTCAACTTTAAGGCGTCAACTATCTTTACGAGCAACGACTCGGTCGTCAACCTCGGAATTGTCCTTTCAGGTGCCCTGGTATTGGGGCTGGACTCCAATCTGCCGGACCTCATTCTTGGCTTGGTTGTGTCGGTTATCGCGGCCAAAGGTGGTCGCGAAATTCTGGGCGAGGCTAGCAAGGCCGTGGAGAGTGCCAACTCGGCTTAGACACCGCGACACTTGTCCGTCAGGACCATGCCTGTCGACTAATAACCCGCCTGCTGCCTTTCAGCAGGCGGACAATGAGGCCCTAACGCCAGAGGCGAGCAGTAACTCGGTGGAATGGTCTCCGGCTGACCGCGGGACTCCGGCGATAGTCTGCGTGCAACCACGATGATTGCTGGATTGTTGCTGACACCAATCTGTCATGTTTGCGATATGGTCTGTCTGGATATACAGAATCAATGACGCTATTTGCGCCAATATGTCTACAGTACGCCCTACATCGCCAGCCGTTGCCAGCCATTTCAACCCTGATCCTCCACACGGAGAAATGTCTTTTCAGCACGCATTAAGCGCCTTTCACGCGTTGTCTCCGCCGACGCGCCTAGAGATATTTCGCCTGCGGGTGAGCCGAGAGCCCGAAGGTGCCGCAGCAGGAACGATTGCAGAACTCGTGGGTGGACCCCACAACACGGTATCGCAGCTGGCGCGCGGGCCTAGTTTGGGGGGCCGACAAGGGCCTAGCATTATTTACCAGGCTGATGTTGCCTTGATGGGCGCTTTGATGTCCTTCATGTTGACCGATCAGGCGGCCAGATGCTCAGATTTCACCGGATTTATGTGTGCCGGCGGACTCATTGAAATGAGCGCGATTGGCGACATATTTACCAATTCGAAGCAGCAGCAAACCTCTGACTAGATTACCGGTCGTTTCGGATAGACGCGCGTTTGCGAGCAAACTCTTGCATACGAGGTTGAAGCCTCAATTTTATGGACTTAGAAGGGGGCTATCTCGGCGATCTGTCGCGCTTCCACGCAGTCTCGATCCACCGCCCCTGCGGGACTGGACGAATCTGCCAGCAAGCCCAGTGCGCCGTGACATTGACGGGAGGGGTTGACTTCAGACGGTAACCTACGCGGCTACTCTCGCGCTAGCTTCGGCCCTGCTCCCATACGCGGAAGCAGCTTCACGTAGACCAGTTCACTGATGAGCTCAACTAGCGTCTGCGCGACGATCACCGCAGGAATCAAGGGAACGGCGCCTGGAATGGCCATCCCGAGCGGCAGAACCACCAGCGAATTGCGGGTGGCGGCGCTGAATGCCACGGCACGCCCTTGGGCGGTGGGCAGCCGCCAAGCACGCGCCACGTACCAACCCAAAAGCGGTCCAGTGATAGCAAAGACGACATAGATCGGCACAACAGTACGCACGACACCCAGTGCATGTCCAAGTTGCGGTGTCGTTGCGGCTACGACGACGAACAACACCGCCGCGGTGGCTGGCACCGGTAGTAAGCCCAGCATGTTCACGATATCCTGGCCCGGTCTCCCGCGCGATGCCCAGGCTTGGCAGGCAGCGGCCAGGACCAGCGGTACGGCAATCAGCCAGATAAAGGCATGCATGAATGGCTCCCATTTCACCAGGTCAGCTGCCGTATGGTCCAAGAGCCATCCGAGGAAGATTGGTAGGAGCAACATTTGCCCAATCAACAACACAGGCGTGGAGGCCAGCAGTGGCCGAGCGTCAGCGCGCCCCAAGTGTGCGAAGGTCACGACATAATCGATGCATGGTGTCAGTAGTACCAGCAGGACGCCTATGCGTAGCAGCGGATCAGCAGGCAGCCAGGGTAGCAGCACGACAACTAGTAGCGGTACCGCTATGAAGTTCGCCGTTAGCAGCGCGCCCAGGAAGCGTACGTTCGATAGAGCCTCCCGCAACTCCGTCAGAGGTACCTGCAGAAAGGTCACAAAAAGCATGAAGGCCAGCAGAGGATCGATAGCTGGCGCCAGCGCCACTGTTCCAGGCAATTGCCACGCTAGGCACAAAGCCACTATGACGGCCGCGAAGTAGACGAAGATCTGCCAGGATTCCAGGCGTTCGCGATATTTGGCTAGGGACACGGTAAATCCTGGAAAAGCGATGGTATGCAGCGCGATGAAGCACATCGCCACCGCCTATATGGGTACGGGTTTGGCCCTATAGATACCACAAGAATCGTTCAAGTACGACGGCATCGGGCCAGGACGGTACCCATAAATTCCAAACTAAGAAAAGCCATACGAATAATTTCTCATGATAGCAGCTGTCGCAATCTTCGTGCCGACATGTTGTCGGGATTGGCAGAGCAGGGCATGTGGGCCGCGACGTTCGGCACAGGCTTTCTGGCAGCCTTTCTTTCCTCTGTCATGAACAACATGCCCACCGTATTGATAGGTGCATTGTCGATTGATGCTAGGCAAGCCGACGGAGTAGTGAAAGAGGCTATGATCTACGCAAATGTCATCGGTAGCGATCTGGGGTCCAAGATCACGCCCATCGGAAGCTTGGCCACACTACTCTGGCTGCACGTACTCGAGCGCAAAGGCACCGTCATCTCCTGGGGGCATTACTTCAAGGTCGGTATCGTGTTGACGTTGCCAGTGCTCGCCGTGACTTTGGCTGCCCTAGTTTGGCGATTAGATTAGGTCCTACGTCAGCTACACCAGGGGCTTGACGCGAGCTCTCCTCCCGCGGATATGTGGAATGATCGCTGTGCGAGTCCCCGGCTCGGACGCACACGATCAACTCTTAATTCAGTACATTGTTTTTTTCAAAAAAAATGCCTGGAATTGTAGCCAGCCTCTGGTCGGTTGGCGCAGCACTGAGCGTCGGTACTGGTAAATCTTTTGCCCCCATTGTTTGTTCAGAAACCGAGCTACCTCCCGAGGTAGGTAGCGGTGACTTGTGCTCTTTCATGCCCCAGCTCCTGGCTAATGGTTTGCCGCGCGTGAGCATCCTGCACGCGCTGCGCAGACGTCAGGAGCTTCGTTGACAGTCCGTCCGCCGCAGGGGCTTTCCAGCCGGTCAAGACCTCATAGCGGCTTTGCGCATACTGATGACGTAGCCCATGCATATGACTTAGGCCCGCTGCCTTGCACTGCCCATCGTAGACGTGCCGCTGCTGGATGTAGTTCTTGTGCGCCGGGATCAATGACCCGGTTCCCGCCAGACGGTGCGCCGCTTGCAGCACCTCACGCTGGGCAGGCGTGGTAATTGGTACGATTCGCTCCCTTCCACCTTTCGTCCATGAGCCTTTCAGGGCGAGATGGTCTCCTTTGTCTGCATAACGGGGCTGGAAGAGGAGCGATTCTTTCCGGCGCAATCCAAAGGCGGCCTGTAGCTGAAGGCTCATACGCACGTGGGCATCGGTAACGTGAGCAAGACCTGTGCCCAGTTCGCGTGCCTTGCTGACATTGGTCACATAGCGGCGCTCGGCCACGCCCAGTTGCGTGTTGTCCGCCGGCAGGATGCCCGCCTTGCCGATCTTCTCGGCCCACCAACGCAGATGCGAAAGTCGATTCTTGATGGTGCCAGCGGACAAGCCTTCAGCTTGCCAACGTTCTAAAAGGGCTTCGACATGCTTTCCCTTGAGCGATGGGGCCTTCATCTGTCGGAAACCGGCCTCGCGCAGTTGCCGCGCAACCAACGTCAGCGAGCGTGTGCGGTCGGCCTGGGTGGTGTGACTGCCGTCGCGGTTGCGCTGGCAAAGCTGGCGCAGGGTATAGGTCAAGTCATCCATTTTTCCGTCTCTGGGTGAACGTGTTGTCGGTACTGTCGTGTTGTCCTGAAACTCAATGGTTAGTGTTAGTGCCAACTCGCTAGGCGAGATCCCGTGAGGGCAAGGGCATGGTGTTCAGGAGACACCAGAGCCTCGGATGAGGCGTCCGTCTTGCTTCCTGTTGGAAGACCGGACGGAGGAACTACAAGATGAAAACGCGATACGTGTGGATGAATCCTCCTTTGAAAGTGAGTGGGATAAGAAAGCCGCTGCAACCCTACGCATTACGCGCAAGATATGGCCGCGAGGGACAGTGCGCCGTGGGCGCGAAAAAGGATGAGTACGAACAGATGAAAGAAGGCTCCGCCCCATGGGTAGGGGCCGGTATGCAGCAGGAGCCTGGGCATACCTGGGTGGGTTCCGCCCTGACGGGCCAGCGCTTGAAGGAACCCGCGCTGCTGGGGGGGCCGATGTATGAAGCCCATCGGTCTTGGCAACTGTCCGGTCAGTGTAGGACAGCCATCATCATGTATGCCGCACACAATAGGATTCGGTTTTGCCCGTATTGTTGCTGGGGTGCGTGGGGCCGTCACTGCGGCGTGCAGTGACGGCCCATGTCGCGGCATCGGTGCCGTGCTGCGGCAAAAAGCGCTGCGGCAGCGTTCGCGCTAGCCCCTTACCTGCGGCACTGACGCGGCCTTCGGCCTTGTCGGCTACCTGCACAGGGATGCCATGGTTCCCATGTCACGCCTGCACAGGCAGCTTGCGTGCAAAGCCACTGCGGCAGCCTCCACACAGATGGCGTGCATCGGCCAGGGCAGCCGGCGCGTAGTGGGGGTCAATGGCGGGCGCACAAGCCGCAGCGGCGCGCAGCCGCAGGCGAGCTCCGAACGGGTGAGCACCCGGCGTAAGCGCACCATTGGCGCCCACGCAGCGCATCAGCCTGTCGGCTGGGTGCAGGGGATGTTTGTCCCCCCGCACCCTTGCCCTTCGGCGAGAACGGTGTTCCAAGAGGCCGCGCCTCTTGGTCAAGGCCCGAGCCCTAGGCAGGACGCGGCCGCCAGCCCTTGGCCTGCACCACTTGCGTGGCAAGCTCGCCCGCATGCTCCGGCATATTCAGCGTCTTGCGCAGGTGAGCGAGGTACGCAAACGCGGTTTCGCGCGATGCGGGCTGCATGGGTGGCTCTGGACGGGTGCCCAGACGCGGGGTCGCCGCCGTTGTACTCGCACCGGGCTGTTGTGGCAGGCTGGCGGGTTGCTCCGCCTTGCGGCCCGCCCACAAGCGAAATTCTCCGGCAAGCACCCGCTTGATCAGGCCAAAAAAGTAAGCAATGACATTGCGCACGGTGCCGCTCTGGCTGCGTGCCTGCAGTTCGTCCAGCACCTCTTGGCGATGCGTAGGCGGCAGCCGACGCAAGGCGGCCTGCACATCTTTTTGCTGATCGGTTTTAGCGTTCCTCAGGCAAGGCGGCAAGGCCACAGGGGAGGATACCGAGCCGCCCTCCTTATACGCGCGTGCGCGGTACGTACGTTTTTTATACATATACGTCTTATACGTACTGTCTTGCTCAGGCGGCATCTGGTGGGCGTGGCCGGTCTGCAGCGGACTCTCCATGCTGCTGACGGAATCCTCCAACGCCGGTGTTTGGGCAGCGTCCTGGTCCGCTGGCGATGGCGACATGGGTCCGGGCGGCTCGTCGTCGTGGCTCGGCTTGCGAGCGTCGTTATCGCTCGCCGTGGGCGTTTGCTCCAACGTTTCCCGGATGTGCATGGCGACGCGATCCACCTGGTTGTCTTCGCCGTCGACGGACTCGTGCAACAGTTGCGCCAAGCCAGCATCCCGCTCGCAGGCCTGTGCAAAACTCAATGCGAGCTCATGCACCTGATACCGCTCGCTCAGAACATGGCCCGTCATGGGGTCCCGCTGCTGCCCCACCAGGCTGATCCAACCGGTCAGGCGCAGCACGACGAGCACGCGTCGCGCGGTCAGGTAGCCCGCACGCAGCCCCAAGGGCGTGGTGGTCAGATAGCGGCGCAATTGCCCCAGGCTCGCCAGTGGGCTCACACCGTCGGCACCGCGTAGCATGCGCAGGACTTGCCAGGCATTGCGCTCCAGCGGCGTGAGCCGGGTATCGAGCATGAGTGCGGCGGGCGTGGCAAACAGGGCAGTGTGCCCCGGTGGGTCGTAGTGGTGATGATGATGGTCTGACATGAGAAGCCTCCAAAGGTCGGGCCACAGCGGCCCGTTACCTCCCATCTCATCGCAGTCTCGCTGACAGGTCAGGCGACAATGCGATCTGCTCCATACCCGTATTGATCGGTGCGTAGATCGCACGGTTATCACCTCGAGGGCTGGCCCGTTCACGGATCCATTTTTCCACCGCACTCGTTACGAGCAGCAAGTATCAACCCGCCGTGCGCATAGCGACGACCTTGCTCATACGCAGCCTACCTACGTGGTCCGCCCAGGCCTGCATCATCTTCGCCCGGGGCGTCAGATACAGCGCATGGTTGTAGGCGGCGCTCACGTCATCGCGCTCCTGATGCGCCAATTGCAGTTCAATGTGGGCGTGAGGCCAGCCTTGCTCATGCAAAATAGTGGACGCCATGCCGCGAAAACCGTGGCCGGTCATGCGGCCTCGATAGCCCATGCGATACAGCGCGTAAAGAATCGTGTTGTTGCTCATGTGCGTGGGCTTGCCGGTATCGGCGGGAAAGACGTAATCGCGCCCGAAGGACAGCGCCCGCAGCGCTTTCAACACAGCAATGGACTGGCGACTGAGCGGCACGATGTGGGGCGTACGCATCTTCATCCGTTCAGCCGGAATATTCCAGCGCTTTCCAGGCAGATCAAACTCGCTCCATGTTGCGCCGATCAGTTCGGATGTGCGCACGAACGTCAGCACCATCAATTGCAGTGCCAGCCGGGTATGTTCGCCGCCCACGTAATTGTCAATGTCGCCAAGCAATTGCGGCAGCTCTTTAGCGTCCAGCCTGGCATAGTTGCGTTTTTTGCGGGTGGGCAGAATATCTGCCGGCTGCACATCGGCCACCGGATTGCGCTCGGCAATATCGTGGGCTACGGCATAGCGCATGATCTGGCTGCATTTCTGCAATTGCCGCTTGGCAATATCCAGTGCGCCGCGTTGTTCGATGGCTTTTACGCAGTCCCGCACATGGGCAGTAGTCAGTTCCGTGACGGGCTTGTCGCCAATGGCGGGAAAAACGTCAATCTCCAGGCGTCGCCAAACATCGGTATCGTGTTTCGTGGTTTTGCCGATTTTCCACTGTTCGCGCCACTGCTGCGCCACCTTGCGAAACGTCAGGCTGGCCACCTGACGTTCTTCCTGACGCTCGGCCATCGGATCGATACCGGCCTTTAACTGGCGTTTGGTCTGAAGGTGTACATCGCGCGCTGCCGCCAGGGTCAGGACCGGGTACACCCCATAGGCCACGGTCTTGCGCTTGGCGCCGAAGCGGTAGTCGTAGCGCCAATACTTGCCCGCCCGGTTGACCAGCAGATAGAGCCCGGAACCATCAGCCAATTTATAGGGCTTATCCTTCGGCTTGGCCTGCCGTACGGTGATATCCGATAACGCCATGACGGTATCTCTCCTGACGGTCGTTCAGATACCGTTCAACATACCGTCAGAGTCTTGTAGCTGTCAACAGATCAGCCTGGATGTCCAGATAACAAAAAACCCGCAGAACCTAGTGTTCATGCGGGTTTTGTGGACTTCTATGGATTTCTGTAGAACTTAAACTGGCGGAGAGGGTGGGATTCGAACCCACGATACGCCTAAACGTATACCGGATTTCGAGTCCGGCGCATTCGACCACTCTGCCACCTCTCCGGCGGTGCTGTACGGGTTTGATCAAACGGCACCATGGTCGCGCGCCGATATACGTAGAGCAGCAAAGCCAAGTATTGTACCTGAAAATTTTGGAAGAAGACAAGCGTAGGTATACCCCCAATGCGGGTGTGGCTCAGGTGGGTTGTCCCGGGTTGGGCAGGTAAACTTGAGCCCGGTCTTGCCAACTGGTTGCAACCCGATTGGTGGACAAGACAGTGCAATCGCTCAAGGGCGGCCGGACGGCACGTTAAGCATTCACACAAAATATCTTTCTATAAGATCAGATCAAGGAGCTTTGGCATATGTTGTTCTTGCTTTCCCCTGCCAAAAAATTGGATTACGACACGCCGGTTCATATCGAAACCCACACGCAACCCTTGTTCGTGGACCAGGCAGCGGGGCTGATCAAAGGTCTGAAAAAGCTGTCGGCATCGGAGGTCTCTGGTCTGATGAGTCTCAGCCCGGCCCTGGCCGAGTTGAACGTCAGCCGTTATGGCGCGTGGACGCGTAAATTCACGCAGCACAATGCGCGTCAAGCGGTGTTGGCATTCAATGGCGATGTCTACGAGGGCTTGCAAGCCAGTAGCTTGTCACCGGCCCGTCTGGCGTGGGCGCAAGAGCACGTGGCCATTCTCAGTGGCCTGTATGGCGTGCTGCGTCCGCTCGATCTGATGCAGCCGTATCGTCTGGAAATGGGTACCCGCCTGGCAACGTCCAAAGGCAAAAATCTATACGAGTATTGGGGCAGCACGATTGCCGATTATCTGAACGAACGGCTGGCTGGCGAAAAAACACCCGTTGTGGTGAATTTGGCATCGGAGGAATACTTCAAGGCCGTTGATAAATCGGTACTGAAGGCGCGCATCGTGCAGTGCGTGTTTCAGGACTGGAAAAACGACGCCTGGAAGGTCATCAGCTTTTATGCCAAGCATGCGCGCGGGTTGATGGCGCGTTATGCCATCGAGCATAAGGTCTCCAAACCCGAAGGCCTGCGCAAGTTCGACGTTGAGGGCTACGCTTACGACGCCTCGGTGTCCAGCGCCGACAAACTGGTGTTTCGCCGCAAGATTTAACGCGTGGCATATTGATGTCTGCCGGACTGCGCGTCTTTCTGTTTTTCTCGCTGGGGTACCTGGTTTCGTACCTGTTCCGCGGGGTCAATATTGGTTTTGGGCCGATTCTGACCCAAGAGCTGCATCTGTCCGCATCGGATCTCGGTACGTTGACGAGCCTGTATTTTCTGGGCTTTTCGCTGATGCAGATTCCCGCAGGGATTTTCCTGGATACCTGGGGGCCAAGGCGGGTCAACGCGATCATGCTGCTGGTGGCCGCGGCAGGTACCCTGGTGTATGGATTGTCCGACTCTCTGGCTGGCCTGATGGTGGGGCGGTTGCTGATCGGCGCGGGGGTATGCGTGTGTCTGGGGGCGGCTTTTCAGGCGCTGGCGCAAACGCACCCGTTATCGCGTTTGCCCATGATCAATGGCTTGGTAATGGCCATCGGAGGCCTCGGCGGCGTGCTGGTCGGATCGCCGCTCTCCTGGGCGCTGGGTTATACGTCATGGCAGGTGATCAGTATGGGCTTGGCGGTCGTGACCGTCGTCGTGTCCGTACTGATCTGGTTTGGCGCACCGCGCGAGGGGACTCGTCACCGCCAAGCGCCGAGCCTGGCCTCGCAGTTGCGGGGCACCTGGGCCTTGCTGTGCGACGCGCGGTATTGGCGCCTGGTGTCTCTGCCCGCGATGGCCGGTGGTGTGTATTACGGCGTGCAGTCTCTCTGGGTGCGTCCCTATCTGACTGACGTCAATGGGGTCGATGTCGAGCATGCCGCCCGGTTGGTATCGCTGTTGGGTTTTTCCATGATGGCGGGCAACGTCGGCCTGGGCATCATGGCGCGCCGTATGGAACGCTGGGGCTTGGGGCTGTATGGATTTGGTGGCGTATGCCTGCTGCTGTATCTCTTGACGCAAGCCTTGATCGTGTTGCGTGCGCCGATTCCGCTCGAAATCCTCTGGGTCTGCTATGGCGTGTTTGGATCCGCCAATATCCTGGTCTACGCATTGTTGGCGGGCGAGTTCCCGCCAGAGTTGTTGGGGCGCGTCGCGTCGACGACCAATTTGGTGATGTTCCTCATCATCTTTGCGTGTCAGGTCGGCATGGGGTGGGTTGTGGATTGGTGGCCGGGGCAGGGCGGCGTCTATCCGCCCGTCGCGCATGTGACGGCGTGGGGCGTTGTGCTGGCGCTGCAAGTCATCGCGGCGGTCTGGTATTTTTGGCCAGGCGCGCACCGCCGCCGCTGAGGGGGTGCCTTGCTCGGTCGCGAGTGGCCCAGCCATGTACGGGTCGGCATGGGCTGGGCCGGTGCAACCCGATAAACGGCCTATGCGGCGGCTGCCGTCGCCGGCCGGCTTTGGGGTGGATCGGCGACCCCGGCCATTTCCCGCCGTATTTGCGTCGACGCTCGCAACATTTGTTTTAGTGGATAGGCCAGCGCGGCCATGTCCCCCGTCGTATCGAATTGGTTCGGTAAGTCGATCGGTGCAGGGCTCTTGTCATCCAGCAAATCCACCATGCCGGTCAGCGCCTGCTGCATCGCAGCGGGGGTTTCTTTCAAGCTTGCCAGCAGCGGAATGGCCGCTGTGATCTGCGAGGCCATGATGTGATTCTGGATCAACAGGTTGTTGTACTCCGGCACATTCAATTGATGTGATTGAGGTTCGCTCATCATTCGGTAGAAGGCTTCGGCGTAGTTGCTGAATGCGATATGCACGTTTTTGCGCGCGAGGCGCCAGGCAATCTCAGTCGGCTCTGCCGTGGATGACTCGGCCACGGGGGTACCCGCTGCGTTGGCGGCCTGCATGGCTGCGGCATAGCGCAAGCCCGTGGACAGGTATTCGCGGTTGGCATTGGTGGCCGCCCGTGCCAATGGCTTCATATAGCGTGCCTCCCACCATGGCAGCACGTAGCTGCATATCAGGGCGATCGCGCAACCCAAGGCGGTATCGATCGCGCGTTCGCCAATGACCGCCATGGACACCGTGCCCGGCGCGACAAAGTGAAAGACCATCACGACGAACAGCGTGTTAAAGATCGCGCTGGCCATGTAGTTCAGCTGCAGCAGACTGTTGCCCATGATGCAGGCCACAAGCAGCACAGCGAATAGAGCTTCGGGACGGCTCGTGATCCGGAAAATCAGCAAGGCCAGAATGCAGCCGATCAACGTGCCCATCAGACGCCAGCCGTTGCGTTGGCGGGTCAGCGCAAAGCCGGGCTTCATGATGATGATGATCGTCAGCAACACCCAATAGCTATGGGCGGCAAACAGTTGTGGCGTGATCAGTTGCCCAACAATTCCCAAGGCGATGGCGGCGGCCAGCGCGACGCGCACCGCATAGCGAAAATAGGGCGAATCCAGGCGTAGGTTGCTGGTGAGCATTCCCAGGCGTAGTTCCTGGCGTGACATGAACTGTGTGAGGGATTTGTCGATACGCAGTTCGCTCGTGGGCTCGGCATCCCTGCGTGCCGCTGTGTGATCGGCGAGCTTACCTACAATGCGCGAGGCATTGCGCAAGCGTCGCAGGACTTGCACGATCAGGGCTAGTGTTTCGGGCTCGCGTTCGCCCATGCCTTGTTGCTTGAATTGCTCAATCTCGTACTCGATGGCGCGCAGTTCCGCTTTGGTGCTGCTGCGGTGCTGCGCCGTCTTGCCGCGAGAGACATCCAGCGCAATGCGATCGACTTCGACCGACATTTTGGCCAGTGCGTCACGCATGAAGAGCAAGCAATCATGGCCCGCCAGCGCGCGCCGCAACAGGGCATAGTCCGTATGCGACGCGACGAGCGTATCGAGCAACTGCAGCATGTTGACGAACATGTTCCACAACATGATCCGTTCATTGTCGCCATGCCCGCCTCCGCGTGGCAGGGTACGCAGCACAATGTCGCGGGCCGCTTGATGTTTTTCGGTCATGATGGATTGCGACTGAATCAAGGCCCGATACGAATCGTCCAGATCCGTGGTCTCGTCATAAAACCGGCTGCGCGCGGCCATATAGTCGGCGGTGGCAAACAGCGCCACCGACATGGCCTGGCGTTCTTCGCGCAGCCAGAGCAGACGGCTGAACGTCAGGCTGAAGGCCAGGTAAAACAGGGCGCCCCCCAACGTCGCTAGCGAGTGCGCCAGCACTTGTTCGGGCGCCAATGGGGAGTGCATGGTCAGCGTCATGATCAGCATCCCGCCAAATCCGATCAGCCCGCCGCGTTTGCCGAACACGGAAAACATCGAAAACACGAAACACTGGGCGATAATCGCCAACCACAACAACAGCGGGTAGGTCGAGGCCGCTCCCGTAATGGTGACCGCGGCGGTCGCCAACAGGGCGCCGCCCAGCATTTCGTTCATACGGTGTCGCTGCGGGCCGCCCGGCTGGTCGATGATCGCCAGGCACTGCGCCCCAAAGGTCGCGACCAGGCCAATGCCATACTCGCCAAACACGCCACCCAATATCAGCACAGGCAACAGCATGCCCACGCCCTGCCGCACGCCGCCAAAGAAGTAATGGCTATAGAGAAAGCGGGGAATGCTGGCGATGCGAAAGTCCATGAGCGGAGGCATTTTCAGGGGCGATTTCGCCAGTATAGAAACATGTGGAGGGTTTTGGGGCCGGATGACTGTGGGAAATATGCCAACGCCCGATTTGCTCGCAATGCCGCAACGCGGTAAATTCGCTCTCTTGCGCCGGTCTGCCTATCCGATACCGGCGCTCAGGCAAGCGGGCCGCCCGGGCTACATTCCAGGCGTTCCGCCCCAGTGATTATCTGCTGTTTGGCCGCGTCACAAGCGTGTGTTGCCAAAGCTTCCATTTCGACCTCCAGCGTCCCCCAGGGACGTTTGCGCTGCGTTCCCGACGAACGCGTGCCGGGTCGGCAGGGTGTCTGGGTGGCGAGGTTCCGTGAATCTCAAAGCGCCAGATCATGTTGTCGACGTTGGCGCCAGTTCGGTTGCTGCCGTATCAGGGCGTGCAACAGTCAGGAAAACAGGGCCGGTACTGAAAGGAATACAACATGGAAACCATAGGCGCCGACATTCTCGTGCGCTGCCTGGCCGAAGAAGGCGTGGAACACGTTTTCGGCTATCCCGGCGGCGCCGTGCTGTACATTTACGACGCAATTTTCAAGCAAGACAAGTTTCAGCATATCCTGGTGCGTCACGAGCAAGCCGCCGTGCACGCCGCCGATGCCTATTCGCGCGCGTCGCAAAAGGTCGGGGTATGTCTCGTGACCAGCGGCCCGGGCGTGACTAACGCCGTCACCGGTATCGCCACGGCCTACATGGACTCGATTCCGATGGTCATCATCAGTGGGCAAGTCCCCACTGCGGCGATCGGCGAAGACGCGTTCCAGGAATGCGACACCGTTGGCATCACCCGTCCGTGCGTCAAGCACAATTTCCTGGTGCGCGACGTAAAAGACTTGGCCGATACGATGCGCCGCGCCTTTTATATTGCCCGTACCGGGCGGCCCGGACCCGTGCTGGTCGATATCCCCAAAGACATCAGCCTGCAGCCATGCAAATATGCTCCGCCCAAGGGCGAGATCAGCATGCGTTCGTACGCGCCGGTCAACAAGGGGCACCAGGGCCAGATCAAAAAGGCCGTGCAGATGCTGCTGGCCGCCGAGCGGCCCATGATCTACGCCGGTGGTGGGGTTATTCTGTCCAACGCATCGGACGAGCTGCGACGTGTGACCGAGCAATTGGGCGCCCCTTGCACCAACACGCTGATGGGCCTGGGCGCGCTGCAAGCCAGCAGCCGACAATTTGTCGGCATGCCGGGCATGCACGGGACCTACGAGGCCAACATGGCCATGCAGCACTGTGACGTCTTGCTGGCCGTGGGCGCGCGTTTTGACGATCGTGTTATCGGTAACCCGCGACATTTCGCCCAGAACGCTCGCAAGATCATTCACATCGATATCGACCCGTCCTCGATTTCCAAGCGCGTGCGCGTCGACGTGCCTATCGTGGGCAACGTCAAAGACGTGCTGATCGAGCTCTTGGCGCAATACGACGCCGCCCGGGCTGACGCCAAGCCGGCTTCGCTGGACAAATGGTGGCAACAGATCGAGACCTGGCGCGGCAAGGAATGCCTGAAGTACGCCGGCTCCGACGAAGTGATCAAGCCGCAGTATGTGGTGGAAAAACTCTGGGAAGTCACCGGCGGCGACGCCTTTGTAACCTCGGACGTGGGTCAGCACCAGATGTGGGCCGCGCAGTATTACAAGTTCGACAAGCCGCGTCGCTGGATCAATTCCGGTGGCCTGGGCACCATGGGCGTGGGGTTGCCGTACGCCATGGGCGTGCAGATGGCGAACCCGGGGGCGGAAATCGCCGTCATTACCGGCGAAGCCTCGATCCAGATGAACATCCAGGAGCTCTCGACCTGCCAGCAGTATCACCTGACGCCCAAGATCGTTTGCCTGAACAACCGTTTTCTCGGCATGGTCCGGCAGTGGCAACAGATCGATTACGGCTCGCGCTATTCCGAGTCGTACATGGATTCTCTGCCCGATTTTGTGAAAGTCGCCGAGGCCTACGGTCACGTCGGCTTGCGCATCGAGCGTCCGGCCGATGTCGAGCCCGCATTGCGCGAAGCATTCAAGAAGCACAAGGATCGCCTGGTTTTTCTGGACTTCATCACTGACCGCACCGAAAACGTGTGGCCCATGGTGAAGGCTGGTCGCGGGCTGACCGAGATGCTGCTCGGTTCCGAAGACCTGTAAGGAGGCGGTCATGAAACATGTGATTTCCGTGCTCATGGAAAACGAACCCGGCGCGCTGTCGCGCGTGGTCGGCTTGTTTTCGGCACGAGGCTATAACATCGAAACGCTGACCGTGGCCCCCACCGAAGACGCGACGTTGTCGCGCCTGACCGTGGTGACGGTTGGCTCGGACGAAGTGATCGAACAGATCACCAAGCACCTGAATCGCCTGGTCGATGTGGTCAAGGTCGTCGACCTGACCGAGGGTGCGCACGTCGAGCGCGAGTTGATGTTGATCAAGGTGCGGGCCGTCGGCAAAGAGCGCGAAGAAATGAAGCGCATGGCCGATATCTTCCGCGGCAGCATCATCGACGTGACCGACAAGACCTACACCATTGAACTGACCGGCACGCAGGACAAGGTGCAGGCATTCATCGACGCGCTGGATCGCAGTGCCATTCTTGAAACCGTGCGCACCGGCGTGTCCGGTATCGGGCGCGGCGAACGGATCCTGAAAATCTGATGGGGCCGGTGTCCCATCTGCCCTTATCCCTGCATTAACCTGAATTCAAATATATCCGGAGTACAACATGAAAGTTTTCTACGACAAAGACTGCGACCTCTCCCTCGTTAAAGGCAAAACCGTTGCCATCATCGGCTACGGCTCGCAGGGCCACGCTCATGCGCTGAACCTGAATGATTCGGGTGTCAAGGTCGTGGTGGGCCTGCGCAAGGATGGCGCTTCGTGGAACAAGGCCGCCAACGCCGGCCTCGAAGTCAAAGAAGTCGCCGAGGCCGTCAAGGCCGCCGACGTCGTCATGATGTTGTTGCCCGACGAGAACATTGCCTCGGTGTACCGCAACGAAGTGCATGCCAACATCAAGGCCGGCGCCGCTTTGGCTTTTGCCCACGGTTTTAACGTGCACTATGGCCAAGTCGTGCCGCGTGATGACATCGACGTCATCATGATCGCTCCCAAGGCCCCCGGCCACACCGTGCGTTCGACCTACGCGCAAGGCGGCGGCGTACCTCACCTGATCGCCGTTTACCAGGACAAGTCCGGTTCCGCCCGTGACGTCGCCCTGTCGTATGCCAGCGCCAACGGCGGCGGCCGTGCCGGCATCATCGAAACCAACTTCCGCGAAGAAACCGAAACCGATCTGTTCGGCGAACAGGCCGTGCTGTGCGGCGGTACCGTCGAGTTGATCAAGGCGGGCTTTGACACGCTGGTCGAGGCGGGCTACGCGCCCGAAATGGCCTATTTCGAGTGCTTGCATGAACTGAAGCTGATCGTGGACCTGATCTACGAGGGCGGTATTGCCAACATGAACTACTCGATCTCGAACAACGCCGAATTCGGCGAATACGAGACCGGCCCCAAGATCGTCACCGAGCAAACGCGCCAAGCCATGCGCCAAGCGCTGATCGACATCCAGACCGGCGAATACGCCAAGAAGTTCATCCTGGAAAACGCGGCCGGCGCCCCCACGCTGACCTCGCGTCGCCGTATCAACGCCGAATCGCAAATCGAACAAGTCGGTGGCAAACTGCGCGCGATGATGCCCTGGATCGCCGCTAACAAGCTGGTCGACAAGTCCAAGAACTAATCGTGCTTTTGCACACGGCTCGCCCGGGAGGGTGGGCCGATGCGCTGTGTTGCGGCATCTCCTCGCGGGGATGCCGCATTTGTTTTGTCTCCTGCGCACGACTCAAGCCCCGCGGGATGAGTTAACCTCTCAGCTATTCGTTGCCATTTTCTGTAAATATGTCCAATTTTTCTATGCGCGACCCTGAAAACCGTCATCGCAGCATCTATTTGTTGCCTAATGCCTTCACGACCGCGGCTTTGTTTGCCGGGTTCTATGCGGTCGTGCAGGCAATGAACAATCAGTTTGAGACGGCCGCGATCGCCATTTTCGTCGCCATGGTGCTGGATGGCATGGATGGTCGCGTCGCCCGGCTGACCAATACGCAGTCGGCGTTTGGTGAGCAATATGACTCTTTGTCGGATATGACGTCGTTTGGCGTGGCACCCGCGCTGGTGATGTATGAGTGGGTACTTAATGACCTGGGGCGCTGGGGCTGGCTGGCGGCTTTTGTCTATGTGGCCGGGGCGGCCCTGCGGCTGGCACGCTTCAATACCAATATTGGCGTGGTCGACAAGCGCTATTTTCAGGGGTTGCCCAGTCCGGCCGCTGCTGCGCTGGTGGCGGGCTTTGTCTGGCTGGCCATTGACAACAAGCTCCCCTTACAAGACGGCGTGATGGCCTGGGTCGCCTTTGGTTTGACCATGTATGCCGGCGTCAGCATGGTGTCCAATGCCTCGTTCTTCAGCGGGAAGAACTTTGCCCTGGGCCGTAGCGTGCCGTTTTGGGGAATCCTGCTGGTCGTCGCTGTATTCGTGTTTGTGTCCAGCGATCCCCCCGTGGTGCTGTTCGGCCTGTTTGTCCTGTATGGCTTGTCCGGCTGGGTCGTCATGGCCTGGCGCTGGAATCGCGCCAAACGGTTTCAACAAGGGCGCCGTTCGCACAGCGAGTGACGGCCCGAATCAAGGGGGCGCGCTGATGGGCCGGCGCCGATAGGTCGCTGGACCCACGCCGCCTTAGCGCCAGGGCAGTTCCTCGTCGTACATGGGATCCGGCCCCGGATGAAACCGGGTCAGCGCGTTGCCATCGCGGCCCAGGTACACGTACATCAGCGAGTTCCAGACCTGCGACTGCTTGTAGCGGTACGCCCAGACGACCTGGCGTACGCTGGGCAGGCCGACTTCCGAGATTTCTGCCGGTGGACCGAATTCGCAGAGGATGCGGTCGCTGGTCCAGGTGCCGGTGCGCAGCACCTCGAAATGCGCGTCAGTCAAGATCGGCACGACCTGATCTACGCGCCCGTCGGCGCTGACATTGCCGCCCCAGGCGTATTGCCCGGAGGGCTGCTGGGTCCAAATGACGCGACGCACGCCGTCAGGCAGCGTGCACTCGAAATTGGGGTGGCCAAATTGCGCGGTCACGTCGGCCAGCGGGGTATTCGGCGGCAACTGGTTGAAATTGGCACAGGCCGACAGTGCGCCCACGGCGGCCAACGCGGCGACGCGGCTTGCCAAGCGGTAGGAGGGACGTGGCATGGCGGTTCTCCAATGCGGCGGCGGCCGAGTGGGGGCCGGAGCCAAAATAGGACGGCCAGACAACACCTTGAGCGGCCGAATAGGGCAATTCTAGCGAATCGGCTATAATCGTCTTCGTTATTTGCCCGGCTATCGTGCATAGCTGGGCAAATTAACATCGAACGTAGCAATTTGTATTGCTGATAACCGCATTGTTAATAACCCCACGGTAGGGCACCTCGGCCCTGCCGCCAGTCCAAAGAGGTCATTCCATGTCCGTAGCTGACATTAAAAAAGCCGACATCGTCGCCGAGTTTCAACGCGCCCAGGGCGATACCGGTTCCCCCGAAGTTCAAGTGGCTCTGCTGACCGCCCGTATCAATGAATTGACTGGTCACTTCAAAGAACACATGAAGGACCACCACTCGCGCCGCGGTCTGCTGCGCATGGTCAGCCGCCGTCGCAAACTGCTCGACTACCTCAAGGGTCGCAAGCCCGAATCGTATCGCGCCCTGATCGAAAAACTCGGTCTGCGCAAGTGATCGACGGGGTTGGCACCCCATGACACAACCGTGGTCGTTGCGGCGTTGGTCGCAGCGGCCACGGTTTTTCATTTGTAAGGAATCCTCGTCATGTTCAATAAAGTGACTAAATCGTTCCAATACGGCCAACACACGGTCGTACTGGAAACCGGCGAGATCGCGCGCCAAGCTTCTGGCGCAGTGCTGGTGTCGGTGGACGACACCGTTGTGCTGGCTACCGTTGTGGCAGCCAAGAAGGCCAAGCCCGGTCAGACGTTCTTCCCTCTGACGGTCGACTACATCGAGAAAACCTATGCCGCGGGTCGTATCCCCGGTGGGTTCTTCAAACGTGAAGGCAAACCGTCCGAAAAAGAAACGCTGACCTCGCGCCTGATCGATCGCCCGTTGCGTCCGCTGTTCCCCGAAGACTTCTACAACGAAGTCCAAGTCGTGCTGCACACCGTGTCGGTCAACCCCGACATCGATCCCGATATTCCCGCCATGATCGGCGCGTCCGCCGCCTTGGCGATTTCGGGCATCCCCTTCAATGGCCCGATCGGCGCCGCTCGTGTTGGTTATATCGATGACCAGTACGTGCTGAACCCGACCGCTGCGCAACTGCCGTCGTCCAAGATGAATCTGGTCGTCGCCGGCACCGAAAACGCCGTGCTGATGGTCGAGTCCGAGGCCAAGCAGCTGTCCGAAGACATCATGCTGGGTGGCGTGGTGTACGGTCACGAGCAATTGCAGGCCGCCATCAACGCTATCCATGAGTTGGTGCGCGAAGCCGGCAAGCCCGATTGGGATTGGCAACCCGCTCCCAAGAACGAAGCCTTGATCGCCGCGGTGAGCGCGGCAGCCCAAGACGGTTTGGTGGCTGCCTATCAAGTTCGCGAAAAGCAAGCGCGTACGACGCAATTGCGCCAGGTGTATAGCGATGTGCACGCCAAGCTGGCTGAGCAGGCAACTGCCGCCGGTCAGGCCGCGCCCGACTCCGTCGAAGTCGACAACCTGCTGTTCAACATCGAAGCCGGCATCGTGCGCGGCCAGATCCTGAACGGCGAGCCCCGTATCGACGGTCGCGATACCCGCACCGTACGTCCCATCAGCGTGCGCCTGGGCGTATTGCCGCGCGCGCACGGCAGTGCCTTGTTCACCCGTGGTGAAACGCAGGCGCTGGTGGTGGCCACGCTGGGCACCAAGCAAGACGAGCAGATCATCGACGCGCTCATGGGCGAGTACCGTGACCGCTTCATGCTGCACTACAACATGCCTCCCTTTGCGACTGGCGAAACCGGCCGTATCGGCGTGCCCAAGCGCCGCGAGATCGGCCATGGCCGTCTGGCCAAGCGTGCCTTGGTGTCGCTGCTGCCCGCACATGATGAGTTCCAGTACACCATTCGTCTGGTCTCCGAAATCACCGAATCCAACGGCTCGTCGTCGATGGCATCGGTGTGCGGTGGTTCGCTGGCCATGATGGACGCCGGTGTGCCCCTGAAAGATCACGTGGCCGGTGTGGCCATGGGCTTGATCCTGGACAACGGCAAGTTTGCCGTCCTGACCGATATCCTGGGCGACGAAGATCACCTGGGCGACATGGACTTCAAGGTTGCCGGTACGCAAAACGGTATCACCGCGCTGCAGATGGACATCAAGATCCAGGGCATCACCAAGGAAATCATGCAGGTCGCGCTGGCCCAGGCCCGCGAAGGCCGTCTGCATATCCTGAGCAAGATGACCGAGGCACTGGACGGTTCGCGTGGCGAATTGTCGGCCTTTGCTCCGCGCATGTTGACCATCAAGATCAACCCCGAAAAGATCCGCGACGTGATCGGCAAGGGCGGCGCCACCATCCGTGCGTTGACCGAAGAAACCGGTACGCAGATCGACATTTCCGATGATGGCACCATCGTGATCGCCAGCGTCGACGAAACTCAGGCTAAAGAAGCCCAGCGTCGTATTGTCGAACTGACTGCGGATGTCGAAGTCGGCCAAGTCTACGAAGGCGCGGTATTGCGTCTGCTGGACTTCGGCGCCATCGTTCAGGTGTTGCCGGGTCGTGATGGTTTGCTGCACATCTCCGAGATCGCCAACTACCGCATCGCCAACATCAACGATGTGCTCAAGGTCGGCCAGCAGGTTCGCGTCAAAATCATCGAAGCCGATGACAAGGGCCGTCTGCGTCTGTCCATCAAAGCCATCGGCGGGATCGAGCAACAGCAGCAGCCCGCTGCCGATGCCGCTCCTGCGTCGGAGCCGCAAGCTGAATAAGCTTTGCGTTTCTTGAGCAAAAACGGCACCGAAAGGTGCCGTTCTTGTTCCGAATTACGGTAAATTGCGGAACGCAGCATTGACGCGGGGACACAGTGACCCTGCCGCGACGCGACGGAGTCCGCATGGCCAGTACAGGAAATCACCCGATATGAGGTGCCCGCGATGGGCGGGCTGGATTGTTGCCAGCGCGAGTTTGCTGTGGGGCACCGGCTGCACCTTCGGTCAGCCAGAGGCGGTGGGGCCGCGCAGCGAGGACATGTCCATGGACCAGTTCGCGCAGACCGACTTCAATCGCACCGTCACCCTCGAGATCCGCGACAACCTGAGCAGCCTGTACAGCTTGCTCGACAAACTTTATCGCCGCAATCCCCGCGAATGGCGCAAGGCCGGCGTTGCCGATCAACAGGCTGCCGTCGCCCGGGTGCGCAAAATGATCGAAACCCGTACGCCGCCACCAGGCCTCAGTGGATTACAAGACATCCAGATTTTGGCGGTCTCCCTGGATCCCGCTTACTCACGCGATCGCGTCGCGGCTTTTATTTACGGTCTGGCTGACACCGTGATCGCCGCGCATAACGGTAAAACTCGTCTCTATGTTTCGGATATTTTGCACGGACAACGGATCTACAACGCCGCGCGCAATGTTGAGGCTGCCGCCTGGCTGCTGGCGTCGCGTCGCGACAATACCGGCGAGCTTCTGCTATTGGCCAACGAAATTTCGCCGACTGCGACGAACCTCAGCTTCGAGCGCGAGTTCGGCGCCATCATTGGCCGCCTCGATTTGATCGCCAACCTCTTGGGCGAGAATAACCGGCGCGTCGGCATCAATTACGCCCAGGGCTTGCTGTTCTTTAACTTCCTGCCCGTACGCTGACGTTTTACACTGCCAGGGTGCCCCGGTCATTGTCGGCACGGAATGTGCGTCCCTTTACCGTCCATGGACGTGGCGACGCTCTTATTACTGGATTCGCACGTGATCGATCTCGCCACCATTCAAGCCGCCCGCGCCCGCCTGCAAGGGCAAGTTCTTAAAACGCCTTTCACGCATTCGCGCACGCTGTCCGATATCCTGGGCGCAGAGATCTGGCTGAAATTCGAAAACCTGCAATTCACCGCCTCGTTCAAAGAGCGCGGGGCGCTGAATCGTATGCTGGCGTTGACTCCCGAAGAACGCCTCAAGGGCGTGATCGCTGTGTCGGCCGGTAATCATGCCCAGGGTGTCGCCTACCACGCGCAGCGCATGGGGATACCCGCCGTCATTGTGATGCCGCGCTTTACACCGACCGTCAAAGTCGCCAATACCCGTCGCTTCGGAGCCGAGGTTGTACTGCACGGCGACACGTTTGATGACGCGCAGGCACGAGGCTACGAGTTGGTGCGTGAGCGTGGCCTCATCATGATTCATCCCTATGACGACCCCGCCGTGATTGCCGGGCAGGGGACGCTGGCGCTGGAAATGCTGGAAGACCAGCCCGATCTGGATGCCATGGTTATCGCGATTGGTGGCGGCGGCCTGATTGGCGGCATTGCGACTGCCGCGCGGGCCATTAAACCCAATATTGAAATCGTGGGCGTACAAACCGAGCGCTTTCCGTCCATGTATGCGGCCCTGAAGGGCGCTTCGATGGCGTCGGGCCACTACACCATCGCCGAAGGCATTGCGGTGAAATCGCCTGGCGTGCTTACGCAGGAAATCGCGCGGCGCCTGGTCGATCGCGTCGAGTTAGTGAGCGAGGGCGACATCGAGCACGCCATCGTGGTGCTACTGGAGATCGAAAAAACCGTGGTCGAAGGGGCGGGAGCTGCCGGGTTGGCGGCCTTGCTGCGCGACCAGGCAGAGGGGCACCAAGGTTTTCGCGGCAAGCGGGTGGCCCTGGTGCTGACCGGGGGGAATATTGACCCATTAATGCTGGGCGAGTTGATCGAGCGAGGCATGGTTCGGGCGGGCCGCCTGGCGCGTATTCGGGTCGATCTGCGCGACTTGCCCGGCGCCCTGGCGCATGCCACCAAGCTTATCGCGGATGCGCAAGCCAACATTACCGAAGTGCATCACCAGCGCGCTTTCACGGCCCTACCTGTCCGTAACGTCGAGGTGGATTTTGTCCTGCAGACACGCGGTGCGGAGCACATTCAGGAAGTCATCGACATCCTGAATGCGGCGGGTTTTGCGGCGAGTAATCATGACCATTGAGTGATTGCTCTGATGCAACGGGACGAACGGCCATGCCACGTCCGTTACCTGGACTCTGGGCAGGCAACCGCGGCGGTTATATCCCGTCGCGAGCGACCAGGGCCTTGAGTCGGTACAGGCGCTCGCGATGCAGCGTAGCTGCCAGGGGTTCAGGGTCTCGCCCCAGGGCGATATAGTCGGTCGGGACCGCGCGAATCGACTCACGCAGTAGATCCGCGTCCTCTTGCCACCACTGCGACAGGAGGCGGTCCGGATTAAATACATCCAGACCCTGGCGACGCAATTCCGACCGGTTAAAGTCCTTCAGGTTCCAGGTGGCCACCAGTACCTGGGGCGGCTGCTGCAGCCCACAGCGGGCACGTCGCGCCAAACCGGCCGCGATAACGTGAAAATCTTTGGGGTCGCTGTAACGTAACCCGCTCTCGTAGACCTGCAGATCGTCTTGCGCTGCATGCGGAAAGCGTTCGTTCATCTCTGCCCATTGCGTCTCCAGCACGTCCACCGGGATCGCCCATAGTCGCCCCGCATTCCGACGCCATTCCTCGCCAATGCGCTCGCTCCAGACAGGTTGGTAGATGCCACGCGCGGCCAGATGCAGCATGAGCCGCCGCACAATGCCAGACATCAATACACAGGCATCCAAAACGACAAATGGGCGGGAAGAGGGGGGAAGAGCAGGCACAGTCATGACGCCGTCTTGGCGCCCTAAAAACAGCAGAGGTCACACTGTAACAGGTACCTACGGCGCAACGTGTCCCCACTTTATCGTAACAAAACGCATCTTCGGGATGGATCGCGAGTAAGGGAAGGGTTTTCCCGTCGTTTCAGATAGTTATAGATTCACGATAGCTATCAGGGAAAACCGCATTGAGGCCCCGTGGGTATTCGAGTAGTTTGCGAAGAGACCTATACAGGGTTATTTTGCCTTGTCAGCGTGTCATTTTCATGACGACCATTCAGCGACAGCCGCATGCTTGAGTCGGTCGACGAGCTCCCCCGGAGATTGTTTGTGGATATCCCTAGCTTCTTTCAGACCCGTCCCATCATTGCCCATACTGCCGTAGACGGCCTGAAATTCAGGCAAATGGCGGGCTATGAGGGCTTGTCACAGCTATTCGAGTTCGACGTCGAGCTGCTTGCGGAGAACTTCAACCTGGATTTGAAGCAATTGCTGGGCAAGCCGTTGAGCCTGGAGCTGGCGACGTCGGCGGCGACACGCTATCTGAGCGGGCAAGTGGTCCGTTGCGTTATGGTTGGCCGCGAAAACAGCGTTTCACGCAACTATATCTATAAGGCCACGGTAAAGCCCTGGCTCTGGTATCTGACGCAGACGTCGGATAACAAGATTTTCCAGCAAAAGAACGTCCCCGACATTATCAAAGAAGTGCTTGGGGAATACGGCTATCCGTTTGAGATCAAGCTGACGGGCAGCTACCGTTCGTGGGAATACTGCGTTCAATATCAGGAAACCGACTTTGCCTTCATCAGTCGCCTGATGGAGCACGAAGGAATCTACTACTACTTCAAGCACGAAAAAGACCAGCACACCCTGGTTCTGACGGATGATATCGCCTCGCACAGCCCGATGCCGGGCTACGACACGATTCCGTACTACGGTCCGGATCGCACGGCGACCCCTCAGGAAGAATACGTTTCCATGTGGGAAATCTCGGCGCAGGTCACGCCGGATGGTTACGCAACCGTCGATTATGACTTCACCAAACCGGGCGCCAGCCTGGACGCCATGTCCAGGCGCAAGGGCGGCTCGGAGCCCGGTAATTTGGAAATGTTCGAATGGCAGGGTGGCTTTCAGGAAGCGCAGCACGGCGAGCAATATGCCCGTATCCGTCTCGAAGAACTGCAAAGCATCCAGGAACAAAACATGGGCCTGAGCAATGCTCGAGGTCTGGCGGCGGGCCATTTGTTTACGCTGCGCAATCATCCCCGTAACGCGGAAAACCGCGAATACCTGGTGGTGATGGTCAACTATCGGATGAGTGTTGGCGGCTATTCCTCGGGTGGTGGCCTGGAGGAGTTTTACGAAGCCTCATTCTCGGTATTGCCGTCGAACGTCCAATATCGCGCACCGCGCATTACGCCGATTCCCCGTACCTACGGACCGCAAACGGCCCGTGTCGTCGGGCCGGCGGGCAAAGAGCTCTGGACCGATAAATACGGCCGCATCAAGATCCAATTCCACTGGGACCGCTACGGCCAGAAAAACGAAAGCAGTTCGTGCTGGGTGCGCGTGTCGAGCCCGTGGGCGGGGGGTGGTTTTGGTGGGCTGCAATTACCGCGGATTAATGACGAGGTTGTCGTTGATTTTATTGGTGGATGCCCGGATAGGCCGATTGTGCTGGGGCGCGTTTATAACGCGAATAATATGCCGCCGGTGGAATTGCCTGCGGGTGCTAACCAGAGCGGTTTCCGTAGTCAGTCGGTATATGGTGATCCGACGATGTGCAATAAGATGCTTTTTGATGACACGCTGGGGGCTGAGTTAGTGCATCAGCGGGCGCAGAAGGATCATTGTCATGAGGTGGTGAATAACCATGATCATACGGTGGGCTGCAATTACAGCGTAGATATCGGTGCGCATTACAGCATCAAGGCGAAGACACTGACGGTAGAGATCTGCGAAGAGACCAACGTCACGCTTAACGGGCCCACCACGGTGAACCGGAAGGCTTATTCCGCCGATACCCAGGGCACCGTGCTGGAGACCACAACTGGCGATGTCACCAAATCGACCACGGGCATATTGGTTGACACGCAGACGGGCGTACAGACGCTGACTAACATTGGCGCCGTTGGGCATTTTTTGCTGGGCGCGTCCGGTTCGGTTCAGGTCGGTAATTTCAAAAAAACGATTTTCGGCAACGTAGGCTGATAGCCGAGGCTTTAGGGGTCACTGTATATGCCGAATCTGGCCGAGGATATCATTGCTGCTGTCAATGAGGAGATCAATAATCTGGGCGGATCAGCATCCCCCGAAGTCGTCGAGGAAATCGTTGTTCGACACGCCAAGACGGGCGCAGGCGATGATCCGGTCTTGCAGCAAGAGGCTGCGGAACTCGCCCGCAATCAGCTCAAGACCGGGATGGATCCCGATGCAGCGGCGGTATCCGCTGCGACCCAGACCTATCAGAAAGGCCAGAGCCAGCTTCCCAGTCTAGAGGATAACGGCGATGAGCTATTGGGATATCGCCCCGCGGGAAGCAAGGGCACACCTGGGAAAAGCGAGATCGACAAGTATCTGGAGAATCACGATGCCCCGATGACGTCCGCTCAGCGCGAAATGCTATCGGAGACGACCTCTGCAATGAACGACGCGGGCATGTCTCCCGAGTTGGCCGCCCCGGCTCAGGCTGCGATTATCAATGCGACGCAGGACGGTACCTTGATGCCGGCTGGCATCGACATTCATGAAAATCTGACCGCCGTCGTGCACGACAAAGTCACTCTTGATTTGCAGAACAGCCAAATCAAGACGACGAAGGGAGCGGTGGAATACAACCATACGGCAGGCGATTTTCACCTCACGGCCAAGGACGTCAAGTTGACGGCGGAAACGGTAGCGATCCTCGCTTCGGAGACGGAAACCAACATCGTTCATAACCATAAACGTTCGTCACGGAGCGTTTACTCTGTCTCTCTGGGTACGACGACCGTGACGACGAATCCCTTAGTGGATCTGACCCTGACAGGGGTCGGGGTCGATCTCAATCTCGTCAATGCCAGCTATGGCACCGTGCGGGTTGGCTCTGCACTGCGCATGGATACTTGGGGGGCCGGACGTATTGGGTTCAAAGGCGTCTCCCATGAGACGGTACCGAACAAGTACATGGAAAAATTCAACAGCCGTCTTATCAAGACGGTGATTGCCTTGATCATTCTGCCATGATGATTTTGTCCAGGGGAGACTATCGATGAGTGGTGAGATTCCGTACGTCCGCCCCGGCTCTAAAGCGGCACAAGCTGTCGATGAAGTCGGCGGCTATTTTGCCAATCATCCCAATCCCACGCCCGCCGAATTAGAGGCGATGGTCAAGGCTCGCATCATGAATCATGGGGGGGATCCGGTGACGGCCGCGGCATCGGCCGCAACGGCCAGAGAGCTGGCCAGCCGCAGTCCCGGACAGGAGCAGGCGGTGGCCGAGCAATTGGTCGGCGTGACGCTGGCGGATCCTGCCAGAGCCGGCCAGTCTGTGATGCAGGACACGCGCAATGCCTGGCAGGCGGCCGAGCAAAGTGGTGGAGAGGTCGACAAAGCGGGAATCGCTCGTGACCAGGGGAAACAGGCGCTTGCCGATGCTGGCGCCATGGACACTGCGTCTTCTGCGCTATTTGATACTAAATTTCAGGGATACCTGGATCAAGGTATCAGCCCCGACATGGCCGCCGCTCAAGCCGTGGCAGCGGTGCTCGCCCAGTCCACTCCCCAGGCGGATTCGTTTTCGATCTATGGTTATTTGACGATGCTCGTGCATGGCAATACGGACTACTCTTTCAATAATGCAGAGCAAGTCGACATTAAGGGCAGCGCGATACATACCAATTTTTCGACGACCACCTACAACATGGGGGGCCATGACTTCCTCGTCGATTGCGATACGATCAAAACGAAAAGCACGGGGGAGGATGTGCGCACCCATAGTGGTCATGCCATCGGTCGCTACGAACGCACGTATTATTCGACAGCCTTGTCGTCGGTGTCTGGGTACTACTATCGCCACAAATTCGGTACGTTGAGCAAGGCCGTGTCCGGAGCATCGTTCATAGGGAGTGGGGGACGCGTTTATTTGGCCGGGTTGGATTCCGATCTCGTGCTGTGGAAAAACAAGGGGTCTGCCAATGATATTCGTTGGACGGTGCTGGACCTGGTGATTTTTGGGGTGCTGATGACTACTGCCATTTCTCATCGTATTAAGTGATGATGCGTTCTGTTTGCCATTCCTGGTTGTGCCAGAGGCGTTTGAGCTATCACGTACCTTTCCTCAGGACGATGCGTCATGTCTGACCTTCCGACCATTGGTTTTACTCCCATTCCTGGATCCAGCGCCGCTGACGCCATGGCTCGGGTGAGCGGCATCGCACTCGACGAGAGCAATATTCAGAGCAGCGTCATGGATGTTTTGCTGGATTCGGGAGTCGATCGAATGACAGCATCGGCGGCAAGCGAAACGGCCGCGCAGATTGCCTCGAATAATCCCACCATTCGTGATCCGAACACCGGTGAGATTACCAAGCAGGGCGTTGATTTGCAGAATCTGGCCCAGAACCTGGTGGGTAATACGGTCGCGGACCCGCGAGTGGCTGCGAATGGCGCCGCGTCGCGCGTCGATAAATTGCCTGCTTCGCTGTCCGACCAGGAGCGCGCCGACCAAGCTATTGCCATCGCGGGAGAAGAGGCTGCCAGGGCTGGGGCGAGCAGCAGTGCCGCCGAGGACAAGACGCGAGAGGCGCTGGCGGCCGGCATGTCGCCACGTGATGCGGCCCTGGCGGGAACTGCCGCGGCGGTATCGATCGCAGTTGCCGATAACCCGAGTCCCTCTGGATTGGAAATCTTCGGCTATTTCAATGCCATGGTTCAGGGGCTGGTCACGGAGACCTACCTGGGAAAAGAAACCAGGCACATAAACAATGGTTCCGTGTGGACAGTGGATAACAGTTTTATCCAAACGACATCTGGCGCGCTCACGATCAATTGCGCGCACTATCGGGCCACGGCCGATCACGACGAAAGTATTGCGGACTATTCTGTGGGTATCTATAGCGGCGGCTACGAAATGTATGCGTTGCTCCCCTTGACGGCAGTCGGGGGTAGCGCCAGCGGTGCACTGCTTTCTACGTCGCTTACTTGGGCGAAACTCTCGTCTATCGCCCCTCTCAAAGAGATTGGTTTTGGTGGCGATTTCTATGTGACGCTACTGACTACTGAAGTGACCGAGGATCAACGGGCGAATGCTCGAAAGAAAATTCAACAGGCAGGTATCGCACTCTGGAAAGCGTGCAAGAAACTCAAATTCGGATAACAAGCAGCGATGAAGACAGTCAAACCGCTGCGCCTGATGGCGTTGCCCAGGCCTTATCGGTGGCGCAATGAGATCCATCTGGCGGTGACAGTGGCCGCCTTGGTTGAGCAAAAAGAAGGCCATCCCCGATTGATGCCCGAGCTTACGCTCGTGCAGGAGATACTTCCCGAGCTCGATGCTGACGAAATACTGGATTTCGTCATGCCCAAACCGCATCCGGAGTACATGGTGAGCGGCTATGCATACACGCATCAGCAGGAAGAAAAGAAGTCCTGCATGGTGAGCGTGCGCGTCGACGACAAACGCAAAGATGGGTTGGTTCTCGGTAATAGGTATTGGACCGGAAACACCATGTCCGAGCCGATGCCATTTGAATGCATGCCGTTGACCTGGAGCAATTCCTTCGGTGGGCCCAGCAATCCGGACAATCCGCTAGGAACCGGTCTGGAAGAGATCGAAGTCGAACCCGGGTTGCGTGCGGTACGTCTACCCAATCTGGAGTCACCGACAGAACGCATCCATGACCGTGGGCAACAGGTACGGCCATTGAACTTCGGGCAGATACGGATCGACTGGCCACATCGTGCGGAGAAAATGGGGACCTACGATCAAAAGTGGATAGAAGAGGTAGGCACCGGTTTTTTTGATGATATGCAACCCTCCTTGTTCAATGCTGCTCCGCCCGACCAGGTATGGAACGATCGCGATGCGTTGCGCATGGATGAGTCGTTCGAGATATGGAACATGCATCCCGAACTCGAGTGTTGGTCGGGCGTGCTGCCGCCGCTAAAGGCGCGTGTTTTCATCGAGCGCCGTAGCCATCAGGGCATGTTGGACGAAATCTCTATGCGTCCGACTACCGTATGGTTCCTCCCTCATCGCTGCAGCTATGTGCTGCTGTTTCATGGATCTATACCGATCGAGGAGGATGACGCTTACGATGTGACCGCCTTGATGGCAGGCCTGGAACGCATCGGAGAGCCCCGCGACCAAGCGCATTACCTGAAAACCTTTCAGACCCGCTGCGACCATGAAACGGCGGCGCTCGTGGCATTGCGGGACGAGGACTTGCTGCCCGTCGATTTGCTGGGTCCGTGGTTTGAAACGCAGCCTCTCGACGATCATGCCATGCTGGCGAAGATTCGACAGTACATGGAGGGCGGCCCCGATGGCGCGACTGGCAGCTTCGTCGGACCTATAAAGCCGATGTATTTGTCCGACTTGCCCGCCATGGTTGAGCGTAATAATCACGAGCTGGAAGAACTGCTGGCCGAACATGAACGCGAGCGCCAGGACGTACTGGCAGGAAAGCCGCCCGCGGGTGTTCCCGAGGAGTCGGAGTTCGAGCGCTCCCTCAGACGCAGTGTGTACGAGCGGGCGGACATGAGCAGTTCGTCCGGCCGCCCGCATATTGCACGCAGCGGCCCGCCGAATGCTCTGTTGACAGGCCTTGACATGAAGTCGGTGGACACGCGTCGGACGTTGCGCGGCATCGCCGCAGGTTCGCCTGAGGCTGGGCAATCCACGCTGGGCGAAGTTTATGATTTTGCACGTCAATCGCTCAACAAGATGTACCTATATTCGGTTCAGTTTCAGGACGGTGTGGCTCGAGTGGATGAGCATCGCGCCGTCGTCTTGCGACGACGCATCCTGGCGCGCTATGAGAAAGGCCGTAATCTATCCGGCATGAATCTCACCGGGGCCGATTTGTCCGGGATGGATTTGCAGGGCGCTGATTTTTCCGAATGCTGGCTGGAAGGAGCGGATCTATCGGGTTGCAACTTGGCGGGAGCAATTTTCAGGGAAACGGTGCTTGCGCGGGCGAATTTTCAGGGCGCCTGCCTGGACCGCACAAGAATGGAGCAGGCGAATATCAGCGAGGCGCGTTTCGACGGCAACAGTCTGGCTGGCGCCTATATTGGCAACATCATTGCCCGTACGCCTGTGGTGTTCCGTGATTGCCGATTTGCCGAGGCGACGCTGGAGGATTTCAATGCGGAGGATATGGCGTTCGACTCCTGCGTACTAACGGAGACGAACGTACGCCACCTTCAGATGACGCGCATGACACTGCGCAACTGTCGTTTCGAGACGTGTACGCTGGAGAAAATGGATCTCGATGCAGGACTCTTCGAAGATGTGACCATGATCGACTGCACGCTGACCAGTTGTGATTTTGATCAGACTCAGTTGGTGCATTGGGAAATGCAGAAGTGCCGGGTAACCAAACTGACGCTCGACGAAGGCATGGTCCTGGCTCAGCCGGTGTTTTCGGACTGTCATTTTGTCCAAAGCCTGTTTCGGGAGGTGCGGTTCGAGCACGCTAATTTCGTCGACACGATACTCGAACAGTGCGATTTCTCTCTGGCGATCCTGGAAGCCTGCCGCCTGCATCGGGTGCAGACTCCTTTGTCGTCCTTTGTGCGAACCAATTTTGACCAGGCTAATCTGTCGGGCAGCAACCTGATGAATGGCAGCTTCCAGAAAGCCAGGTTTATTGGCACCAATTTGTCGCGGTGTAATCTCTTTAGGGCGGACATGTCTGAAACGCTGCTGGATGCATCCACCATCATCGATCAGGCCTATATCGAACGTACACGTACTGTGCCAAAACGGCGCAATCTACCGTTGAGTTGAGGAGGCATCGATGAATAAAGCGGACATACTGGCCAAAACAGCCTCGCTCGACACGTTGATCGGGGTGAACGTTGCGGGTGAGTCATTCGGTGACGAGTACCTGGAGGGTATGCTTTTCCGGGGTGCCGATTTTTCCGACGTACGTTTCGCCGGCACTCACTTAAAAGACAGCTTTTTTTCTCATTGTCGTTTTCCGCGCGCCCGCTTCTCAGGTGCCGATTTGTCAGGCTGCCGATTCGATCAGTGCGAACTAGAGGGCGCCGTATTCATGGACGCCAAACTCAGCGACCTCAAGCTGCTTAATTGCATGATGCGTGGCTCGACATTTGGCAATTGTTCTGCTGACGATCTGGCACTGGTCGACTGCGACGCACGAGATTCCAAATGGCAGGGGCAAGTGCTGACCGCTGCCGACTTCATGGAGACTCAACTCGAGGGTGCGGATTTTAGCGATGCGGATTTATCCAAGGCTTCTTTTTTTCAACTCGATATGCATGGTTTGAATCTCAAGGGGACCATTCTCCGCGAGGTGATGTTTTCGGGTTGCAAGCTGTCGGGTTATGACTTTTCCGGGCAGGATATCTCGGGCGCGCAGTTCAATGAGGCGGTTCTGGAAGAGGTCGATTTTTCGGAGTGCGACATGGCTATGTGCAATTTCACGGACGCCAAGCTACAAAAATGCCGCTTCGATTATGCGAAGGCCGTCAGTAATTTGTTTATTAATACGGAAATAAATGACACCAGCTTCACGGGGGCTGTGTTCAGTCAGTCTCTGTGGAATGGGGCGCGGGTGCAGGACACCAACTACTCGGATACACGGCTCGATATGAGCAGTTTCGGAAAAGCGGTGATAGAGCGTTGTAATTTCGCGCGTGCCGATCTGCGCTATTCCGATCTATCCTATGCAGTGTTGCACCGTTGTGATTTTGCAGATGTAAAGTTGGAAAAAACACGCTTTCACCGAGCGGTATGCGACGATGAGTCGATCAAACGACGCTTGGGAGCTGTAGAACGCGACGACGAGTTGTTCGAAGCGGAAATCTGGAGTGCCTGACAAGGAGAGCCACTATGCCATTCTGGGGATGTATGGGCAGCGGGCGCAGCATCGGACTAGGACCCTATATGACTGGGGTTTCGAAGAACGACATGCTGAGCTGCATGAAGCTACCAACCACTAACGTGTTTATTCAAAACAAGCCGGCGCATAATCTGTATTCGATTGCGCCCCTGACTATAGACATGCCATCAGGCGTTCTTGGCGTGGCCTCCGGTACGCTGTTCATGCTGGGTACGACCATTGCTTTGTTCTCTTTTACGGTGGTGGCGTCGGGGGGAATGGTCATTCGCTGGCTGTGCCTGGCATTACAAAATCTATGGAATACCCTGGGCATGTATCTGAAAATGGACCAGAAAAAAGTCTTGGTCCTGGCGGCTTGATGCCACGCAGCCGCGTAGCATCGAAGATGCGCGCCTACCTGTTTACAACACTGGGGGCGCCTATTTTCATGCTGCTAGGGACAGCCGCATTCATTGGCTGCCTGATTTGCCTTGCCATGGGAATATGGGAAGAAGATGTAATACGTGCCATGCTGTACATAAATGGGGCGATTACCGTGTTCATGGTGGGCTGCGGATTGATCGTCTACCGGAGTGCCGTGCTCACCGATATTGCTCAGGATCTGCATGACAATGGCGCTCAAGGCACCGCTACGATTCTCGAGGCGGAATATAACGGTAGGCTTGAGGTGGAGCGCCACAAGCAATGGTATGAGCTCAAGCTGGCGGTGCGGCCGGACGACGTTGGGTTGCCGCCATTCACGGTCGATATCGAGCAGATGTTCCATAAGGAAGCCGTGCCCATGCTAACGGTCGGAAGTAACGTTCCCGTGCGGTTTTCACCCGACAGCGAGATATTCGCGTTGGTGATGATCGAGAGGTCTTACGCTCGATTGAAATAGACGTTCTTTCAGACATCACGCCGTTACGGCGTGAGTCGGCTCAACGATTACTTCCCCTTCCGAGGGTTCCGTTTGGCCAAGCGTTACTGACCCTCGTCGCCCTCTGCAATGCCCTCAGGTAGCGCATGCCGACGTACGCACTCGATCTCAAGCAGCCGCGCCACGTCCGGCGCATCCGCATGCGGTGCACTGCCGACCAGCAGATAGCCCATTCCCATGCGTGTCGCGCCTAGCGCGTCGGTACGCACGTTGTCGCCGATGACTGTGACATCCTCCGCCGACAGCTTCAGCCGGTGCAATCCCTCTTTGAACAACATGGCTGACGGCTTGCCGAGTATGTGCGGGTGGACGGCGGGTACGCAGGCCAGTACCGCTCGTAGCAACGCGCCGGTCTCCGGCACCACTGACCCTTTGGGGCCGGGGTGGGTGAGGTCCCCATTGCTGACCATCAGCGTTGCGCCCCGCATCAGTTCACGGGTCACGGCCTGCAGCCTGGCATAGTTGAAGCCGACGTCGCGCGCCAGCAGCACGACGTCCGCGTCTCGGGACACCAGCACTAGGCCAAGGCCTGCCGCGCATGCCTGCAGATGCTCGGAGCCGCACAACATCAGCTTGCAGTGCGGATAGCTGCGCGCGATATGGTGCACGGCTTGTTCTCCGGCCAGAACCACGGAGCCAGCCTCGACCGGCAAACCCAAACCCTGCAGTTGCGGCGCCAGACTGGCCGCCGTGTCCGTGGAATTGTTGGAGACGATGACATAGCGGTCAGACCAGCAGGCCAGCAGTTCCCGAGCGCCGGGGATCACTTCGTGTCCCCGGATCAGCGTGCCGTCCAGATCCAGGATCAGGCCGCGCGAGCGCCGTGTCCAAGGCGACTCGGCTAATGGGGAGACCGACGGGGCTAACAGAGATGCGCTGGCAATGCAGGTCATGGATCGGCGGTGGGGCGCGCGGGCGCGGATTGACGTTGAGGGGAGCGCCGCGGCTGAATCCAGCCAGCGGCCGGGTGAAATTCTATATGAATAAAATTCAAAAATGTATTTTTTTGAATTGAGTGTTTTTCATTTGCC
This sequence comes from Bordetella tumulicola, assembly GCF_054779135.1. NCBI lineage: Bacteria > Pseudomonadati > Pseudomonadota > Betaproteobacteria > Burkholderiales > Alcaligenaceae > Bordetella > Bordetella tumulicola. Next base: position 51,708 of record NZ_BAAGYU010000006.1, on the reverse strand, counting down.
TGTCATGTACGACGCCTAATCTGCGTTCCGGACCTGATCTGAACTTGTGCCGCATTCTCGATCAGTAATGCGGCGTCCTTATGGCTTTGCTGCTATCCAGACCCGGCAACGTTCCCTAACCAGGAGTATTCATGACCTCGTACTTTGCACCGGGCCGCGCCCTCGTTGCGGCCATCGCTCTGAGCTTGACCCTTGCCGCTTGTGGCAGCGGTAACGACGACGACGATGACACGCCATCGCCGCCTAACCCCGAGCAGCCCGAGCCCCAGTTGCGCTGTGCGCCTTAAACGCCCGTCCCGTCCAACCTAACGCAAGAGTCGCTCCATGACCAAGATCTCCAATTCGCATTTACCTGATTTGCCAGGACGTCGGCAGTTTTTTCGCGCATCGGCCAAGACGGCCGGCGCGCTGTCGGCTTTGGCTTTGCTGCCAGCTTCCATTCAGCGCGCGCTCGCAATTCCCGCCGCCGTCGATACCGGCACCATTAAAGACATCAAGCACGTCGTGATCCTGATGCAGGAGAACCGTTCGTTCGATCACTACTTCGGTACGATGCGTGGCGTACGGGGCTTCGGTGATCGTTTCCCGATCCCGCTGACCAACGGCAAGTCGGTATTTTTCCAGCCAAACCCGAGTGGCGGCGAGGAAATCCTGCCTTTTCACCGCGACTCGCGGACCAGCAACGCGTTGATCGGATCCGGTACGCCCCATAATTTCCCCGACCAGCAAGCGGCGTGGAACCAAGGAAAGATGGATACCTGGATTCAGTTCAAGAACCAGGCGACGATGGGCTACTTCACGCGCCAGGACATTCCGTTCCAGTTCGCGCTGGCCGATGCTTTCACGATCTGTGACGGCTATCACTGTTCTATTCTCACCGGCACCGATCCGAACCGCATTATCTTCTGGTCAGGTTCCAACGCCAATCCGGAACTGCTCAAGCGGGGTATCAACTGCACCGATACTGACTCCGAGCCCGTCAACTCGCGCTGTTGGCCGAACCCGTCGAACTGGGCAGCGGGTCGGGCGCAGCAGCCCGATGGCTCGGGGCAAATCGATCCCGAGACAGGCGCCTACAACTACAAGTACACAAATAGCGCCTTCAAATGGGACACGTTGCCGGACGTGCTAGAGCGCGCGGGCGTGAGCTGGCATATCTACCAGAACATGAACAACAACTGGACGGGCGCCATGCATGGTTGCCTGGCCTTCGAGAGTTTCCGCACCGCTCAGCCGGGTTCACCAATCTATGAGCATGGGTTGACGGGCGGTCCCGAGAAGGACGACGGTGCCGTCAATTTCCTCGCGCAACTCAAGAAGGACGTAATGAATGGCACCCTGCCGGAGGTCTCTTGGGTGCTGCCCACGCAGGATCTGGCCGAGCATCCGGGCAGCCGTGAGGGCGTGGCCGGGGCAGCCGATTTTGTCGCGGACGTGTTGGATGCGCTGACGTCCAATCCCGAAGTCTGGAGCAAAACCGCTGTTTTTGTGACTTTCGACGAGAACGATGGCTTCTTCGACCATCTGCCGATGCCGGCGGTGCCGTCCTATGATGCCAACGGCGCTTTGATGGGCAAGTCCACCGTGCCATTGGATGGCGAATATTTCGATGCCTCCGTGGGCAATTATCTGTCGGCCGATGATCCCACCAGCGGAACAATTCGTCCGTGGGGCCTGAGTTCACGCGTACCGATGTATGTGTTGTCTCCGTGGAGCAAGGGCGGTTGGGTTAATTCGGAAGTGTTCGATCACACCTCGGTGGGCCGGTTCCTGGAAACGCGCTTTGACATCACAGTGGACGCCATCAGCCCATGGCATCGTGCGGTCTGCGGCGATCTCACTTCGTGCTTCGATTTCGTCAGTCCGAATGATCCGGTTGTGCCCAAATTGCCCGACACGAGCAACTTTGTCGCGATCAATGAGGCGCAGAGATTGTTGCCCACGACGGCGGTAACCCAGGCGCCCGCGACGCCGCAGCCGCTGTACCAGGAGACTGGCACGCGTCTGTCGCGAGCACTGCCCTATGAGCTGCACACCAGCGCCAGGATTGGGCAGGACGGTGCCGTGGAGCTGCTGTTCAGTAACACGGGCAGTGTTGGGGCAGTGTTCCATGTTTACGACAAGCGCAACCTGGATCTGATTCCCCGCCGCTACACCGTCGAAGCGGGCAAGACGCTATCCGACACGTGGAACGGTGGCGATTACGATCTGTGGGTCTACAGCACCAACGGGTTCGTTCGGACGTTCTCTGGCAATACGCAACGGGGCGTGGCTCTGGAAGTCCAGGTTTGCTATGAGCTCGCCGGCAACGCGGTGTACGTGAAGGTGAGCAATCATGGCACGGCTGTGGTGCAGGCCTCGCTGCAGGCCAATGCTTACCGCACGGATGGGCCATGGACCTTGGCGGTTGAGGCGGACACGGTGGCAGAACACCATTGGTCCATCGAGGACAGCGGCAATTGGTATGACTTCAGCGTTGTTGCCGAGGGCTTCGAGCGCCGCTTCGCTGGACGGATGGAGAACGGCAGCCACGGCGTCAGCGATCCCGCTATGGCGCAGCATCTCTGATGATTGAGGCATGAACGGCTGGGCGCGCATTACGGTGCGCGCCCAGCCGTTTGGAACAACACCCGATCAATGTGCTGATGAAGCACACAGGCAATGCTGGCTGCCTCCTACTCAAGCACCCTGGGCGTTTTCCGGAAACAACGCAATAAAGTCCAGCAGTTTCTCCCCTAGCAAATTCACATGGTCCGCCATTTCGCGATCAGCCAGATCTTCGTCACCTTTGATGATGGCATTTAACACGGCAGCGTGCTCCGTCAACGAATCGACTCGCCGCCGCCGCCGATGCGTGACCAGCTTTCGATAGGGCGCGACCCGGTTTCTCAAGCCACGCGTCTGCTCTGCCAAAAATTCATTCTGACTGGCTTCGTAGATCGCTTCGTGAAATTCCCGGTTGATTTCATAGAACAGATCCACGTCTTCGCTGTCGGCGACAGCCTCTAGCCGTTCGTGCGCTGCTTGTATACATGCAATCTGCTCGGCCGTCGCCCGTCTGGCGGCTAGCCGCGCGCACATTCCTTCCAGCTCGGCCATTACCTGGAACATCTCGATCAGTTTGCGCGCCGACAGCGCCGACACCTCTGCCGGCTGTCGTGCGCGTACTGTGATCAACGACGCTGCCGCCAATTGTCGCAACGCCTCGCGTACCGGTGTGCGAGAGCAACGAAAACGCGCGGCCAACTCTTCTTCTTCGAGGCGAGTTCCCGGGGAAAGGACGCCCGAGAGGATCTCCTGCTCTAGGGTTTGTTGGATTGACGCGGCAAAGGTGACGGCTTCTGTCAAAAAGGGGACTCCCAGTTTCAGTTTGACGTGATTGTAACGTGATCGTCTCTTCTTAAAGCCTGTTAAGTATTAACCCTGGCTTTTTATGTATACAAGAAATGCCTATTATGTATACACAAAGAAGATTCAGGTGCTTATAAAAGGGAACTGGAAAATATGGATTTGCAGTTGAAAGGGAAGAAAATTCTCATCACGGGCGCGTCGCAGGGCATAGGAGAAGGGCTGGCGTACGCTTTTGCCGAGGAGGGGTGCGATGTGCATCTGACGGCGCGTTCGGCTGACAAACTGGCAGAGCTGCGTCGCGAGATCCAGGAACGCAGTCAGGTCGCCGTGACCGTCTCCGCCATAGACATGACCCTGCCAGATGCCTGTGAACAGATCGTGGACGATGCAGGCGATATCGATGTGTTGGTGAACAACGCTGGGGTGATCCCCAGCGGCACGCTGTTCGACCTCGACGGTAAAAAATGGCGCGATGGCTGGGCTTTAAAGGGCTTTGGGTACGCGGACATGATGCGCTTGGTGTACCCACGCATGAAGCAGCGAGGCGGTGGCGTCATTCTCAACAACATCGGCAATGGGGGTGAAGTCTGCGATCCCAACTACATCGAGGGCGCTGCCGGCAATGCGTCGTTGATGGCGATGACCCGCGCGTTGGGGGGCTCTAGTCTGGATGACAACATTCGCGTCGTGGGTGTGAACCCAGGCCCCGTCGATACGAGCCGTATCTACAACATGCTCAAAAAATTCGCGGAGAACCGGCTTGGCGACGCGGATCGCTATGAGGAGTTGCTCGAACGATATCCGCTAGGGCGTCCGGCCAAAGTTCACGAGATCACCGATTTGTTCTTGTTCCTCGCCTCATTTCGCTCTGGCTACACGTCGGGCACCGTGTTCACGGTTGACGGGGGTATTGCTTCGCGCCGTGCCGTCGTGTGACGACGGTTTATTCGCTATCTATAAATTGCCATGAAAAACTTTCAAATCCGTAATCAATATTTTGATCAGCTTTGCAATACGCCGGGCTTGATGTGGCTGGGGCAAAACACCAACCACTATCCTCCACATGACTCTGTCCGAGAAGCGGTAATCCAAGCCCTCGATAGTGGCGAATATCATGCGTATGCGCCGCCAGCCGGCTTTGAAGAGTTGCGTGAACTGATCCGCGTGGACATGGGGACCCCCGACGCCGCTGTGCTGGTGACGGATGGCGCGGTCGAGGCGCTCTATAACGTCTGCAGCAATGTGTGCGCGCCCGGGACGGATTTCGTGACTACTGATCCCAGCTGGGCATGGCCGATTCATTTCGCCAAGAAGGCCGGTGCGAATGTGATCGAACTGCCGATTTACAACGCGCAACAGCATTACAAGTTAACAATAGAGCAACTGCGCGCCGCCGTTACGGAAAATACCCGCGTCATTTACCTCGTTGACCCCAACAATCCTCTGGGCACTTGCCATACGGAGGACGAGATCAAGGCATTTGCCGAAATCGCCAAGTCGGTCGGCGCGTATTTGATTCACGATGCGACCTACAGCAGTTTTGCCGAGCACTTTACCCCGGCGTTCCGGTTCTATCCGGAAAAGGCTATCCAGATCTATAGCTTCTCTAAATGGTTGGGCCTGGCCGGTATGCGACTGGGGGCTGTGTTGGCGCACGAGGACTTGGTCGAGAGGTTTGCGTCTGCCCCCCCGAACAACTTGGGTAGCAATGTTCTCTCTCAGAGAGCCGCCATTGCGGGGCTCAAGAGCAAGGCCCAGTGGTTTCCGGAGATCTGGCGACGTCAGCGTCGCAACCAAGAGGTCGTTGCCAAGGCGGCATTGGGTATCCCGGGTTTTTCGGTGCCCGTTTATCCGTCCCAGGCAAACCTGCTGATTATCGAAACGGTCGGCGCCGGCATCAAGCCCGAAGCGTTGGTCGCCGCCTATCAGACCAAGGGCATCATGATCCGACAAGGCTCGTATCACACCAAGCGTTTTGGTCATCGCTTTGTCAAGGTCAGCATCACGGTGCCAGAAGCCTGGGCCGATCGTTTTAGTGAGCTGCTGCCCGACATGGTAGAGCTGGCTCGTACGATCGACGTCCCCGAAAACCTATTCTGACTGGAGCACATATGCCGATCATCAAGACTACCGATGATGTTCAACTGGTTTACGAAGAAGCCGGGGAGGGCGAGCCCATTGTCTTTGTGCACGAATTCGGTGGCGATATGCGTAGCTGGGAACCTCAGATGCGCTATTTTTCGCGGCGTCACCGGTGCATCGCGTTCAATGCTCGTGGCTATCCGCCTTCGGATGTTCCTGAAAATGTGGAGCAATATTCACAGCGTCAGGCGGCACTCGATATCGTCAGCGTGTTGGATGCGTTGAATATCCAGAAGGCGCACATTGTCGGACTTTCTATGGGGGGCTTCGCGACCGTTCATTTTGGGCTGATCGCGCCGGAGCGTGCCTTGTCGCTCGTCGTCGCCGGCGCGGGCTACGGTGCGGAAAAGGAGCACGAAGAATACTTTCAAAACGTATCGTTGGAGGTTGCCGCCCAGTTCGAGAAGCAAGGATCGAACGAGTTTTCGAAAACCTATGCTTTGGCGGCGTCACGTATCGCCTTTTTGCTTAAAGACCCGCGAGGCTGGAAAGAGTTCGCCGAGCATTTGTCGCAGCATAGCGCGAAGGGAGCGGCGATGACGATGCGCGGAGTTCAGGCGCGTCGACCTTCTTTATATGATCTCGAGGATCAACTGAAGGCCATGTTCGTACCCACGTTGATCGTGGTGGGTGATGAGGACGATCATTGTCTGCAGCCAGGGATTTTTCTCAAGCAGACCATTCCCGCATCAGGATTGGCAGTGTTGCCCAAGTCTGGCCATACGCTGAACCTCGAGGAGCCTGCGTTGTTCAATCAGTTGGTCGCAGATTTTCTCGCGACGGTGTCGCAGGGCCGGTGGCTGCCGCGCGATCCGCGTGCCATGCCGTCGCAAATTATGAAGACATCATGAGCAACCTGACTTCTGCGCGAGTATCTCAGCAACGTCTGTGGGATCGCCACGAGTCACTCGCACGCATTGGTGCAACCCCAGGTGGTGGCGTCAATCGACAAGCCTTGTCAAAAGAGGACATTGCCGCCTGCCGTCAATTGATTGATTGGGGAAACACTATCGGGTTGCAGGCATCTCGTGATGAGGCCGGAAACATTTTCCTGCGCCTGGAGGGCACAGACTCTCTGGCCGCGCCCGTTATCTCGGGCTCGCATCTGGATAGCCAGCCGACAGGTGGCAAGTACGATGGCGCATACGGGGTGTTAGCAGCGCTGGAGGCATGCCAGGCTATTGTCGAATCGGGGGTTCGTCCGGTCCGGCCTATTGAGGTCGTTGCCTGGATGAACGAAGAAGGCTCGCGTTTTGCACCCGGCATGATGGGCGCATCCGTGTTCGGGGGGGCGCGCAGTCTGGATCAAATCACGTCGATCCGAGATCCGCAGGGCATCTCGGTAGGCGATGCCCTGCGCGATGCACAACAAGCGATGGCAGATATCCCACAGCGAGACCTGGGCCGGCCGACCTTCGCCTACGTTGAGGCGCATATCGAACAAGGACCGCTGCTCGAGCGCGAGCACAAGGCGATAGGTGTGGTAAGCGGTATTCAGGGAAAACGCACTTTTATGGTCAACATAGAGGGCGAGGCATCGCATGCGGGAACGTCGTTGCGCAGCGAGCGCCGCGATGCCTTGCTTGCCGCGATGCGTATTATTCAGGCGCTGACCATACACATCCATGACGAACACGATGTCGTGAAATTCACCATCGGCCGTTTTGATGTGACACCCAATGCACCATCGGTTGTGCCAAGTCGCGTGCGCTTTTCTATCGACCTGCGTCATCCTGACTCCAATGTGCTGGCATCGTTGGGCGATGCCATCGCAGGCATTTGTGAAACGCATGCAGCACCTTGTCACGTTCAGGTCGATGAACTCTCTAGCGCCATGTCGTTGGAGTTTCCGCAGGACATGAGGCAACGCATCCGTGACGCTGCCGATCTGTTGGACATTACTCGGATGGAAATCCTGTCAGCCGCCGGGCACGACGCGCGATATCTCCATCCGATTTGTCCGTCTGCAATGCTTTTTATTCCTTGTCATGAGGGGATTACTCACAACGAGTCTGAATCGATTACAGCGGCCGATGCGGCCGCTGGAGCACGCGTATTGACCGAGGTCATTATGAGTTTGGCTGGTTCATAGTTCACACGAATAAAGCAAGGGGAAACCATGAATAATGCTGTACTGTCATCACCTGTCGCGTTACCTGTAGATGAGGAAAAACGCCTGTATCGAAAGATTACTTGGCGCCTGATTCCTTTTTTGATGTTCTGCTACGTGGCGGCGTATATCGATAGGGTAAACGTTGGCTTTGCCAAGCTGCAGATGCTCGATGAGCTGAACTTCAGCGAAACGGTATATGGGTTGGGTGCGGGGATATTTTTTATTGGCTATTTCCTGTTAGAAGTGCCTAGCAACCTGATTCTGCGCAAGGTCGGTGCACGAGTCTGGATTGCCCGGATCATGCTGACGTGGGGAGTAATCTCTGCCTCCTTTGTCTGGGTTACGACACCGACGCAATACTATGTTTTACGTTTCTTGTTGGGCGCGGCCGAAGCCGGGTTCTACCCCGGCGTGATTTATTACCTGATGTCCTGGTATCCGTCCAACCGACGATCGCAAATCATCGCGTTGTTTATGGTGGCGATCCCTGTCGCGGGTATGCTGGGCGGCCCGATTTCTGGGTGGATCATGTCGGCGTTTCATCATACTCATGGCTATTCTGGTTGGCAGTGGATGTTTTTTCTCGAGGCGCTTCCTTCCATTGTGCTGGGGATCGCGACGTTGTTCGTCTTGGACAGCTCTCCGGATAAAGCCAAGTGGTTGACGGACTCTGAAAAAGCCCACATCGCAAAGCAGTTGGAGGTGCCACCGAACCTCCATGCCCAAGTGCTGTCGTCCGTCGGACATATGTTTAGAGATCCTCGCATGCTGCTGCTGTCGTTGATCTATTTTTGCGTCATTATGGGTCAATACGGGTTGACGTTCTGGATGCCCACCTTGATTAAAGCCTCGGGCGTTACCGGTGTGTTGAATATCGGTTTGTTGTCGGCGGTGCCATATATCGTGGCGATCGTTGCCATGTTGAGTTTTGGGCGTAGCTCGGATCGTACGGGTGAGCGTCGATGGCACGTGATCATCCCCATGCTCATGGGGGCGGCGGGATATCTCGTCGTAGCGATGGCTGGGCATAATGTGCCCTTGGCGTTGCTGGGCCTGTCGCTTGCCGCTGCGGGCGTCATTACGCCGGGACCGCTATTCTGGGCCATGCCATCCGCCTTCCTGGTGGGTAGCGCCGCCGCCGCAGGCGTCGCAGCGATCAACGCGTTCGCCGGGCTTGCCGGGTTTGTCAGTCCGTACTTTATTGGATGGCTACGCGACTTGACGCAAAGCTCGACCATCGCGATGTACGTATCCGCGGTCGTACTCGTTGCCGGCGCCTTGCTGGTCTTGACGATTCCAGCCAAACTCGTCAATCGATGAAGGTTTCGTCTCTAAAGGCCGTATAAAACGCCGGCACTGCGTCACGCAGTGCCGGCGTTTTTTCGCATGGTGATCCGGATCTTATAGACCCGTCTGTTTGCGGCATCCTCATGACGGGACTCGTTCGCTACTTTTATCTCTTTGGCCGTCGCGCATAGATCCAACTATAGATGCCCGCATTGACGATAAGCAGCCCTGCCGCCAGCCCGATCTGAATTTCTCGCGTCAAGCCCGATGGATAAATCAGTCGAAAGACATAATGCTCTATAAAGCCGCCGGCGTAGCCTTCTTGTCCGGCAAACTGGCGCAACATGTTTTCCAGTGGCGTGAGCGGGCAGATCCATCCCATGCTTATGATGAGCACACCCCATGCCAAAGCCGCCAAGTGCCAAGGCATCAGGGCGCGTTTGTACAATACGAGCACGCCGCCGATGGTGACAAAAATCACGAAAGCGGCATGAATCAGCAGAACCACATCGGCTAAGGCACGATAGATCACGGTTGATGGCTTCGGATAATCCGGACGGCCCAGCCTTTGGCTTGACGAGCGTTATAGGCCGCAATGTAAGAAGGTCTTGATCATGAAATGTATCGCATGGCTATACCCATCGCAATGAAACCCGTTACGCCGATCCCTTCGCTTTCGCGTGATCTCGACCCCATTTCGCTCCGTCTTTTCGTCGCTGCCTTGGAAGAAGGTAGCCTTGCCCGCGCCGCAGCCCGGGAAAACATCGTCCCGTCGGCCGTCAGCAAGCGGATGTCGGAGCTTGAAGAAACACTCGGCGTGCTTCTGCTCGAGCGTGGCGTCAAAGGTGTCCAGGCCACCGTCGCGGGCGCCGCACTTGCCATTCATGCGCGCTTGCTTTTGCAAGGCATGGATCGTATGCGTCAGGAAATGGCCGGCTTTGCCACAGGCATACGCGGACATATTCACCTTGCCGCCAGCGTCGCCGCGTTATCGGGTGAGCTTCCCGCGTACATTCAAGCCTTTCGCCGCGCTCATCCACAAATCGATCTTTCCCTGCTCGAATACACGACTCAGGAAGCATTCCGCGCCGTACTCGAGGGCTGGGCGGATATTGCGGTCGGCTCGGACTTTGGCCATGACGGCTTGCAAGTATTCCCGTGGGGCCATTGCGAATTAGTCGCGGTCGTGCCCAGCCAGCATTTACTCGCCGACTACGACATACTGGACTATGCCCAGCTGTTGCCATTCGAGCAGATTGAGTTGAACCGCGAAAACGGTATTAGTGGCGTGCTGGAAAAAACGGCGAGAGAGGCCGGGGTAACGCGGCGTATTAGTGCGCGGGTCAGTGCTCACGAGACGATTTGTATGTTGGTCGCGCGTGGGTTAGGCGTGGCGGTCGTTCCTCGTTATCTTCAGGCGCGTCATAGTCATCTGGATATTCGTTTTATTCCTTTGTCAGGTCCCTGGTCCAGTACGCCCATATGCATTGCGGTCAAGGATCTGGATGCGCTGTCACCTCCCGTACAGACATTGTTGAGCCATTTGGGGATTCCCACCCCGGCTGCGTGATGTTCCGCGATTAGGGTTAGTACGAACATTCCGAAACGAGAATGCCTCGTTCTAAAAGAGTGCTACCCACATTACGCTAGGGCCCGCGATCATTGCACGATTATTCGTTGATGGGGCCTCATGGTCCTGAGAGCCGCCACATAGTCGTATTGCAAGCACGGGGAAGCATTGATGACAGCAGCACCAGATTCGCTCTTCATGGACCATGCCGAATTGCCATTGCGTGGCGTTAAGGTTCTGGAACTCTCTCATATGATCATGGGCCCGGCGGCGGGCTTGTCGTTGGCCGATCTGGGGGCCGAGGTGATCAAGGTGGAGCCGATCGATGGTGATCGCACGCGTCGCCTGAAAGGATCCGGTATCGGATATTTCCCAGTATTTAATCGCAATAAGAAAAGCCTTTCGATCGATCTGAAAAAACCGGAAGGCCAAGCGGTCGTGCGCCAATTGGCGCTGCAGACCGATATGTTGGTGGAAAACTTCCGCGATGGTGGCCTGAAACAGTATGGCCTGGATTACGAGTCGCTGTCCGCCGAGAATCCCGGACTGATCTATGTGTCCCTGAAAGGTTTTTTGTCGGGGCCTTATAAGCAGCGCACCGCGTTGGATGAGGTGGTGCAGATGATGGGGGGCTTGGCGTATATCAACGGCGGGGCAGATTCGCCTCAGCGCGTGGCGCCGTCCGTTAACGATATCCTGGGCGGCACCTTTGGCGTCGTGGGTGCGTTGGCCGCACTGCATGATCGTCATAAAACCGGGCGCGGAAAACATGTGCGCGCGGGCTTGTTCGAGAACAATTTACTGCTCGTGGCGCAGTTTATCGCCCAGTATCAGTTGACGGGCCAGGCGCCTGAGCCGTTCGGTGCAAAGCGTGCGCCTCCCTGGGGCGTGTACGACATTTTCGATACGGCGGACGGACGCGTGTTTGTGGCGGTGGTCAGTGATGCGCAGTGGCGCACATTTGCGCAGAAGTTCCTGCCTCCCGAGTGGGCTGCGGATTCGCGCCTGGCGACGGCCGTGGACCGCGAGGCGGCACGGGCCTGGTTGGTGCCCGGTGTCGGCGAGATTCTGAAAAAGTGGAAGACCGACGAACTATGCGCGGCATTAGAAGCTGCGAATCTTTCGTTTGGACCCATCCGCCAGCCGCATGATCTGTTGGACGATGCGCATTTGAATGTCGGTGGCGCGCTGCTTAAAACGCGATTGCCGGATGGCGGAGAGGTCTCCACCGCGGCGCTACCTATTGAGTTCGACGGGCTCAAGGTAGGCAAGCGTACCGATCCTCCCGCACAGGGCGGCGATACGTTGGCGATTTTGCACGGGCTAGGTTTGGACGCGGCGCGTATCGAGGCTTTACGTGCCGCGGGAGTCATTGCGTGAGGGTGCGTTAAGACTCATGCGCAGCGGAGACGGATATATACCGTCCATCTATTTCATAATAATGGAGACAAATTAAATGATCCGTAAACTATTCGCGGTGGCTGCAATGACGGCTGCCTGTCTGGTGCAAGCCCAGGACTATCCCAGCAAACCGATTCGCATCATCATCCCTTCGACGCCCGGCGGCGGGACAGACTTTATCGGGCGCTTGATGGGTACCAAGCTGCAAGAGCTGAATGGCTGGGATGTGGTGCCGGAAAACAAGCCGGGTGCGGGTACTGCACTGGGTTTGGCCGAGGCGGCGCGTTCGCCGGCGCAAGGGTATGACCTGGTGATTGGTCAATCCGATAACGTTACGTTGATTCCGCTGCTGATGAAAGTGACCTACGATCCCATCAAGGATTTGGCGCCCGTTGCATTGGTGGGAACGACGCCGATGGTGTTGCTGGTGTCCGATAAGTCGCCCTTCAAAACTCTGCCGGATGCGATCGAGGCCGCGAAAAAAGCGCCGGACACGATTTCGTATGGGACGTCGGGCACGGGCGGTGGTGTGCACATGGCGATGGAGATGCTGCAGCACGAAGCCGGCTTCAAAATGCAGCACGTACCGTACAAAGGATCGTCGCCTGCGTTGGCAGATTTGATGGGCGGGCACTTGCAGTTTGCGGGCTCGTCGATTTCGTCGGCAGCATCGTTGATCAAGTCCGGCAAAGTCCGGGCCCTGGCCGTGACGTCACCCAAACGCAATCCTGCATTGCCTGATGTGCCGACGGTGGCCGAGCTGGGTTACCCCGATTTCAGCGTGGTGACGTTTTATGGCGTGTTGGCGCCCGCCAAGACACCGACCGACGTGTTGACGCGTTTGAATACGGATTTCAATAAGCTCCTGTCGCGTAAAGACGTGCAAGACGCGCTGGCATCGCAGGGCCTGGAAGCCAACCCCATGTCTCGCGAACAGTTTGCGGCGCTGATCCAGGCGGATATCAACAAGGCGAAGCAGACGATCAAGAGCGCCGGCATCAAGGTGCAATAGGCCGGCGACACACAATTGCCGACCAACAAACCATAGCGAAGCGATCAACGATGACCCAAGACATCAGACTTTGTGAGGTAGGGCCGCGTGATGGCCTGCAAATGGCCAAGGGCATGATGCCTGCCGCGGACAAATCACGCTGGATCGCGCAGTTGGCGCAAGCCGGCCTGCGTGAGATCGAGGTGGGCAGCTTCGTTTCACCCAAACTGGTGCCGCAGATGGCCGATACGGGTACGGTGTTGTCAGCGGCTTTGGCGATTGAGGGTCTGACGGTCTGCGCATTGGCGTGCAATCTCCGGGGGGCGATTGCCGCCTACGAGGCTGGCGCGCACGTGCTGGCGTTTCCCATCTCTGTTAGCGAGACGCATAGTCACGCTAACGTGGGCAAGGGGACCGATGCGCAGGTGGACATGATGGCATCTATTGTGGATTGGGTACGGGCGCAATCGCGACCCATGCGTATTGACGCCGCGGTGGCGACGGCTTTTGGTTGTTCCCTGGAGGGCGTCGTGCCGGTGTCGCGAGTAGCTGCTGTCGCGCAAGCCGTGGCTTGTACCGGCGTGGATGAGATTGCGCTGGCAGATACCGTGGGCTACGCCCATCCGGCACAAGTGCGTGATGCGGTGCGTGCGACGCAGGATGCGATCGGGACACGCCTGACCAAACTGCACCTGCATGACACGATGGGGCTGGGACTCGCCAACGTACTGGCAGGGTTGAACGAAGGCATCCGCGCGTTTGATTCGTGCCTGGGCGGGTTGGGAGGCTGTCCGTTTGCGCCTGGGGCGTCGGGCAATATCGTCACCGAAGATTTAGTATTCATGCTCGAGAGCATGGGCTATCGAACGGGGGTGGATCTCTCCAGGCTCCTGGCCGCGCGTGAAGTCCTGGCGCAGGCGTTGCCCAGCGAGCCGCTGCGTAGCGGGGTTGCCGCTGCGGGGATTCCTAAAACATTTCAGCCGCACTGAGCACGAATATGCGCGGGCGATTAATGCTCGCGCCTAGATGCCCGGAGTTCGCGCGGCGGGAGGCCTGCCGCGTGTGAATATTTTCAACTTGCCGTGTCGGGATCAGTGTCTATACACTTGTCTTATTATCAATACAACATAACAGGAGACTGCCATGCAACGTTTGCAACGTTGGGCTATTGGCTGCGCGCTGCTCAGCACGCTGATGGTGCCTCTGGTACCGGCGTCAGCGCAGAGCGACACCATCAAGTTGGTCGTGGGCGCACCGCCGGGCGGCACCACTGATACGGTTGCCCGCAGTATTGCCCAACAGATGTCGCTGGACCTGAAGCGTACCGTGCTGGTCGAGAACAAGCCCGGTGCCGGCGGCAATATTGCGGCCGACTACGTAGCCAAGAGCAATCCGGATGGCAATACGTTGCTGGTCACGTTCACGAGCTTTTCGATTAACGCGTCCCTGTATCGCAATTTGCCGTTTGATCCGCTGAGCGACTTCACGCCGATCAGTATGTTGGCCAACGTGCCCAGCGTGCTGGTGACCCGCAAGGATTTTCCGGCCAAGACGATGCCCGAACTCATCACGATGGTAAAGGCTGACCCCGGTAAATACACCATGGCGCTGGGCGCTATTGGTTCGTCGTTGCACATGGCCGGCGAACGCCTGAAAATGATGACGGGCATGGATATCCTGAATGTGCCTTACAAGGGCACGGCGCCCGCCATCACGGATTTGCTGGGTGGCCAGGTGGACATGATGTTCGCCAGTTCGCTCAATGCGTTGCCTCACATCAAGCGTGATTCCTTAAAGGCGCTGGGCGTGTCGAGCCCGGAGGTGTTGCCGCAATTTCCAGGCGTGCCTCCTATTAGCGATAGCGTCAAAGGCTTCGAGTCGAATGCGTGGTTTGCGTTATTCGGTCCGGCCAAGCTTTCGGCGCAGACCCTGGCGACCTTGAATGCCGCGGCGCGTAAGGCGGTCAGTGCGCCCGAGTTCAGTCAGTTGCTCGAACGTGAAGCGGCCATCGCCGTAAGCAGCAGCCCCGAAGAACTGGATGATTTTGTGCGCAAAGACATCGAACGATATGCCGAGATCGTCAAGTTCACCGGCGCGACGGTGAATTGAGTCCGGTCGATAGGAGATTTGTCGTGCCTGCGAGTCCCTTGCCGCTTTATCACAAGGTCTATCTGTTGCTGAAGCAGCGGCTGCAGATCGGTGGGTTCGCGACGGATAGCGCCATGCCGGGCGAGAATGCCCTGGCCACGGAGTACGCCGTATCGCGACTGACGATACGGCGCTCGCTGCAAGCGTTGGAGTCCGAAGGATTGATCGAGCGTCGCCAGGGGCGGGGCACGTTTGCCCTGCAAGGCGCCGCGCTGTCGGCGACACAGCATAGTTCGGATATCGATGCGCTGATGGCGCACTTGGCCAATATGGGCATGCAAACGCAGGTGAGTCTGCTCGAGCTGGAGGCCATGCCCGCAGCGGCGTATGTGGCGACGCGCCTGGAACTGGAGATCGGCACCCTTGTGCAGCGGTCGGTGCGGGTGCGCCGCTATCGGGGGCAGCCGTTTTCTTGTTTGACCACCTATGTGCCGGGCGATATCGGCCAGCGCATACGGCGGGAGGATTTGGCGTCCAAGCCGTTGCTGGCAATTTTTCGCGATTTAGGTATACACGTGGCGCGTGCCGAACAGTCGATCTCCGCGTTGCTCGCCGAGCCCGTGGTTGCCGGGCTGCTGGGCGTGCCGGTCGGGTCGGCGTTGCTTAGCCTGCATCGGTTGGTGCGCGATGTGTCAGGTCGACCGGTGGAGTGGTTGCATGCCCAGTACCGGCCCGACCGTTACGAATACCGTATGGATATGCAAGCCCACGACTTGCCCGGCGAACCATCATGGCTGCCCGCCGGCATGCCGGTCCGGGCGCGTGCCTGAAGGAAATTTTCACCATGACTAGCCAAACTCTTGCTCAGAAGCTGCTGGCCGCCGCGTCCGGTCGTGAGGCCGTGCGTGTCGGCGATATCGTTACGTGCCAGGTCGATCTGGCCATGTTTCACGACTCTAGTGGCCCACGCCGGCTCAAGCCGATGCTCGAAGAGTTGGGCACCGGTTTGTGGGATCGGTCCAAAGTCGTGCTGGTCATGGATCACTACGTGCCCGAGTCCGATGATGAGTCGCGTCGCATTGTTCGTATCGCCCGCGATTGGGCGCGCGAACAGGCGTTGCCCCACGTTTATGACTCGGTCGGGATCTGCCATGTCGTAGTGCCCGAGCATGGCCATCTGCGCCCCGGCATGTTCTGCGTCGGCGGCGATTCGCATTCGCCGACTGGCGGCGCTTTTGGTGCCTACATGTTTGGCGTGGGCAGCACGGAAATGCTGGGTGTAGTCACCAGCGGCGAAATCTGGATGCGCGTTCCCGAAACGCTGATGATGCGCTGGAATGGCCGCCTGGCCGATGGCGTGATGGCCAAAGACATGATGTTGCACATGATAGGGCGCTTTGGGATGAACGGCGGTCGCTACCAGGCCGTGGAGTTTTGCGGCGAGACCGTGCGTGCGCTTTCCATGCAAGAGCGGATGACACTATCGAATTTGTCGGCGGAGTTGGGCGCACAGGCGGGGTTGGTGGCGCCCGATGAGACGACGGTCCGCTACTTGCACGACGTCGGCGCGCCTGCCGTGGATGTCAGCCACTGGTACTCCGATCCGGATGCCGATGCGCAATGGCATGATTTCGATGCCCAGGAGCTGGATCCCCAGGTCGCCGCGCCCCATAGTCCGGCAAATACCGCGCCGGTGCATGCTTATCCCGATACGCCGATACAGGTGGCCTATATCGGCGCTTGTACCGGCGCCAAGCTCGAAGACCTGCGGGCGGCCGCACGTGTACTGCAGGGGCGTCGCATCGCCGCGGGCGTCAGCCTGATGGTGGCGCCCGCCAGCCAGCGCGAGCAGGCGGCGGCCGAGGCCGAGGGGGTGTTATCCGAGCTGACGCAGGCGGGGGCCACGTTGCTGCCAACTTCATGCGGTGCGTGCTCCGGCTATGGCGGCTCTATTCCCGAGCATGCCAATGTCATTGCGACGACGGCACGCAACTTCAAGGGGCGCATGGGATCAGCCAGTGCCCAGGTCTATCTGGCCTCTCCGTATACCGTGGCGGCATCCGCCCTGGCCGGTCGGATCGCCGACCCGCGCGAGGTGCTGCAATGACGACAATGCATAAAGCCTGGTGCGTGGGCGACGATGTCGATACCGATCAACTTGCACCAGGCGCCTATATGAAGTTTGGCATTGCAGACATTGCCCGCCATTGTCTGGAAGGCGTACGGCCCGATTTCGCTAGCGGTGTGCAACCGGGCGATGTGTTGGTGGCAGGTCGCAATTTTGGGATCGGATCCTCGCGCGAGCAGGCTGCCGCTGCATTGGTCGAGCTGGGCCTGTGTGCGGTGATTGCCCCGAGCTTCGGTGGCCTGTATTTTCGCAATGGCTTTAACGTCGGGTTGTTGTTGCTCACGTGCGAACGCGCTGGTGAGATCGCTGAAGGCGAGTCCATTCGTATTGACCTGCCTCGTCATTGCATCGTGCGGGCCAATGGCGTAACGCTACCGTGCGACCCGGTGCCCGATTTTCTGCTCGATATGGTGCAGGCGGGAGGTTTGCTGATGCAAATCAAACGCCGGTTGGCCAATGGCTCGTTGCCACGACATCCGATGAAGGCTTGAACACCCCCACGGTTTAGCAGGTCCGGTCATCTACCGCGTGTTTGTTGTGGTGTTTCGCCGAAAGCCTGCCGGTACGCCCGCGAAAACTCGCCTAGGTGGGTGAAGCCAAAGCGTGTTGCGATTTCACTGACTTTGCTCGCGTCATCGGCTTGCAACAAGGTCTGTCGGATCGATTGCAGACGCTGCATACGCAGCCATTGCAATGGCGATTGTCCGCATTCATTCTGGAACAGCGTTTGCAAGCGCCTGACCGACAGACCGCAATGGCTGGCGACCATGGCCACCGGCAGGCGTTCGCCCCGGTGTTCAAGCATATAGGCTTGCGCGCGTCGGATAGTCTGAGGAGAGGAGGGCGGTGGTGCCGGCCAGAGGTGCTCCGCCATGCTGTGCGGTTGGTGCAGTAGCAAGGTGGTGGCGACCAGCATCTCGGTTCGGGCCAGCAGGGCCGCGTGGGTGGTGTTCTGACCTGGGCCCAGGCCCGAGCATCGCACCACCCATTGCAACATGGGCAGCAGCGCTTGCCAGCCGGCCGTATACAAGGGAATGATCGCATCGAAACAGATGTCGGGCGCCTGTTCTTGTCCCGTCAGACGCTGCCAGGCATCGGCGATGGCCGAGCGGTCCAGACGCAGCAGAACCTGTTCGTAGTCGTGGCTGACGCTGAAGTAAAACCGCCTGTCGGGGCTGATGAGGAACGCTTTATTGGGCGCAACCTCTATGCGGCGTCCATCGAAATGAAACTCCGCCCGCCCCTGTGTGGGCAGCACCAGCAGGTAATAGCCATCCAGGCCGTGACAATCGGGATCAATGCTGATGTCTGCCCCGTATCCATGCCTGCTCTTGAGCAACGACAGGCGCCCGCAAGGGACCACGTCCAGCCGGCTGTGGAGGATGCGCCCGCGAATGACTTGCAACCGGTACGAATTGAGTATCTGACCTATCTGCTGCCGCGCTTGATCGGGATCGGCGGTGTTCACGATCCGATACTGCTCGAATGGCACCTGGGCAAATAGAGAGGCGATCATCTGATTTCACATGGGCTGGGTGTCTACATACTAATGGACAACCATCGCGAAACAATAAAAAAGTGCGTTTTTCCGATAGTCAGTGACGTGAAACCGATAGACGGCCGAGGGGGGCACGCATAACCATAACGCGCTGTGCATACCTTTGCGACAGTAGGGACAGCGCCGGTTGCGGCGGTTGCCCCGTGTTGACCACCCATGTTGTTTCCCACAATAAGAGGCCCTCATGAAAGGCAGAACAAAGCGCGCCATGCTGCGTATGTTGATGTCGCAACCCCGTGCCCGAGTTTCACGCAAGTGTGCGAACGCGCCGGTGACATCGCCGAA
This sequence comes from Bordetella tumulicola, assembly GCF_054779135.1. NCBI lineage: Bacteria > Pseudomonadati > Pseudomonadota > Betaproteobacteria > Burkholderiales > Alcaligenaceae > Bordetella > Bordetella tumulicola. The sequence continues at coordinate 32,794 of NZ_BAAGYU010000006.1, read as the reverse complement.
GGTGAGTCCATTCGTATCGACCTGCCTGACCATTGCATCGTGCGGCCCGATGGCGCAACGCTATCGGGCGACCCGGTGCCCGATCTTCTCCGCGATATGGTGCAGGCGGGCGGTGCTCATGCAAATCAAGCGCCGGTTGGCCAATGACGCGACGCGATAAAAAATGCGCTTTTTCTTTGGTTAACTTTTGGACGTGTGACTGCGGGCCTGCAGTTGTTCGGCGGAGAACAATCAGTCGCGTCCAGTGCGAATGCGTTCGGCTGGCTGACGCCTGCGCATAAAGGCCACCAGCAACCCGCCTCCCAGCAGTACGGAGGCGGCTGTGCCGATCATCAGGCCCATGTGTTGAGAGCCTTGCATCGCCTCCATGCCGCGCGCGGTGATGAACCCCGGCGCCAACATGATCGGCAGCCAGGCCACCGCCGACAAGACATTCGCCAACTGAAAACGCACGTGCTTCATCTTCATCAGGCCCGCCACCGTCGGAATGGTCGAACGGATCGGCCCTAAAAAGCGTCCGACGAATACTGACGCAAAACCATATCGGAAGAAGAACAAACGCGCACGCGCGACGGCCGTGCGTTGTTGCCTGAACGGCCAGCGGCGAAGCATGTCCCGGCCCAGCCAGCGGCCCAATCCATACGACAGCGTATCGCCGATGATCGCCCCGGCAATACCCCAGACCAACACATTCCAGGGCGACAGCGTACCGGCGCCAATCAGGCCGCCTGTGAGCAACATCAATGCGGTCGCGGGAATGACCAGCCCGACGACGATCAGCGATTCGCCGAGGGTCAACAGAAAAACAATCGGCCCGGCCCAGTCCTGGTTGGCCTGAATGAACTGGCCGAGTTGGTCGATATAAGCGTCCATGCGAAGATAGTGAGCGATAGATGGCAAACATCTTAACGCAAGGGGTAGGCGTTAAGTAAGGGTTTTCCCGATTGTTTAGCCGGTTTGTAACTCAATCCCTTCCTACCCTGCTGGGCTAGGGCGGGGCGGGCCTACAGTTGGTAACTGCGGATAGAACCTTGTTTCAGATTTCGGCAATACACTCCGCGCACATCATCAACTTTGTGTTTGGATATGAAAATTCTCTGTAGTCTGGCCCTGATGGCCTCTTTGCTTACCGGTTGCGCGGTGTATACGCCGGATGGTGCCATCATCGTTGACCCGCATGGCGGCGGCGGTGGTGGTGGCGGATTCTGCCCTCCGGGGCAGGCAAAGAAGGGGAACTGCTAGTTCCCGAGAATGGGGCGTCCTGTCATTGGGCGCACCTTGTTTTTATTGGTGCACCCAGCCGGAATCGAACCGGCATGCCTTGCGGCGAGGGATTTTAAGTCCCTTGCGTCTACCAATTTCGCCATGGGTGCAACTCATTGGCGGAAGCGGTGGGATTCGAACCCACGGAGGGCGCAAACCCTCGCCGGTTTTCAAGACCGGTGCCTTCAACCGCTCGGCCACGCTTCCGTCCTGTGCTGCGGATGATACCGCAGCTCGGTCGTCCAATCCGCGGACAGTGATGTCACACAAACGGTTTGGATCTCCCGTAAAGGGCGCAATAATAATCTATTTAACCGAAGAGGCGTGCGATGCGAGCAATAGAAATCTCTCAACCCGGTGGTCCCGAGGTATTGGTTCCGACGGAACGGCCCGTGCCAGAGCCCGGCGTGGGCGAGGTGCTGATTAAAGTTGCCGCAGCTGGCATCAATCGTCCTGACGTGTTTCAGCGCAAGGGTAACTACGCCCCGCCTCCCGGTGCGTCGGATCTGCCGGGCCTGGAAGTCGCGGGTGAAATCGTGGGCGGCGATGTGGCCGCGGGTGGATTTGCGATCGGCGACAAGGTCTGCGCGCTGATTGCGGGCGGTGGCTATGCCGAGTACTGCGTTGCGCCCGCCGTGCAGTGTCTGCCCATTCCCAAGGGGCTGTCCGAAATCGAAGCCGCTGGTTTGCCCGAGACCTATTTCACCGTCTGGAGCAACGTGTTTGATCGTGGCGCCCTGCAGGACGGCGAGTCGTTGCTGGTGCATGGCGGCGCGAGTGGTATAGGGACGACGGCGATTCAGTTGGCGCGTGCCATGGGCAACCCGGTCTACGCCACCGTGGGCAGCGACGAGCGCGCCCGTGCGGTCGAGACGTTGGGTGCGGCCAAAGGCATCAACTACAAAACGCAAGACTTTGTCGAGGTCGTGCGTGAGGCGACGGGCGGCGCCGGCGTCAATGTGATCCTGGATATGGTCGCAGGCGACTACATCAATCGTGACATGAAATGTCTGGCCGACGATGGTCGTATCGTGGTCATCGCGTTGTTGGGCGGAGCGCGTTCCGAGGTGGACGGCAATCAGATCCTGCGCCGTCGCCTGACCCTGACCGGGTCCACGCTGCGTCCCCGTCCGGTGGCCTTTAAGGGGGAAATTGCCAAGGCCCTGCGTGCGCGCGTATGGCCGTTGCTGGAGCAGGGCAGTATCAAGCCGATCGTGCACGCTACATTGCCGCTGGAACAGGCCGCGGCGGCGCACGCCATGATGGAAGCCGGCGAAAATATCGGCAAAATTATCCTTACGGTGTAACGCCTGCTTTCACAGAACGGCGTAATCTCCGGTAAACAGGATACAATCTTGGGTTTGACCCGGATTTTGGTCCGGGCCTCCCAACTTCTCCGTTTTGCGCCATGACCTCTGTTGAAAACCGCGCCCGTCTCGTGCTGGGCAACTGGAAGATGCACGGCAACCTGACCGAGAACGCCGCGCTGTTGGCGGCGTTGCGTGCAGCCGATTCGGCTTCGCATTGCGAAATCGGTGTTTGCGTGCCGTTCCCGTATCTGGCCCAGGCAGCTTCCGCCCTGGACGGCAGCACCGTCTCTTGGGGCGCGCAAGACATCAGTGCGCACACCAAGGGCGCCTTCACGGGCGAGGTATCCGGCGCCATGCTGAAAGACTTCGGCTGCCGTCTGACGCTGGTTGGCCACTCCGAGCGCCGCACGTTGCACGGTGAAACCGATCAGCTTGTCGCTGACAAGGCCCGTGCCGCCCTCGACTCGGGTTTGACACCCGTGGTGTGCGTGGGCGAGTCGCTGGCCGATCGCGAGAACGGCAATACGTTGGGTGTGATCGAACGCCAACTTGAGCCCGTTCTGGCGTTGGGCGTCGAGGCGTTGTCGCGTATGGTGCTGGCTTATGAGCCCGTCTGGGCCATTGGCACCGGCCTTACTGCCACACCCGAGCAAGCCCAGGAGGTTCACGGCGCAATTCGCGTCGCCTTGCGTGGCTTGGGGGCAGGCCAAGTACGCGTGCTCTACGGTGGCAGCGTCAAGGCCGCCAACGCAGCCACTTTATTTGCTATGCCGGACATCGATGGCGCGCTTGTAGGTGGCGCATCCTTGGTGGCCGAAGAATTCCTGCGCATTGCCGCAGCCTAAGTTTTCGGAGTCTCTCTTAATGTCTTCTTTGCCACTTACCATTTTGCTGGTCGTACAGGTAGTGTCCGCCCTGGGGATCATCGCGCTGGTCCTGCTCCAGCAGGGCAAGGGCGCCGACATGGGTTCGGCGTTCGGTAGCGGTTCGTCCGGCAGCCTGTTCGGTGCTACCGGGGCCGCCAACTTTCTTTCGCGCACGACCAAGTGGGCGGCTGTGGTGTTCTTTGCCTCGACCTTGGGCCTGGCATACCTCAGCCACCAGGGCACGTCGAACTCTGGCGCCATGGACTCCGGGGTAATGCAGAGTGTCCCGGCTGACCGTTCGGTGCCTCAAGTCCCGGGCTCGAGCAGCGGTTCGTCCTCCGTGCCGCCATCGACGTCGGCCCCGACTCCAGCCCAGCCTGATGCCTCCGTGCCTCAAGCGCCCGCTACACCTTCGGCCCCGGCTCAGCCCGAGTCCACGCCGCCGGCCGATGTGCCCGCTGCACCGACCGCACCGACCGCACCGACCGAGCAACCTGCTGCTGAACAGCCTGCTACTGAGAAGCCTGCTGCCGAGAAGCCTGCCACTGAGCAACCTGCTGCTGAGAAGCCCGCCGCTGAGCCTGCTCAACCCGAGCAACCCAAACCCGCTCAATAGCGAGTGGTAGATTGATGCCTCAGTCGGTTGGCTGAGGCATCAAATTCGTGCTAGAATGCCCGACTTTCCTGGGGAGCTTATAGCGCTTTCCGGAATGTGAAGCCGACGTGGTGGAATTGGTAGACACGCTATCTTGAGGGGGTAGTGGCGAAAGCTGTGCGAGTTCGAGTCTCGCCGTCGGCACCAAGGATTAATATCAGGTAGTACACAGAAGTCTACGGAACCCGCGATTCTCCTGAGTGAGCGCGGGTTTTTTGTTGTCTATGCGTCTACGTCGTATCGCTGAAGGCGGCCATCGGTCAAGGTGGGGACTTTCCAGAAAACGTCCGATACTAATGCGGCACTCTCGGCCGCTCCTACTCTTTTCGTCAAGGCACCGGGCCCGTCGATGATACGCAATGGATCTGTTTCAAAAATCCACTGCATTTGCATGAGTGAGTGAGCAGTTGCCCATTCCAAGGCAACGGGATCTGATATGCCTTTCCCTGCTGTGTCGAACTGACAGGAGATAGAGAATTGCTGCGCGCTATAGGCGATATTGCCGGCGGATTCGGCTAGAGATCCGAAATTTTGGCGAGCATTCCGACAAGTGCGTAGGTGGGCACAGATAGAATTGGACCTTAGCTATACGTTGCCGATCCCTTCCCTAGCGATTAGCTAGGGAAGGGTGGTCGAAGAACGACCGCTAGGGGCAAAAGAAAACCGTCCTAAGGCGGTGGCGTTGTGCCGAGTGATTGGCTTGGCCGGCTATAGCAGCACTGCCCTAGAGCGGGCGGTGGCATAGAATGAGGTCTCAGAATAGTTCGAGGATGCCCGCATGATTTCTGGAAACCTTCCCCGCTTTGTTGCCGTCGCAATTCTGATTGTCGGCCTGGCAGGATGCGCGCATAAGAACGAAGCAGGCCAGACGGAGGGGAGTGTGGTGGAGATGTACGGCACGGTCGATGTTGGCGTTGGAAGCACATCAACACGATAGGCAATAGAAAACCGCCCGAAGGCGGTTGTGGAAGGGATGGCAACCGCTGCCCACTGTGGTACAAACACTGCTGTATGGAAGGTACCCATGAATTTGATCGGCCAAGGCCTCTACACCCCGAACCAAGCAGCTGCAATCACGAAATCATCGGTTCGTGAGGTAAGCCGCTGGCTGTTTGGTTATAAGAATAAAGGCAAGGCACTTCCTCCTCTATGGCGGTCCCAGTATGCAGATACGGGTGAAAAAGTTCTGGGATTCCGGGACTTGATGGAGCTACGAATCGTCAAGGCATTTTCCGACAGCGGGCTGCCGACTCGCGTTATCAGGGCTGCTATCGAAAGCTCGCGAGTTCTATTCAAGACCCCATATCCTTTCACTACGAACCGATTTTTAACAGATGGGAAGTCGATATTCTATGAGGCAGTAAGTTCTGATGGAGAACTCACTGACCTGGTCAAGCGGCAATTGGTGTTCGAGCACATAATCCGTCCAAACCTTTATGCCGGCATCCTTTTTGACGCCGATGGCGCGGCGCTGCGGTGGCATCCGGTAAAGAACAGCCGGGTGATCGTGTTAGACCCTGAGATTGCGTTTGGTCGCCCCGTCTTGTCAAGGCATGGCATACCCACTGATGTGATTGCTCAGGCTATGCATGTCGAGGGCGACAACAAAACCGTAGCTGCCGAGTTCGACATCACTCCCGCTGAAGTTAATGCGGCAGTGAAGTACGAAAGCCAGCTCTTGGCCGCTTGAAGTTCTTCTTCGATAACAACCTTTCCCCGTACCTTGCTGCGGGAATCCGCGAGCTCAGCAAGGGCTCGCGCGGTATTGCTTCCGAGATCATACATCTCAAAGAGAAGTTCCCTCCTGCGACGCCGGATCATGAGTGGATCCAGCCGCTCGGACGGGAAGGAGGATGGGCGGTGATCTCGCAGGACGGTCTACGCAAAAATGATTTGGAGCGTGAGGCGCTGAGGAAGTCAGGCCTAATGGTTTTCGTGCTGAGCAAGCAATGGTCAGACCACAAATACTGGGACAAGGCCCAGAACCTTGTGCGCTGGTGGCCGTCGATAGAGGATTACGTAATACGGATCCAGGGCGGCGCAGCAGTGAGGGTACCATGGCGAATGAACGGCAAGTTCGAACAAATTCGACTTTAAGCATCCTCATTCATCAGCTTCTCGGTGGGGTGGGTTGGGGAGCACTCAATAATGGCAATGCACAGTCCCGGCTTTTTTGTCCATGTGGCAGCACTTCCCCGGCGGAGAGTCTTTCCTGCACCCACCGCCGTGGGAATAGGCTTGTCTATGAAATTCGAGTCTCGCGGTCGCACCAAGGATGAATTAATCCAAGGATGTCTTGGATAGGATAAAAAGCCCGTACGAATTACTTTCTGACGGGCTTTTTGTTGTTCGGAACAAGTAGGAGTGGCTTCTATTCAATCTGCCGTGTCTTCCCTATGCGTCAGTCTACCTTGGCGCCAGAATCATGCACGGCGGTTGCCCATTTTTCGATTTCGGCCGTGACAAAAGGGTGGAATTGGTCCGGTCCCTGCGCAGTGACTTCCATTCCCTGGGCTGCTAACGCGTCCTGCGCATCCTTGTTCTTCAATGCTGCGAGTGTGTCGGCTGCGATTTTCGCGACTACTGGCGGAGGTGTCTCGGCCGGCGCGAACAAACCGTACCAGAGGTCCGCCTGGAAGCCCGGATAGCCTTGCTCCGCCATTGTGGGAATCTTGGGCAGGAAGGGCGATCGTTGTAGACTCGTCACCGCCAGGGCCTGCAGCTTACCTGACTGCAAGAGTGGCATTGCGGCGGCGATTGGCACGAACATCGCCTGCACCTGGCCGCCCATCAAATCTACGACGGCTGGACCGGTACCGCGATAGGGCACGTGCGTCCATGATATGTGCGCTGCCTTCTTGAATATTTCTCCTGCCAGGTGTGCTGTGCTACCGCTGCCAAACGATGCATAGTTCAGTTTGCCTGGCTCAGCCTGAGCCAGCTGCACCAGGTCGGCTACGCTGTGTATGTTCAGATTGGGACTCACTGCCAGTACGTGTGGGCCCGTGCTGATGTAAGCCACGGGAATGAAATCCTTGACAAGGTCGAAGGACAGGTGTTTATACAGACTGGGGTTTACCGCATGGGTGGCTGTATTGCCCAGGATTAGCGTGTAGCCGTCAGGTTTCGCGTGGGCGACGTATCCCGATCCGACATTGCCGCCGGCGCCACCCTTGTTCTCGACAATAACTGATTGCTTCCATTTCGCGGTGAGCGTCGTGGAAATCACGCGTGCAACGATATCTGAACCGCCTCCGGGCGGGAAAGGCACAATCATTCGCACTGGCTCGGAAGGAAAATTATGGGCAGGCGTGTGCGCTGCATGAGATGCCGCACACATGACGGTCGCACTTGCTAACGCGATGGCGAATTTTTTCATGATGTCTCCTCGTTGATGGGATCGATGTTGGGGGCAATGTTCGTGTTATGGTGGATCGCGATCAGGACATGCCGAGCATGGCCCGCGCCTCTTGCGGAGTGGCTAGTTCACGGCCCATCGCGGCCGCCAGGCGCGCGAAGAATCGAATGACTTCACCGTTGGTGGGTGTGCCCATTTCTGGATATACGTAGTCGCCTAGCCCGACAGCCATATGGCCACCCTCTTCGATGGCTGCTGCTGCTGGTGCGATCAGGTTTCCGATCTTGTTGCACACGGTCCACTCAATGCGACGGCCAGGTGGAAGAAAGTCGACGTGAGCGCGCAGGCCGCGCACAGTGCCCGGATGACCGCCGCGTATGCCGGAATCGGTCATTTCGAAAAGAAGGTAAGCGGGCTCGTCGGCGATGCCCATGTCCATGAAAGCATCCAGCGTGCGCGTGAATGGTACTGTCCATGAAATAAACGCTGGCTTGACTCCAAGTTCGCGTAGCCGCGTCGCGAACACTTGCAGCGTGCCCGTCGAATTCAGATAGGTGCGATCTGTGGTCTCGTAGAACTTGTGCTCGTCGTCATAGCGGTCAATATTGGTGCTGCCTAGATCGACGGGCGCGAAGTCCGGTTTCAAGGCAGGATCTAGGCACAGCCGCTCGATGTGTGCGAGTCTGGTGGTCTCTCCCGCCAGCGTGATTTGCCCCAGGGTAGGATGCACGAGGATGTCACTGCCGGCACGGATGAGCCGGATTGTCTCGGCGTAAGTCTCATAGTCATGGGCAGGTGAACCGTCACTGCGTCGCACATGGAAATGCACGATGGCAGCGCCAGCCTCGCGCGCCTGGGTGGCTGCGTCCGCTATTTCTGCAGGGGTCCAGGGGACGTGCGGATTGCTGTCTCGCATCATGTATTCGTTGATGCGGGCTTCCAATATCAGTTTGCTTCTAGTCATGGCCGCTCCATGACTGCAGTGCTAATACCAATAGGGGCATCGAAAATGTCCTTTTGAAGATGTAGGGATGACGGACCGGCACGCTGGCCGGAAACTCGTACAAGAAGTCTAGACAAGCTTGTGTGTCCTTCCTGTGCTGTGTCGGCCATTCACCGTCTAGAATTGGACAACATGGAATTCGTCATCATGCCTCCGCTGAACGTCGCGAAAGGCGCTCGCACTATCTCCGTCGTCGTCAGGACTCTGCCGGCGCGCGCATTGGTGCCTCGTCATGCCCACGATCACGCCCGCCTGATCTATGCTGTACAAGGTGTAATGTCGGTCTCTACCGCACAGGGGAGCTGGGTTGTGCCACCAGAGCGCGCGATCTGGGTGCCGCCTCATACTGACCATGAGATCCGCTCGTATGGTGCCGAGGTCATGATGCGCAGTCTGGATCTGGCTCCGCGCGGTTTCCCGCGTCTGCAGAAGTCGAGCTGTTGCGTCGTGGGGGTGTCGCGACTGATGCGCGAGCTGGTCCTGCGGCATGCGGAACTGGCGGGCCAGCCGCCTTCGCTCGCGCTGCGCCTGATCCGCGAATTGATGGCGCTGGAATTGCGTCAACTACCTGTGTCGGCGCTGCACCTGCCCATGCCCCGCGATGCTCGCCTGCGGGAGGTGTGCGAACGTATCGTGCGCAATCCGGGGGACCGATTGACTCTGGATGACTGGGGGCGGCGAGTAGGCGCGAGCTCGCGTACCCTGGCCAGACACTTCGTTGCCGAGACGGGAATGAATTTCCAGCGCTGGCGCCAGCAAGCCAGGTTGATGGAGGCTCTGACGAGGCTGGCATCGGGGCAAAGCGTCACTGCGGTGGCGATGGACTTGGGCTATGACAGTCCCAGCGCCTTTACTGCTATGTTTCGGCGCACCCTTGGTTGTCCACCACGCAGCTATTTCGTCAACTGAGTGTTCGCCGTCGCATGTCGTTTGATGAAAGCGCTTGGCCTCACAGCACCTTACAGCGCACTCCCCAATGCCTGCATCGTTGTGCGTACTTCCTGGCCCGGGATGTCGCGCAAGCGTCGGCCGGTATCGATCGACAACACGGCTGCGACGGCGGCTGCCTGACCGTACTCGAAGCATTGGGCGGTAACCCGCGCCGAGGCGAGTGCTTCGTGTTCGGCGCTCAGGCAGCGGCCGGCGACAATCAGATTCTCGCCTTGTTCAGGGACCAGGGCCAGATAGGGCACCTCGTAGTAGTCATCCAGCAACCAGTGCAGCTTGGGTTTTTCACCCGCATGTAGCTCGATCGGCCACGGTACTCTGCAGATGCCGTCATCGCGCTTGCGGCAGGACAGCACGTCGTCGTTGGTCAGCGTCTCGACACCCACGATGCTGCGGGTCTGGCGCACACCGACCTGCGTGCCGGTATCCACCACGTAGCTGGCTTCGCAGCCGGGGATGTTGTGCGCGAGGAAGGCCGCATACTCACGCACCTGGCGGCGTCCGGCGATCTCGGCTTCGGTGAAGTCTTCTGGATCGATGACGTTAAGCATATGGCCGTCACGGGCCGTCAGTCGGGTCGCGTTGACCAGCAATTCGCTGGGTCGGGTGGTTGGGAATATCCAGATTTTCTTGCGAGGCAAATCGTAGTGCCTGTCGGCATCGGCCTGCTGAATCGCCTCGCTGACCTTGGGCGGGTTGATGGTGTCCTCGCCCCAGTAGGCCAGAAATCGCGGCATGTCGATCTGGCCGAGCCTGAAGAACATAGTCGGATTCTGGATCTTTCCGTGATCGCCGAAGACATACCCGTAGCCGGCGCGCGCGATGACGGCAGCATCGCCCGAAGCGTCGATGATGCGCTTGGCTAGGATGACGGAACGTCCTGCGGCCGATTCGACGATCACGCCGGTGCACGCGTCGTTTTCCACGATGACGCCGGTCACGCTGGTATGGAAGAGTGTTTTGGCTCCCGCATTCTCGACGAGTTGATCCGCCGTCTCACTCCACATGAGTGGATCGTGCGTAACCGTCCAAGTCTTGCCGTAGCGCTGCGGTGTCGTGACACCATTGCGGCGGGCCAGCTCGGTTCGAAAGCGTTCGGTGAATCCTTGCACGACTTGGCGGGGTTCTGTGTGGACATCGCTTGCCAGATACATGCCGCAGATCGTCCCCGACATGCCGGCCACGGCCGCGCCGCCAAAAAAACCGTAGCGTTCTATCACCATGGTCCGCTTGCCGTGTTCGGCCGCCGTCGTCGCCGCAGCTACGCCGGCGGCGCCACCGCCCACCACCAGCACATCGACCTCCGCCAGAACGGGCAGGTCGGGTACGGCGTCGTAGCGGCTTTCGAGATGCCAGGCCGGGAAATCAGTGTTGTTGCTGTTCATGGTGTCTCCTTGATTGGCGCGAGCCGCCGTTGACGGCGGTCGCCCCTACGTCAATCGATGTCTTTGTGCACGGTTTCAGGCCCCAGTGCGAGCGCAATCATGGACAGGATACCCATGGCGCCCATGTACACGACGATGGGCCACCAATGCTGATAATAGGTGTAGAGCGCCGTCGCGATAAAGGGTGCCAGACCGCCCGCCAGCAGCGACCCGAGTTCTCGCGAGAAGGCGAAGCCTGCGAGACGGAACTCGGTGTCGAAGAGCTCCGCGTACCAGGCCGCCTGCGGCGAGAGCATCGCGGGGTAGGCGATACCCAGGCCGACCACGAAGCCCAGAACCACGGCCCAGAAGGCCTGCACGTCTAGCAGCATGAAAAAGGGCGCCAGCCATAGTACCGAGAGAATGATGCCGCCCAAGTAGACTTTCTTGCGACCGATGCGATCGGACAGTGCGCCGTAGAACGGAATCGTCACCAATTGGATGGCCGATGCAATGATCACAGCCCACAATGCCATCGATTTTTCCATCTTGAGCGTTGTCACCATGTACGACACGCAAAATACCGGGTAGAGGTAGGCAAAGCCGTTCTCGCCCATACGCGAGCCGATGACGATGAAGAAGCTGCGCGGATGATGCTTGATGGCCGAGAACAGACCGATCTTCTTTGTCTGTAGCGACTGCTGGGCTTTCTCGAAGGCCGGCGGCTCCTCGATGTTGCGCCGGATAAGGTAGCCGACTAGTACGCAGACAGCGCCGAGCAGAAAGGGAATGCGCCATCCCCAGGCCATGAACTGCTCTTCGCTCAGCACGCTCAGGAAGAAGAAGAACACCGCGTTGGCCAGCAGCGTGGCGGCGGCAAAGCCTAGCGGCGCCCAGGCACCAGCCGCGCCACGCTTGCCTTTTTGTGCGTGCTCGACCGACAACACTACGGCCCCTGCGTATTCGCCACCCGCGCCAAAACCCTGGATCAAACGCATTAGCACCAGCAATGCCGGCGCCCATAAACCGATGCTGTCATAGCCCGGCAGCAGGCCGATGGCGGTGGTTGCGCCACCCATCAGGAATAGCGTCAGTACCAGTACCGTCTTTCTGCCGACCTTGTCGCCCAGATAGCCGAGAAAGAGCCCGCCCAGGGGACGGGCGAGAAATCCCACCGCATAGGTGGCAAAAGCGGCCAGGGTGCCGACCAGCGGGTCACTGTTCGGAAAGAAAACCTTGTTCAGTACGATGGCCGCCGCGGTGCCATAGATGATGAAGTCATACCATTCCAGAACGGTGCCGATAAATGCTGCGAGACCCGCTTTCCTGGATTTCTGTGCCTCTGTTTGCGTAGACATGATGGGTTGTCTCAGTGTGTCGTTGTTATGGTTTGGCCGGCGCGGATGCCCAGGCAAGGGCACCCGCACGGGTCAAGAGATGTGCGCATGCACCTTGCGTTTGCCCAGCACCGCGCCCTGCTCGATGGGCTGCACCAGTTGGGCATACTGCAGGAGATAAGTACTGCTGCCGCCGCCCAGTTCGAGTTCGCGGGGACGCCATTCACCCAGGCGGCGGGCGATCTCATCCTGTGGGACATCCATGTCGATCTTGCGGTTGACGAAGTCGATATGGATAGTCTCGCCCTGCCTGACCACGGCAAGCGGGCCGCCGGCTGCTGATTCCGGCATCAACTGGCCGACAATGATGCCCCGGTTCAAGCCGGACAATTCACCGTCAGTGACGACAGCCACGTGCTCGGCGATACCGGCGCCATTGAGGGCTGCCACAAAGCTGCAGGCGAACACCGTGCCTGGTCCGCCGCTGGGGCCCATATTGCGCAGTACGATCACGTCGCCCTTATTGATTTGGCCTTGACCCAGGGCTGCAATGGCTTCGTCCTCGCCTTCGTAGATATTGGCGGGACCGGAAAACTCAGCGCGTTCGCCCGGCACGGCGGACAACTTCACAATGGCGCCGTTGGGCGCCAGGTTGCCGCGCAGAATGCCGACGCCAGGCCGCTGGCTGACCGGGTCGGCCAGAGACCGGATGATCTTGTCGTCTTTAACGCGTGCATCGCGAATGTTCTCGCCCACGGTCTGACGTGTGACGGTCAGTGCGTCCAGATGCAGATGCTCGCGCAACTGACTCATGACGGCTGGCGTGCCGCCGGCCGCTTCCAGGTCTTCGGTGCGGAAGGGGCCGTTGGGACGCACGGCCGTCAGCAGCTTGATGGACTTGCCATAGTCCTCATACAGCTTCACTACGTCCAGCGGTAGCTCGGCTTCGGTGGCGATGGCGGCAATGTGACGTACCGTGTTGACTGAGCCTCCGACGGCCAGCACCATCATGACGGCATTGCGGATCGCTTCTTCGGTAATGATCTTGCGCGCCGAGATTCCGTGGCGCGTCAATTCGACGATCTGGCGGCCGGCGGCTTGTGCGTATTCGTTCAGGCGGCGGCCATTGGCCCAGATGGGTGAGTTGCCGGGCAAGGTCATGCCCATGGCCTCTGCCACGATATGCATGGAGTTCGCAGTGCCCAGGCCGGCGCAGACGCCGGGTGACTGGATCGCCACATCCGTCATATCGGTGAGATCCTTGAGTGTGATCGTGCGGGTCGCCAACGCACCGATTTGCTCGTAGACATCGTCGATGTCGAAGAACTGATCCTCGAACTTCTCGTTGGAGCACTTGCCACCGATCTGATAGCCACAGGTCAAGAGCAGGGAAGGGACGTCCAGGCGCGCCGCCGCCATCAGATGGGCAGGTGTGGTCTTGTCGCAAGAAGACAGGCAGATCATGCCGTCCAGAACCGCGCCTTCCATCATGCATTCCACCTCGTTGACCATCAGGTCGCGGGTTGGCATGAGATAGCGCGCTTTTTTACCGGCGCTGGTGACGAAATCGCTGGGCGCAACGGTGCGCACTTCGAAGGCCAGGCCACCGGCATCGCGGATAGCTTGTTGGACCAGAGCGCTGATGGCATCCAGATGGATATAACAGCACGAGAGCTTGTTTGAAGTATTGATGATGGCGATCTTGGGTTTTTCCATGTCCTCTTCACGGATGCCCATGCTGCGCCACTGGCTGCGCCGGACCGCCCAACGGGTAGATCCGGGTTCAAAATTGCTTCTGTACATCGCTGTTGTCTCCTGGTTTTGCTGTCCGCGCGCAATTCACTGCCCACGGGTAAGTTGACTAAGTGGAATGCTATCTGATCAATAGTGGTCTGACAACTATCCAATTTAACCATATTTACCCTAATTGACCGGCGATAAGAGGCAAGGTATAGAAAGTGGACGGACCATTTTGCCGAAGAATGGTAAAGTTCCGAGTCCCCTATTTCGGATCTTCGGCATCGAGCCCACATGAGCAAGCCCCGTTTTTCAATGCTTCCCATCAAGCGCACAGACATCTTCCAGGAGGTCTGCCAGCAGCTCGAGAATCTGCTTAACAGCGGCCAATTCCAGGTCGGCGACAAGCTGCCCTCCGAACGAGAGCTGTCCGAGAGTTTTTCCGTGAGCCGTTCTTCGATCCGCCAGGCGCTCAAGGTGCTTGAAGCTGCTGGACGTATCGAGACTCGTGTGGGCAGCGGTACCTACTTCGTCGAGAAGCGGGCCGTCGCCACCAGTGGCGATGACTTGAATGCGCTGCTGGGGCAGGGTGTAAACACGGAATTCATGCAGCAACTGATCGCAGCGCGCACAGCAGTCGAACGCGCGGTTTTCGAGGCCTATTCCGTCAAGGCCAACAAAGGCAGCATTCGGGCCCTGAAAGAACTGATTGACGAAAATGCCCAGGACCAAACGGCGAAAGACGAGTTTGAGGAGAACGCCGGCCTGGATCTGAGCTTCGAGGCCAAGGTCGCCGAGTTGGCAGGCAATCCCATCCTTTCTGCCATGCAGCGGCAGATCCATCAGCTATGGACGCAGGCCTGGAGGGTCTACGGTTTTGTACCGGAAAGCCGCGAAACGCTGCACCAGGAGCACTGCGCGATCATCGAGGCGTTGGCATCGAAGAACACGCCACGTGTCATCGATCTGGTGGTCCAGCACGTGGACAAGGAAGTCCAGTAGCGCTTGCCCAAATAAACTCCGTATTCAGCAGTACCCAAAATCGAGCCCGCGATCCTCTATCGAGACGCGGGTTTTTGTTGTTAGTATGGGCTGAGATTTATCGCCGCTAGTCGCGCGTTGCTTGTCGGGCAGCAGGTATCGTGGCCATTACCTGCGTTGCAGCGATAGCAGTTGCAAAGGCCAAACCTCGTAAATCCTCTATAGGAGGTAGCAAATGAGCAGCGAATTCATCAAGACCAAGGATGGCGCCGAGATTTTCTACAAGGACTGGGGCCCCAAGGAGGCTCAACCAATCGTGTTTCATCACGGTTGGCCTCTTTCATCGGATGACTGGGATACCCAGATGTTGTTCTTCCTGGCGAACGGCTACCGTGTCGTTGCGCACGACCGGCGCGGCCATGGCCGTTCCTCGCAGATCGCCACCGGCCATGACATGGATCACTATGCCGCCGATGCCTCGGCAGTGGCCGAATTTCTCGATTTGAAGAACGCTGTCCACATTGGCCATTCCACCGGTGGTGGCCAGGTGGCCCGTTATGTCGCGCAGTATGGCCAACCGCAGGGGCGTGTCGCCAAGGCCGTGCTGGTCAGCGCGGTTCCCCCTCTGATGGTAAAGACGGAAAATAATCCGGAGGGGACACCGATCTCGGTTTTCGACGGCTTTCGTTCTGCGCTCGCGGCCAATCGTGCTGAATTCTTCAGCGCGGTTGCCTCGGGCCCGTTTTATGGCTTTAACCGGCCGGACGCCAAGGTCTCGCAAGCGGTCATCGACAATTGGTGGCGCCAGGGAATGATGGGCAGTGCGCTTGCCCATTACGAAGGGATCAAGGCTTTTTCTGAAACAGATCAGACTGAGGACCTCAAGGCCATCACCGTTCCGACCCTGATCATGCAAGGCGACGACGATCAGGTCGTACCTTATGCCAACGCCGCATTGAAACAGATCGAGCTGGTGCAAAATGGGACGCTGAAGATCTACAAGGGCTATTCGCACGGCATGCTGACCGTCAACGCCGATACCATCAACCCCGACCTACTGGCCTTTGTGCGGGCGTAGATGTCGCATAGGGATTGGGGCGCTTTCCTTTGGAAGCTCGGCAATGACCTGCTGCAACATAGCAATAAACTGCAGTGCCGCTGCTGACAAAGAGCGCCGTTTTTTCACCAGGATTCCGATTTCCCGCGTAGCGCTAGGTGAATGCAACGCCACGCTTCCTAGTCGTGTCGTATCCATTAGCCTCAGCGCCAGTTCTGGTACGGCGGCCACCCCAATTCCCTCTGCCACCATGGCGCCGACGACTGAGATGTTGTCGGCCACGTAGTGCGCATCGGGCAGTCGACCTGAAGCTGCCAGTATTCGATCCGTAACGTGTCGAATGCTACTGGCCGGCCCGCTTGCGATGAAGGGCCGCGTGGCGAATACGCTCCAATCTACTTTCCGCTTTTTCGCCAGCGGATCATCGGCTGGGCAAATCAATACAAAGTTTTCTTGTAGCAGAGCGGTGAACCCCACATCAGCCGGCTGATCTGCTATTTCGATCGAAATACCGAGATCCGCTTTACCCTCGGCCACCGCCTGAGTGACTTGGCGTGCAGAAGCGGCCTGGATGACCAAGCGCACTTGAGGGTGTGATTGCTGGAGTGCCCGGGCCGCGGTGGGCAGGACGGCGGCCGCCACGGATGGCAGCGCCCAAATGTTCACATTACCGCGCCGACCGGCAATGAATTCGGACAGATCGCTGAGCGAATCTCGAAACTCTGAGAGCATGCGCTGCGCGATAGGCGTCAACTCGGCACCGGCATCGGTCAGTGCCACGCTATGTTTGTCGCGATCGAAGAGCTTGGCGTTTAGCTTTTGCTCGGCTGCCAGAACCCGCCTGCTAAGTGCCGGTTGCGATATGTGAGCCCGTTCGGCCGCCATGCGAAAGTTAAGCGTTTCGGCGACGAGCAGCACGGCCTCCAGTTCGTAGATCGTCAATGTTAGTCGCGTGCTCATGATGGTGATGCAAAAAAGTGATTACCGAGATTTAAATATATCATTTTGAGTATTACTGGACGACATTCATACTCCGAATTGGATTCCCATTTGGGCGAGGTGGTCGACGCGTCGTCGATGGGACACACGAGCACATGGCGGACAAGTATGAATAACGAGGGTATGCGACTGCGTGTCGGCGTGGGGGCAGGAATGGCTGATGATCGTATCGGCCCGGCGTTGCAGTTGCTGGAGCACGCTGAACTGGATTACCTGGTTTGCGAATGCCTGGCAGAACGCACGATTGCGCGAGAGGCTCTTACACGCCGGCATGATAGTGCCCGAGGCTACAACCCAATGCTAGATGAGCGTATGCGGGCCTTTCTGCCATTGTGTCAACAAAATGGGGTGCGCTTGGTGTCCAACATGGGCGCCGCGAATCCGATTGGTGCCGCGCAGGCTGCTCTGAACATCGGCCGGGAATTAGGATGGCAAGCGCTTCAATGCGCTGCTGTAGTCGGTGACGACGTGATCGACCGCGTGCGCTTGCATCCTGAGTTATTGTTGATGGATCGTGGCTTGCCTTTGGAAGAAGTCTTGCCTCGTCTGGCTTCGGCCAACGCTTACTTGGGTGCCGATGTCGTCCGCGATGCGCTGGCCACGGGTGCGCATGTCGTGATGACGGGGCGCGTAGCAGATCCATCCTTGTTTTTGGGCGTGGCGCTACACCATCACGGGTGGGCCTATGACGATCTGCCGCGCCTTGCCGCCGGCACGATAATGGGGCACTTGCTGGAGTGCTCTGCCCAGGTCACGGGTGGCTATTTTGCCGATCCCGGCAAGAAAGATGTACCGCGTCTGGCGGAATTACCTTATCCCTATGCGGACCTTTACGGTGATGGCGGGCTGATCATTGGCAAGCCGGAAGGCTCAGGCGGCAGGTTGGATCGCATGACGTGCTCTGAGCAGGCCATGTACGAAATTCATGATCCCAGCGCCTATATCACCCCTGATTGTGTCCTGTCGCTGCAGGGCCTGCATTTTGAAGAGCTGACGCCAGACCGCGTGGCGGTACGCGGTATCAGCGCTCGTTCACGCACCGATAGCTACAAGGTGGTGGTCGGGTACCTGGATGGCTGGATCGGCACAGGCGAGGTTGCCTATGCTGGCATCAACGCTGTCGCTCGTGCCCAGTTGGCAGCCGAGACAGTGAAAGAGCGCTTTCGCTTAGATGGCGGCCAGGCCAGCGAGTTTCAGGTCGACTTGATAGGCATCAGCAGCCTGCACGGGGAACACTCGGCCGCCATGGTGAGCGATCCCTACGAGGTGCGCTTGCGCGTCGCTGCGCGATGCGCAGACAAGAAAAGCGCTCATTTGCTGGGCGACCATGTCCGACAGTTGAATATGCAAGGACCTTATGGTGCGGGCGGACCCGTCAACGTAGGCACCAAGGAGATCATCGCCGTGGACGCAGTACTCATTCCCCGCGACTGGGTCCACCCCGAAGTGATGACGGTAGGAGCATAGCGATGGGAACTTTGGTCTATGACCTTGCGCATGCGCGCGCTGGCGATAAGGGCAACACGTCCAGCATAGCCGTTATTGCGTATGACGATGCGGGCTGGCGAACGCTGTGTCGCGAGTTGACCGCGGAACGCGTTGAGCAGGCATTTTCACACCTGGGCGCGGGGTCGGTTCGGCGCTACGAGGTCGAGAGTTTAAAGGCCCTGAACTTTGTCATTCCCAATGTTCTGGCGGGCGGCGTGACGCGTTCGCTGCGCCTGGATCCCCATGGTAAATCGCTAAGCGCGCTGTTGTTGGGCATAGAGTTGCCGGACAACCCGTTGACATCTTGAGAGGCCGATATGTATCCCCCCGCGGAACTATTGCAAACCGAAATTTTTGCCAAGCTGCCTGAATCCCTGTATCTAACCGATCAGCCTTCCTCTTGGCTCGCTGCGCGCCACACGAAGATGCATTCATTTCTGGAGGGTCCGGCTTTTGATCGCGCGGGTAACCTGTGGTGCGTGGATCTGGCGCATGGCCGCATCCTGCGGGTCGATCCGAAAGGCAATTTCGAAGTCATTGTCAGCTACGCTGGCGAGCCTAATGGCCTGAAAATTCATCAGGATGGCCGAATTTTTGTAGCGGATCATCTTCATGGTTTGATGCTGGTTGATCCACAGGCGAAGACGATACATCCCTATCTGCAGCATGTGCAGCGCGAAGGGCTGCGGGGCTTGAATGATTTGCTCTTTGCATCGAATGGCGACCTGTATTTCACCGACCAGGGTGAGAGCGCGCTGAATAATCCCACCGGCCGTGTATTCCGACTGCGTAGCGATGGGCACGCTGTGGACTTGTTGATGGATGGGCTCGCCGGGCCCAACGGCCTCGTGCTGAACAAAGCAGAGAACGTGCTGTACGTAGCCATTACCCATGACAACGCTATTTATGCTTTGAGATTGGAACCTGACGGCTCCATGAAAAAGGCGAGTCGCTTTATTCAGTTGTCCGGCAGCACGGCGGGGCCGGACGGTCTGGCGCTGGACGAAGCCGGCAACTTGGCGGTTGTGCATGCCCAGGCCGGTACCGTTTGGTTGTTCAGTCCGCTGGGCGAGCCGCTACACCGCATACGCTCGTGTGCGGGCATGCGCACCACTAACGTTGCTTTTGGTGGGAAAGACGGACGCGATCTCTACATCACCGAAGCCGAACAGGGCGTCATCCTTCGAGCACGTCTGCCTCATCCCGGCAGACCGATGTATTCCCACATCAACTAACTACAACATACCTCTCAGGAGACACATCATGATTCTGCATCGATTGATTGCTGGCCTTGCGCTGGGCTTGGTCGCCATGACCGCGGCCCAAGCAGCATCTAACTGGCCTTCACGCCCAATCCGTCTTATTGCGACCTATGGTCCGGGTAGCTCCATTGACATTATTGCGCGCCTGATAGCCAAGCCCTTGTCTGAGCAATTGGGCCAGTCCGTCGTCGTGGAGAACAAACCGGGTGCAGGTGGGGATCTCGGCACCGACTTTGTCGCCAAAGCCGATAAGGATGGCTACACCATTGGCTTTGCTTCGGCCGGACCCATCACCGTGAATCCGAATGCTCGCGCCAAGATGCCTTACGACGCTATGAAAGACCTGGCACCGGTTGCGATGGTTGCTACGGGTCCCAATGTCTTACTGGTCAACCCTTCGCTGCCAGTGAATAATTTGCAAGAGCTGATCGCCTATATCAAGGCCAATCCGGATAAGGTGAGCTTTGCGTCGGCTGGCATGGGGACCAGCGGCCACATCGCCGGGGAAATGTTCCAGCATTTGTCGAAAACCACAATCCTGCATGTACCGTACAAAGGCAATAGCGAAGCCATTACCGATACGCTGGGTGGCCGCACTTCTATGGTGATCAGCGGCGTGCCTCCCATTCTGTCCTTCGTGAAATCCGGTCAACTGCGTGCGATCGCCGTGGCTGACGTCAAGCGTTCCCCCTTGCTGCCTAACGTGCCAACGGTCGCCGAGGCTGGCTTGCCGGGCGCGGAAAGTGTTGCCTGGTATGGCATCGTCGCGCCGGCGGGGACACCTCCCGAAATCTTGGACCGCTTGCATGACGAGATAAACAAGGCGGTTAACACCCCTGAGGTCCAAGAAAAATTTTCGAACCTCGGTATTGTCGCGGCTTCGGATTCCCGCGCAGACTTCGGCAAGCGAATGATGGATGAGCATGCTCGCTTCAAAGAGTTGTTCAAACAGATCAACCTTGTGATGGATTGATAGAACCATGTCACGTACCGTACTCGTCACGGGGGCCAGCGGGTTGGTCGGAACCGCCACTGTTGATTCATTCTTGAATGCGGGCTGGGATGTCATTGCGGTGTCGCGGCGGCGCCCCGAGGTCTTTAGCACCAAGGGCTTCACCCACCTGGCGGTGGACTTGCAGGATCCCCAAGCCTGCCGCGAGGCTTTTTCATCGTTGCCCCAGGTAACCCATGTGGTCTATGCCGCAGTCTACGAAAAGCCGACGTTGATATCGGGTTGGCAAGACCCGGAGCAGATGTCCACCAACCTGACGATGATCAAGAATGTAATCGAGCCGTTGTCGCAGGTCGCACATCTGCAGCATGTGACCCTGTTGCAGGGCACTAAGGCCTATGGTGTTCACCTGCATCCCATTCGCACCCCCGCGCGTGAGCGGGAGCCGCGCGATGATCATCCCAATTCATACTGGTTTCAAGAGGACTACCTGCGCGAAAAAGCAGCCAAATCCGGGTTTGGTTGGACGATCTTCCGGCCCACGATCGTGCTTGGCCCCAATGTGGGCGTCGCCATGAATACCATACCTGTCATCGGCATCTACGCGGCGCTATGCCGGGAAGAGGGAACGCCATTCTGTTATCCGGGCCATATTTCATATCCGCGCGAAGCGGTGGATGCTCGCCTGATTGGCAACGCGACCGTTTGGGCTGCAAGCGATGCGAACGTTTGGGGCGAGCATTACAACCTGACCAATGGTGAGGTGTTCAGTTGGAGGGACCTATGGCCAGGCCTGGCTGAGTTTCTCAACGTTGAGCTGGGTCCAGACACACCGTTGTGCCTGGCCGAGTACCTACCTAGCCGAGCCAGTATGTGGGCGAATCTCGTTAAGAAGCACGGATTGAGGCCGATGAGCATGGACCAGTTGCTTGGCCAATCGCATTACTCAGCGGACGCGCGATTTGGATACGGGTTGACTTCGGCTCCACCCCCAGCGTTTGTCAGCACCGTCAAGGTCAAACAGGCGGGCTTCACGCAAGTGCTAGACACCGAGGAGTGCGTGAAGCACTGGCTTCAAGTGTTAGCTGAGAGGAAAATTATCCCGCCGCCTGTCCTCGGTGGGGAGCGTACATCGCATCTTCCGGCCGGAACGGCTTAGCGATCAGGTCACGCCTCAAGAGTAGCCCATGCCGCCGTGCGTCAGGATGGCGCGTTCGCAGGCGCGAAATCCGGCTTCCGCCGCCAACAGTACGCGCTCGGAGTTCATCCCCGCGCTTTAGTATCGGCCCGCGGGCAAGGTGTCGTCGAGGTAAGCGCGCGCATCGGGCTTGGCGGTCAGCATGTGTCGCACCCACGCGTTACGCTCGTGTGCAGTGACCACCAACTCCCAGACGCAGGCCAGCGCCGGTGCACTTACTGGCGTGAAAATGTCCGGCTGCGTCAGCGGCGCGGACAGCATACGCTGGCACACAATGCCGCCTGAGATCCACCAGTCCACCAATAGCCATACGGCTTCCTGACCTACGTGCACGATGCAGAATCCTAGGCCATGGCCGCGCGCATCGGTAGAATGCTCGTCAAGTACGGCATACACAGCGGTGCGTACGGAGGCGACGACGGCATCGGACAGGATAGGGCCCGCCAAGTACGGATCGTGATGGATGCCGTAGATCTTGACCGCATAGCCGGCGTTGCGCCAGGTGTCGATGTGAGCGATGTGGCGGGGAACGTAAGGTTCGGGTTGAGGCGCCATGATGAGGAACACGTGAAAACCGTTGCCCCAGTTTAGCCGCTGCCCGTGCTTGACTGGATTCTTTATCAGGCCAACGACTCTTTGATGAGGTGGCGTAATGTTGTTCGCAGTCCGTTTCTACGACAGACCCGACCGGCTTGATGTGCGCAAACGCTTGTTAAACGCGCATCTTGAATGGCTCCGCGTGCACAGTGAGGTAATTCTTGTCGGTGGCTCTCTACGGCTGGACCCAGAATCTGATGCCATAGGGGCATTGTGGGTCGTTCAATGCGACAGTAAAAGTGTTATTGAAGATTTGCTTCGCACAGATCCATTCTGGTTGCATGGACTGCGGGAAAAATATGAGATTCACTCTTGGCATAAGGCTTTTTCTGAGCAAACCGCCATTTGAAATAAACGACAGTGGCTGTGCGTGACAGGACGGTCCCGGCCTGAAACGGAGCCGCGCAGCCCACCGCCAGCGCGGTCACGACACGCGTACAATCGGGCAGAGATCGCCTCAATAAGCATCCGCTTTCCCGCTGCTCGTGGTTCCAATTTTATTCAGTACCTCCAACGTCTCCTCTGATAGCGCCACCGAGGCGGCTGCGAGATTCTGATGGAGATGGGCGATCGAGGATGTCCCCGGAATCAGCAGCACATTTGGTGATCTCTGCAGTAGCCAAGCCAGCGCGACCTGCATTGGCGTCGCACGAATCTCGGTCGCCACGGCCAATAGTGCATCCGACTGTAGGGGAGAGAAGCCGCCCAGCGGAAAGAACGGCACGTAGGCCACGCCTTCGCGAGCCAGTTGGTCGATCAGCGCATCGTCGTCCCGATGCGCGACGTTGTATTGGTTCTGTACGCAGACGATGTCGCAGATGCGTCGCGCATCGTCGATCTGCTTGGCGGTTACGTTACTCAGGCCGATATGGCGAATCAACCCCTGGTGTTGTAGTTCTGCCAGCGCGATCACTTGCGGTTCTAGAGAGCCTTCCTTTGGCTCATGGACGTCCAGCATGCTGCGCAGGTTGACCACATCCAATCGGTCCAGTCCGAGATTGCGCAAGTTATCGTGAACTTGCTGCGTCAGTTCCGCAGCGGATTGTGCGAACAGCCAAGAGGCATCCTCGCCGCGCCGAGCGCCGACTTTGGTGACGATCGTCAGCTCGTCAGAGTAGGGGTGCAGTGCCTCGTGAATGATCTGGTTAGTGATGTGGGGCCCATAAAAGTCGCTGGTATCGATATGGTTGACGCCCATATTCACCGCCTCGCGCAGTAGTGCGACGGCCGCTGCTCGATCCTTCGGTGGGCCGAAGACGCCAGGGCCCGCGAGTTGCATTGCACCATAACCGATGCGTTTTACGACGCGCGTGCCGAGCCGATACGTACTGGCGAACGCAGAGGGATTGCCGAGATTGCTCATGTAGTCTTTCCTTGAGAATTTGACCGATGGGTCGTCGTTGGAAAGACTGTATGCGCCGCTTGTCTGTACGACAATACTGTATATTTTGTACAGGTCGTACGTAATTTCGTACAGTTGGTTTTCTGCGGAGACAGCATTGCACGAAACAAAGGGAGATGAGGCGCGTGGCATTGCTAATTTGAGTGCTCTGGCAGCTCTTGGCGATCTGGCCGCGTTCTTGGCGGTAGCCCGGGCAGGTGGTTTCCGCGAGGCGTCGAGACAGGCGGGTCTGAGTGCCTCTGGGCTGAGCGACGCTATGCGACGGCTGGAGACCCGGCTCGGCGTGCGCCTGCTCCATCGCACCACCCGCAGTATCGCGTTGACCGAGGCCGGCGCACGGCTGATGGATCGACTTAGCCCGGCGCTTGATGAAGTTGAGGCGGCGTTGGACGTTGTCAACGGATTCCGCGATCATCCGGCCGGCACGCTTAGATTGAATGTACCGGCGAGTGTCGCACGGTTGGTGCTGCCCGCGATCGTTCCGGAATTCATGAAAGCCTATCCAGACATCATGCTGGATGTCGCCGTCGAGGAGTCCTTCGTTGATGTACTGGCCGCCGGTTGTGATGCCGGCATCCGTTACGAGGAGCGGCTTGAGCAAGACATGATTGCCATCCCCATCGGTCCGCGTCGGCAACGGATGGCGACCGCCGCTGCACCCGCCTATTTGGCTGCGCGAGGCGTGCCTCTGCAGCCGAGCGACCTGCTGCAACACGCCTGCCTACGTGGCAGATTCCCTAGCGGATCGATGTCAGCATGGCAGTACGAGCGTGACGGGAAGATCGTCACCATTGAGCCCACTGGTCCGCTGGTGGTCCGTTTGGGCGGCGGCGTAGAGCTGGCGATCGAAGCCGCTGTAGCCGGCTGTGGCGTGATCCATCTCTTCGAGGATTGGCTGCGTCCGCAACTGGACAGCGGGGCACTGGTTCCTATCTTGGAGGAGTGGTGGGGCAGCTTCTCCGGCCCATTTCTTTACTATCCGGGACGCCGCTACCTGCCGGCGCCGCTACGCGCCTTTGTCGAGTTCGTGAAGGCCCGCCAATCAGACATTGAACGTTAATCAGTGTTCGGGAGTCGCGGGGTCTTTCGTTGTCGACGATGAGTATTCAACGCTGATGTTTTTCGTTCATTCAAGCGTGATGCCGCTTTCTTGAACGACACGTTGCCACTTGGCTACCTCGCTTTTTAGAAACTGGTTGAAAATTGTTGGTGGCGATGAGACCACGACCATTCCCAAGTCGGCAAGTGAGGCACTGACTTTCGGGGACTTGAGTACCTCTGCTGAAGCCCTGCTGATGGCCTCTACCGTGTCATGGGGGACTGCAGCCGCGGTGACTAATCCAAACATGCTGCCGACAACGTATCCTTTGACGGTCTCGTTAATGGTGGGGACATCCGGAAAGGCGGGATCACGCTTTGATGACGCCAAGGCGATCACTTTCAGGCGACCTGACTTGACCATGGGTAATGCAGATTGCATGACATCGAACATCAGGTCTACTTGACCACCGATCAGATCGGTTTGAGCGGGACTGCTTCCCTTGTAGGGAACGTGGATGAGCTTGATGCCCGCCATCTTATTAAAAAGCTCGCCCGCCAAATGCGTTGAGGTGCCAGCGCCTGGCGACGCGTACGTCAGCTTGGCAGGATTCTTTTTTGCAATTTGAATGAGCTCTTCTACCGAGTTGAACGGCGCATCAGCGCGCGCGACCAGGACAAGGCTTGACTCTGCAAGTTGTGTGATGCCTTGTAGATCCTTCAGCGTGTCGTATGGCATCGCCTTGCGGACCGACGGATTTATCGTGAACGCACTAATCACGATGCCAATTGTCTGGCCGTCAGGCTTGGCCTTGGCGACGTGGTCGACACCGATGATCGTGCCTGCGCCTGGTTTGTTCTCGACAATCACGGGTTGCTTCCATTGGGCTTGCAAACCGTCAGCCATCTTCCTGGCCAGCGTATCCGTGGGCCCGCCAGGGGGAAAAGGCACGATAAGGTGAACGGGCCCTGGAGGATAGGCCTCGGTACCCCATGCGGGTATGGAGGCCACCAGGGTGCCGACGGCTAATGCCACCGCAATGAGCGCGTTCTTCATTGATGTCTCCTCATGCCGCTTCTGCGGCTTCATTTTTGGTATTTGATGGATTTTTATTCGGCGCGTGTTTCCAGCGTCGTCGTGCGGCGAAGCTCTCTTCTGGCTGATA
The DNA here is from genome assembly GCF_054779135.1 of Bordetella tumulicola. Lineage (NCBI taxonomy): Bacteria > Pseudomonadati > Pseudomonadota > Betaproteobacteria > Burkholderiales > Alcaligenaceae > Bordetella > Bordetella tumulicola. Next base: position 6,813 of record NZ_BAAGYU010000006.1, on the reverse strand, counting down.
GATCAAAGGGCCGCCCACGATGGAGCGTGCTCCGGTTATCCCACATCACTAAATCCCCGGGCTTCCAGGCGTGCCGATAGATAAATTGAGGTTGGGTAGCGTGTTCGAGAAGATCCATTAAAAGCAAGCGGCCTTCGGCGATAGACAACTCGACGACGTGACTGGCATGGGAGCCAATGAATAGCAATGATCGGCCACTCGTCGGGTGAACACGCACTAGGGGCCAAGCAACAGCGGGAATGGCCTGCCGTTGTTCTTCGGTGTAATCCGTGTCGCCAAGCAAGAACCTTGAGTGCAGGGCAAAGTGCTGAGCATGAAGCCCTTCCAACTGCCGCTTCTTGACGTCAGGCAGTGCGTCATAGGCAGCGCGCACATCCGCAAATTCGGTTTCTCCACCGTCGCTAGGCAGGACGACGGCGTGGAGCATTGAATAGCGGGCAGGAGGCGTTTGGAAGGAGCTGTCGCTATGCCAGAGTTGATTGGCCAGATTCCCGATAATCTTCCGATGGTTTCTGTCGGCGACCTTTCCAGTTGCGTCAACGTTGGAGATATCCAGAACCGCGGCATGGTTCAGTCTATCTGGTGATTTCGATATTTTTTTGAAACCAAGGTCCAGATTTCCAAAATTCTCGGCAAAACGCAGTTGAGGCTCGGGTGAGAGGTCCTGATCGCGAAATACCAGAACCGCGTAGTGATCCATCGCTTTATCAATGGCTTCCACTTGCTGTTTGTTGAGTGGTTGCGACAGGTCGAGATCGAACACCTCTCCGGCAAATTCGGGCGTGATCGGTGATACCCGTAAACTCATAATGGCCTCCATTTAATGGAATGTAATTTCATTATAATGATTAACTATGCGGCCGCAAGATTTTTCGTAAGTCGGTAAAATTCGCTCAATGGACTTTAATTTCAAAAACGGCGTTGATCGGAAAATGAACGAGGCAACTTCTGTTGAGACTGTGGATGGTGAGGTGACTGCGCTGGCGCGTGGCCTGGCTGTACTGCGATGGGTTGCGGCGAGTGAGTCAGCGCTGACGCTTAAGGAGGTTTCTGAGGGCACATCCATTCCAAAGCCGACTGCTTTGCGTCTAATCAGTACATTGCTGACCTCGGGGTTATTGAGGCGCGTTCCAGGGTCTGAGCGGTACGCGTTGGGTCCCGGTGTCATGGCTTTAAGTCATTCGTACTTGGGGAGATTGGATATTCGAGCCGAGGCGCGACCCCACATGCGCGAATTCGCTGAGGAGTCCGGCGTGACCGCACACCTCGGCACGCGGGACCAGCTCGACATGGTTCTTCTAGAAACCGTCCGCCCAGTGTCGGCAGCACTGGTGATGAGGATTGGCGTGGGGGATCGATTGGGGTTGGCGACATCGGCGTCGGGCCGTGCCTATCTTGCGGCACTGACCGACGATGAACGAGAACCATTGATTCAAATGCTCCGCGTGCAATTTGCGCAGCAATGGCCTGCGATGGCATTGCCGCTTCAACAGGCCATAACTCAGTATCAAACGCTGGGGTACGTGTCCTCGCTCGGAGATTGGCACGAGGACGTCAATGCAATAGCCGTCCCTTTGGTCATGCCCAACGGCGAGATCTATTCAGTAAATTGTGGTGGGCCGGCTTTCAAGCTCGGCCCCGAAATCCTCGCACGCGAAGTTGCACCATCTTTGTTGCGTTGTGTGCGTGCCATTCAAGAGGCCACCGGCGCCACCCTTCCGGGAGCATAGTGTCAGTATGGAAAGAAAAATCGATATTTCGCCCTACCTGGATCTTATTCATTATGACGGCGTACTTGCGCCGTCTTTTGACACGCTTTACCAACTGCACTTCCGACATACGCAGACTATTCCTTTTGAAAATCTGTCACCGTTCACGGCAATGGAGATGCGGCTTGACGTGGCTTCCCTACTGGAAAAGTTCACCGTTCACGGGCGCGGCGGCTATTGTTATGAACACAATATCCTGTTTCAGTACATATTGGAGCAGGTTGGTTTCAAGACGACCGGCTTGGCTGCACGCGTTCGGTTGAACGTACCCGATGACGTTATCGCGCCGCGTACTCACATGCTGCTGTTGGTGGAGGCGGATGGTCAGCAATGGATTGCCGATACCGGTTTCGGCGGCATGACCTTGACGGTACCCATACGCTTTGCCATGGATGAAGTCCAGGATACGCCGCATGGACAGTATCGCTTGACTCGCGACAACGGGGTCTATCGCCTTGAAACAAGAGTTCAAGAGGCGTGGCGGATTCTCTATGCGTTTGATCTGACGCCGAACTATTTGCCAGACTATGAGGTCAGCAACTGGTACGTATCGCGCCATCCCGCTTCACACTTCGTCACCCATCTAGTGGCCGCCCGCGCCGCCAAGGAGGGGCGCCATGTGCTGCATGACACGCTGTATTCTTTTTATCCGCGAGCGGGCGAGATGGAAAAACGAAAGCTCCATTCCATTGACGAAATCAAGGGCCTACTTGAAAACACATTTCATATTGGGATCGCTGAGGTCGTCGGACTGGATGCGCGGTTGGAAGCACTGATAGTCGCGGACTGAACAGCGACGTTGAAAAAGCAAAAGGCACCGTTATCGGTGCCTTTTTAGTACTGCAGATCCGGACACCATTTACAACCCGCCTTGTGCGAGTACAGCTTTCGCTGTTGAATTCCATATCTTGCCAACCGTGTCGAAGGCCGCTGTTATCGCGGGTTCCGTCGCGCGCTCGGCGCGGCACACAAAGCTGAGTTCACATTCAAGCGACACCTGGTCGGCAATCACTAACCCCCGTGTCTGCGACTCGTGGGTGGCTATTGAATCGCGTACCAGCGATAGTCCCATGCCACTGCGTACGAGATCGAGCATCGAAGGCTCTTGATCCACCAGTGCAACACGATGGGGCTCCAGGCCCGTGAGTGAGTCTGGCCCAAATACCCGTCGTTGCAAGCGATGATGGACACTAGACGGTGGGGTGGCGATCCATGGCAGTGTTGCCAGTGTTGCCCAGTCTTTACCTCGGACTTTGTCTTCCCATCCGGCGGGCGCCAGCACGCGATAGACGAAACGCGTCAGCGTTTTACGGATGATTGATTTGCTCGCCAGCGCATCGGGGGGATTGAGGTAAAAGCCGACATCCAGTTCGCCGCGTTCAACACGGGCCAGGACTTCACCACTCACTTCCTGCTGTAGCGTCGTCTCGATCTGGGGGAAGGATTTGGCGAGGCTGAGTAAAAAGGAGCCGATGCGGGTGAATTCGGGATCAAGGATGGTGCCAATCCGTAATTGTTCACGAGCAGTGGTATGTAATGCGGCGACGGCGCTTGAAAACTCGGTCAGGGCGTTGAGCACTTTGTCCGCTAGGGGAAGTAGGGCAGCGCCCTCGGATGTGAGCACCATGCCTTGGTGCGTGCGATGAAACAGTTTGAGGCCAGTGGCCTCGTTCAGGTTCTTGATTTGCAGGCTGATCGCGGGCTGACTTCGATGCAGGCATTGCGCGGCACGGGTGATGTTACCGATGCGCGCCACGGTGGTGAACGTGCGTAGCGCTTGGGGATCAATAGGCAGATGGACGGGGCTCGGCATAGCTCTTATTATTTGTGATACTTATAAAGGTGGCAAGCATTTCTCATTGGATCATGTCGTTTCTTGTCGTCAAACTGAGCGCTTGATCGGAGAGGGGCATTAACACCGTTGATGTGAATCTCTACGACATAATAATTATCTGCGGGTATGACGAGACATGGGAATGAAGAAAAGAATGGCGGACAATGCCTTCGATTACGTCATCATCGGGGCTGGCACAGCGGGTTGCTTGATGGCGAATCGCTTATCGGCTGATGGTCGCAAGAGCGTGCTGCTCATTGAGGCGGGGGGTAAGGATAACTATCACTGGATACATGTCCCCGTCGGTTATCTCTATTGCATAGGTAACCCCCGTACCGATTGGCTCTACAACACGATGCCTGATCCTGGGCTGAACGGCCGGTCGCTGCGCTATCCGCGAGGTAAAACGTTGGGTGGGTGTTCCAGCATTAATGGCATGATCTATATGCGAGGCCAGGAGCGCGATTACAACAGCTGGGCTGACAGTACGGGAGAGGCCGCGTGGTCGTGGGAAAACTGTTTAGCGGATTTCACGCGGCACGAGGATCATTATCGACTCGATGGCAACCGAACCGATCGTGAAAGCAACTCTGATTTTGCGCGCTTTCACGGTAACGGTGGCGAATGGCGGGTGGAAAAGCAGCGGCTTCGCTGGGATATTCTCGATGCCTTTGCGCAGGCTGCTCAGCAGGCGGGGGTTCCTGCCTCCGACGACTTCAATCAGGGGAATAACGAGGGCGTCGGGTATTTTGAAGTGAATCAGAAGGCGGGCTGGCGCTGGAACGCCGCCAAGGCGTTTCTGCGACCGGCGTGCATGGCGCGTGCCAATTTCTCACTCTGGACGCACACGCAGGTTGTGCGCCTGGACTTGGGGCGCGCCAGCGATGGCGGATTGGCTTGCAAGGGTGTCGATGTGATTCGTGCGGGTGCCCGGCAGCATGTCCAGGCACGATGTGAGGTTATCCTCGCCGCGGGTAGCATTGGTACACCGCAATTGATGCAGCTCTCGGGTATCGGCCCAGGTGCATTGCTTCAGCAAAATGGGATTGAGGTGCTACTGGACAAAGCCGGTGTAGGGGCGAATCTGCAAGATCACTTGCAGATTCGGACGGTTTATAAAGTAGACGGCACTCGCACACTGAATCAGATCGCTAGCACCTTGTGGGGAAAAGCGAAGATCGGGCTGGAGTACGCCTGGCGTCGCAGCGGCCCGATGAGTATGGCGCCTTCGCAACTGGGGGCTTTCACGCGCAGCGATCCTTCGAAGCTTTATCCGAATATTGAGTTCCATGTTCAGCCCTTGAGTCTGGACGCTTTCGGGGAGCCTCTGCATACCTTCAATGCTTTTACGGCCAGCGTGTGCAATCTGAATCCCACCAGCCGGGGGACGGTACAGATACAGGGACCGGATCCCGCGCAGGCACCTGCCATCCGGCCCAACTACCTCAGTACCGAAGAGGATCGTAAGGTGGCTGCGGATTCGCTGCGGATTACGCGCAATATCGTTAATCAGCCCGCCTTGGCCGGCTACCAGCCGTTTGAATACAAACCTGGCACGCAATTTCAGACAGACGAAGAGCTTGCCCGGCTTGCCGGTGATATCGCGACGACGATCTTTCATCCCGTCGGGACTGCAAAAATGGGCCGTGCCGATGATCCCATGACCGTCGTTGATCCGCATCTAAAGGTACACGGGGTGTCAGGGTTGAGAGTTGTCGATGCGAGTGTGATGCCGACGATCATCAGCGGTAACACTAATAGCCCCACGCTCATGATCGCAGAGAAGGCGGCAAGCTGGATCCTGAGCGGGCGCTAGAAGGTGGCGACGATGGCGGCCGCAAGCGGCCGCCAGTTTAATCACGACGGCGTAATGCCGGCCGCCTCTACATAGCCTTTCCAGCGTTGTTTGTCGTGCTTGACGAAGGCATCGATTTCCTCTGGCGTGGCAGGCGGATAGGTCAAAAAGCCTTGTTCCGCAAACGTCTTTTTTATTTCGGGTTTGTCGAGCGACCTCTGAAATTCCTTGTTCAATAACGTGACGATGTCGGCAGGAGTTTTGCGCGGGGCGAATACGGCATGCCAAGTGACGACGTCATAGTCGCTATGGATGACGCTGGCGAGCGTAGGGAGTTCTGGCGCCCAAGGCAGTTGCTCGCTGCTGGAGACGGCCAGTGCTACCAGCTTACCTGCTTTGACCATCGGGGCAACGGCAGACCACGCATCGATATGAAAGGTGTTGCGTCCAGCAGCCAGGTCGGCCATTGCCGTCATGTCCTTGTAGGGGACATGGAGGACGCCTGAAGCATCGATTTTCTTGGTGAAGATCGTCCCTGCGATGTGGCTGGATGTGCCGACACCATATGAACTGAAGCTGCAATTTTTTTGGTTCTTGCGTAGATAGTCGACGAACTCCGCAGCCGTCTTGATACCCAGGCCGGCATTGGCGACCAATACCAGCGGCAGCTTGGCAGTGCGCGAGATCGCCGCGAAGTCATTATCGGGATCGAAGGGCAGGGTACGGTAGACGTACGGATTAATGCAGAAAGGCGTTGCGGTGGAATACAGCAGCGTTTTGCCATCGGCAGGAGAAATGGCGACCTGGCGGGTGCCAATGTTGCCTGCCGCCCCGGGCTTGTTCTCGGTGACGAAGTTGCCGCCCAGACGCCCAGATACATCGTTGACAAGCAGACGGGCGACGATGTCAGTGCTGCCGCCGGCGCCATAGGGCACGATGACGTTGACCTGACCTGATGGGTAGGACCCGGACTGCGCCAGCGCAATACGGGGCAAGGCGGAGCCTGCGCACAAGACAGAAAGCGCTTTCAAGGCATTGCGACGTTGTGTGTTCATCCATTGCTCCGTGAAACCGCGGCATTGATACCGGGAAGGAAAGAGGCGCAGCCGTCAGGCTGCAGGATTGGTCTGATTTGAGTCGATGCTTGGATGAATATCCAGTTATTGGATTTGGCGCGGATAGCATCTTGGGCATGCAAACCAAACGCGCCTACCGATTCCGGTTCTATCCCACGCCCGAGCAAGCGACCACGCTGGCTCGCACGTTTGGTTGTGTGCGCGTGGTCTATAACCACATGCTTAATCTTCGCTCGACGGCTTGGGCCCAGCGGCAAGAGCGCCTGGGATATCACGCGAGCTCGGCTGCGCTGACGGCGCTGAAAAAGACGGCGGACCACACCTGGTTGAACGAGGTTA